>NZ_JBHTFQ010000002.1:0-570531 GCF_042666235.1 Halodurantibacterium daqingense | reverse complement strand
CGCCATCGCACTCCTCCATCATGGAAAATGCGACCAAGGTGCCCGCCGGGTGCCGCCAGAGGAAGCCCAAACCCAATGGGGGAAAAACCCCGCTTACAGTATAAGTCGATTTAAATCCATAATCGACCCAGTTGCATTTTCAGCGAACCCGGCCTCAGCGCCGGGTTTTTTTTTTGTTGCTGAGATAGATTTAAATCCATTTTCCAATCGGCGTCTGCTGTTGAGGCCGTTTGAAGGTGTCTCACCTGTCTCACCTGTCTCACTTCCCAGAATCAGGTGAGACAGTTTTCACCCATATTTGTCAATGGGTTCTCACCTGTCACACTTGTCTCACTGGTTTTCCGACTCTCTTGTCGGATTGCGGGGTCAGGCCTTTACCAGTGTTTGCCTTTACGGCGCCCCTTTCTCCCCGTCTTCCTTTTGCAGTATTAGAAAACAAGTGAGACAAGTGAGACAGGTGAGAACATATTGAAAAGTAACAATAAAAACGTCTCACCTGCCTGTCTCACTTGTTTTAGGAGGTGAGACAGGTGAGACAGCCTGAAAAATCGGTCCAAAGTTGCACTCAGATCGATTCCGGCCGCAGAAAATGGATTTAAATCAATGTTAATAGCCGTCACATGTTGCACTGTTGCATTTTTCACACAGTGCGAGAATCGGGCTCGGTGCTCCCCGCCCCCGGCAGCCCCTCATAGGAAGGACCCAAAGCCATGCGGGATGCATTCAAATCCATTTCGCGCCAAAATGATGCATTCAAATCTATTTCATGCCGCCGGAAAGTTTTGCGTGACTTTCACTTTTTTCGTGAAGTCAAGCGAAAACGAAGATCACGCGAGGCTTTTGGCAAGCTCTGCGAAGTCTTTGCGAGTCCTCGGTGCCGAGGACGCAGATGCCTGCTGCTCACTGCCGAAAACAAGGTCGTTGTCGTCCCAGTCAGCAGCCCATGCCGGCGGATTGTTCCAGTCGATACGCTCGACCTGGATGTTTGCGAACGGGACCGCCTTCTCAACCGGCCGCACAGCAACGCCGATCGCATAGTAGGTGAGGTCGAACACCTCGTTGCGTCGTTTCCGCGGGTTTTCCCACCCCTTGTCGGTGCGGATTTCGGTGGTCATCTGCGCGTAGAACCACTGCGGCATCCAGTCCGGATAGCGCAACATGCCGCCGGTCACTGCGTCCTCATTGTCCTGACCGACCCGCCGCGCGAGCATCGCCGAAACCTGATCCTTGAGACTGTTGGCGTTGAGAAGCAGAACGGGCACGTCGCCGCGGGCAATGGCGTTGCGGTCCTTCTGGCTTGAATCCGGCCACGTTGTTCTGGCGCGAGGGGCAGTGCGTGACGGTTCACCTTTAACCAGGATGAAGTTGCGGTGAGAATTGTCCCCGCGCTTCTTGAGACGCCGCCAGAAATTGTAAGCATTGGCAGCCGCGCCTTCCCCGCCGCCGGAGTCACAGCCGACCGCACGGACGCGCATCCTGCGACCGGATCCGTCTGCGAGTGGGTAGCTCCGAAGCAGTGCAGCGTCGATCAGCGTGTCCCAATCCTCCCCGTAAGCGAATGGATCGATCGGCAACTTGTCACCGTCCGCGTTGAGACGGTTGGACAGCCTGACCTTGAAACCGTCTATGACCACGGCATCGCCGTTCGCCATGAAGCCAACGGCCTGCAGGACGAAGGCGGTCTTCTGCACGTCAACCGTCATCACGATGAACCTGACGCCGTGCGGTACGGTCGGCTCGTCTTCCGTCGAACCCCAATCCTCGGCGCGCTCTTTCAGATCCTCCGGAGAACGATCCGAGAGGCGGGACGCGGGAATATAATAGCTGCCCTGGTCAGTGGTGACGGTGGTTCGCAGCGGCCCGTCGTCACCTGTTTCCTCAAGCGCCTTCTGCGCATTGAGGTATTTTAGAACCATTTCACCCCAACTCTGGTAGGCCGCCGCAGGCCCCTTCAACCAGAACGAAGCGATGTCGCTGCGACGGATGACCATGCCGGGTCTAGGTTCAAGGTTACCTTCCGGCGTCAACCTGCCCCCTTCCGGCACCCAGCGCCCGCGGAGGTTCAACTTGAATTTCTGCGTGGGCTTGATGACGCAGCCGTTACTCGGGCACACCATCACGGTCGCCTCTTTCGCTTCCATCGGGTCGGTCTTGCCGCCCCAGTCCAGAAGCTTGAAATCCGGTTCGAACCATTCCCCGCAGGACGGGCAGCACCAGTGCCAGCGCCTGCGGTCACCCCGGTTATAGATCTCGAAGATGCCGCGGATGGGAGGTGCCTCGTGGGGCGTCGATGGTGACCACTTCGGGTCGCGGATCTCCTTGTGCGGGTTTGGGCTCGCCTCGGCCACGGTCATGCCGAAACGCCCCTTCGTCTGGGTCCGCTTCTGCGCCATGTCCCACGGAGTCCCCTCACCGTCCACGAGGTCGTCCATCCGCTCGTAGTCGATCAACCAGACCTTACCGACCGTGATGTTCGAAAGGTTATTGGCTGTGGGATACGTCACAAGAACCCGCATCCCGCTACTGAACTGCTTGTCGAACGTGTTGTCGTCTTCCCGCCGCGTCATCTGACGCTTACGGACTTCAGGAGA
This sequence comes from Halodurantibacterium daqingense, assembly GCF_042666235.1. Classification (NCBI taxonomy): domain Bacteria; kingdom Pseudomonadati; phylum Pseudomonadota; class Alphaproteobacteria; order Rhodobacterales; family Paracoccaceae; genus Halodurantibacterium; species Halodurantibacterium daqingense. The sequence goes on along the minus strand of NZ_JBHTFQ010000002.1, from coordinate 567,940 downwards.
CGCAGCAAGAAACCGGTCCAAATCACCCTTCGACCACTTTCGCGCGTTCTCCCGGTCCATCTGCACGAACATCATGTCTTCGGGATCGGTGATGACCGTATGGGCGATCCAGCCGAGAGCTGGCACCGATTTACCTGTCCGGGCCGGGCCGACAAAAACAACACCCTGATGATCCAGACTGGTAAGCATCTCCATGGGTTCGATCATGTAGGGGGTCTTGGTGGCAGACCACGGAACACCGTGACCTGAACCAGACCCCATGCGCATGTACTTCTGCGCCGCTTCCGGGACGCTCATCCTCACCGGAGGCACCATTTCCCCGAACGCCTTGGAAACGATATGTTCAAGTGACGGGAAACGGGCTTCCGCGATCAACTCGGCGATCGTCGCCGGGCGCATATGTTTCTTGCGACCGCGGGTCATTCGTCCTCTGGCATGTCTTCGACGGGCATCCCGCCGCCGGCCTCAAGTTCCGCCTCGATGGTTCTGCTCATCGACGCCTCGGTGAGCCCGTGACTTGGCATATCGACCAGTCGTTCGCGCACGTTCGCAAGCAGTCGGTTGCTCGCGTCGATCAGCGCGTTGTATTGCTCGTTGGTGAGGGCGTCCTTCTCAGGCAATTCCTCAACCCACATCTTGACTTCTTCCTTGATCATCATGGCCACGCGGCCGAGGACGAGCATCACGTCGTCGGTGTGCCAGAGATCGTTGGAGGACCGCATCACGCGATTGCGCTGGTTCGCGGAATCCCAGAACATCTTGTTGACGTAAGGGGGCAGCGACGCCGCGTTCTTGGACGCAAACCATTCCTCGATGTTGCCCTTAGGCGTGACGAGGTAGGACATGGCCTCAAGGAAATCGTAGAGCGGAAACTGTTTATTACCCTTCTTGCAGTACTCCTTGACCGGGCAGCGGGCGAGCCTCGCATAAAGGCTGCGAGGTTGCTTGCCGAGAATTTCAGCCAGGAACGTGACGCCTACCGGCTTGAGAAAGGCTGTCGCAGGGGGCAGCGCGTCGGTTATAACCGGCGGGTCATCGCCCAGAAGATCGTCCAGGTCGTCCAATGGATCGCTCACGAGAAGGTCAACGTCCCGCCGGACGGTTCCCCGTTGCGAAGGTTGACCCTCAGCGTGGCGTTGGGATTGATCATCAGGCTGTTCACCAGCCAGGTTTCAGGATCTTCGCTGGTCTTCGTGACAGAGAGCGGGATGTCCACGCTTGTCAGGACCGGTGAAGCGTAGGCGCGAAATGCCACGATATCGGGGGCGAACCCGGTATGCACCCAGTTGAAACTGGCGGCTGGGGCGTACTGCATGTCACCTCCCAGCATCCACACCTGAACCTGTGTATCGCCCGGGACTGGCATTTCGCCGCCGTTCCAGCCGTAAACCTCTGACCAGTCGCTCACGCCGCGTCCCTCTCAATTGAACTGCGTTGTCATCCAGTTGTCCAACTCGGACTTCAGCCAGACCGAGACACGGTGAGACAGTCGGCGGGGGCGAGGGAAAACCTGCGCTTTCACGCGGCGGTATATCTCGCTCTTGGACAACCCGGTGACGTGTCGCACTTCCCCGATTCTCAACAGTCGTTCTTCGCTCATTTCTTCCTCGTGGCGGCGAGTGTGATGTTTGGTCACTGTATCACTTTTTGCGTGACTTTCAACCGCAAACGTGCTTATCCTGAATCCACAGCGCAGCAGCGTGGATGGACACGCACGGAGCGGGAAACGTGTCAGGACGTAAAAGCCCGCCTGCCCCCTGAGCCGGTATCAATCCCGGTCTGCGCTAAACATAAGCTGCCTTCTGGTGGTGCGTCGAATGACGGGGACATATGCAATAGCGCGGCGTGACCCCTCGACAAGTTCGCCGCAGACGCACATCCAGAGCGCGGCTAAGTGGTGAAGTGAAGCCTGAATGGCGACTTCCACGGGCACCTTTGGAACCCCTGCATTGACCGCGCTCGCTTGTTCCACTGGAAAGGGCCGTCAGATGAAAACTCTCATTTTCGCAGCAAGTCTCGCGCTGACGGCCACTTGTGCCAACGCGCAAAGCCAATGTTTGAACCGTGAACATCTCGGTGCATTCCTGCGCGAAGTCCACGATCTTCGGCTCCACAGCTGGGGTCTGAACGACCGCGGGCACATGGAAGAACTCTACCTCAATCAAACCGGGCATTGGGCCGTGGTACTGACCACGCCCGAAGGTTGCACCACGCTGGCGTCGTTTCCGCACAAGGAACGCGGCCGCTTGAGCCCGCAGCTGTTCAGCAAACGCTTTCCGGCCGAAGCTCGGCCTCAAGGGCTCGGGACCGGCAATCCGTCCTGATCAGCCGGTAAGCTCTGCGACATCCGTTTCCCGCACGATGTGGTCGCTCCACCACTGCATCATCCTACACCGCTCGTCCCAGTAAAGCGCAGCGTTGTAGGCGGCGCGAACTGTGTCGCCAGGCACATGGGCCAGTTGCCGTTCGATCGCATCAGGCAACCACAGTCCACTTTCGTTCAGAAAGGTCGACGCGGTTCCACGAAGGCCGTGAATCGTTACCTTGTTACGGTAACCCATGTTGTAGAGCGCGTAGATCATCGTGTTCGTACTCATGGGCTTGCCACCGTTCCCAGGCGCTACCAATTCGCTGTCGGCCGACAGAACTTTCAACCTCGCCAGTATCTCCTGCACCCTGGGCGTGAGGGGCACCAAGTGGTCCCGGCGCATCTTCATCCGCGCGGCAGGAATGCGCCATACAGTATCCTTGAACTCCGCCCACTTGGCGAACCGCAACTCGTTGGTGCGAACGAAGGTGTGAAGGATGAACTCTATCGAAAGCGCGGTTATCTCTTCCCCGGCGTAGTTCCTTAAGTTCAGCACAAAACTCCCGATCTCGTCGGCAGGCAGCTTGTGCATGTGCTTGGGCTTCGGTGGCGGGCGTAGCGCGCCGCGGAGATCCGCGGTTGGATCTCGTGGGGCTCGACCCGTGGAAACCGCATAGCGCATTATCAGACTGATGTATTGCTTGATGCGACCTGCGGAATAGAGGACCCCGCGCTTCTCGACCTCGCGCAGCACCTTCAGAATGTCGGCAGGCTCCAGGGTATCCACCGCCCTTTTCCCGATCTCTGGCAGCACGTTCACCTTCAGCCTGCCGAGGACACGTTGCGCGTAGGCCGGAACCCAGTTTTCGGACTGGCTCTCGAACCACTCGTTCATCACGGCTTCGAAGGTCACCACCCCCGGCTGCTCGTGGTCCTCCTTGGAAGGATCGCGACCGAGCGCCAAAACCTTGCGAGCCCGGTCCCGGCGCCTGCGGGCCTCCCCCAGATCAACAGCAGGGTAAGATCCGAAGGCAAGCGTCTTCTGCTTCCCCTCGAAGCGATAGTTCATCCTCCACAGCTTCGAACCGCTTGGTTGAACCTGAAGGTAAAGACCGTCGCCATCGCTCATCTTGCGCGGCTTGTCCGCAGGTTTGGCATTCCGACAGGCGACATCGCTGAGAGGCATCCTGGGTTTTCTCCTTCCGACTCGGTCATCCTCGATACCAACAAAAATACCATCAGGTGTTGGGATGCACCGGGACTAATGATTTTGAAGAAGTAGCGGTTTCTTTGATTTCATTCAATAAAAACCGCTTTTCTCAACGCTCACATCGGTTGAAAATGCGTGTTGGTACCCGAGGCCGGACTCGAACCGGCATGCCTTGCGGCGGCGGATTTTGAATCCGCTGCGTCTACCATTCCGCCACTCGGGCAACGCGCTGTTCCTATCGCTGCGCAGGGCGGCGGTCAAGCGGCGCGTGTTGCGCTTGACGCGGGCCGGTCGCCGTGGTGCAAGGGCGGCTCTGCGCAGGGAATGACATGATCCGCTCCGTTTATGACTGGACGCTTTCGCTGGCTCAAAGCCGGCACGCGCTTTGGGCGCTGGCGCTCGTGGCCTTCGTCGAAAGCTCGGTCTTTCCGATCCCGCCCGATGTGCTGATGATCCCGATGATCCTGGCCCGGCCCTCGCGGGCGTTCCTGATCGCGGGCGTCGCGCTTGTGTCATCGGTTCTGGGCGGCCTTCTGGGCTATTACATCGGTTGGGGCCTGTTCGAGAGCGTGGGCCGGCCGGTGCTCGAATTCTACGGAAAAGATGCCTATTTCGGCGAATTTGCCGCGCGGTACAACGAATGGGGCGCCTGGGCGGTGCTGATCGCGGGGGTCACGCCTTTCCCCTACAAGGTCATCACCATCCTGTCGGGCGCGACAGCGCTGTCGCTGCCGGTGTTCCTTCTGGCCAGCATTCTGGCGCGGGGCCTGCGGTTCTTCCTGGTTGCGGCGCTGCTGTGGAAGTTCGGCGCACCGATACGTGATTTCATCGAGCGGCGGCTGGGCTTGATGTTCACGCTGTTTGTCGTGATCCTCCTCGGCGGTTTCGCAATGGTGAGATATCTATGAGCTACAGGCTTCTTGTCGCCGCGGCGACGGCTGGATCGGCAGGGCTGCTTGTGGGCGCACTGCTGTTTCAATACGTCGGCGGCCTGCCGCCCTGCCCCATGTGCATCTGGCAGCGCTGGCCGCATCTGGCGGCGATCCTGATCGGGGTGGCGGCGCTGGCGCTGCCAGCGCGGATCTGGGCCGTGCTGGGGGCGATTGCGGCGGCGGCGACGGCCGGTATCGGCGCCTATCACGCCGGCGTCGAACAGGGCTGGTGGCAGGGGCCGACCACCTGCACCGCGGCGCCGATCGGCGGGCTGAGCACCGATCAGCTACTGGATCATATCCTGAACGCGCCGGTGATCCGCTGCGACGACATCGCCTGGTCGTTCCTGGGCCTGTCCATGCCGGCGTGGAATGCGCTTCTGTCGCTGGGGCTGGCGGGGATCTGGATCGCCGCCTTCATCGCGCTCAGCCGCCGCGCCGGGTCGTGAGCAGAAGGTTGGTTTCCGAGGTTGCGACACCGTCCAGCCGCCGGATCTGAAACAGGACCGCATCCAGCTCCGCCAGCGACTGCGCCCCGATTTCCGCGATCAGATCCCACTTGCCATTGGTCGAATGCACGGCCCGCACGGCCGGCATCCCCATGAGCCGCGCCATGATCCGTTCGGTGCCGCGCCCCTCGATGCCGATCATCATCAGGCCGCGCACCGGCGCCTCGGCCGCATCGCTGCGGGTAACGACGCTATAGCCCAGGATGTCGCCCGTGGCGGCAAGCCGCTCCATCCGCGCGCGGATCGTGGCCCGGCCAAGGCCCAGATCCGCCGCCAGTTCCGAGATCCCCGCGCGCCCGTTCCGGCGCAGCGCCGCGATCAGGCGCAGGTCGGTTTCGTCCATTCTGGTCAGTCTCTCGTCCATATTGCGCATCGTCGGGTCCGGTTTCGACATTATGTCTGCTTCAGCCCGCCGCAAAGCCGGAAAACACTCGGACGAAAGGAATGCCCATGCCCAGAACCTGTATCCTCATCGGCGCCCCGATTGATGCCGGCCAGAAGGTGCCCGGCTGCATCATGGGGCCCGCCGCCTTCCGAACGGCCGGCCTTGCCCGGGCGCTGAGCGATCTGGGCCACGATGTCCAGGATTACGGCGACATGACCGCTGCGCCCCTGCGCGAGGTGACCAGCCCCAACCCAGCAGTCCATTCCCTGCCCGAAATCGTGGCCTGGACCGAGGCGCTTGCCCAGGCGGGCGCGCGGGCGATGCAGGCGGGAATGCCGATCTTCCTCGGCGGGGATCACAGCCTCTCGTTGGGTTCGGTGGCCGGGGTTGCGGCCCATGCCGCCCATGCCGGGCGGCCGCTGTTCGTGCTCTGGCTGGATGCCCATTCCGATTTCCACACGCCGGCCACCACCCAGACCGGCAATCTGCACGGAACGCCCGTTGCCTATCTGGCCGGGCGCGACGGGTTCGACGGCTTTCCACCCTTCCCTGCGGCTGTGCCGCCAGAAAACATCTGCCTCTTCGGCATCCGCTCGGTTGACCCCGAGGAACATGCGGCGCTGCTGACCCATGAGGTCGAGATCAACGACATGCGCGTTCTGGACGAACGCGGCGTGGTGGCGCCGCTGCGCAGCTTTCTGGAACGTGTGGCCTCGGCCCGCGGAATGCTGCATGTCTCGCTGGATGTGGATTTCCTTGACCCGACCGTTGCGCCGGCGGTCGGGACCACGGTTCCGGGGGGCACCACCTTCCGCGAGGCGCATCTGGTGATGGAGCTTCTGCACGAAAGCGGGCTTGTCACCTCGCTCGATCTGGTCGAGCTCAACCCGTTCCTGGATGAACGCGGCCGCACCGCGCGGCTGATGGTGGACCTTGTGGCAAGCCTGATGGGCCGCAAGGTCTTCGACCGCCCGACCCGGAGCTTTGCATGAGCCTCAATACGGTTCCTTTTGTGAGCGTTGCCAATATGATGCGGCTTGTTCATCACATAGGGGTTGAACAGGTTCTGCGCGATCTGGCGGCCGCGATCGAAGAGGATTTCCGTCGCTGGGAAAGCTTCGAGAAGACGCCGCGCCTCGCAAGCCATTCCGCTGTCGGTGTGATCGAGCTGATGCCCACCTCGGACGGGCGGCTTTACGGCTTCAAATATGTCAACGGCCATCCGAAGAACACGAAGAACGGATTGCAAACCGTTACCGCCTTTGGACTTCTGGCCGAGGTGCAAACCGGCTATCCGGTGCTTCTGTCGGAAATGACGCTGCTGACCGCGCTGCGGACGGCGGCGAGTTCAGCGCTCGCGGCCCGCCATCTTGCGCCGCGGGACGCCCGTGTGATGGCGCTGATCGGGAACGGCGCCCAGGCCGAGTTTCAGGCGCTTGCCTTTCGCGCCCTCTGCGGGATCAGCCGCGTTCAGCTTCATGACACCGACGCCCGCGCCACGCGCAAATGCGCGGCCAACCTGCGCCACAGCGGGCTTGAGGTCGTCACCTGCACGTCGCCCGAAGCGGCGGTCGAGGGTGCGCAGATCGTCACCACCTGCACCGCCGACAAGCAATATGCCACGATCCTGACCGACAATCTGGTCGGCCCGGGCATCCACATCAACGCGATTGGCGGAGACTGCCCCGGCAAGACCGAGCTTCACCCCGACATCCTGCGCCGCTCGGCGATCTTCGTTGAATACGCGCCGCAGACCCGGATCGAGGGCGAGATCCAGCAGCTTTCACCCGACCATCCCGTCACCGAACTCTGGGAGGTGATCGCCGGCCGCGCCCCCGGTCGAAGCCATCCCGATCAGATTACCCTCTTTGACGGGGTGGGCTTTGCGATCGAGGATTTTTCGGCCCTGCGCTATGTCCATGAGCAATGCGGGCGAACCGGCTTTTGCGAACCGCTGGACATGATCGCCGATCCCGACGATCCACGCGACCTGTTCGGGATGCTGATGCGGGCCGGCCCCGTCAGTGCAGCCTGAATTCGCCCACGACATTGCGCCATTCGCCCGGGCCGATCATCTTGCGATGGTTGAAGCGCACGGAATGGAGCGGCCCTTCGATCTGATCCTGCCAGAACTCGATGAAGCGAAACAGCCGTGGATAGTCCGGCGCCAGATCATAATCCTGCCAGACAAAGCTGTTGAGCACATTCCGGTAGTCGGGCATGCGGTAGTAGAATTCCGCCGTCGTCAGGCCATAGCCTTTCAGCATCAGTTCGGTTTCGCGTCGTTCCATGGGTGCCTCGCTGCCTGGTGTTTTCCCCATCATGCCACAGGCCCATTACTTTTCAATTAAAACAGTGTGTTAGCACTCTGCGCCCTTGGCTGCCGGATGTGGCGGCGGCTTGGCATTGCACCCAGCAGTTGGGATGGTCTATAGTGCGGCAACAAAATCTAGCGACTGTCCCAGAGAGGCGAGAGCAACGTGAGCGACCGGCCCGAACCCCCTGAATCCACGGATGAAATGGCGCCCAAGCGTCCGCAGCATGACGGGCCGACGATCTCGATCGCCGATGAGATGAAGGCCTCCTACCTCGATTATGCCATGAGCGTGATCGTGAGCCGCGCGATCCCCGATCTGCGTGACGGGTTGAAGCCGGTGCACCGCCGGATCCTCTATGCCATGCACGAGACCGGGAACACCCACGACAAGCCCTACCGCAAATCGGCCCGCCCGATCGGCGACACGATGGGCAAATATCACCCCCACGGCGACGGCGCGATCTATGACGCGCTGGTGCGGATGGCACAGCCCTTCTCGATGTCGCTGAAACTGCTGGATGGTCAGGGCAACTTCGGTTCGATGGACGGCGACAGTGCCGCGGCGATGCGCTATACCGAAGTGCGGATGGACAAGCCCGCCGCTTTCCTTCTGGCCGATATCGAAAAGGATACGGTCGATTTTCAGGACAATTACGACGGCAAGGATCAGGAACCGACGGTGCTGCCGGCGCGGTTTCCGAACATGCTTGTCAATGGCGCGGGCGGCATTGCCGTCGGCATGGCCACCAACATCCCGCCGCACAATCTGGGCGAGGTGATCGACGCGACGCAGGCGCTGATCCGCAATCCGGACCTGAGCAGCGAAGATCTGATGGAGTTCATCCCGGCCCCGGACTTTCCCACCGGCGGCGTGATCCTTGGCCGTTCGGGCGCCCGCAAGGCCTATCTCGAGGGGCGCGGCTCGGTCATCATCCGTGCCAAGACCCGGATCGAGGAGATCCGCAAGGACCGCTTCGCGATCGTTCTGGACGAGATCCCCTATCAGGTGAACAAGGCCTCGATGATCGAGAAGATCGCCGAGATGGTGCGCGAGAAGCGGATCGAGGGCATTGCCCATGTGCAGGATGAATCCGACCGGATCGGCGTGCGCGTGGTGATCGAGCTCAAGCGCGATGCGACGCCGGATGTGGTGCTGAACCAGCTTTACCGCTTTACCCCGATGCAGACCTCGTTCGGCTGCAACATGCTGGCACTGAACGGCGGCCGCCCCGAACAGCTGACTCTGCGCGATTTCCTCACCCACTTCCTTACCTTCCGCGAGGAAGTGGTTGCCAGACGGACAGCTTTCGAACTGCGCAAGGCGCGCGAACGCAGCCATGTGCTGTGCGGGCTGGCCGTTGCCGTCACCAATGTGGACGAGATCGTGGCGACGATCCGCGGCTCGAACGATCCGGCCGAGGCGCGCGAAAAGCTGATGACGCGGCGCTGGCCCGCGCATGACATCGCCGAATACATCCAGCTGATCGACGATCCCAGCCACCGGATGAATGACGACGGCACCTATTTCCTGTCCGAAACCCAGGCCCGGGCCATCCTTGAACTGCGGTTGCAGCGCCTCACCGCCATGGGCGTGAAAGAGGTCACGGACGAGCTGCAGGACCTTGCCGCCAAGATCCGCGACTATCTCGACATCCTGCGCTCGCGCGAACGGATTATGGGGATCATCTCGGAAGAGCTGAACGAGGTTCGCGCCGCCCATGCCGTTCCGCGCCGCACCGAGATCCTCGACTGGGCCGGCGACATGGACGACGAGGACCTGATCGAGCGCGAGGACATGGTGGTGACCGTGACCTCGGGCGGCTATATCAAGCGCACCTCGCTGGCCGAGTTCCGCGCGCAGCGGCGTGGCGGCAAGGGCCTTGCCGGCATGGCCACCAAGGAAGACGACGTGGTGACCACGCTGTTCGTGGCCAATACCCATACGCAGCTTCTGTTCTTCACCACCGACGGAATGGTCTACAAGCTCAAGTGCTGGCGACTGCCGCTGGCGGGGCGCAATGCCCGCGGCAAGGCCATCGTCAACATCCTGCCGATCAACACCGGCGTCTCGATCGCGGCGATCATGCCGGTCGACAAGCCCGAGGACGAATGGGAAAACCTGCAGATCGTCTTTGCGACATCGGAAGGTGATGTGCGGCGCAATGCGCTTTCGGATTTCACCAATGTCATGCGCAACGGCAAGATCGCGATGAAGCTGCCCGAAGGCGTGAGCCTTGTGAACGCGCGCATCGCCGAGGAAAGCGATGACGTGATGCTGGTGACCGCGCTTGGCCGCGCGATCCGCTTTCCCACGACGGATGTCCGGATCTTCAAGGGCCGCGATTCCACCGGGGTGCGCGGCGTGCGGCTGGCGAATGGCGATCGGGTCGTCTCGATGGCCGTGATCCGCCACTTCAACGCGACGCCGGAAGAACGTGCGGCCTATCTCAAGATGCGTCGTGCCGCGGAAGGGGCGCTTGATGATGGCGCCGAGGCGGATGAGGACGAGGAAACGGTCGAGGCTGGCCAGCTGTCGCTCGAGCGGTATGCCGAAATGTCTGCGGCCGAGGATCTGATCCTGACCATCACCGCCCGTGGCACCGGCAAACTGTCGTCGAGCCACGGCTACCCGGTGCGCGGACGTGGCGGCCAGGGCGTGATGGCGATGGACAAGGCAATGCGCGGCGGACCGCTGGTTGCCGCCTTCCCCGTCGATCTGGGCGACCAGATCATGCTTGCCACCTCGACCGGCCAGTCGATCCGGGTGCCGGTGCAGGGGATCTCGTTCCGCTCGCGCAGTGCCGGCGGGGTCAAGGTGTTCAACACCGGGCTTGACGAGGTTGTCGTTTCGGTTGCGCGGATCGCCGAACAGGGCGTGGAAGAGGCGGTCGAGGAGGCGACGGAAGAGGGTGGCGGCGAGGCTTGATCGCCCCGCCCGTCCCCGCTACATCCGGACCATGACAGAGACACTTCATATCGTCGGCGGCGGCATGGCCGGGTCCGAGGCCGCGTGGCAAGCGGCCGAAGCTGGTGTGCGCGTCGTCATCCACGAAATGCGCCCCAAGGTCGGCACCTTCGCGCACCAGACCGGCAACCTGGCCGAAATGGTCTGTTCCAACTCGTTCCGTTCGGATGATGACGAACAGAATGCCGTGGGCCTTCTGCATTGGGAAATGCGGACTGCCGGTGGGCTGATCATGGCGATGGCCGATGCCCATTCCCTGCCTGCGGGCGGTGCGTTGGCGGTTGACCGCGACGCCTTCGCCGAGGCCGTGACCGCAAAGTTGCGATCCCATCCGAACATCAGCGTCGAAGATGCTGAAATCACGTCGCTTCCTGAGGATGGGCGCTGGATCATCGCCACCGGCCCGCTCACCTCGGGGGCCCTGGCCGAAGCGATCCGCACCGAGACCGGCGCCGAAAGCCTTGCCTTTTTCGACGCCATCGCGCCGATCGTCTATACCGAGAGCATCGACATGTCGGTCGCCTGGGCGCAGTCGCGCTATGACAAGGGCGAAACCGAGGAAGAACGGACCGCCTACCTCAACTGTCCCATGACGCGCAATCAGTACGAAGCCTTCATCGATGCGCTTCTTGCGGCCGAAAAGACCGAGTTCAAGCCGGGCGAAACTGCCGGCTATTTCGACGGTTGCCTGCCGATCGAGGTCATGGCCGAGCGCGGCCGCGAGACCCTGCGCTTTGGCCCGATGAAGCCCGTGGGCCTTACCAATGCCCATCAGCCCGAGGTGAAGCCCTACGCGGTGGTGCAGCTGCGCCGCGACAACAAGCTGGGCACGCTCTACAATATCGTCGGCTTTCAGACCAAGATGAAGTATGGCGCGCAAACCTCTGTTTTCAGGATGATCCCGGGCCTGGAAAATGCGCAGTTCGCGCGGCTTGGCGGGATTCATCGGAACACCTTCCTGAATTCCCCGACGCTTCTGGACGATCAGATGCGCCTGCGGACACGGCCTCACATCCGCTTTGCCGGGCAGATCACCGGCGTCGAAGGCTACGTGGAAAGTGCGGCGATGGGGCTTCTGGCCGGCCGGCTTGCGGCGGGTGACATCCTTGGCCGTCCGATTGCGCCGCCGCCGCCCGAAACCGCGATGGGCGCATTGGTGACCCATATCACCGGCGGTGCCGAGGCAAAGACCTTCCAGCCGATGAACGTGAATTTCGGGCTTTTCCCGCCGATTGATGCCAAGGGCGGGCGGCGCGGCCGCAAGGATCGCTACAAGGCCTATACCGATCGTGCCAAGGCGGCCTTCACGGCCTGGCTCGGACAGGCCGCGCAGGATGCGGCCTGACTACCGCACGCGCTTTGCGCCCTCGCCCACGGGTCTGCTGCATCTGGGGCATGCGTTTTCGGCGCTGACAGCCTGGGATCGCGCGCAGGCTGTCGGGGGCAGCTTTCTGTTGCGCATGGAGGATATTGATCGGCCCCGCTGTCGTCCGGAATTCGAACAAGCCATTTACGAGGATCTTCAGTGGCTTGGCCTGAGCTGGCCAAGACCCTTTCGCCAGTCGGACCGGATGGGAAGCTATCGCGCGGCGCTGGGGCGGCTTGGAATGTCGGGCTTGATCTATCCATGCCGCTGCACCCGCGCCGACATCAAGGCGGCGCTGTCGGCGCCGCAGGAGGGAGTTCCGGTCGGCCCGGACGCGGTAATCTATCCCGGGACATGCCGCGGACGTGGCATGGAGGAGGCCGGGCCGGACGACGCCCTCCGCCTGGATATGCGGCGCGCGGTGGCGTCTCTGGGCAACGCGGGCTTTCAGGAAAACGGGCCGCTTTATCCCGGCTGGCACCGGCTCGATCCCGACCAGCTTGTTGCGGAACTGGGGGACGTGGTTCTGGCGCGGCGGGATATCGGAACATCCTATCACGTTGCGGTGGTGGTGGATGATGCGGCGCAGCGGGTCACCGAAGTCGTGCGCGGCGTCGATCTGTTCAGCGCAACGCCAATCCATCGCCTTCTTCAGGTTTTGCTGGAGCTTCCCCACCCAAACTATTGGCATCACGACCTGATCCGAGATGAGCATGGCAAGCGTCTGGCCAAGCGGGACGACGCGCGCGCCATCCGCGCCTATCGCGCCGAGGGGGCGACGCCGGAGGATATCCGGCGCATGGTCGGCCTATAGGGGCCGCAGGATCTCGACTTCCTCGCCCGCGCGCACGGCGGTGTAGAAGCAGCTGCGCCGGTTGGTGTGGCAGGCGGGGCCGGTCTGATCGACCAGAAGCAACAGGCAGTCGCGGTCACAATCCACCCGCAGCTCGACCAGCTTCTGCACATGGCCCGAGCTTTCGCCCTTGATCCAGAAGGATTGCCGTGACCGCGACCAATAGGTGACGCGGCCGGTTTCCAGCGTCTGCGTGACGGCCGCGGCGTTCATCCAGGCCACCATCAGCACCTCGCCCGAGACATGATCCTGCGCAATCGCCGGGATCAGCCCGTTGGCGTCATAGCGCAGCGAGGCGGGATCGAAAGCCATGGGTCACTCCTTTGCACGATGGCAGGCGCGGCCTATTTATGGCAAAAGCAGCGTCAGGAAAAGCGAAAGGCCGCAGCATGAGCACCGACAGCGATCTCATCAAGCTCTACTCGGGCCGGATCCTTGCCCTGGCGGCCGATATCCCGCTGACGGAACGGCTTTCCGCGCCCATGGCGACCGTCCGGCGCCGGGCGCCGCTGTGCGGATCGACGGTGACGGTGGATCTGGTGGTGCAGGACGGCCGCGTCGTGGGCTTCGGGCAGGACGTGAAGGCCTGTGCGCTGGGTCAGGCGGCGGCTTCGGTTGTGGGCGGGGCGATTCTTGGCCGAACGCGGGCCGAGATCGAACGGGCGCGCGACGAATTGCAGGCGATGCTGAGGGAGGGCGCGCCCGCCCCGTCGGCGCCCTTCGACGGGCTGGAAGTGCTGACCCCGGCGCGGGACTACAAGAACCGCCACGCCTCGATCCTTCTGGCAATCGAGGCCGCTGCCGAGGCGATGGCCGAAGCCGAGAAGAACCAGGCCTGCGCCTGATCCGAAACCTCATCTGACAGAACAAAAAAGCCGCCGCGTCGGAGGACAGCGGCGGCAGGGGCGTTCTGCGCGGCGTGGGGCGCCGCAGGACCGGGGACAGACGGTCCGCGCAGTTCGCAGGCAGATCAGATCAGATCAGATCGGGAAGATGCAGGACGGCAATCAGCATGAGCCCCAGTGAAAGAACGCCCACGGTATCAGCCAGCAGCATCTGCGGGGAACGCAACAGAATGGTCTTGATCTGGTGCAGCATCTTGCAACCTCCAACGCGATTCATGTTGCCTATTTGTTCTCGATTCTTAACCCGATGTAAAGAACTTTCCGCGAACATTTGTTCGCCAGCGGTCAGGTGGCCTCAAACACGGGGGCTTCAGCCGACCGAGATCAGCCGGATGGCCCGATCCTGTTCCATCAGCCACAGCAGTGCCCGCGCCGCCTGCCCGCGGGGCGAGGCAAGGTCCGGATCGTCCTGCAGCAGCTTGCGGGCATCGCTTTGGGCCAGCGCCATCAGCCCGGCCTGACGCTCCAGATCCGCGATGCGGAACCGGGGCAGGCCCGATTGCGCGGTGCCGATCAGATCGCCCGCGCCGCGCATGGCCAGGTCTTCCTCGGCGATGCGAAAACCGTCCTCGGTATCGCGCAGGATGCGCAGGCGGCGCTCGCCGCTGTCGCTGAGCGGGGCCTGATACATCAGAAGGCAGGTCGACTCGGCACTGCCACGCCCGACCCTCCCGCGCAACTGGTGCAACTGCGCAAGGCCAAAGATCTCGGCCCGTTCGATCACCATGATCGAGGCATTGGGCACGTTGACCCCCACCTCGATCACCGTGGTCGCCACCAGAACCGACGTCTCGCCCGCCACGAAGCGCGCCATCGCGGCATCCTTCTCGGCGGCGGGCATCTGGCCATGGACCAGGCCCACCACCCCTTCGCCAAGGGCGGCGCGCAGGTGGCGGAACCGATCCTCGGCGGCGGTCAGCTCCACATGTTCGCTTTCCTCCACCAGCGGACAGACCCAATAGGCCTGCCGCCCCTCCTCGACCGCCCGTGCGAGATGGGCCACAACCTCGTCGATCCGGGCCGTCGTCACCAGCGCCGTGCGCACCGGCTTGCGGCCAGGCGGCTTTTCATCCAGCACCGAGACATCCATGTCACCATAGGTTGCCAGCGCGAGGCTGCGCGGGATCGGCGTCGCGGTCATCACCAGCACATCCACCGCCCGGCCCTTGCTCGCCAGTTCCATCCGCTGCGCAACGCCAAAGCGATGCTGTTCGTCAACAATCGCCAGCCGCAGATCGTTGAACACGACATCCTTCTGGAACACCGCATGGGTGCCGACAAGGATTGCGATCTCGCCCGAGGCGAGCGCGGCGAGCTTCTCGGCGCGCTCCGCCCCCTTGTCGCGCCCGGTCAGCAGCGCAAGGCGCAGGCCTGCGGCCTCGGCCAGGGGGCGCAGGCCCTCCAGATGCTGGCGGGCAAGGATCTCGGTCGGGGCCATCATCACGCCCTGCCCGCCGGCCTCGACCGCGATCAGCAAGGCCAGAAGCGCAACCAGCGTCTTGCCGGCGCCCACATCCCCCTGAAGCAAGCGGTTCATCCGTTGCGGCTGCGCCATGTCTTGCGCGATCTCGGCGATCGCGCGCAATTGCGCGCCCGTGGGGGCATAGGGAAGTGCCGCCAGCACCCGGTTGCGCAGCCGCCCGTCGCCCTGCGATACGATCCCCGGCGCGCGCCTCCGGTTCGCCCGCGCAAGCGCCATTGTCAACTGATGGGCGAAAAGCTCATCATAGGCCAGCCGCTGCCGCGCGGGATGGCCGGGCAGCACCGCATCCGCCCCCTGTGGCGCATGCGCAAGGCGAAGGGCGGCATCCCAGGCGGGCCATCCCTCGCGCGCACGCAGGGCCGGGTCGACCCATTCGGCCAGATTCGGCAGCCGGGCCAGGGCGGCGGCGGCGGCGCGTGCCATCACCTTCTGGCTCAGCCCCGCGGTCAGCGGATAGATGGGCTCGAACAGCGGCAGATCCTGCATGTCTTCGGGCGGCAGGACGTGATCGGGATGGACGATCTGCAACACCCCGTCAAAAAGCTCTACCCGGCCGGAAACCAGCCTTCGCGTGCCCGGCGGCAGCAGCTTGGTCAGATAGTCGCCCCGGGCGTGGAAGAAAACGAGCTGAAACTCGCCCCCCGCATCGCGCAGGAGCACCCGCCAGGGCTTGCCGCGGCTGCGCGGCGGATGGTGGGCGAGGATTTCGGCCTCGACCGTGGCAATGGCGGGCGGCGTCACCTCGCGCAGGCTGTTCAGGCGGCGACGATCGACGACGGCATGCGGCAGCGTGAACAGCAGATCGCGCGGGCGGGTGATCTGCATGGCCTCGAACAATGCCGCCGTCTTGGGGCCGACGCCCTCCAGCGTTTCGAGCCCGGCAAAGAGCGGGAACAGCGCGGGCGGCCGGCCTGCCATCAGGCGTCGCCGATCAGGGCTAGCCAGGCGTCCTCGTCGATCACCTCGACGCCAAGGGCGGCCGCCTTGGTGGCCTTGGATCCCGCACCCGGGCCCGCGATCAGCAGATCGGTCTTGGCCGAAACCGAACCGGCGACCTTGGCCCCCAGCTCTTCGGCCCGCGCCTTGGCCTCGGCCCGGGTCATCCGCTCCAGCGTGCCGGTAAAGACGACGATCTTGCCGGCGACCGGGCTTTCGACCGCGCCGCGCTGCACGGCATCCTGCACGTCAAGATGCGCCACAAGCGCGTCGATGGCGCGCCGCTCGGCCTCCTGATGGAAGGCCGTGACGACGGCGGTCGCCATGACCGTTCCGACGCCGTCGATCGACACCAGCTCTTCCCAGGCGGGGCCCTCGCCGGGTATGGCCGCCGTCATCGCCGCCTCGAAACTGCGCCAGCTGCCGTAATGCGCAGCAAGCAGGGCCGAACCGCTTTCGCCGACGTGGCGAATGCCAAGCGCGAAGATCAACCGGTTCAGCGGGATCGCCCGCCGGTCCCGGATCGCCGCAAAGAGGTTGGCGGCCGATTTCGGCCCCCAGCCTTCGCGGTTGCGCAGCTGTTGCAGGCCGGTGCCGAACCGCGCTTCCAGGGTGAAGATGTCGGCGGGCTCACGGATCCAGCCGTCCTTGTAGAAGGCCTCGATCTGCTTGGCGCCAAGCCCTTCGATATCAAAGGCCGCCCGGCTCACGAAGTGGCGCAGCCGCTCCACGGCCTGGGCCGGGCAGATCAGACCACCGGTGCAGCGTCGCACGGCATCGCCCGGTTCGCGGATCGCCTCGGATCCGCATTCGGGGCAGCTATCCGGAAAGCGATAGGGCGTGGCGTCTGCGGGGCGCCGCGCCAGATCCACATCGCGGATCTTGGGGATCACGTCGCCGGCGCGGTAAACCTCGACCCAGTCGCCGACGCGGATGTCGCGCCCACCGCGGATCGGCGCGCCGCGCGCGTCTCGTCCGGCGATGTAATCCTCGTTATGCAGCGTCGCGTTCGAGACGACGACGCCGCCCACCGTCACCGGCACAAGCCGCGCAACCGGGCTGAGCGCCCCGGTGCGGCCAACCTGGATATCGATCGCCTCCAGCCGGGTCCAGGCCAGTTCGGCGGGAAACTTGTGGGCGATGGCCCAGCGGGGCGTCGCCGAGCGGAACCCGAGCCGGCGCTGCAGGCCAAGGTCATTGACCTTGTAGACCACGCCGTCGATGTCATAGCCCAGCGTGGCGCGCTGCGCCTCGATCTCCCGATAGACGGCAAGCATCTCCTCGGGGCCCGCGCACAGGCGGGTGAGCGGGTTGGTCACGAATCCCATCGCCCCCAGCCGCGCGATGGCCTCGTACTGGGTGTCGGCCAGGGGTTCGGAATGCGCGCCCCAGGCATAGGCAAAAAAGCGCAGCGGCCGGGCGCGGGTGATCTCGGCATCAAGCTGCCGGAGCGAGCCTGCCGCCGCATTGCGCGGATTGGCAAAGCTCCGTTCGCCCCGCTCGGCCTGACGGGTATTGAGCGCGGCGAAATCCGCATGCGACATGTAGACCTCGCCCCGCACCTCCAGCACCGCCGGCGCCCCGTCCAGGCGATGGGGGATATCGGTGATGGTGCGCGCGTTCTCGGTCACGTTTTCGCCCACCTCGCCATCCCCGCGGGTGGCAGCCTGAACCAGAACGCCGTCCTCGTAGCGCAACGACAGGGACAGGCCGTCGATCTTGGGCTCGGCGGTGAAGGTCAGCGCCCCGCGGTGGTTCAGGTAGCGGCGGACACGCTCTTCGAACTCGGCCACGTCTGCGTCCTGGAAGGCGTTCTCCAGGCTCAGCATCCGCACTTCATGGCGGATCTTGCCAAAGCCCTCGGCCAGGGCGCCGCCGATCCTGTCGCTGGGGCTGTCCGGGCGCTTCAGCTCGGGGAACCGCGCCTCGATCTCTGCATTGCGCCGCTTGAGCGCGTCATAATCGGCATCGCTGATCTCGGGCGCGTCCAGCGTGTGATAGGCGGTGTTGGCCGCTTCGATCAGCGCCGCCAGCCGTGCGAGTTCGGCCCGCGCCTGCTCCAGTGTCAGCGCCTCGACTGCAACTTCCCCGTTCATGGCTCACCTTTCCGCTGCCAGCTTCCCTCTGATATGAGGCGCGCGGCGGCGGGTCCAGTGCCCTCAGGCACCCATGGCGATGCGACGGTCCAGATCGGCGGGGGTCGGATCGCGCAGCACATAGCCGCGGCCCCAGACGGTTTCGATGTAATTCTCGCCGCCGGTCGCCTCGGCCAGCTTCTTGCGCAGCTTGCAGATGAACACGTCGATGATTTTCAGTTCCGGCTCGTCCATGCCGCCGTAAAGATGGTTGAGGAACATCTCCTTGGTGAGGGTGGTGCCCTTGCGCAGGCTCAGCAGTTCCAGCATCTGGTATTCCTTGCCGGTCAGATGCACGGTCTTGCCGCCCACATCCACCGTCTTGGCATCCAGGTTGACGCAGATCTTGCCGGTGCGGATCACCGATTGCGCATGCCCCTTCGAGCGGCGGATGATGGCATGGATCCGGGCAATCAGTTCCTCGCGGTGGAAGGGTTTGGTCAGATAATCGTCCGCACCGAAACCGAACCCCTTGATCTTGCTTTCCGAATCGTCCGCGCCGGAGAGGATAAGGATCGGCGTGTCGATACGCGCCAGGCGAAGCTGACGCAGAACCTCGTGCCCGTTCATGTCCGGCAGGTTGAGGTCGAGCAGGATCAGGTCGTAATCATAAAGCTTCGCCAGATCGATCCCTTCCTCCCCCAGATCCGTGCAATACACGTTCAGGTTGGCGTGGGTCAGCATCAGTTCGATGCTGCGCGATGTGGTCGGGTCATCTTCAACCAACAGGATACGCATGAGATTCTCTCCGCTTATTGCCTTCCTGAGCTTCACTCTGGGCTGCAATGGTTAACCACATCTTACTGTGGCAGAACAAATAGTGATTTCAATCTAAAGTTGTTTTCAGCTTTTGAATCTTCGTGACTTTCAGCCCCACCTCCCCGTGTCTTTCAATCGCAGCGCGCCATAGCTCGAACTCCTCATCGGAAAGGCCGTATTTCTCCAGCGCCTCGGCCAGCGGAATCAGCCCATAGGTGACCGCCTTCACCACGGTGGCCTTGCGGCTTGCCACCCAGCGCCGGGTTTCCGCTGGCGGCAGATCCGCACGGGTCAGGATGCTGCCGTCCGGAAGCGTGACCGAACGCGGCCCCGCGACACGCCGAATATACATCTGCGCCTCATACTCTTGTTCCTGCCCATCCTTGGGCGATGGGTCTTAACGGGGCGTGAAGCGCGGGCTTGCTGTTACGTTGCATTTTCCTATATTCCTGCGAACCTCAGGAGACAGGCATGGCTTTGGACCGCACCGAACTGAACTCGCTTGGCTTTGCCAAACCGCCGGCGCAAACGCGGGTGGTTGTTGCCATGTCCGGCGGCGTGGACAGTTCCGTCGTCGCGGCGCAACTGGCCGAGGAAGGCTATGACGTCGTCGGCGTGACGCTTCAGCTTTATGACCATGGCGCGGCACTGGCCAAGAAGGGCGCCTGCTGCGCGGGACGTGACATCCACGATGCCCGCCGCGTGGCCGAGGAAATGGGGTTCCCGCATTATGTGCTGGACTATGAAAACACCTTCCGCGAGGCGGTGATCGACGAATTCGCCGATGCCTATCTGGCCGGGGCGACGCCTGTGCCCTGCATCCGCTGCAATGAACGCGTCAAGTTCAAGGATCTTCTTGCCACCGCGCGCGATCTCGAGGCCGATTGCATGGCGACCGGGCACTATATCCAGCGCCGCAACGGTCCGTCGGGGGCCGAGCTGCACAGCGCCGCCGACCCGGTTCGCGATCAGAGCTATTTCCTGTTCTCGACCACGCGCGACCAGCTGGAATTCCTGCGCTTCCCGCTGGGCCATCTGCAAAGCAAGGCCGAAACGCGCGCTCTGGCCGCGCGCTACAACCTGCCCGTGGCCGACAAGCCCGACAGCCAGGACATCTGTTTCGTCCCAAATGGCAACTATGCCGCGGTGATCGAAAAGCTGCGCCCGGGTGCCGCTGAACCCGGCGAGATCGTGGATATGGACGGCCGGGTTCTGGGCAGCCATCGCGGGGTGATCCACTACACGATCGGGCAGCGGCGGGGGCTTGGCATCGGCGGGCTGGCGGATCCGCTGTATGTCGTGCGGCTTGATCCCGATCTGCGGCGCGTTGTCGTCGGCCCGAAAGAGGCGCTTTCGACCCGCACCATCCCGGTGCGCGAGATCAACTGGCTGGGCGACGAACCGTTCGAGACCCGCGCCGAATGGCATGTGGCGGTCAAGGTGCGGTCCACCCGCCCGCCGCGCAGCGCGATCATTCGGCCGCTTGGACCGACGGAAGCCGAGGTGGAGCTGATCGCGCCCGAAGAAGGGGTAAGCCCCGGGCAGGCCTGCGTGTTCTACGATCCCGACAGCAGCCGCATCTTCGGCGGTGGCTGGATCTGGAAGGGGCGCTGAGCGCCAATCCCCGATCCGATCCCGGCAGCGCCTTTTCGCCCTGCAAGCCCGATCGAGGCCCATGATCCTGCCTCTCCCGCCGGCGCGGCGGCTCAGACCCTCAACCGGTGGGCGCGCCTTCCCCATCGGCAGCACCCTGCTGCGCGGGTTCGACGGAAAGTCCCAATGCCGCCAGCACCGAGCGCGCCGCGCGTTCACCGGGGGGTGGCCCGCCCGCCCCCAGCCGCCGCATCGTCTCGGCCATGGCGGCATCTTGCGCGGCGCGGGCGGCGCCTTCGGGAAGCAGCGCCAGCAGCGCCTGCGCAATGGGTTCCGGCCTGCAATCGGCGCCAAGAAACTCGGGCACTGCCTTGCTTTCGGTGACAAGGTTCACCAGGGTCACCGTATCGACCCGCACCATCCTCCAGATGATCTGCCGTGACAGCCAGTTGAAATCATAGGCAATGACCATCGGCACGGCATTTGCCGCCAGTTCCAGCGAAACCGTGCCCGAGGCTGCAAGCGCCACATCCGCCGCAGCAAAGGCGGCCCGCTTGGCCATCTGGTCCGCAGGGTCAAGCAGCAGCGGTTGCCCGGGCCAATCCGCGGCCAGCGCGGCGACCAGATCGGCGCTGCCCCGCACGCGCGGCACCACCACGCGCGCCTGCGGATGCGCGGCGATCACCGGACCAAGCGCCGCGCCGAACCGGGGCGCAAGCCGCGCCACCTCGCCCCGGCGCGATCCGGGCAGGGCCAGCACCAGCGGCGCACCGGGCGCAAGGCCAAGCGCAGCGCGGAAGGCAGCAGCCTCGGCCGGTGTTGCGCGCGGCTCGCTCACCACCGGGTGGCCGACGAAATCGCAGGTCATGCCCGCTGCCTGCATGTAGGGCGGCTCGAACGGCAGAAGCGCAAGGACATGGTCGATGACCTTCGCCATCTTCTGTGCCCGCCCCGGCCGCCACGCCCAGACCGAAGGTGCGACATAGTGGATCATGCGTTGCCCCGGCCGCTGGTCCCGCACCAGCCGCGCGACGCGGAGGCAGAAATCAGGGCTGTCGATGCCGATCACCGCATCGGGCGCCACCTCCAGCGCCGCCTGCGCCGTTTCGCGGATGCGACGTTTCAGATGGACGTATTTCGGCAGAACCTCGGCAAGGCCCATCACCGAAAGCTCCTCCATGGGAAAGAGGCTGACAAGCCCTTCGGCCTGCATCAGCGGCCCGCCCACGCCGTGAAACCGCACCTCGGGCCGAAGCCGTTTCATCGCCGCCATAAGCGCCGCGCCAAGCTTGTCGCCCGAGGCCTCTCCGGCGATGAGGAACAGCTTCATTCCGCCGCCCGCGCCCAGAGGAACAGGCCCAGGCGATCAGCCTCGGCGATCATGGCCTCCCGGTCCAGCAGCAGGACGCCGCCCGCCTCGAAGGCGATGCCGGCAAGGCCCGCCGCATGGGCGTTGCGCACCGTGGCAGGCCCCAGCGCCGGCAGGTCAACCCGCTTGTCCTGCCCGGGCTTGGGCGCCTTGTAAAGAAGGCCCGCGCGGTCGGGGCGCAGGGGCCCAAGCGCGGCGACCTGTCCCAGCATCGCATCCGTGCCCGGCAGCGCCTCGGCCGCAAGGCACAGCCCGCCCGACACAACCGCGCCCTGCCCCACATCCGCCGCGCCAAGCGCCGCGACCACCGCCGCGGCCCGTGCCGCATCGGCGCGATCCCGCGATCCGGGCTGATGCACGCCCAGCACGCCCGCCTGTGGCACAAGGTCCGGCAGCACCGCATCGGCGCCCACAACGGCCAGCCCCTCTTCCTCGAAGATGGCGATCACTTCGCGCAAAGTGGCGTCGTCGCCCTGCTGCATCGCGGCCAGCATCCGCGGCACCATCATCGCGGTGCGCGGATCGAACTGTTCGGGATCAAGGCGGGGCCGCTGCACCGCCCCGGCAAAGATCACCCGATCGACCGAGAGGTCATGCAGACGCGCGATGAACGGAGCAAGCCGCTCGATCCGGAAGGGCTCCAGCGGGAGATCGACGCCTTCAGGCGGAAAATCCTGCAGATGAGCGATGATCGGCGTCGTGCCCTGGGCAACAAGCGCCTGGCTCAGCACGCCGGGCAGGCTGCCCTTCCCCGCGACGATTGCAAGATGTGCCATTCAACCCCTCGGCGTCAGGAACGACCGGTCCGAACCGGCCAGAATGAAGGATGCGATTTCACGCACCAGGTCATTGTCGCTTTCGGCCAGACGGCGGGCGCGGTCGGCAAAGGCGCCCTCGCCCCCGCTGAGCGTCGCATAGGCGGCCCGCAGGGTGGCGATCTCGTCGCGCGAAACGCCCTTGCGCTTCAACCCCACAAGGTTCAGCCCGTCCAGCCCGCCGCGCGGCCCCTGCACCAGCCCATGCGGGATCACGTCATTCGTGACCATCGTCACCGCGCCGATGATCGCGCCGCGCCCCACCCGCACCCATTGATGGATGCCGGAAAGTCCGCCGATGATCACGTCATCCTCGATCTGGCAATGCCCGGCAATCGCGGCCTGATTGGCGACCACCACGCGGTTGCCGACCTGCGCGTCATGGCCCACATGCGCACCGGTCATGAACAGGCAGTCGTCGCCGACCCGGGTGATGCCGCCACCGCCTTCGGTTCCGGTGTTGAGCGTGGCGCCCTCGCGGATTCGGTTGCGCTTGCCGATGACCAGCCGCGTCCGCTCGCCCCGGAACTTGAGATCCTGCGGAACCTCGCCGACGCAGGCGAAGGGAAAGATGGTGCTGCCTTCGCCCACCTCGGTCCAGCCGGTGACGACGGCGTGGCTTTTCACCTCGACGCCGGGGCCCAGCACCACCTCGGGGCCGATCAGGGCGAAAGGCCCGATCACCGCACCCTCGCCGATCACCGCACCCGGCTCGACCACGGCCGAGCCATGCACCCTTGCGCCGGGATGGATTCCGGGGCCTGCCATCACCCCTGCTTCCGCAGGTCGATCATCGCGGTGAACTCGGCCTCGGCGGCTAGTTCGCCATCGACGCGGGCCACGCCCTGGAATTTCCACACCCGGCCGCCGCCGCGCTTGGTCGTGACCTCAAGCTCAAGCACATCGCCCGGCACCACCTTGCGGCGGAACTTGCAGCCATCGACATTCATGAAATAGACCAGCGGATCCTTGTCCACCAGATCGAGTGTCAGCCCCACCAGCACGGCCGAGGTCTGCGCCATCGCCTCGACGATCAGCACGCCGGGCATTACCGGAACGCCGGGAAAATGCCCCTGGAAGAACTGCTCGTTGATGGTGACATTCTTCACGCCCACCGCCCCCTTGCCCGGCACCACGTCGCGCACGCGGTCGATGAACAGGAACGGATAGCGGTGCGGGATGATCCGCTGGATCAGGTTGATGTCGGCAACGGTCGTCTCGGCCCAGGGGTTCGGCGCGGTTTCGGTCATCTCAATGCTCCATGGGTGGCCATCGCCCGAATGCCTTCCGTGCGCGGCCTGTCCTCCCTGACCTAGCAACTCGCCCCGAGAGAGGCAAGCAGCGTGCAGGTGGACCGGTCAGCGCTGTGGGGGAACGACATGCGGCCCGGGCAGCGGCGCCGGATCGGCATCGGGCAAGCCCGGCGCGGGCATCGCGCCGGGGATCCGGCCCTGGTCGGGCACGGCGCCCGGACCTGCCTCCTCGCCCTGGTCCCGGGGCGCGACCGTGCCATCCGGGGCCGCCTCGGCCTCGCCACTGCCCAGCGTGGCATCGATCCGGGCAAGCGCCTCGGCAGTGATGTCCAGCCGGTCCGACGACAGGAACACCGTGCGGGAATCGAGGATCACTTCGGCGCCAAGGTCGTCCATGATCGCGGCCAGGATCGGCAGGGCGGCCCCGACGAAGGACTGATAGCCCAGCTCGGTGCGGGCGCTGATCTCGCGGCTCTTGGCATCCTGGGTGCGGCGGATCTCGGTCACGCGCTGGTCGAAGGCTTCGGCCAGGGGGCGGAACTCCTCGGCGGGAAGCGTCGGCCGCAACTCGGTCAGCCGCCGTTCCTCTGCCTCAAGCTCGGCCTCCATGCGGCGGTTTTCGGCGGCAAGCTCCTGATAAGCGGCTTCGATCTCGGCCTGCAGGCGCTGGCCGAACAGCGAATCCTCGAACAGCCGTTCCTGATTGATGGTCAGGATCGGGCGCGCCTCCTGCGCCCGGGCGCCTCCTGCCAGCGCCAGGCACAGGGCGGTTACGGTCAGCACGCGGCGCATCGAAGGCTCCTGGCTTGGCCGGGTCAGGTATCGCGGTCAGAACCGGGTCGATACCGTCAGGTCAAAGTTCTGTTCGCGGTCATAGTCGAGCTTGCGGATCGGCTGCGAGAAGTTGAACCGCAGCGGCCCGATCGGCGTGGTCCAGAAGATCGAGAAGCCCGCCGCTGCCCGCAGGTGGATGCCGTCATCGACTTCCTGTCCGCTGAAGCCGGTGGTCTCGTCAAGCCCCCAGAGCGAGCCCACGTCCATGAACACGCCGCCCGAGACGCCATATTCCTCGGGCAGGCCGATCGGGAACTCGGCTTCGAACCGGGCAATGGCGAAGGCATTGCCGCCAAGCGCATCCTCGTCCGGGGCAGCGAGATCGCGGGGGCCGATGCCGTTGGGTTCGAAGCCGCGCATCCGGCTGCCAAGGTTGAAGCGGTTCAACACCCGGCTTTCGCCCGAGATCATGGTCAGAAGCCCGCCCTCAAGCTCGGCGCGCAGCAGCACGTCCTCGTTGAAGACCCGCCGCTCGACCCGGGCCAACGCGGTGCTGGTGACCGATTCCACATCGCCGCCAAGGCCCGCGAAATCCTGCCCCACCCGGAAGGTGTAGCGGGTGTTCGGATCGATCCGGCTGCGGGCGGTGTCGAAGCTGTAGGTATAGCCCACGCCGCTGGAAATCAGCGCGCCCTGTTCCGCCGCGAGGATCGGCGAGGAAACCGCAGGATCGACATCGCGCAGATCGTCGCGCGAAATCTTGTAGCGCAGTTCCAGCCGGCCCAGTTCGCTTACCGGGAATTCCAGCGCCGGGCTGAAGCCCGTCAGCCGGGTGTTGTAGCTGGCGTAATCGCGGTCGGTGCGCGTCGAATAGACGTTGAACTTGAGCGCGAGATCCCGGTCGAGGAAGGCCGGCTCGCGGAAGTTGAAGCTGAAGGACCGGTTGCTGGAGGTGGTGTTGACCGTCAGATCGACATACTGGCCGCGGCCAAGGAAGTTCTGTTCCGACAGGCTGGCCGCGAAGCCCACGCCCTGCGCCACGCCATAGCTGACGCCGAAGGAAAGCGAGCCGGTGGGCTGTTCCTCGACATCGACATCGACGATCACCTGATCCTGCGCCGTGCCCTGACGGGCGTTGACCTGCGCATCGGCAAAGAAGCCAAGTGCGCGGATCCGTTCGGCAGCCTCGCGGATTTCGCGCGGGTTGAAGGGGTCGCCCTCGACGGTGCGGAACTGGCGGCGGATCACCTGATCCAGGGTGCGGGAATTGCCCTCGATGTCGATCCGCTCAACGAAGATCCGCGGGCCGCGCACCAGCGCAAACTGCACGTCCAGCGTCTGGGTCTGGGGATTGCGGGTGATGCGGGGATCGATGCGGACAAAGTTCAGACCCTGCCGCAACGCGAGGTTTTCCATCCGCGCGATGTTGTTTTCGATCAGCGCCGGTGAATAGACGGTGCCGGGGCGCATCCGCAGAACCGCCTCATAGTCGGCGGCATTCACCTCGGGCACTTCCGATACGGTGCTGATCTGGCCGATCCGGTATTGCAGACCTTCCTGCACCGTGAAGGTCACGAAAAAGCCGTCGCGTTCGCGGGCAAGCTCGGGCGTGGCCGAAAGCACCTGAAAGTCGATATAGCCGCGCGACTGGTAGAAATCCCGCAGAAGCTGGCGATCAAGGTCGATGCGTTCGGCGATGAAGGTGTCGCGCTGCACGAAGCGGCGCAACAGGCCGGCCTCTTTCGTTTCCAGCACGCCGCGCAGCCGCCGGTCACTGAAGGCGCGGTTGCCGACGAAGGCAATGCGCTCGATCTCGACCACATTGCCTTCGCGGATTTCGAACACCAGATCGACGCGGTTCTCGCTGCGGCGGATGATCCGCGGCTCGACCGTGGCGGCAAGGCGGCCCGACTGGGCGTAAAGCTCGGTGATCGCGGCCGCATCGGCCTCGGCCTGGGCGGGGGAATAGACGCGGCGCGACTGGGTCTGCACCACCGCGCCCAGCCGTTCGTCATTGATGCGGCGGTTGCCCTCGAAGCTGATGACGTTGACGGTGGGATATTCCTGCACCCGGATCACCAGCCGGTTGCCCTGCGGTTCGATATCGACCATCTCGAACAGGCCCGAATTCTGGATGCGCTGCAGCGCCGCGTTCAGTTCGCCGGCCGAAAGCGCCGCGCCCTGATCGATCCCCGCATAGCTGAGGATCGTGCCGGCGCCGATGCGCTGGTTCCCCTCGACCACCACCGAGTCGAAGCGGAACGACTGGGCAAAGGCGGGCGAGACGAACTGGCCCGCGGGAACCGCCGCAGCAAGAAGAACCGCAAGCGCGATATGCGACACGCGCCCAAGCCTTGCCCGTCCGCCCGTGCCGCCCGTTTTCATGTTCCGCATTGTCTGCCCCGTTCGCCGTATTTGTTGCCACCCTGAGTAGCCGGATCAGGGGGGCTTGTCAAAAGCGAAGGGCGCCCGGGTGACCCCGCTCAGGGGCAGAAAATGTCATTGGTCAGCGCAAAGACCATCAGCGTCAGCAACAGGGCAAGCCCCGCCGTCATCAGGATACGCAGCGCCCGTTCGCTGGGCGGGCGCCCGGTGACGGCCTCCCAGGCGTGAAAGACCAGATGCCCCCCATCCAGAACCGGGATCGGAAACAGGTTCAGAAGCCCCACTGCCGTGGACAGAACCGCGATGAACCAGATGAAGGCGCCGATGCCCTGCGCCGCAGCAGCGCCCGAGGTTTCGGCGATCCCGATCGGACCACGCAGATTGCAGGAACTGATCGCGCCGGTGACCATGTGCCAAAGGCCGGAAAGGCTGGTGCGGGCGATGAACCATGTCTGCTGCGCGCCCTGCCCCATGGCCTCGAACGCGCCGGGGCGGCGGGTTTCGGGGCTGAAGGCCGGGCCGCCGGTAATGCCGATCAGCCAGCGCGTCTCGAAGCCGCCGGCGGCCGTGGGCATGTCCATGCGCCGGGGCGCAAGCGCGAGGTCAAAGACCTCGCCGTTGCGCCAGACCTCCAGCAACAACGGCGCGCCCTCGGTGGCGGCCACGCGTGCGCGCAATTCGGAAAAGGCATGGACGGGGGTGCCATCGATGGACAGAACCACGTCGCCCGGCTGCATGTCCACGGACGAGGCCGCCGATTGCGGCTGCACCGCCCCCACCAGCGGCGGCAGGGGGAACGGCCCCTCGACCCGCAGTTGCTGGCCGTCGCGCTGCACGAGGTATTCGACCGAAGGCGCAGGTGTCAGCGTCTCGGTCACGGCATAGAAACGGGTGTAATCCGGGGTGTCCTGCCCCTCGATCGCAAGGATGCGGTCGCCCTGGCGCAGGCCCTGCGCCTCGGACGGCAGGGGCGTAAGCTGGCCCACGACGGGCTGGTCCGTCGCCACCCCCTGCACCAGGAAGAACCCGGCAAAGACCAGGATCGACATCACGAAGTTGAAGACCGGCCCCGCCGCGACCGTTGCCGCCCGGGCCCAGAGCGGCGCGCCATGCATCGTGTGGCGTTGCGTGGCCGCATCCATCCCCGACAGCGCCGCGCCATCCCGCCCCGAGGCCGCATCGGAATCGCCCAAAAACTTGACATAGCCGCCCAGCGGCAGCGCCGCGACCTGCCAGCGCGTGCCACGCCGGTCCACCCGCGAAAACAGCACCGGACCGAAGCCGATCGAGAACACCTCGGCATGAATACCCGACCACCGCCCGACGATGTAATGGCCGTATTCATGCACCGCGACGATGATCGACAGGGCGATGACGAAGGCGGCAACCGTGTAAAGCAGGCTGCCAAACGACGGGATCAACCCGATGATGTCCACGAAACTACCTCTGGTCCTGTCAGTGCCGCGACGCGATCACCTCGGCCGCCTGTCTGCGGGCGAGATGGTCCATCGCAAGCACGGAATCAAGGCTGTCGGCCGCGGTTGTAAAGCCCTGCGCGACGCTTGGCCGCGCCAGAACCTCTTCCACGACCTCGGCCATGGCGGGGAATGCGATGCGCCCCGCGATGAAATGATCAAGCGCGATTTCCTTGGCGGCGTTGAATGCCGCGCCGGCGAGCCCGCCTGCAGCCATCACCGCACGCGCCAGCCGCAGCGCTGGAAAGCGGGCCTCGTCCGGGGCTTCGAAGCTCAGTTGTGACAGCCGTGCAAGATCCAGCCGTTCCACCGGCACATGGCCCCGGTCGGGCCAGTGCAGCGCAAAGCCGATCGCATGGCGCATGTCCGCTGGCCCCAGATGCGCCATCAGCCCGCCGTCGGCAAAGCCTACCAGCGCATGCACGATGGATTGCGGATGCACCAGCACCTCGATCCGCGCGGGATCAACGCCAAAGAATTCGCGCGTTTCAATGACTTCCAGCGCCTTGTTGAACATGGACGCACTGTCGATCGAAATGCGCTGCCCCATCGCCCAGTTCGGATGGGCCACGGCTTCGGCCGCCGTGACATGGGCCAGACGTTCGGCGCTCCAGCCCCGGAACGGCCCGCCCGAGGCGGTGATGATCACCCGTTCGACCTGCGCCATATCCTCGCCGCGCAGGGCCTGGAAAATGGCGGAATGCTCACTGTCCACCGGCAGGATCGTCGCGCCATGGCGGCGCGCCTCGGCCATCAGCAGGGGGCCGGCCGTGACAAGGCTTTCCTTGTTCGCAAGCGCCAGGGTCCGCCCCTGCGCCAGCGCCCGGAAGCCCGGCGCAAGCCCGGCCGCGCCGACGATGGCCGACATCACCCAGTCGGCCGGCCTCTCGGCGGCCTCAAGCAGCGCCTCGGGGCCGGCCGCAACGGCGATCCCGCTGCCTGAAAGCGCGTCGCGCAGCGCGGCGTAGCATTCGGGATGGGCCGTCACCGCCAGTTCCGCGCGATGCCTGCGCGCCTGTTCGGCCAGAAGCGTCACGTTGCGCCCGCCGGTCAGCGCAACAACCTGCGCCGGCATGCGGCCCACCAGATCCAGCGTGTTGACGCCGATCGAGCCCGTGGACCCGAAGACCGAGATCCGCCGCATCAGAAGGCTGTGCCCGGCACGGGCGGAAAATCGGCAAGCCGTTCGACCAGAAGCAGGAAGATCGCCGCCCCAAGCATTCCGTCAAATCGGTCCAGCAGCCCCCCGTGGCCGGGGATGAGGTTCGAGGCGTCCTTGACCCCCATCTTCCGCTTGACCGCGCTTTCGGCCATGTCGCCAAGCTGCGCGGCCATCGCCGCGGCAATCGACAGCCCGACCAGATCGATGCGCGCGCCGGTCACGGCGATGATGCCAAAGCCCACCGCAGCAGCACCAACCCAGCCGGCAATCGTGCCCGACCAGGTCTTTTTCGGGCTGACACGCGGCCAGAACTTCGGCCCGCCGATCACCCGGCCGGCGAAATAGCCCAGCACATCCGAGGCCACCACCACCGCCACAAGCCAGACGATCCAGATCAGCCCGAATTCGTCGCGCAGATGAAAAAGGCCGAACCCCGCCAGGACAATCAGCGCGCCATAGCCGCCAAAGAGGCTGCGGTTGCGGCGCAAAAGCCCGATACCCGCGATCGAGGGCAGCAAGGCAAAGGGCAGCGCCAACGCCACCGGCACAAGGCCCGAGAGCAGCACGGCGCCCCCGGCCATGGCACCCAGCACCAGCCCCGCCTTTCCCCGTGGCTCGGGGGTGAGGATGGCGTGCAGCTCCCAGATCATGCCGGCGACGATCAGCGCCACCAGCAGAAGAAACCAGACCCCGCCGGCCCAGATGGCACCGATCCCCACGGCGGCCATGATGATCGCCGATCCGAACCGGGGCGCCAGATCCTGAAACTTTCCGCTTCCGATCATGCCTTCACCGCCCCGAACCGGCGGTCGCGCAGCGCAAACCGGTCAAGGATCGTGCCCAGTTCCGCCGGCGAGAAATCGGGCCAGAGGGTGCCGGTGAATTCGTATTCCGCATAGGCCGACTGCCAGAGAAGATAGTTCGAGATCCGCGTCTCGCCGCTGGTGCGGATCACCAGATCGGGGTCGGGCAGATCGGCGGTATCCAGGGCTGCGGCCAGCGTTTCCTCGGTGATCGCCTCGGGCGTCAACACGCCCTGGGCCGCAGCCTCGGCCAGTTTGCGCGCCGCGCGCATCAGTTCGTTCCGGCCGCCATAGTTGATGGCGACCGTCAGGTTCAGCCGGTCATTGCCGCAGGTGCGGGCCTCGATCCCGTCCATCAGCCGCCGCAACCGCCCGTCCAGGGGCGCGCGGTCCCCGATGAAGCGCATCCGCACCCCCTCGGCATTCAGCCCCTCGGCCTCGCGCTCGATATAGCGGCTGAACAGCGTCATGAGGCCAAGCACCTCTTCGGTGGACCGCTTCCAGTTCTCGGTCGAAAAGGCATAGATCGTCAGATGGCTCACCCCCAGATCGGGGCAGGCCTTGACGATCTGCTTGACGCGCTCGGCGCCGCGGCGATGGCCAACCAACCGCGGCCAGCCGCGGTTCCTGGCCCAGCGGCCGTTGCCGTCCATGATGATGGCCACGTGCAGCGGCATCGTCACACTGATGTCCTTGGCGGCCAAGCGCTGCTCCCTCCCGATCCGCAGGATCAGACCTGCATGATCTCCTGCTGCTTGGTTTCCAGAAGCTTGTCCACGGCGGCGATCGCCTTGTCAGTGAGTTCCTGGATCTCGTCCGACCAGATCTTCTGTTCATCCTCGCTCATGCCGGCGGTCTTGGCCTTCTTGATCCGGTCCATGCCGTCGCGGCGGACGTTGCGGATCGCAACGCGCGCATGTTCGGCATATTGTGCGGCGACCTTGGTCAGCTGCGTGCG
Source organism: Halodurantibacterium daqingense (assembly GCF_042666235.1). NCBI lineage: Bacteria > Pseudomonadati > Pseudomonadota > Alphaproteobacteria > Rhodobacterales > Paracoccaceae > Halodurantibacterium > Halodurantibacterium daqingense. The sequence continues at coordinate 536,290 of NZ_JBHTFQ010000002.1, read as the reverse complement.
GCGTTCCTCGTTCAGCTCGGGAATGGGCAGGCGAATGATCGGGCCATCGACCACCGGGTTGATGCCAAGGCCCGAATCGCGGATCGCGCGTTCCACCTTGCCGACCAGCGCCTTGTCCCAAACGTTGATCGTCACCATGCGCGGTTCGGGCACGTTCACGGTGCCCACCTGGTTGATCGGCGTCATGGCACCATAGGCGTCCACCATGATCGGCTCGACCATCGTGGCCGAGGCGCGCCCCGTCCGCAGCGAGGCGAATTCCTGCCGCAGCGCGGCCATGGCGCCGTCCATGCGGCGGTTCAGATCGTCAAGATCGATTTCGATGTCTTCGGACATGATGTCTCTCTTCTTATTGTCGTCGGTCCCGGGGCGTTGCCTTCGTCATAGTCGCAAAGCCCGCGCTTGGATAGTCTCAGCCATGCACCCTTGTATAGGTTCCCTGCCCGCTCAGGATGCCGCGGAATCCGCCGGGTTCGTCCAGCGAAAAGACGATGATCGGCAGGTTGTTGTCCCGCGCCAGCGCAATGGCCGAGGCATCCATCACGCCCAGGTTCTTCTGCAGCACCTCGTCATAGCTCACGCGGTCGTAGCGTTTGGCATCCGGGTTCTTGACCGGATCCTTGTCATAGACGCCATCGACCTTGGTGCCCTTGAAGATCGCCTCGCAGGCCATTTCGTTGGCGCGCAGCGTCGCGGCGGTATCGGTGGTGAAATAGGGGTTGCCGGTGCCGGCGGCAAAGATGACGACGCGCTTCTTCTCAAGGTGGCGCACGGCGCGGCGGCGGATGTAGGGTTCGCAGACCTGGTCCATCGGAATGGCCGAGATGACGCGGGTATGAACGTTCAGCTCTTCCAGCGCCGACTGCATGGCCAGCGCGTTCATCACCGTGGCCAGCATCCCCATGTAGTCGGCGGTGGTCCGCTCCATCCCCTGCGCACTGCCCTGTAGCCCGCGGAAGATGTTGCCGCCGCCGATCACCATGCAGATCTCGACCCCAAGCGCATGGACCGACCGGACCTCTTGCGCGATGCGCTGGACGGTCGGCGGATGAAGGCCGAAGCCCTGCGGGCCCATCAGCGCCTCGCCCGAGATTTTCAGAAGGACGCGCTTGTATGTCACGCCCTTTTGCGGTTCCTGTGCATCGGTCATGGATGTCGTCTTTCGCTGGCGCAGCCCGAAGGCGCGCAAATCGGCTGTTTTCCTGGCGCGCAAAATGTCGGAAAAGCGCCCGGGGTTCAACCGCTCTCGGGCGGGATGGGCAGAATGGAACCGAAAAGGAAGACAGGACGCGGGCGATGCAGGATATTCTGGAGCGGATCGACCCCGGGCGCCCGGTCCTGATTGCCGGGCCGACGGCCTCGGGCAAATCCGCGCTCGCGCTTTCGATCGCGGTGGCGCAGGGGCGGCCGGTGGTCAATGCCGATGCCTTGCAGGTGTTCGACTGCTGGACTGTCCTCACCGCGCGGCCCACGCCTGCGGATACGTCGCGCGCACCACATCTGCTTTACGGCCATGTTGCGCGCGACCAACCCTATTCGGTCGGGCATTGGCTGCGCGAGGTGACGCCGCTGCTGCCGGACCGGCCGGTGATCGTCGGGGGAACCGGGCTCTATTTCTCGGCGCTCACCGAGGGGCTGGTCGAAATGCCCGCCACCCCGCCTGATCTGCGCGCGCTGGCCGACCGCCGCCGCGCCGCCGAAGGGTTCGAGGCGCTGCTGGCCGAGCTTGACCCGGCAACACGCGACCGCATCGACCAGCGCAACCCCGCAAGGGTGCAGCGCGCCTGGGAGGTGTTGCAGGCCACAGGGCGTGGTCTCGCCGCCTGGCAGGACGAAACCGGCCCTCCGGTTCTGCCGCTCTCAGAGGCGCAGGCTTTGGTGCTGAAACCCGACCGCGACTGGCTTGGCGCGCGGATCGACCAGCGGTTCGAGCGCATGGTGCAGGACGGCGCGCTGGACGAGGCGCGCGCGAACCTGCCCCATTGGGACCTTGCCGCGCCATGGGCGCGGGCCATCGGCGCGCCGGAACTGATCGGCTGGTTGCGGCGCGAGATGACGCTGGACGAGGCCGTCGCCGCCGCCAAGCTGGCCAGCCGCCAATATGCCAAGCGTCAGCGCACCTGGTTCCGCAACCGGATGCGCAGCTGGGAGGCGCTTTCCCTGCCCTGATGGCGGATCGGCCACAGCGCCGGGGGCGTGGCGGGCGGCCTTGCGATTTGCGCTTGGGGTTCGGCACGGCCCTGCCCTAGGGTTGCGTCATCCGACCGAACCCGCGCAAGGGTCGTTCCAGAAGGACAGCGGAAATGGCAGTGACCCTGATTCCCGACAGCCCGGCCCGGCCGCGTGTGGTGCCGATTGCCCGTCTTGCCGCCGGCGGACGCTGGCGGATCGAGGCGATGCGCTCCTACGCCGAGCCGCTGCTGCTCTGGTTCACCCGGGGCCAGGGGCGGATCACCGTGTCCGGCGTCACCCGGGGCTTTGGCGCCCATAATGCGATCTTCCTGCCGGCCGGCACGATGCACGGCTTTGACATGACCGCCCAGACCTATGGCACCGCGCTGTTCTTCGGCCGCGACCACGGGCTGACCCATCTGCCCGAGGCTCCGCAGCACCTGCGTCTGCGCGAGGCCTCTGCCCAGGCCGAACTGACATCGCTGATCGACCAGATCCAGCGCGAATCCGACGGGCGCCGCCCCGGCCATGACCGCGCGGTGCATCATCTTTCGGGGCTGATCGCGATCTGCATCGAGCGGCTTGCCCTGCACCAGGAACCGGCGCGGCGCCCCGATGCGGCGCACCGGCTGGCAGCGCGCTTTGCCGCGCTTCTCGAACGGGATTTCCGGCAGGGGCTGGACATTGCCGATTATGCCACCGCGCTGGGGGTGACCCCCACCCATCTCAGCCGCGCCTGCCGGCAAAGCTGTGGCCGTGCCGCCCATGATCTTCTGCAGGACCGGCTGCTGTTCGAGGCCCGCCGCCTGCTGGCCGAAACCTCGGCCCCGGTCAAGGAGGTCGCGAAGAGCCTCGGCTTCCGCTCGCCCGCCTATTTCACCCGCAGCTTTCACCAGCGCACCGGCAAGACGCCCTCGGCCTTCCGCAAGGGGGGCTGACGCCCGCGCCTCTTCCCGCGCCGGCTGTGGCAAGATCCCTGACGGATCCCGCGTTTGATACCCTCACGGGTTGACCTGACGGCCTCTGTCGTTTCTTCTACGAGGACTTGTCGCACCTGGCCCTTCCGGCCGGCCTGCCACCGGCACATGCGGCGCTGCAACGAATGGCTGGCCCTGCCGGCCGGGACAGGAGGAACCGATGACCAAGCCATCGCCCGATGCGGGCACCCTTCACCCCGCCGTGACGCTGTTCGCGCAGGAATGCCGTGCGGGCCTTCTTGACCGGCGCGAATTCCTGACCCGGGCCAGCGCGCTGGGCGCCTCGGCCGCCGCGGCTTACGGCTTGCTGGGGCTGGCCGCCCCTGCTGCGCGCGCCCAGACTCCGGTTCAGGGCGGAACGCTGCGGATCCAGATGGAGCTGAAGGCGCTCAAGGATCCGCGGCTGGCCGACTGGTCGCAGATCTCAAACTTCTACCGCGGCTGGCTGGAATATCTCGTTGAATACAATATCGACGGCACCTTCGCCCCCGTCCTGCTGGAACGGTGGGAGGTGAACGAGGATGCGACCGAGTATCTGATGTACATCCGCCAGGGTGTCAGCTGGAACAACGGCGATCCCTTCACCGCCCATGACGTGGCCCACAACTTCGAGCGCTGGTGCGACGGCACGCTTGAAGGCAATTCCATGGCAGGACGCATGGCGCCGCTGATGGATACCGAAACCAACCGTCTGCGCGCGGATGCGATCGAGATTCTGGATGACCACAGCCTGCGCCTGGCGCTGTCGGAACCCGATATCACCCTGATCGCCAACCTTGCCGATTATCCCGCGGCGGTGGTGCATCCCTCCTATGACGGTGGCGATCTGCTGGCCGCGCCGATCGGCACCGGCCCATTCCTGCCCGAGAACTTCGAACCGGGGCTGCGGGCCACGTTGGTGCGCAACACCGACCATGCCTGGTGGGGCGAAGGCGCCTGGCTCGACCGGATCGAGTTCACCGACTACGGCACCGATGGCGCCGCCTGGGTCGCCGCGGCCGAGGCGGACGAGATCGACATGACCTATCAGACCACGGGCGATTTCATCGACATCATGGATGCGCTGGGCTGGACCCGCACCGAGGCGATCACCGCGGCCACGCTGGCCGTGCGCTTCAACCAGGAGGCGCCGGAATACCGGGATGTGCGCGTGCGCCGCGCGCTGCAGATGGCGGTGGACAATGCGGTGGTGCTGGAACTGGGCTATAATGATCTTGGCGAGGTGGCGGAAAACCACCATGTCTGCCCGATCCATCCCGAATATGCCGAATTGCCGCCCCCCGTCCACGATCCCGCCGCGGCGCTGGCGCTGCTGGAGGAAGCCGGCCATGCCGAGACCGAGTTCGAGCTGATCTCGCTCGACGATGACTGGCAGGCCGCGACCTGCGATGCGGTGGCGGCCCAGTTGCGTGACGCCGGCATCAATGTGCGCCGCACCATCCTTCCGGGCGCGACCTTCTGGAACGACTGGACCAAATATCCCTTCTCGGCGACCGAATGGAACATGCGCCCGCTTGGCGTGCAGACGCTGGCGATCGCCTATCGGTCCGGCGTGGCCTGGAATGAAACCGCCTTTTCCAATGCCGAGTTCGACTCGCTTCTGACCGAGGCGATGTCGATCGCCGATGCCGATCAGCGCCGCGAGGTCATGGCGCGGATCCAGCAGATCCTGCAGGAGGAAGGCGTGCTGATCCAGCCCTACTGGCGCTCGATCTACCGGCACAGCCGCCCCAATGTACGGGGCGCCGAAATGCACCCGACCTTCGAGTTGCACCTCTACAAATACTGGCTGGAGGACTGAGTGCCGCGACCGGGCGGGCAGCAGCCCGCCCCGCCAGAGGCCCCGTCATGCTGAAGTTCCTGTTGCGCCGGGTGGCGCTGATGATCCTGACGGCGCTGTGCCTGACGTTCATCGTCTTCTACCTCACGCATCTGCCGCCCAACCTAGAGAAACTGGCCCGCACCGAAGCCTCGAGCCGGATGACCGATGCCGAGGTGGCAAGCTGGCTGGTGCGCAATGGCTATGACCGGCCGTTGTTGCTGCGCTATGGCGAATGGCTGGGCGTGGTGCCTGATGGCGCGGGTGCCGCGGCCGGTGTGCCTGGCCGTTGCGCGGCGCCCGAGGTGCGCTTCTGCGGTGTCCTGCAGGGGCACTGGGGCTTTTCCACCAGCCTGCGGAGCGATGTGGCAACGGTTCTGGGCTGGAGCCTGCCGGCCACCGGCTGGCTGATGATCTGGGTGATGATCGTCATGGTGCCCACCGCGCTGACGCTGGGGGTTCTGGCCGGCATGCGTGAAGGCAGCCGCACCGACCGCGCACTTTCGGCGGTGGCCATCGGCAGCGCTGCCACCCCGGAATATGTCTCGGGCGTGGTGCTGATCGCACTGCTCGGCTCGGCCAGCACGGGGCTTTCGCCGATCCTGAAGGACTGGGGCCTTCTGGACCGCAACACCCTGTTCCTTGGCACGGCCACCAGCGCCAGCACCCGCATCACCTTCTGGAACTTTGCCCTGCCGGTGGCGACGATCGCGCTTTACGGCACCGGTTACATCGCGCGGATGACCCGCGCCAGCATGGCCGAGGTGATGACCCAGCAGTATATCCGCACCGCGCGGCTCAAGGGCCTGGGCTTTGGCACGATCGTCCTGCGCCATGCGCTGCGCAACGCGCTGATCGCGCCGTTCACCGTCATCATGCTGCAGTTCCCCTGGCTTCTGAACGGCGTGGTGATCGTGGAAACCCTGTTCAACTACAAGGGGTTCGGCTGGACGCTGGTGCAGGCGGCGGGCAACAACGACATTGACCTGCTGCTGGCCTGTTCGGTGGTGGCGGTGGTGGTGGTGCTGGCAACCCAGCTTGTATCCGATCTTGGCTACCGGCTGCTCAACCCCCGCATCCGCGTGACATAGGAGAGGCCGATGGAACCGCTTGGCTGGGGCGCAATCCTCTGGCAGGCCCTGATCCGGTTCTGGCCGGTCTGGGCGGCGCTGGCCGTAACGCTCGCGGTGTCCTTTTCGCTGCGTGCGCGGCTGGGGCTTTATGGCCGCGTCATCACCGGCCCCATGGGGCTTCTGGGCGTGGTGTTGGTGCTGTTCTGGGTGTTCACGGCGCTTTTCGCCGATCTGATCATCACCCATCCGGTGCTTGCCGCACAAAGCGGGATGCGCAATGCCTTGCCGGGCGCGCCGCTGCCCAACCCGGGCGAGGGATATGGCCATTACCTGCTGGGCGGTGACAGCCGCGCGCGCGACGTCTTTTCGCGGATGGTGATGGGCGCGCGCCGGGTACTGGTTATCGCGCCTGCCGCGACGGCGCTCGCCTTTGTCATGGGCATCACCCTGGGCCTGCCGGCGGGCTATGTCGGCGGGCGGCTGGATGCGGCGCTGACCTTCCTTGCCAATCTGGTTCTGGCCTTTCCGGTGATCCTGCTGTTCTACCTTCTTGTCACGCCGGAAATCCAGCTTACGGCGATCCCGACGACTCTGGCGGCGGTCCTGTTCCTGTTCCCGGTGCTGTTCCTGCTGCTTCTTGTGCACAGTCGCCAGTCCGGCAGCGGTCTGATGCGGGCCGGGGCGCTGGGAGCGGTGCTGCTGCTGGGGTTCTGGGCCTGGGCGGGGCTGGCCTTCGATGCGGATCCCCTGGGACTCTGGCGGATGGAGCCGAACCTGCTCAACGTCTTTGTCGCGGTGGCCTTTGTCAATGCTCCGACGGTGTTTCGCATCGTGCGCGGCCTGACCATGGATCTGCGCGCGCGCGATTACGTGGCCGCCGCCCGGACCCGTGGCGAGGGCCTTTGGTATATCCTGCTGTGGGAAATCCTGCCCAATGCGCGGGGCCCGCTGATCGTCGATTTCTGCCTGCGCATCGGCTATACGACGATCCTTCTTGGCACGCTGGGCTTCTTCGGTCTGGGGGTCAGCCCGGAAAGCCCCGACTGGGGCTCGACGATCAATGATGGCCGCAGGCTTCTGTCGGCCTTTCCGCATGCGGCGCTGGCCCCGGCCCTGGCGCTGATGAGCCTGGTTCTGGCGCTGAACCTTCTTGCCGATGCGCTGCGCGAAGCCAGCGAGAGGGACTGACCCATGCCACCGATCCTTGACATCGACGCACTCTCCGTCCGCTTTACCACCCGCGCCGGCGACATTCCCGCGGTTTCGGAGTTTTCCTGCCGCATCGGGCCGGGCGAGGTTCTGGGCCTCGTGGGCGAAAGCGGCTGCGGCAAGTCCACGGTGGCCCTGGCGATTCTGCGCGATCTGGGCCGCAATGGCCGGATCAGCGCCGGCACGATCCGGTTCCGTGGTCGCGATCTGGCAACGCTGAGCACGTCCGAGCTGCGTCGGATCCGCGGCGCCGAAATCGCGATGATCTATCAGGAACCCATGGCGAGCCTCAACCCCTCCATGAAGATCGGCGCGCAACTGGCTGAAGTTCCTATGCTTCACCGGAATCTTTCCCGCCGCGCTGCGCTTGATCGTGCGCGCGAGATGATCGCGGATGTGCGCCTGCCCGACCCCGACCGCATCCTGAACGCCTATCCGCACCAGTTGTCCGGCGGCCAGCAGCAGCGCATCGTGATCGCGATGGCGCTGATGGCGCGGCCGGCGCTTCTGATCCTGGACGAGCCCACGACCGCGCTGGATGTGACGGTCGAGGCCGGGATCATCGATCTCGTGCGTGGCCTTGGGCGCAAATATGGCACGGCGATGCTGTTCATCAGTCACAACCTTGGCCTTGTGCGGGACGTCTGCGACCGGATCACGGTGATGTATGCCGGCGAGGCCGTCGAATCCGGCAAGGTGGCGACCGTCTTTCAGGACATGCGCCACCCCTATACCCGCGCGCTGTTCGACGCGATCCCCCGGCCCGCCTCGGATCGCATCACCCGCCCGCTTCGGCCCATTCCCGGCACCTTGCCGCTGCCGCGGGATCGCCCGCCGGGGTGCAGCTTTGGCCCGCGCTGCGACCATTTTCAGGCCGGGCGCTGCGACGCGGGACCGGTGCCGCTCTTGCCTGCCGGAGCGGGGCACGACAGCCGCTGCCTGCGCCTGCACGAGATCGACTGGCAGGCGGTGCCGCCTCCCTCGCGCCGCCCGCCGCGCGCACCCCTGGGCGAGGTGCTGCTGCGGGCCGAGGATCTGCGCAAGTGTTATCCCGGCCCGGACGGGCGGCCGATCCGCGCCAATGAATCCATCAGCTTCAGCGTCCGGGCGGGCGAAACCTTTGCCATCGTGGGCGAAAGCGGCTGCGGGAAGTCCACCCTTGCCAAGCTGATCACCGGGCTCGAGACCGCAAGTTCGGGCCGGTTGCTGCTGGAGGGGCAGGAAATCCAGTCGCTTCCGGTCGAACGCCGCCCCCGCGCACTGGTCGCCGGCCTGCAGATGGTGTTCCAGAACCCGTTCGACACGCTCAACCCGTCGATGACCGTGGGCCGGCAGATCCTGCGGGCGCTGGAGCGGTTCGGCCGCGGCGACAGCCGCGAGGACCGGCGCAACCGGATGCGGGATCTTCTTGATCTCGTCAAGCTGCCGGCGGCGATCGCGGCCCGGCGGCCGCGGCAGCTCTCGGGCGGGCAGAAGCAGCGCGTGGGTATCGCCCGCGCCTTTGCCGGGGAAGCACGGATCGTGGTCGCGGATGAACCCGTCTCGGCGCTGGACGTGAGCGTGCAGGCCGCCGTGACCGAGCTTCTGGGCGAGATCCAGCGCGATCACGGCACCACGCTGGTACTGATCAGCCACGACCTGTCGATCGTGCGCTATCTCGCCGACCGGGTGATGGTGATGTATCTGGGTCATGTGGTCGAACTGGGCACGACCGATCAGGTCTTTGCCCGGCCGCATCACCCCTATACCGAGGCGCTGCTGTCGGCGGTGCCGCAGGTCGATCCGGGGACCGACCGCAAGCCGATCCTGCTGGAGGGCGACATGCCCTCGGCCCTGGCACCGCCCCCCGGATGTCCGTTCCAGACGCGCTGTCATCGCCGGCATCTGGTGCCGGGTGATCGGTGCGCGACCGAACTGCCACCCCTTCATGACCACGGGGGCCACCAGATCCGCTGCCATCTGGATGCCGCGGTGCTGGTGGGGTGCGCGGAGGATGCCCAGACGCGATCAGACGCGCCCGCCCCTGACTGAGGCGGTCGAGCGCGTTGCACGACGCCCCTGTCCGCGCGTCCCTGTCGCGCCCGCATCAGGGCGAGGCGCGCCGGAACGCCCTGCGGGCCTTGTTCCGGAACTGCCGACTGCGCGGCGGCAAAGCCCTTCCTGCCGGCCTGACCCGGGAAATTCCCGCCCGGGGCGGCCGCAGGGCGCCCCCTCATCCCCGCCGCGGCACCTCCTGTCATCCGCCACTTCCCCAGCGGCAACCGCCCCTCGCCTCGGGGTGCGGGGGCCCTGCATCTGCCAAGGCCCTCCGGGCCGGGCGGTGTCAAAAGCCTGACAAACTAGCGCGGGGCGATGCGAAGCTCCTGACATAACGAGAAAAATCTCTTTGGCATGGTTCCTGCATTTCCGTTTCCGGAATCGATGGAAGGCATGGCGATGGAGCTTTTGACGACGGGCCGGATCATCACGCTTGTGGTGTTTCTTGCGCTTCTTCTGGCGCTTTGGGCGGCGGTGCATCTGCAGCGCGGCGCGCTTGGGCACCGCTTGCGCGCGGCGCGCCGGCTTGCGGTGGTCGAGGCCGTTTCGCTGGGAGACCGCGAGCGTGCGGTGCTGATCGAGGTTGATGGCGCGCGGTATCTCGTGGTTACGGCCCGGGGGCAGGCACCGCAACTGCATCCGCTTCCCGCCGCCACCGCTGCGCCCCTGCTGCACGGGGGCGCCGCCTCAGCCGGAACGGCCGCGCATCCCGCCACATTGCAAGGCCCCGTGGCGCCCCCCGCAGGCCCAACCCCGACAGGAGCGCGCCCATGATCCTTGCCCCTGCCTGGCGCAGGTTGCGCGCCGCGATCGCGATGCCACTGGCACTGCTGATGCTGATGTCCCTGTCATCGGCCGCCGCCGCGCAGGGACTGCCCGCGCTCTCGATCAGCAGCGGCCCCGAGGGCACCACCTGGTCGCTTTCGCTGCAGATCCTCGCGCTGATGACGGCGCTGACGGTGCTGCCGTCGCTTGTTCTTGGAATGACGGCCTTTACCCGCATCATCATCGTGCTGTCGATCCTGCGGCAGGCGCTGGGAACGCAGCAGACGCCGCCGAACCAGGTTCTGATCGCGCTGGCGCTGTTCCTGACCTTCTTCATCATGCAGCCGACGCTGGGCGCGGTGTATGACCGGGCGCTTGATCCCTATCTTCAGGGCACGCTTGCCCCCGAGCCGGCGCTGGCCGAAGCCACGTCGATCGTGCGCGGCTTTCTGCTGCAGAACACCCGCAGCCGCGAGCTGCTGCTGTTCAGCGAGCTTTCAGGCACCGGACCCTATGAAACCGAAGCCGACGTGCCGCTGTCGGTGCTTCTTCCGGCCTTCCTGACCTCCGAACTCAAGACCGCGTTCCAGATCGGGTTCCTGCTGTTCCTGCCCTTTCTGGTGATCGACATGGTGATCGCCTCGATCCTCATGGCGCTGGGGATGATGATGCTGAGCCCGATGCTGGTGTCGCTGCCCTTCAAGCTGTTGCTGTTCGTGCTGGTGGACGGCTGGTCGCTGACGCTGGGGGCGCTGGTGTCCTCGTATGGGCAGGGGATGTGAATGGATTTCGACGGCAATATCGAACACCTGCGGCTTGCCTACTGGACGATCATCATCATCTCGGGGCCGGTTCTGGGGGTGGCGCTGGCGGTGGGGCTGGCGGTGGGCGTCCTGCAGGCTGCGACCTCGATCAACGAGGCGACGCTGAGCTTCGTGCCGAAGCTGGTGGTGGTGCTGGCGACGATGGGGCTGGCCTCGGCCTTCATGCTGGGCCAGCTGACCGACTATTTCGCCTTCGTCATCGAAGACATCGGCGCGATCCGATAGCCGATGCTGTTTGTTCCCGGCACCGCTGACGCCCTCCCGGGCCTGGCCCTTCAGGGGCTGCTGGACTGGCTTCTGCAGCTGTTCATCGCGACGCTGCGCTGCGGAGGCTTCCTGATTGCCGCGCCGATGTTCGGCGCCCGCCAGATCCCGGTGATGGTGCGGATCGTGCTGTCGGTGGCGCTGGGGCTTCTGGTGCTGCAGATCGTGCCGCTGCCATCGCCGCAGATCCTTGCAACGCCCGCCGTGCTGCCGGTGATCGCGACCGAGCTTGCGATCGGGCTGACGGCCGGGCTGGTGCTGACCATATTCTTCGCCGCCGCCTCGGTCGCCGGGGACCGGATCGCCGCGACCTCGGGGCTTGGCTTTGCGGCGCAGTTCGATCCGATGGGCGGCGGCCAGACGCCGGTGGTCAGCCAGTTCTTCGCGCTGTTCCTGGTGGCGATCTTTCTTGCGCAGGAAGGACATCTGGCCGCCCTCTCCATCCTGATCGACAGCTACCGCATCATTCCCGTCGGTGCGCCGGCGAACCTGCCTGCCCTGACCGCGGCCGGGATCGCCGCCGGCGGGCAGATGCTGTTTCTGGCCGCGCTGATCATGCTGCCGGTCGTGGCGGCCTTGCTGCTGATCAACATCACCATCGGCGTCATCACCCGGTCGGCCCCGCAGCTGAACCTGTTCTCCTTCGGCTTTCCCGTGACATTGCTTGCGACCTTCGCGCTTCTGTTCGTGAACGTGCCGCATCTGGCGCATGCCTTTGCCGATCTGACCGGGGCGGCGCTGGCGGCGCTGCGCGACATGATCGGAGGGCTGGCCGATGGCTGAGGGTCAGGACGACGGCCAGGAAAAGACCGAAGAGCCCTCTGCCCGCAAGCTGGACAAGGCACGGGAAGAGGGGCAGATCCTGACCTCGAAAGAGGCGATGGTCTTTGGCACCCTTGCCGCCGGCACGCTGCTTCTGATGATGGCACCGCCGCTGGTGCCACGCATCACGGGGCATTGGGCCGGCTATTTCCGCATCACCTCGCCCGAGACGCTGGAGGCGGTTGTCCTTGGCCACCTGGTCCAGGCGCTGCTTGCGGTGATCGTGGCGGGGCTTGCGCTGGGCGTGCCGCTGATGCTGGTGACGCTGGGCATCCAGGCGGCACTGGGCGGGATCAATTTTGCCCCCGGGGCACTGGGCTTCAAGGTCAAGCGCATCAACCCGCTGTCGGGGCTCAAGCGGATGGTGTCGCTCAAGGCGCTGGTGGAAATGGGCAAGGCGGTGCTCAAGGTGCTGTTGCTGGGGGCAAGTGCGGCCGTCACGATCCTGCTGTTGCTGCCGCAACTGGATCTTCTGGCACTGCAGGGGCTTGGCGCGGCCTCGGGACAGATGCACGCGGCCTTGCTGTTCGTGCTGGCGGCGCTTCTTGTCGGGCTGGCGGTGATCGCGGTTCTGGATGTGATGTGGCAGCATCACAGCCTGATGAAGACCCTGCGCATGAGCCGGCAGGAAATCAAGGACGAGAACAAGCAGACCGAAGGCTCGCCCGAGGTCAAGTCGCGGATCCGGCGCCTGCAGTATGAAGCCAGCGCCCGTGCGGCCAGCCAGCGGGGGGCGCTCGACAAGGTGGCGCAGGCGACGGCGATCATCACCAACCCGACGCATTTCGCGGTGGCCCTGCATTATGAACCCGGCAGCCCCGGCGCCCCGGTGGTTCTGGCCATGGGGCGCGGCGCAATCGCCGAGGAAATCCTGCGCCGCGCAGATGCGGCGGGCATCACCCGGTTCCAGAGCCCGCTTCTGGCCCGGGCACTTTATTTCACCGGCAGCATCGGCGCCGAAATCCCCGATCCGCTTTATTCGGCGGTGGCGACGGTTCTGGCGCATGTGTTCCGGCTGGAACAGGGCCTCGCGGCCGGGTCGGCCCCGCCTGCACCGCCCGAAGTCGATCTGCCCGAGGATATGCGGTTCGACGAATTCGGCAAACCCCTGAAAGGAGCGACAGCATGAGCCTGCGCAGCCCCGACAGCCTTGGTGAAAAGATAAGCTCGGCAGCCTTCCTGGGCATGGCGCTCTGGCTCGGGCTCGAGGCACTTGGCGCGGGGCCGGGGTTGCGCGGGATTGCGCTGGGCCTGTCGGCCCTGATGTGTCTGGCAGGCGCCTTCCGCTTTGCGCTGGGCCGGCTGTTGCGGCGGCTGCGGCGCGCCCGCAAGCCGCGTCGCGGGGGCTAGGCAATGGCGCGCACCGGCTGCACGGGCTGCCTGTATCTGCGGGTGACCCATCGTCCCGAAAGGCCGTGGGCCTGTGCCGCGATGGGCTTTGCCGCGCGCCAGCCGCCGGCGCTGGTCGTGCGGCAGACGACTGGCATGGATTGTGCACTGTTCCAGCCGAAACCGCCCCCCGCGCCCCCACCGCAGCAGCCCCGGAGACCGAGATGAGCAGCAAGACCCAGGCGATCGAGACCAGCATCCAGCTTGCGCTGGATGCGGCCGATGCGGCAACCGATGTGACGCATGAATTCAACCGCATCAAGAACGACTTCAGCCGCCTTGGCGCGCGGATGGAACAGGTGCAGCGCATGGCCAGCTTCGTGCTCGCCGGCGCTTTGGTGGGCCTTGTTCTGGCGATGGGCATGGGCGGGCTGATCTATTTCCGCTCGCTGACCGAGCTGCGCACCATGACCGCCACGTCGGTGGAAAACCTCGTGTTGCTGACCGATACGATGGACCGGCTGGAACAGGTGCTGGAGCCGGGCGAGAGCCTGACCGCCCTGGTCGAGGATCTGGCCGCGCGCAACGAGGGGCTGGCCGAGATGCTCGCCCGGATCGAGGCCCAGGTGGCCGAGGCCACGACAGAGCTTGCTGCAAATGCCGCGCAGGACTCCCCCGCCGCCGCGCTGGATCCGCAGATGGTCAGCGCGCTTTACCGCCATATCGACGACGGGCTGGCGCGGCAGCTTGGCGAGATCGGTACGCTGATCGCCGATCTGCAACTTGCCACCAGCAAGATGCTGGCCCCGCTGGGCGGCGGCGTGCAGATCGAAGAGATGCTGAACAGCCTTCTGCGCCAGCAGGCCGAACTGACGGCCCGCCTGGCGCCGGCTGCGGCCGGCGCGGGCCGCGCCGCGCAACCGGCTGCCCGCCCTGCGGCGCGCAGCCCGCAGCGCCCCGCAGCCGTGATCGACAACCCGCTGCAATATCCCTGAGCGATGATCCCGCCCGCCCCTGCCTCTGACCCCACCCCCTCCGGAAATGCGGATGCGCCGGCGGATGGCTATCTGATGCTCAAGCCCAATCCCGGCCGGACGGCCCGCGCCTTTGGCCTGCGGGGCGGCGATGTGCTGATCGGGCTTGATGGCGCGCCCTTCCGCGGCACGCCGGACGTGTTGGCGGTGCGCATGGCACCGGCCGCCCCAGGCCGCGAAGTGGCACTGACCCTTTGGCGCGACGGGCGCGTATTCTCGGTTCTCGCCCCGCGGCCTGATCTGGGGCATTGGGCGGTGGCGTCCTCCGAACTCTGCTCCCGCATCGGGACCGAACCGGATTTGGCCGAAGCCGCAGAACGACCGGGCTTGCGAAGCTGGGAGCTTTGGTGCGGACCTGCGCGAAACAGCCAGCGCCCTGCCGACCTGCTTGCCTTGGGCGAGGACTGGCTGGCCGTGGCGCTGCCCCCGCTCTGGATGCTGAACCGGCGGCTCTGGACGCCATTTGTGGCGGTGGTTCTGGCGTGCCTTGCGACGGCGCTGGTCAGCCCGTTTCTGGCGCTTCTGGCCTATGGGCTGGTGATGCTGTGCACCCGACGGGCGCGGCTCACCCTGCTGCGCGGTCAGGCGACGACGGCCGGGCTTGGCTTCTGGATGGTGATCGCCGCCCATGACGAGCGCGAGGCGCAGAACGTCGCGCAGCGACTGGATCCGGCGCTCTGCTTCCGGTGGGGTGCCAAACCTGTCGCGGTGCAAGCGCCTTCCCTGGCCGAAATCGGCTGAGCCGCGGTCCTTCGGCCGCAGCGTGCAAGCCGGCCCGGCAGTGGCTTCGTATCATCCTTATCGACCCTTTCCGACAGCCTGCCGTTGGCGTTGAGGGCACGGATACCGCCGGGACGGAATTGTCGGCCCGGGGCGCGTCCGGTCTGCGAAGCCGGATCCTGGCGCGGAGGTTCGAAAGCTTGCGCCGGTGCCGCGTCAGAAATCCGGTGCTGCGGCGGGATCGGCCGCCTCTGTTTCCTGATGCGTCAGTCCACAGCGGGCGCGGCCTGCCCTGTGCCAAGGATCACCCAGGGCAGTGAAAGCGTCTGGGTGAGCCGTTCCTCTGCGGCCATGGCCGCGTGCAGCGCCGTCACCTCGTCCTGCAAGGCGTGCAGCCTGGCCTCGTGGTGCCCGGTCGGACCCCAGAGCATCAGCGCCGCCGCCGCCAGAAGGCATGCCACCGCCAGCACCTTGCGCGACGGGCGCCGCCAGAACCGGCGCGGCGGCGCGGGCCCAGACCGCGCAGCACCCGCCCCGGCATCGGCAGAGCTTCTGAAACGCCCGGGGATCCAGCCGCGCCGCATGGTCTAAAGCTGCCCCGACACCATCATCTGCCGCCGTCGCTGGAACGACGACGGGATGTTCTGCATTTCGCGGTATTTTGCCACCGTCCGTCGGGCAAGGTTCACGCCTTCGCGGGCGATGATCTCGACGATCGCGTCATCGCTCAGCGGCGCATCGGCGGGTTCGCCCTCGATGATCCGGCGGATCCGGTAGCGGATCGCGGCGGCCGAGCCTGCCTCCTGCCCCGGATCGGCTGCGCTCAGCGCCGCGCTGAAGAAGAACTTGAGCGGAAAGCTGCCCTGTGGCGTTGCCATCATCATGCCGGTGGTCACGCGGCTGACAGTGCTTTCGTGAACCCCGATCGCATCGGCCACCTCGCGCAGGATCAGCGGGCGCAGATGCGCGGGTCCGTGCAGCAGGAAGGCCTCCTGATGGCGCACGATCTCGGCGCCCACCCGCAGGGCGGTGTCGTTGCGCTGCGCGACCGCCCGGCGCAGCCAGCGCGCATCGGCCACCCGCCCCGAGGCGAAGCGGCGCACGTCCTCGGGCATCCGACGCGCGGTGGCGCGGGCGGCATAATCCTCGTTCACCAGAACCGACGGCAGGGTGGAACGGTTCAGATCCACCTGCCAGCCCGTCGCCGCACGCCGCACGATCAGATCAGGGGCGCGCAGTGGTGCCTCCTCGTGCGAGAATTGCGCACCGGGCTTGGGATCAAGGCTGCGCAACTGCCGCAAAAGCGGGCGCAGCGCCTCGGACTCGCAGCCGCAGGCGCGCGCCAGCTGCCGCATCTGCCCGGCGCCCAGCAGGGCCAGATTGTCCAGAAGCGCCGCGAAAACCGGCGTCAGCCAGCCGCGATCCGCCGCCTGAAGGCGCAGGCATTCCGCCAGATCGCGCGCGAAAAGGCCGGCGGGTTCCATCTGCTGAAGGCGCTCCAACAGGGCTTCGGCCCTGGGCATATCACAGCCACACAGCGCCGCGATCTGATCCAACGGCCGTCCCAGCCAGCCCGAGGGTTCGAGCGCCTCAAGGAACACCTCGGCCATGGCCCGGTCGCGCGGATCATCCAGCATCAGGTCCATGGCCGCACCGACATGGGCATAAAGCGAGGGCCGCCCCGCCGCAAGAAGGCTGACCGCATCCGGCGCATCCCCCCCGGCGCCAGGCTGCCGGCCCCCACGGTCACTGTCGAACAGGTTGCTTTGCGCAAGGCCCGACAGCGTGCCATCGGCAAGGGCCGCACCGGCCTGCATTCCCTGATCGACGCCCGAAGGCAGCGGCGTTTCTGGCCGGGCCGGCGCCTCGGACAGGCGGGCGCCGGTATCGAGGAAGGGGTTCTCCTCGGCCTGCTGTTCGATAAAGCTGCGCAGTTCCAGGTTGTTCATCTGCAGCAGGACAATGGCCTGCTGCAGCTGGGCCGTGACCACCAGCGACTGTTTCTGCCGAAGCTGCTGCACCGGAACAAGCTGCATGACATCCCCCTTACCGAACCTGCGCCATCAAGCTGCGTGTTCGGGGGCGGCAAGGCAAATCATCTATTTGACGCGGGAATGTGCCGGAAAACCGACAGGCCGGCTGCCTGTTTCGCAACGAAAAACCCGGGGCGCGCGCCCCGGGTCGGCCGCATCGCGGCGTCAGGATTCCGTCAGCCCTGGAGCAGGCTGAGCACGTTCTGCTTGGAAGCATTGGCCTGCGCCAGCATCGCCGTCGAGGCCTGCGACAGGATCTGGCTGCGGGCCAGCGCCGTCGATTCCTTGGCATAGTCGGCATCCATCACCTGCGACCGCGAGCCCTCGATATTGACGGTGATGTTGGTGAGGTTGCTGATCGTGCTGTCGAGCCGGTTCGAGATCGCCCCCAGATCGGCGCGCGACTGGTTGATCTTCTGCAGCGCAACGTCGATCACCTTGATCGCATCGGCCGCACCCGTGGCGCTGCTGAGGTCGATTTCAGAGACCGAGGCGAGCTTCGAGGCGCCAGCCGCTTCTTCGCCCAGCACGTTTTTACCTGCCTTGCCGGATTTTTCATTTGTCGTGATCGCGAAGGATTTGGCCGACGAGAGTTCGACCTGACCGGTCACGACGGCTCCTTTATTATCGGTGTTGTCAATGGTCTTGACCTCTCCGAAGCTGCCGTCAGACTTGAGACCTGCAACACCCAGTTTGGTGTTGGCGCTTGCCGCTTTGTAGTCGCTGATCTTGATGTCGGCGCCGCTGGCGCTGGTCAGGACGATTTCACCATTGCTGGCACCCATCGTGGCAGTGATGCCCGTCTTGCCCGAAACCGCATTGATCGCGTCGCGCAGCGTTCGGATGTCGCCCGTGTCGTTGACACTTGCCGAAATCGAAACGCCGTTCAGTTTGAACGTAGCGGATCCGGCGACGCCAAAGCTGAGCTTGGCCTTGTTGATGGCCGTCGCCTCGACCCCCGTCTTGGAGGCTTCGGCATTGATCGCCTTGGCCAGCGATTCTGCCGACTGCTCTGCGCTGGTGGTGATTTCTGCCGAACCGAGATGACCGGTCAGTGTCAGCGTTTCGCTTTCGATGCCGCTCTCATCCCCCAGATTGACGCCACCGGTCGTCGTGATCCTGTGGGCGCCGATATCCTTGGCGGCGGCGCTGTCGACGTTGAAGTTCAGCGTCTGGCCCTTGTCGGCGCCGATCTGCAGCTGCTTGCCCGCAAAATCGCCGTTCAGCAGCGACATGCCGTTCCAGGTGGTCTGCGAGGCAACGCGGTTGATCTCGGACACAAGCTGGTTGGCCTCGGCGCTGATTGCGCGGCGGTCGAACGAGGTGTTGGTATCGTTGGCCGATTGCACCGACAGTTCGCGCAGCCGCTGCAACATGTTGCTGATCTCGACATGCGCGCCCTCGGTGGTATCGACCAGGTTCTTGCCGTCGGCCGCGTTGCGCACTGCCTGGTTCAGACCCTTGATCTGCGAGGTCATCCGCTCGGAGATCGCCATGCCGGCGGCATCGTCCTTGGCAGCATTGATGCGCAGCCCCGACGACAGCCGGGACATCGATGTGTTGAACTCTTCGCTGACGCGGGCCATGTTCGCCCGTGCCAGAATTGCGCCGGTATTGGTGTTGATCGCAGTCATTGTCGCCTCCTGATCCATGTTGGCGGTTCGCGCCTGAGAGGGGAAACGACGCACTGCCGGGATGTTTAGCGGGCCGCGCAACTTTTTCGCTGCCGCGCCGCCAAGCATCCGGCCCGGATCAGTCGCGGCGGTCGCGCACCAGCCGCACGGCAAGTTCGTGCTGCGGGAAAAAACGGCCGTAGCTGTGACCGATCAGGAAGTTGACGCTCCAGTAGTTGCGCGGTGACAGAAGCGGCCGCTGGCCCGTCCAGAACGAGGTGGCGGGCGTGGCGGGAAACAGCCGCGGGTCGATCCGCGCCGGGCGGCAGGTCTGGCACAGAAGGCCCTCAAGCTCGCGCCGGGTGGGAAGCCGCCAGCGCCCGCCCAGCTGCTGGTTCGCCTGGGCGATGACCTGCGGCATGGCGTCGTGGTTCAGCCGCAAGGCCTCGCCCAGGCAGGTGTCGCCATTCCAGCGCTGGCCCACGGCACAGCGCAGCCAGTCGATCCGGTTGTCCATGTCGCGCACCACATTGCCCCAGGGGACAAGATCCGCCGCCAGCGCCTGCCCGGCGATACCGCCCCAGATCGCCGCTGCCAGCATCGCGGCGCGCCCGCGCCCGAGGTGCCGCAAGGAAAATCGTCTCATCCGTCCCGCTCCTGCCGTGGTTGCGACGGGCAAGCAAGTCCCATGCCAGGTGCCCCGGGCCGGTGCCCGCGCCGGCTGGTACGATTCTTGAAGGCGATGCGCAGCAGCAGGCCAGCAAAGGGCAGACCAATGGATATCGCCTCACTCATCGGACTGATCGGCGCCGTCGGCATGATCGTCGGTGCCATGATCTCGGGCGGGGGGCTCAGCCCCTTCATCGACGTGCCGTCGATCCTGATCGTCTTTGGCGGCACCTTTTTCGCGGTGATGTACACGGCACCGCTGCCGGTGTTTCTGGGCAGTTTCGGGGCGATGGCCAAGGCCTTCATGCCCAAGATGAAGAAACAGAAAGAGATGATCGAACGGATCGTCGAGCTCTCGGCCGTGGCCCGCAAGGACGGGATGATGGCGCTGGAGGGCCAGGAGGTGCCCGACAAGTTCTTTGAAAAGGGGCTTCAACTGCTGGTCGATGGCGCCGACGAGGCCAAGCTGACACGCCAGTTGCGCCAGGAGATCAGCGCGATGAAAAGCCGGCACGCCCAGTCGCAGGCGGTGGTCAAGGCCTGGATCGACATCGGCCCGGCGATGGGCATGATCGGTACGCTGATCGGACTGGTGCTGATGCTGGGCAACATCGAGGACGCCAAGGCGATCGGCCCGGCCATGGCGGTGGCGCTTCTGACCACGCTTTACGGCGCCTTCCTGGCCAACGTTCTGTTCGGGCCGATGCTGACCAAGATGGAGGGCTACACGACCTACGAGGTGCTCTATCGCGAGATGGTGCTGGAGGGGCTGCGCAACATCGCCCGCGGCGAAAGCCCGCGCAACATCCAGGAACAGATGACCGCGGGCCTGCCGCCCAAGGTTCAGGCCACGCTGCAGGCGGCCTGAGCCCATGTCCAAGATCGTCGAGCTGCCCCCCGAAGACGAGGAAGAGCAGGAATGCCCGAAGTGCCCGCCCCCCGGTGCGCCCGCCTGGATGGCGACCTTCGCCGACATGGCGACGCTGCTCATGGCGTTCTTCGTGCTGATCCTGTCCTTTGCCGAATTCAACGTCCCCAAGTTCAAGCAAATCTCGGGGTCGCTGCGCGATTCCTTCGGGGTGCAGCGTCTGGTGCCGATCGTCGAACCGCCCAAGGGCACCACCGTCCTGTCGCTGGATTTCAGCCCGTCGCCGGCCCTGTCCGTCACCGATACGCTGACCCAGCAGACCACCGAACAGGAACGCCCCGAACTTGAAACCAAATCCGAGGATGGCGGCGAAGGCGAGGATGGCAAACCCCCATCCGATTCCGAAAGCCTGGCCGACGCGCTGCGCGAAGCGATCGAGAACGGCACCCTGACGCTCGAAATCGAGGGCGAGCAGGTCCAGATCAGCGCCGCTGGTGAAGGCGCGCAGGCCGAAATGCTGCGCGCCCTGGCTGCGGCAAGTGAAGGGGCGCAGACCGGAGGCTCTGCCGCCGAGGGCACCCTTGCGGGGGGTGCGGGCGAAGGCACGGCGCAGGGCGGCGCGGATGCGGGCGCGGCCGCGGGCGGCCCGGCCACGGGTGCCCAGCCTGGGGGCGCGAACGACAGCGCCGCCGAAGAGCGTGCCGCCGTGGCCGAAGACGCGCTGCGCGTCGCCCTGCGTCAGGAACTGGGCGAGGGGCTGGTCGAGGTCGAGCGGCGCGATGGCAAGGTCTTTGTCACCGTCGGCGCCGGCGGCGCCTTCCCGTCCGGCTCGGCCACGCTGACATCCGAGGCGCGCGACATCATGTCCCGCATCGCCTTCTCCAGCATGCGCAGCACCAGCAGCATCACCGTTTCCGGCCATACCGACGATGTGCCGATCGGCCCGGGGTCGATCTATCGCAACAACTGGGATCTGGCGGCGGCGCGTTCGGCCAGCGTGGTGCGCCAGCTCGAAGCCACTGGCCTTGTCGGCCCCGAACGGATGAAGGCGGTCAGCTATGGCGAGACGCGGCCGGTGGCGCCCAATACCAGTGCCGAGGCACGCGAGCGCAACCGTCGCATCGAAATCGAGATCGATTATGGCGGGGCGCCCTAACACCCGCCGCTGCTGCGCCGTTTCCCTGTTCACAGCCCGTCGGAGGCCAGGATGAACGACATTCTCAGCACGTTGAACACGCGCGGCTCGGGCCTCAACCTCGGGCAGCTTGCCAGTTCCCTTGTCACGGCCGAGATCGCGCCCAAGCGGCAGGCGATCGAGGCCCGTCTGCGCGAGGCCGATCTGTCGGTTTCGGCGCTGTCGCGGCTGCGTGGCGCGCTGGCGGGGCTTCAGGCGGGGCTGGCCGGAACCCGCGCCGCCGGGGCGCCCATCGGCCTGAGCAGCAGCAGCGCGGTGGCCGTTTCGGTTACCGATCCGACCCGCGCCCGCGAAGTGACCCAAGCGATCGAGGTGCGCAGCCTCGCGCGGGCGCAGGTACTTGAATTCGGCGGGTTTTCAAGCGCGGAAGCCGCGGTGGGCGGTGGCACGATCCGGCTGGACCGCGGGCGGCTTCTGTCCGATGGCTTCGCCCCGCAGGCAGACCCGCAGGAGATCAGCCTGCCAGACGGGGCGACGTTGCAGGATCTGGCCCGCGCGCTTGACCGGCTGGAAGGCGTCAGCGCCTGGATCGTGGACAAGGGCGACGGAACCGTTTCGCTGGCGCTGCGCGGGGCCGAAGGGGCGGCGAATGCGCTGTCGCTGACGGTGACACCGGGGCAGGACGGCTCGGATCTGGCGCGGTTCGACACCAGCGCCGGCCCCGCCGATCACCAGATCACGGCAGCCAGCGACGCCGAAATCGTGGTGGATGGCATCACCCTGCGCCGGCCCAGGAATCTGATCGATGACGTCTTGCCCGGCGCCGTCCTGGCCCTTGCGGCCGCGACGCCTGGCCCGGTCACGGTGATGCTGGGCCGCGATCCGCAGGCCGCGCAGGCGGCCATGCGCGAGCTGGTGGATCAGATCAACACGGCCCGCGGCAGCCTGCGTGAACTGACCGCGCGCGCCGGCCCGGGTGTCAAGGCAGGGCCGCTGGCCGCCGATACGACGGCCGTGGCGCTCGAGCGTCAGCTTGCCTCCCTGACGACCGCGCCGCTGGTGGGGTTCGGGCCGCAGCCGCTGTTTCTGGCGCAGTTCGGCCTGCGCACGGAACGCGACGGCACCCTGACACTTGACGCCGCCACCTTCGACCGCGCCTTTGCGGCCGATCCTGCGGCCCTCGATGCGGTCTTCCGGACACGGCTTGCGGCTGATACGGCCGGTATCACGGTCGCCGGTGCGCCGCGTCCGGGGGCCGCGCCCGGATCCTACCGGTTTGCGCTGGATCCCGAGACGGGCTCGGCGACGCTGGGGGGCTCGGCGATGATCTCTCGCAGTCTCGAGGATGGCCGGACGCAGTATCTCGCCCTCGAAGGGCCGCTGGGCGGGGTGATCGTGACACCCGATCCGGGCCTGACCGAGGCCGAAATCCGGCTGGGGATCAGCCTTTCCGATCGCCTGGGCAGCTTCCTGACGCGGATCACCGGCCGGAACGGCGAGCTGGACCTGCGCGAGCGGCAGATCGACACACGGCGCGGCGAAGACGACGCCCGCCTCGCCGCGCTCGAGGAACGGGCCGCGCTGCTCGAGGAACGCTACCGCAGCCGGTTTGCCGCGATGGAGCAGATGATCAGCCAGCTGAAAAGCACCGGAAACTACATGGAATCACTGATGGAGGCCTGGAACCGAAAGGACTGAGGTGCAACGGTCCCCTGCCCGCCGCGCCTGCCCGGGATCGGGAAAATCCTGCAGGGTGACCCCCACCAGCCGCGCCCCCACCGGCCCCCGGTTCCGTCACGGCGCAAGGAAGGGCATGTCGCCGCAGCCTCTGGCCCGCGCGTTTCGGCATTGCGCGCAGGGGCAAGCCGGGTCCGGCCATGCCCGGGCAAGGAAGGCAACATCCCTGTCCGCGCCCGGGCGACCATCAGCCTGGCGCTGCTTGCACGGACCCTCCTTCCCTGAAAGGCGGGCAGTCGTCACCTCCGGCCGTGTCGTTGCAAACGGGACGCCCGTAGTCGGGACGCGGGCCCGCCGCACCGAAAAGGGGATGGGCAGTGGTCAAGGCCCGCCGCCGCTGCGCCGGCCGGTGCGGACATCAGTAGCGCGCCGCTTCCGCAGCCAGCGCATCGGCGAAACAGCTGTCCCGCGTGGCGGCGCGCGACAGCATGGCCGGGCGCATCCGGGTCGAGGCGCCCAGAAGAACGCGGCGTAACAGCGCCGCCTGCCCGCGCGGGCTTTCCGTGAACTCCGGGCTCGGGATCAGCGTCTCGGCGGGACTGCCCTGGATCATCACCAGAAGCGGGTCGCCCAGGGCCTCGGCCGCGGCGAGGGCGCAGGCCCGGGCCGTCTGCGGGCATCGGGCCGCGCAGAAACCGGCCACGGCCCCCGCCTCGGGCGCCGACATCAGCCAGTCGCCATAAGCCTCGGGAGCGACGGTTTCGCCCATCATCACCCGCTGCGGATCGCCGGGCGCCAGCGAAAGCACCGCATCGGTGAGCCGCGCGAGATGACCAGGTTCGTTCACCCATTCACGCCAGATGAAATAGCGCAGCCCGTCGGGATAGCCGGGGCTGCCGTCCAGCGCCGCAAAACCCCGCCGCTCGCGGGCGGCCAGCACCGCAACGGCCGCGCGCGCCGCGCGATCCTCGCCCATCGCCGCGAAATCGGTTATCAGCGACAGCGGCGCATCGACATTCCACAGGCTTTGCCAGGCAGCGGCCAGCGGTGAGGTCTCGGCCAGCGGATGAATCCAGCTTTGCCCCGACATGCCGCCCGGCGCCCGCATGAGGGCGATCCGGTCGGCACGGGTGCGGCTGGACAGCCACGGCCCCTGAAGCTCGGGCGACTTGTCGATGAGGGCAAGCAGCAGCCGCGCGGCGCCGTTGTCCTGTTGCGCAAGCTCGGCAAACGCGGGAAGGGCTGCGGCCTCATCATCGGCAAGCCAGTCATCAAGCGCCGCAGTGAAGGCCGGATCATCCTGGCCCGGCAGCGGTTCCGGCTGCGCCCAAAGCGGCCGAAGGGTCAGCATCAACAGAACCAGAGCCAGGCCCGCGAGACGGATCATGAATTACCTCCCATGTCGCGGGTTTTCCCGCCGTTGTCCGAGCATGTCCACCGACGCGTGCCTGTTGCGCCAGAAGAGGGCTGTTGGGGTCATCCGCCGCAGAAACCCTGCCGGGCAGCTTCACCTGAGCAGGCGCCAACGATAGCGGCGGAAATAGCATTTGTCACCGCCCGATCCATCGCTGATGCACCGGATCGTTCCTGACCTTCTTTCAATCGAAAGGCAAGCAAGCGGTTGTAAAAGCTTCTTGATCGCGGGACCGCCGGCCGATGCCGGAAGGGCCGCCCGCGCGCGCGGGACGATCGCGAGGGTGGGGAACGGGGGACTTCCGCTGCGCCCGCGACGCGCCCGCGACGCGCCCCGGCAGCCCGGATGCCGACGCTGCCGCACGCCCGTCCTGCCGATGGCCCGACCGCCGGAGCGGTCAGGCCCGGCGCAGCGCCTCGGTCATCTGCGCCAGAATCGCCAGCGCAATCTCGGCCGGGGTCTGCGCGGCGATATCCAGCCCCACCGGGCCATGAATGCGGGCGATGGCATCGGGACCGAACCCTGCGTCCCGCAGGCGGTCTTCCCGCGCGGCATGCGTGCGCCGTGATCCGAGCGCGCCGATATAGAACGCGTCCGACCCGAGTGCCACCTGCAGGGCGGGATCGTCGATCTTGGGATCATGGCTCAGTGCGACCACCGCGCAGCGCGCATCAAGCCCCACCTCGCGCAGGGCCGCATCGGGCCAGAGGTCCAGCACGGTTTCGCCGGGAAAACGTGCCGCCGTGGCGAAGGCTTCGCGCGGGTCGATCAGCACCGGATCATGCCCCGCCAGCCGGGCCATCGCCACAAGCGGCTGGGCAATATGCACCGCGCCGACGGCGAACAGGCGCAGCGGCGGGTTGTGAATGCCGATGAACCGGCTTCCCTCGGCCCCGGAACGATCCTGCCGCAGCCGCGTCGCGATCACGGCGCCAAGGTGCGGATCCTCGGGCCCGACGAGCCGGCTTTGCCAGCTGACCAGATCGACGACATGAGCGATGGGGCGGCGGGCGGCACGTGCAGCAACCAGCGCGGCAAGATGCGGCTCGGGCATGGCAGAACCCACCGGCTCCAGCAGCACCCGGATCGTGCCGCCACAGGCCAGGCCGACGGCAAAGGCGTCGCCATCGCTGACGCCGAAGCGCAGAAGCCGCGGCCTGCCCTGGGCGAGCGCCTCGATGGCCTCGACGATCACCGCGCCTTCGACGCAGCCGCCCGATACCGACCCCATGATCGCGCCGTCGCCGGCAACCACAAGCTGGCTTCCGGCCCGTCGCGGTGCGCTGCCCCAGGTCTCCACCACCGTGGCCAGCGTGGCGCCGCGACCGGTGCGATGCCACTCCAGGGCAATTTCAGGGATCGCATCAGGAGTCATGTGGGGCTTTCGGCCGGCGCCGACAGGTGGCCACACCGCCAGAAGGCAAACGCCGTGGGAGGGAGGTCCCACGGCGTTCCGATATGCCCGGCACGGAAACAGGCCGGGCCCGGCGCGACAGCTTTTCCCGGCGGCACCGGCGGGAACAGCCGGGGGAACGTGCCGCCCTGGGTAGTCCGGCATCAGGGAGGAGCCGGTCAGCCTGTCTGCGTTCCATGCCCTCACCTTGCCCGGCCGCGCATCGCGCCTCCTTGATCTGGATCAAGCCACGGGCACGGTCCGGCAGGACAGGTTGTCGCACCCGCGCCTACCGCAACAGCCAGGTGATGCGCCGCACGGCCACGCGGCGGTTGCGCGGCTCGGCCTCGAGGGTCGGCACCTTGAGGAACCGCTTGCCATAGCCCTGCACCACCATGTTTTCCGGCGGCACGCCGAAATACTCGGTCAGGGCCAGCGCCACCGATTCCGCCCGGCGATCCGACAGCGCAAGGTTGTAGCTCGCGCTGCCCACGGCATCGGTATGACCCTCGATCAGGAAGATCTCGCGCGGATTTTCCGCGATCATTTCCTGCATCAACCGGCCGATCTGCACCAGTTTGCGCGCCTCGGAGGTGCGGACCACGCTGGAGGCCGTGTCGAAGGTGATCGGATCGGTGGTGATCTCGGGGGCAAGCTCGCGCAGTTCGCGGTTCTCGCGCACCTGACGGAGGCTGAAGCTGCGGCCCAGATCCTGCGCCTCGGCTTCGGCCAGAAGCGCCCGGAGCATCGCCGTATCGGTCCGCTCGCTCACCCGGACCTCGCCGATGCGCGGCGGTGGCAGGGTAGAGACATCGATGGGCGCATAGCGACGCGTATCGTCGATCAATTGCACCGTCTGGCCATTCGGCTCGCGGCGTTCGCGCCAGATCACGCGGCCGGTTGCATCCCGCACCGTGATGATCTGCGACCCGTCGGCGCGATCCAGGACCGTGCGGGTCGAACCGTCGCCATACCGTTCGGTGCGCTCGGTGCTGCCGGGTTGGCGGATCAGCGCGTTGTCATCCTTCCAGATCGCCAGATCGCCATTGCCGCGATCCACCACCACACGGTCGCCGGAATTGGCGACAACGCGATTGTTGCCGACCACCATGCCGACGGCCACGGCGCCCAGGGCCAGCAGCCCGGCCTGCTCCAGCCGTGTCAGGCCGCGTCGATCCCGCGACTCCTGCGAGGCCTGGGTCACGATGCGGGTGTCGAAATCTTCGGCGCTCGAACGGCTGTTTTCCTCGGTCAGCTGCGTTTCGATCACGTCTTCGGGCTGGGGCTGTTCGCCATTTTCCTGCCCGGCAAGAAGCGCCGCAAGGGCTGCGGCGGCGCCGCCGGCGGCAAAGCCGGAGGCCGCATCGTCAGCGGTATCCTCGGCTGCGGCGGGATCGGTTTCAGTCGCCGCATCTTCCTCGGCCTGAAGGCCAAGCGCCCGGTTGAGCGTCTCGACCGCGCCCGCAACTTCCGGATCCTCCAGCAGCTGACGCAC
The DNA here is from genome assembly GCF_042666235.1 of Halodurantibacterium daqingense. NCBI lineage: Bacteria > Pseudomonadati > Pseudomonadota > Alphaproteobacteria > Rhodobacterales > Paracoccaceae > Halodurantibacterium > Halodurantibacterium daqingense. The sequence goes on along the minus strand of NZ_JBHTFQ010000002.1, from coordinate 508,948 downwards.
GCGCGCTTCGTCATCGGCGCTGAGGGTCGCGGCGGGTTCGGGCTCGGTCTCGGTGGTCTCGGCGGGGCCTTCGGTCACCTCGGGGGCCTCGGTGCCCTGGGGAATCGCGTCCATCTCGAGGGCTTCCGGGCTGCGTGCCGCGGGTTCGGCGGCCCCTTCCGGTGCGGCCTCGGGCGCAGCATCATCTTCTTCCACGGAAAAACCCGGGCCTTCGCCAGCAGCGCCCTCCGGCAGGGTATCGTCCGCGGGCGCATCCGCGGCGGGGTCAGTCTCGGGGGCAGTTTCGGGGGCGGTTTCGGGGGCGGTGGCTTCCGGTTCCGGGGTGCCGGGTTCGGCGGCCTCGGGCTGCGGCTCTGTCGCCGGGGCAGTCTGTTCGGGTTGCTGAAGACGCTCACGCAGCAAGTCCTGGACCGAGCGTCCCTCGGCCGCGCCTTCATCCGCCCCCGGCGCATCGGCCGGTTCCGGCTGTGCCTGATCCTGGGCCTGCGGATCGGAAGGGGCCGCCCCGGGGGCGGCCTCGTCCTGTGCCTGCGGTGCGGGGATCTCGGGGCCCGGGGTGGCGGGCTGCGGGATCTCCGGCTGCGGAGCATCGGGCTGCGGAACCTCCGGCTGCGGGGGTTCGGGCTGCGGCTCGGGCTCGGGCGTCACCTCGGGCGGGGTTTCGGTGGGAATGTCGGGCGTGCCCGGCTCGGCGCAGAACTCCAGCGTCGGGTCTTCCTCGCACAGCTGGGCCTGAAGGTCGAAATCCTCGCATCCCTCGGCATCGGGGTTTTCGACGCAAAGTGCCCCGCGATCGCCCCGGAAGGTCTCGAGGGTGCTGCTGACCTGCGAAAAGCCGGTCGTGGGCTGCACAAGCGACAGCGAAAGCGTGAGGGCGGTCGTCGCCCGGAAGGTCTTGGTCTGCGTGATGCTACGAGTCATCTTGATCCCCGGTCTGGTAACACGGCTGTGCCGCTGCCATGTCTATACACGGCCAAACGCACAGAACGTCATCAGGTTTCACTGACGCCGTTTCAACGCGTCGTTACAATGGTTTCAAGGCCCTGTCCCTGCCCCGCCCCAGGATCCCGAGGTCCCGCGTGCGTTCCGGCGTCGCCTGCCCGCGCCGACCTGGTGCGCCCCCGCATCCGGTCCGAGACTGCAACAGGAAGGACAGGCGATGCCGGTTCATCTGCCGCGCCGGCCTTCGGGCGGTATTCGCCGCGGCCGGGGCGCGCGCGAGGTGCCGTCAGTTGACGAATGCCGGTCTGCAGGGTTTCAGGCAAAGCCCCGGCGCAGGGCAAGCAAGCCGCTGCGCAGGGTTGTGACGTCTGATCCCACGGCGAGGAACTCGATCCCGGCCTTGGCATAGGCCTGGGCGAGGTCCGGGTTCCAGGTCAGAATGCCCGCCGGGACGCCGGCAGCCTGGATACGCGCGATGGCCTCGTCGATCGCGGCCTGCACCTCGGGATGGCCAGGGTTGCCGCGATGCCCCATGTCGGCCGAAAGATCGCCCGGCCCGATAAAGACACCGCCGACGCCCTCAACGGCAAGGATATCGTCCAGCGCGTCGAGACCGGCGCGGCTTTCGACCTGCAGCAGCAGGCAGACTTCGTCGTTGGCGGTTTCAAGATAATCGCTCTCGGCCCCGAAGCCCGACGCGCGCGCCAGCGCCGCGCCGATGCCCCGGACCCCGACGGGCGGATAATAGACAGACTGCACCGCCTGCCGCGCCTGTTCGCCGCTTTCGATCATCGGGATGAGGATGGTCTGCGCCCCCAGATCCAGCATCTGCTTGATCACCGCGCGGTTGTCGTCGCGCACCCGCACCACCGGATGCGCCCCACGCTGACCGATGGCCCGCAGTTGTGCCAGCACGTCGCGCAGCCCGTTGGGCCCGTGTTCGCCGTCGATCACCAGCCAGTCAAAACCGGTGCCCGCAGCCAGTTCCGCCACGCTGGCATCCCCGAGGCTGAGCCAGAGGCCGATTTGCGTTTCGCGGGCCAGAAGCCGGCGCTTGAAGGTGTTTTCTGGTGCAGGCATGACTTACTCAAAGCTGATGGAAACGTCGCCGAAAGGGCCGAAATCGGCCTCGATCCGCGTGCCCGGCGGGCATTCGATGGGCGCGATGAACGAGCCGGACAGCACAACCTGACCCGCCTCGATCCGCTGGCCGTATTGATGCATCCGTCGGGCAAGCCACACAAGCCCCATTACCGGGTCATCGAGCACCGCCGCGCCAAGCCCCGTCGCCACGACCTCGCCGTTCCTGCGAAGGATCGCGCCGATCCATCGAAGGTCATGTGCCGCGACGGCATGGCGCTGCGTGCCCAGGACCAGCCCCGCATTGGCTGCGTTATCGCTGACGGTATCAACGATGACACGTGCCTGGCCGGTGGCCGGGTCCTTGCGCTGGATGCGGGTATCGAGAATCTCGAGCGATGGAACGACGTGATCGGTTGCCGCCAGAACATCCGCGCGCGACACATCGCCATCCAGGGCGTCGCGCATGACAAAGGCAATCTCGGCCTCGACGCGCGGCTGGATGAAGCGGCCCTGGGCGACGATGCCGCCGGTGTCGAAAACCATGTCGTCATAGAGGACGCCGGAGTCCGGCGTGTCGATCCCCAACGCATCCTGCATGACCTTCGACGTCAGGCCTATCTTCCAGCCGATGATCCTGCGCCCGGTCGCCAGCTTCTGCGCAATCTGCGCGGACTGGATCGCATAGGCGTCATCCAGCGTCATGTCGGGGTGGCGGAGCGAAAGCAGGCCGATCTGGCGGCGTTCTTGCTCTGCGGCGAGCAGGTCGGCGGCGGCGCGGTCGATCTCTGCGGGCGACAAGGTCATTCGTCGGCCACCCCGTTGCGCAGGAGCCCGATGCCCTCGGCCTCAACCTCGATCACATCTCCCGGTTTCAGCCAGATCGGCGGATCGAAGCGCGCGCCGGCACCGCTTGGCGTGCCGCAGACGATGACATCTCCCGGCACCAGTGTGCAGAAGGTCGAGATGTAGTTCACGATATACCGGAAATCGAACATCATGTTCGAGGTCCGGTCGCTTTGCCGAACCTCGCCGTTCACACGGGTGGTCAGGCTGATGTCGTCAAGTTGGCTGGCGTCACGGAAGGGCACCAGCCACGGGCCGAGCGATCCGGAGCTGTCCCAGTTCTTGCCCTGCGTCACGTTGAACTTGGCGTGGCGGACCCAGTCACGGATCGTCCCCTCGTTGCACAGGGTCAAGGCGGCGATATGGTCATAGGCATGCTCGGGCGCGATACGACGACCCGCCTTGCCGATCACGATCGCCACCTCGCCTTCGTAATCGAGCTGCCCGCTTTCACGGGGGCGGATCAGGTTGCCGCCATGCCCGGTGAAGGAGCGGGGGAAGCGGATGAAGAGGCTGGGCCGCGTCGGTTGTGCCTGGCCGTCCTTGTATTCTGCGTTGCGGTCCGGGAAGTTGACGCCGATGCAGATCAGTTTCTCGGGCCGGGCAATGGGGATAAGGAATTCCACATCCTCTTGACGCCAGCCGGGGGAACGGCCCTGTCCGGCTGCGATCAGCGCTTCCAGTGCCCCGGCCTCGACGATCTGCTGAAGGTCCTTGAACCGCATGCCGAATTCGGGCGTCAGGTCTATGATCCCGGCGTCGGTGACCAGCCCGTAGCGGTTTTCGCCAGCCGCGCGAAAGGCGGCGACCCTGGCGGGAATGTCCATTGCTGTCTCCTCTGGCGCGGTTCCGCTTTGGGCGGAGTCATTCGGCATCACGGTGCAATGATCGGCGTGGCCTTCAATTCAGCCTCGCGGGTTTTCAGCCCCGTGAAGACCGAGCCGTTCTCGAACCAGCTGCGCGGCGCGGGTGCGCCCCAGAGCGTCTGGCGCTGCGGATCCTTCAGATCCCACTTGATCGGTTCCAGATCGGGATCGACCGTCTGATAGTCAGAGCAATAGATCTCGATCCGGTGCCCGTCAGGATCGAGAATGTAAAGGAAGAAGGCGTTCGAGATTCCGTGCCGCCCCGGCCCCCTTTCGATGTTGCCGACATATCCCGTGGTCGCCATCAGGTCGAGCAGGTCGATGATGTTCAGCGGTGTCGGAACCCAGAACGCGGTGTGGTGCAGCCGCGGCCCCGTCCCGTTGGTAAAGGCGATGTCGTGGACGCCGCCCTTGCGGTGAGTCCATGCCGCCCAGAGCCGCCCCGTTTCCTCGTCCTCGGTATATTCGGTGACGCGGAAACCGATCTTGCCATAGAAGGCAACCGCAGTATCCACGTTGGGAACGAAGCAGTTGAAGTGGTCGATGCGCAGTGGCTTCACGCCACGGTAAAGTTCGTATTTCTGATGGATCGGCGGCAGACGGTCCATCCTGAAATAGAACTCCATCGGCGCGCCGAAGCAGTCGCTGGTGCGCAGGGTCCGCCCCTGAAAGGGCCGCTCCACCCATTCGACACCGTGGCCCTGAGCTGCAAACCAGGAGGCGGCCTTGTCCAGGTCCTCCTCGCACCAGACCTTGTAGGAAAGGTAGTCCACCCCGGCCTCGGGCATCTGGCGAAGCACGAGACAGTGGTGCCCCCGTTCCTCCATGGCGCGCAGGTAGATGGTGCTGTCGTCTTCATGTGTGATCTGCAGCCCCAGGATGTCGGCGTAGAACTTGCGGCTGGCCGCCAGGTCGGTCACCGTGAAGGAGGTGTGGCTCAGACGGACGATATTGAACGGCGGGTTCAGGGTCGGCGCGGGGATCGGCATGGAGGTTCTCCCAGAAGTGTCAGGTCCGGCAGCCTCAGCCGCCCAGTTTCGGGATCTTGTGGTGAGCGCGCGGAAACGAGACGTTGACCGTTTCCATGTAGAAGTCGAACGACCAGTCGCCGCCGTCGCGGCCGATCCCCGATGCCTTGACGCCACCAAATGGCGTCGGAAGGTGGCGGATGTTCTCCGAGTTCACCCACATCATCCCCGCCTCGAGCCTGTCGGTCATGCGGATGGCGCGGTCGAGGTCCTGGGTCCAGAGATAGGCAGCCAGCCCGTAGTCCACGTCGTTGGCAAGGGCCAGCGCCTCGTCCTCGTCGCGGAAGCGGATGGCGGTCAGCACCGGGCCGAAGATTTCCTCTTGCGCAATCGCCATGTCATTGGTGGCGCCCGTAAAGAGCGTCGGGGCGACGAAGCACCCGGCCTCGCCGATCTTTTCGCCTCCTGCGGCAATGGTCGCGCCCTCTTGCCGGGCCTTGTCGAAGTAGGACAGCACTTTCCGCTCGTGCACGGGGTGGATCAGCGGACCCACGACCGTTTCCGGGTCAAGCGGATGGCCGACCTTGATGCGTTTGGCCACCTCTGCCACCCGGGCGGTAAAATCGTCGTGGATCGTGTCCTGCACCAGCAGACGCGAGGACGACGTGCAACGTTCCCCGTTGAGGGAGTAGATCATGAAGGTCGCAGCATCGACGGCGCGGTCCAGGTCGGCGTCGTCGAACACGATGACCGGGTTCTTGCCGCCCAGTTCAAAATGAACTCGCTTCAGCGTATCAGCACCCTGCCGCATGATCATGCTGCCCGTACGGCTTTCGCCGACAAAGGCGATGGCCCTGATATCGGGGTGTTCGGTCAGACGCTTGCCCGCCGTTTCGCCCAGGCCGTTGACCACGTTCAGCACGCCTTTGGGCAGGCCGGCCTCTTCGGCGATTTCCACCAGCTTCTTGGCGGTCATCGGGCTGAACTCGGCGGGCTTGTGCACGACCGTGCAGCCCGCCGCCAGCGCCGGCGCGATCTTCCAGGTGGACAGCATGAAGGGGGTGTTCCACGGCGTGATGATCCCCACCGGCCCGATCGGACGGCGCGAAGTCGTGTTCATCTGCGTGGGGCTGCGCATCACCCGTCCATCTTCGGCCGCCGGGGCCTGATCGGCAAAGAAGCGGAAGTTGGCCGCCCCGCGAAGCGCGGCCTTGGACATGAAGCGCAGTGCCTGTCCCGTATCCATGCACTCGATGAAGGCGATCTCCTCGGCCCGCGCCTCGATGGCCTCGGCCACCCTGATCAGGATCTTGCGCCGTTCCGTCCCGGGGGTCGTTGACCAGGCGGGAAACGCCGCCTTGGCTGCGGCAACAGCGTGATCGACATCCTTCGCGCCGCTTTTCGCAACCTGTGCCAACACCGAACCATCGACGGGGCTCAGGGTGTCCATCGTCTCGCCCGTGAGACAGGGCACGCTTTCGCCGGCTATGTGATTCAGCACGCCGCCCTCGCGGAAGGTCGCCATGTACTCGCGGGCCTTAATGATGTTGTCGTCCAGAACAGTCATCTTTCAGTCCTTATGGGGCCCGACAGGCGCGCATGGATGGGCGTGCACTTCCAGCTCAGCTCCGGATCTATGATGCGGACCTCAAGCGAGAGGGCAAAATGCGGGGTGGAGAGGGGAAGGGCCAACTGGTCCTTCACGGCGGTAAAGATCAGATCGCCAGCCTCTCGAAGGGCGGATGTGCTGCGTCCGGCCCCGACCGAAAGGGTCATGGCCAGGAAATCGTTTTCTGCAAGCCCGTCCGCAACGATGGCATGATCGGCACGGTGAAGCCGCACGCGAATGCCCGCGACCGGAAAGATGCCCGTCTCAAGCATTGCAAGATGTGCCGCCTGTGCCAGCGCAGCCAGATCGCTGCGCCTTTCCAGGCCTGCGGAATAATCCATCGACAGATGTGCCAAGACTCGCCTCCCCTATTTGCTAAACATGTTAAGTTTTTTCGCGCCTGTCAATGGGGCGCTTGACCAAGGCCACACCGGCGCCGGCACAGGAAGCCGGGCAGGCAGCGCGTATCGCGAGGGCTTGCTCTTCCGGTGACGACAAGACGTGGAAGCACCTTCGCGCGAAGCGGTCCTGACGGATCTGCGGAATCGAACCGCTGGTCTGTCCGCCAACCTCATCGCATGGGTCTTTATCGCACCGCGATGCGGGAAGATGCTGAACCGGGGTCCCGAGCAGGAACCCCCGGCAGGTCCGACCGGCTCCGGCCAGGCCGTCCGGCATGATGATCTCTGGCAACCCGAAAGCCGGGACTGCACCGGACAGTTCGACCGGTGACACGCAACCGGCTGTCAAAGATCCTGGTGCCGACGGCTGAACCCGACCCGCAGCCAGGCGCGGTTGCCCTGCCCCGCCCGGGCCTGTCGCCTCAGCGAGCGTGAGCCATCCGTGACCCAGCGGGCTTGCCGCGGCAGCCGAGACTTCGCGCAGACGCGATGGCCCGCTTCGCCGGATGGGCCTTCGTCATGTCACCTCGTAAAAGCGGATGAGCACCCTGTCTGCCAGCCGCGCCCCCGTTCCCAGCAGGATCGTCCGGTTCAGCCACTCATAACGCGGATCGCCGGTCATCAGCCGCGGATGGGTGCGCATGTAGTAAAGCGCGGGGTCCACTACCTCGCCCGCCGCCACACGGTCCAGCACATCGGCCGGGCCGTGGCGGATGCCGAAGTTCCGCACGTCGATCACTGCGCCGTCCTCTGTTTCAATGGCGTAGCGGGTATCAAGCTCTGCCCGGTCCGGGAGGATCGTCTGCCAGTCTGCGCCCAGGTTCAGCACATGCCCCCGCAGCCGCCCCGTCACGCGCCCTCCGGTGATGGGGACCATGCGCCGCTGTCCTGCCTGCACGTCTCCCGGCACCATCATCGGCCCCAGCGTCGCCTCCAGATCGCAAAGGTGGCGAAGCCCGGGGGCAGCGATATCATCGTGGGTCAGCGTCATCTTGGCGTCATTTCATTGTCATCGGCAGGAACAGAATGATCGCCGGGAAGGCCACCAGCAGCACGAGCCGGATGATATCGGTGATGATGAACGGGAACACTCCTCGGAAGATCGAGGTCAGCTTGATGTCCCGCGCGATCGAGTTGATGACAAAGACGTTGATCCCCACCGGCGGGGTGATCAGACCAAGTTCGGCCGTCATCACGATGATGATCCCGAACCAGACCGGATCAAAGCCCAGCTGCATCATGACAGGGAAGACGATCGGCACAAGCAGGATGATCATCGCCATCGAATCGAGGATACATCCCGCGATGACGAAGAAGATCAGGATCAGCGCCAGCGTTCCATAGGGGCCGTAGCCCAGGTCGATCAGGAAGGCGGTCAGCTTTTGCGGCGACTGCGTGATTGCCAGGAAATAGCCGAACAACACCGCGCCGATAAGGATCGTGTAGACTGCGACCGAGGTCCGCAGCGCCTCGACCAGGCTGGCCACGATCCGCTCCCAGTTCAGCCGCCCGCGCACGACACCGATGATCAGGGTCAGCAGCGCCCCGATCGCGGCGGCCTCGGTGGGCGTGGCCACCCCGAAATAGATCGTGCCGATGATGGTGATGAACAAAAGACTGATCGCCCAGATCCCCTTGAGCGACACGAATGCCTCGCGCAGGTCGAACCTGGCCCCCGGTGGCAGGCCCTTGCGGTGGGCGATGCGCACCGTCGCCATGTACATCAGCGTCGCCAGGATGCCCGGAATGATCCCCGCGATGAACAACTGACCCACATCCGTTTCGGTGATGTAGGCATAGACCACCAGAACCACCGAAGGCGGGATCAGGATGCCAAGCGTTCCGCCGGCAGCCACCACGCCCGACGCGGTCGCATCGCTATAGCCGGCGCGCTTCATCTCTGGCAGCGCGACCTTGCTCATGGTGGCGGCCGTGGCCACCGAACTGCCACAGATGGCGGAGAACCCCGAACAGGCCGCAATGGTGGACAGCGCGAGCCCGCCCCTGAACGATCCGAGCCAGGCGTTCCCCGCCCTGAACATCTCCTTCGACATGCCGGAATTGGTGGCGAGCACGCCCATCAGGATGAAGAAGGGGACGAGGCTCAGGTTGAAATCCGCCATGACCCGCACGGGCGAGGTCGTGAGCAGGTTCAGCGCCGGGTTTATTCCGCGGACGGCGGCAAAGCCGAAGATGCCTACCAGGCCCATGGCAATCCCGATCGGAACGCGCAAGGCGATCAGCGAAAACAGCGCGCCAAATCCCAGAAGAGCCGTCCAGTCACCGAGGGTCATTGAGAGCGCTTTCCTGTTCGATGTTTTGCAGTGGTTCGCGCCCGATGGCGATGGTGACGACCCGCAAGGCGATCGTGATGACGCTTGCCGCTGCCCCCGCCCAGATCAGCGCAAGCAGCGGCCAGACCGGCAGGCGCAGATCAAAGGTGCTTTCGTTGCTGGCGAAGGCGCCGGTGACGCGGCCCCACATCTTCCAGGTCAGCAGCACGGCAAAGAACAGCAGCGTCGCCCAGGCGAACAGATCGATCACCCGCCGCCAGCGGCGAGAGGCCATTTCCACGAACAGATCCACCGAAATATGTCCGCCACGATAACCGACCGAGGCAAAGCCCCACATGATGCAGGCACCGATCAGGAAGCGCGACAGGTCGAAGGCATCGGGAACCGGCGTCGCCAGAACATAGCGACCGACCGCCGACGCGACGATGAGCAGCGTAACGAGTGCGAGCAGAACCCCCGCAACCCGCTCCACCAGCTCGCAGAATGTTTCGAGCTTACGGAACATGATGTCTCCCAAGGCCCGCCCGAACGCGGGCGGGCTGTCCGAGATCACTCGACCAGCGCGTTGTGCCGGCGCAAGGTCTCGATGAAGCTTTCGTAGATCGCGTCGGCGTCATGCCCGGCGGCGCTGACGGCGCGCTTCCATTCATCGGTCAGCGGCGCGCCGGCTGCTTTCCAGAGCTGGATCTGCGCGGCATCAGGGGTGTGGAAGGTGTGATCCTCCGTCGCCAGCAGGCGCTCGCGTCCGGCAGCTTCGTATGCGGCCCATTCGGTGGCGATACGTTCGGACCATTCGGGCGAGCAATGCGCGTCGATCACTTCCCGATCCTCGGGAGAGAGACCGTCAACCACCGTCTTGTTCATCACGAAGGCGAAGGTTGTGGCGTAAAAGGGCATATCCAGGTGGTGTGTGACCGCATCCTCGAGCCCGAATGTGAAGACAGACCCCCAGGGTGACGCAGTCATGTCCGCAGCGCCCTTCGACAGAAGCTCGCGGATTTCCGGCGCAGGCACCTGAACTGAAGCTCCGCCAAGGGCGCTGACCAGCCGGGCCATCGTGGCGTGGGCCGGGCGGATGTTCTTGCCGCGCAGATCCTCAGGTACCAGCAGCGGACCGGTCTTGGAATGCAGCGTGCCCGGGTCGTGCAGGTGCACCATGCAGACATGGACATCCGCCATTTCCTGTTCGGCATATTGGGCGTACCATTCGTGCAGCGCCCGCGACCCCGAAACGGCATTGGAGAACATGAAGGGCAGTTCGCCCGCGGCAAGGATCGGGAACCGGCCCGGCTGGTAGCCCGGATTGATGAAGCCGATGTCCACCACCATGTCGCGCGCCATGTCGTAGTGGTCGGCCGCGTTGCCGAGCTGCTGTGCGGGATAGATCGTGATCTCGATCCGCCCGTTCGATGCGTCGCGGATCGACTCGGCCCAAGGCTCCATTCCCGTCACGTGGAGCGGGTGAGTCCCCGGCACCCAGTGCGAAAGCGTCAGTTCAACATCGGCCGCGCCGGCCGGAAGCGCCGTCGAAAGGGCCAGAACCCCGACAAGCGCCAACTGCTTGATCGTCATGCGTTTCCTCCCTGAAACGATATTCGGCCCCATGCGGGGCCTGACATGTCCCGGCCAGCCCTCCTCTGGCCGGGTCGCCGTTACTCTTACTGGTCGCCTGCGTACGAGTCGTGCGCCTGAAGCGCGGCGATCAGGCCATTCAGAACCTCGTCGGCATCCAGCCCCGTGCCGGCCATGGCCTGTTTCCATTCCTCGGTAAGGGGGGCCGCCGCCTGGTGCCAGAGCTCCATCTGCTCCTCGTTCGGACGATGAAGCGTATGGGCAGGATCGGCGGCGATCTTGTCGCGGCCCGCGGCCTCCACATCCGCCCATCCGGCCGACATGCGTTCGGCCCATTCGGGGGTGCAGTGATCGTCGATCACGGCGCGATCTTCCGGGCTCATGCCCTCCACCAGCGCCTTGTTCATGACAAAGGCATTGATCGACCCGTAGATCGGCGCGTCAAGGTGATGCGTCACAAGCGTGTCCGCGCCAAAGATGTAGAGCGATTCCCACGGTGCCTGGGTAATATCTGCAGCGCCCTTGGACAACACCTCGCGCATTTCCGGGGCCGACACCTGAATCGAGGCACCGCCCAGAAGGTTCACGAACCGCGCCTGCGTCGCATTGGCCGGGCGCACGTTCTTGCCGCGGACATCTTCGGGAACCACGATCGGCTGCTTGCCATGAAATGTCCCCGGATCATGCAGCAGCGCCATGCAGAAATAGACGTCGCCCATCTCCTGCTCGGCATAGGCGTCGTACCATTCCGTCAGCGCCGCCGCCCCTCCCTTGGCATTGGCGAACAGGAACGGAAGCTCGGCCGCGGCAATGATCGGAAAACGGCCGGGCTGATATCCGGGATTGATGAAACCGATGTCCGCAATCCCGTCCCTTGCCATATCATAGTGATCTGCCGCCGCGCCGAGCTGCTGGGCAGGGAAGATCGTGATGGTGATCCGGCCCTGGGATGCCTCGGCGATGGACGCGGCCCAGGGCTCCATTCCCAACGTTTGCAGGGGGTGGGTTCCCGGAACCCAATGGGCAAGACCAAGCTCTTGTGCGGTCGCCCCGGATGGCAGAGCAAGGCATGCGGCTACACCGCATGCCGATAGCATCTTCGTATACATTGAATCCTCCCATTCGCAGTCAGAAGATGTATGTGCCTTTCATGTTCTTCTTGTCTTGTGTCCGAATATCAGCATGAATACTCTTGCCTGACAAGAAAAAACAACATCGCACCCAATGACGATGCCCGGCCGGGGCGGCTGTGCCGATCCGTGCCAATGTATGCAAAATGGCCTGTCGTTTTATTTCAGAGCCATGGGAGGAGGCGACGAATGAGACAATCGACGGCGACTGGAACCTCCCCTGCCCGGCTTGCGGCGATGCGCGCCGAAAGCCCCACACTTGCCTTTCTTGAACGCAAGGCGCGGCGGCGGATTCCCTCGTTCTGCTATGACTTCCTTCAGGGCGGGACGGATCGGCAAACCGGCCATCCCCGCAACCGCGCGGCCTTCGACGCGACCGAAATCTGCCCCCGTCATGCAGTCGACGTGGGTGCCACCGACCCGAGCGTGGCGCTGTTCGGCCGGACCTACGCGGCGCCGCTGCTCATCGCGCCCGTCGGAATGGACGGGGCGATCTGGCCGGGCGCGGGGCGTCATCTGGCCCGGACCGCAGCCGCCCGCAACATTCCCTACATGATCGGAACGCTTTCGGCGACGCGGCTGGAAGAAGCCGTCGCACTGGCGGCAGAGTCAGTGTGGTTTCAGCTTTACACGATGCCCGAGCAGGACCACCGGGACAGCCTTGCGCTTGTCGCGCGCGCCAAGGCCGCAGGCGTCCGGGTCCTTGCGCTGACCATAGACATCCCCCTTCCGGCGCGGCGGGTGCCGGACATGCGCAACCGCCTTGCCTTGCCGTTCCGTCTTCATCCCCGAATGGCACTGGCGGCCGCGCTGCGCCCCGCCTGGCTGGCCGCCCTTGCGCGTGAAGGGCGGCCGCAGTTCCGCAACCTGGAAGCCCACTGCCCCGCTGACATGCCGCTGGTCCAGTATGCCCGGCAGGCCCGTGCGGGTGGGGCCGCGACCTGGGAATTCATCGCCCGCCTGCGGCAGGTCTGGGACGGCGACCTCGTCATCAAGGGCATCATGGATCCGCGCGATGCGGAACGTGCGCGGGCGCATGGCGCCGATGGCATCGTGGTCTCCAACCACGGAGGACGGCAGTTCGATGCCGCCCCGGCCCCCCTGGATGTGTTGCCCGCGGTGCGACACGCGGCAGGCCCGATGCCGGTCCTGCTGGACGGGGGCGTGATGTCCGGCCTCGACATTCTGCGGGCGGTCGCCTGCGGAGCGGATGCCGTCATGGTCGGGCGCGGCTTCATGTATGGCCTCGCAACCTATGGCGCGGCCGGGGCCGACTTCGTGGCGGACACGCTGATGGACGAGTTCCGCATCGCGCTTGCGCAAAGCGGCGCCCTGACGGTGGCGGGGGCACGGCAGCTTGCGGTGCGCCACCCGCGCCGCTGGCGCAGCGAGGATTTCGAGGGAGGGACGGAATGAAAACCGGCGATGCAATCGCAGAAATACTGAAGCGCGAGGGGGTGGAGATCCTCTTCGGCTATCCGGTGAACCACATCATCGAACATGCGGCGATGGCTGATATCCGCACCATCATCGTGCGCCAGGAACGCACGGGCGTGCATATGGCCGACGCGCTGTCTCGGCTCACGTCCGGGCAGAAGATCGGCGTCTTTGCCATGCAATCGGGCCCCGGGACGGAAAACGCCTATGGCGGTATCGCGCAAGCCTATTCGGAATCGGTTCCCGTGCTGGTCCTGCCGGGCGGCTATGCGCGCCGTCTTGCCCATATTGCGCCGAACTACAATGCCAGCCGGTCGCTCCGCGACGTGAGCAAGCATGTGGAACCGATCAACCTGCCGGCGGAGATCCCCAACATCTTCCGCCGCGCCTTTTCCATGCTGCGGAACGGCCGTGGCGGCCCGGTCGTGGTGGAGATCCCCGGCGACATCTGGGACGAAGACGTCGCCGAACCTCTGGATTACCGCCCCGTCGTTTCGGCCCGGCCCGCCCCCGATCCCGCCGGCGTCGAACAGGCGCTCGACATGCTGTTGGCGGCGAAGCGGCCGGTGATCTATGCCGGTCAGGGCATCCATTACGCCCGGGCCTGGGACCAGCTCCGCGCCTTTGCCGAGCACCTGTCCGTTCCCGTCTGCACCAGCCTTGAGGGCAAAAGCGCCTTTCCTGAAACCCACCCCCTCGCCCTTGGATCAGGGGGCGCGGCAATCCCGCGCGCCGTGCGGCATTTCCTTGACGAGGCCGACCTGATCTTCGGCATCGGCTGTTCCTTTACCGAAACCGCGTTCGGCGTGCAGATGCCGCGCGGCAAGACGGTGATCCATTCGACGCTCGACCCCAACCACATCAACAAGGACTACGAGGCCCGCCTTGCCCTGATCGGCGATGCCGCCCTGACGCTGGATGCCCTGCTGGCCGCGATGGCCGCACGCGGAACCGAACGCCGCGCCCCGGATGCGGTGGCGGCGGAAATCGCGCAGGTCCATCGTGAATGGCTGAAGGAATGGATGCCGCGCCTGACCTCGGATCAGGCGCCGATGACGCCCTACCGTGTGCTGTGGGACCTGCAGAACACCGTGGACGTGGCCAACACCATCATCACCCATGATGCCGGCAGCCCGCGCGACCAGCTGACCCCGTTCTGGAAGTCCATCACCCCGCTCAGCTATATCGGCTGGGGCAAGTCCACGCAGCTGGGCTATGGCCTTGGCCTTGCCATGGGGGCGAAACTGGCGCGGCCGGACAAGCTCTGCATCAACGTCTGGGGTGATTCGGCCATCGGCTTCACCGGCATGGACTTTGAAACGGCGGTACGGGAACGCGTCCCGATCCTGTCGATCCTGCTCAACAACCATTCAATGGCCATGGAACTGCCGATCATGCCGGTTTCCACCGAAAAATACCGCGCCACCGACATCTCCGGCGACTATGCCGCCTTTGCCCGCGCCCTTGGCGGCTATGGCGAACGCATCACCACGCCTGACGAGATCATCCCGGCCATCAAGCGCGGCATCGCGGCAACCGAGGCCGGCCAGCCCGCCCTGCTGGAATTCATCACCAGCCAGGAACTCGACAGCTCCAAGCACCCGACGAGGTTCCCATGACCGCCGCCTCCGTGATCGAGGCGCTGCGCCCGCGGTTCGGCGACCGGATTGCCACTTCGCATGCCATCCGGGACCAGCACAGCCGCGACATGTCGCGCCTGCCCCCCTGTCTGCCCGATGCTGTCGTCTGGCCCGAAACCGAGGCCGAGGTGCAGGACATCCTGCGCCAGTGCCACGCGGCGGGCGTGCCCGTCATCCCCTATGGTGCCGGCTCGTCGATGGAGGGGCACACCATCCCCGTCCGTAACGGCATCACCGTGAACACCAGCCGCATGAACCGCATCCGTGAAATCGCCGCCGAAGACCTTCTGGCGGTCGTGGAGCCCGGCGTCACCCGGCTGCAACTGAACACCGACCTGCGCGCAACCGGCCTGACCTTCCCGATCGATCCGGGAGCCGATGCGTCGCTGGGCGGCATGGCCTCGACCCGGGGCAGCGGCACGATGGCGGTGCGCTATGGCACGATGCGGGAAAACGTGCTGGCGCTGCGGGTGGTGCTGCCCGATGGGCGGGTGATTCGCACCGGGTCGCGGGCGCGCAAATCCTCCACCGGCTATGACCTCACCCATCTCATCGTGGGGTCCGAAGGCACGCTGGGCATCATCACCGAACTGACCGTGCGCCTGCACCCGGTGCCCGAGGCCGTCAGCGCCGCCATCTGCGCCTTTCCGTCCGTGCGCGCGGCGGTCGAGGCGGTGATCGAGACCGTGCAGTCGGGCATCCCTGTTGCACGGGTGGAATTCCTGGACCAGGTCGCCATCGCCAACGTCAATTCCCACTCCGGCCTCACCCTGCCGGTGGCGCCCACATTGCTGTTCGAATTCCATGGATCCCCCGCCTGGGTCGATGAACAGGCCCGCACGGTGCAGGACATTACCGAGAGTCACCAAGCCTCCGCGTTCCGCTGGTCATCCGAGGCGGACGAGCGCCGCGTCCTCTGGCAGGCGCGGCACGATCTCTACTGGGCCACCCGCGCCATGCGGCCGGGTGCCGCGATCTATACCGGCGACATCTGTGTCCCGATCTCTCGTCTGGCCGATGCCATCGAGTCGGCGCGCGACGATATCGACGCCTCTTCCCTGCCGGGCCAGATCATCGGCCATGTGGGCGACGGCAATTTTCACACCGCCTATCTGTTTGATCCCGACAACCCGGAAGAGGTCGCAGAGGCCGAACGCCTCGCCCATCGTCTTGCCGAACGCGCATTGGCCGCGGGCGGAACCGTCAGCGGCGAACATGGCATCGGCGCGGGCAAGCTCGGCCTGATGCGTGAGGAACATGGCGATGCGGTGGACGTGATGAAGGCGGTCAAGGCAGCGCTTGACCCCAGGGGGATCATGAATCCCGGCAAGATGGGCGACGCAGGATAGGGAGGCGGCAATGCAGGATCTGACCGGAAAGGTGGCGCTTGTCACCGGCGCAAGCAGCGGCATCGGCCGCGGGATCGCGATCGCACTGGCACAGGCGGGAATGACCGTCGTTGCGGCAGCACGTCGGCAGGACAGGCTCGCCGCGCTGGCGCAGGAAACCAGTGGCCGCATCGTCCCGGTAACCGCGGATGTGACGGATGAGGCTGCCGTCGAGCGGCTGTTCGCTGAAGCGGACCGGTCGGGCCCGCTCTCGCTCCTGGTCAACAATGCCGGGATTGCAGATGACAGGGCCATCGATGACCTGACGTTGGCCCGTTGGCGCGAGGTGATGGACGCCAACCTCACCTCTGCCTTCCTGTGCAGCCGCGCGGCGATGCGGCGGATGAAGGCGCAGGGCGGCGGGCGGATCATGACGATCGGTTCGCTGTCGGCCAGTATTCCGCGCGCCCATTCGCCCGCCTATACCGCCAGCAAGTTCGCCCTGGAGGGGCTTACCCGCTCACTGGCGCTGGATGGGCGGGACCATCTGGTCACCGCCGGCATCCTCCACCCCGGCGCAACCCGGTCGGAACTTGCGCCCGGCATCACCGACAAGCTTCAGGGCGACTGCCTCGATCCCGCGCAGCTGGGCGAGTTGATGACCTATATTGCGCGATTGCCGCCTGAGCTTTCGCTGCTTGACGCAACGATCCTGCCGGTGCGCATCCCGTTCCTTGGGCGGGGATGATCCCCCGCCTTCACAGCCAGACCGTCTGGACCGACGTATACTCCTTCAGCCCCTCGAGCCCGAACTCGACGCCGATGCCCGAGGACTTCACGCCGCCGAACGGGACGTTGGGCTGGATGGCGCCGTGCTTGTTGACCCAGGCGGTGCCGCATTCCAGCCGCTGCGCCAGGTCGCGCCCGCGCGCGGGGTCCGACGTCCAGATCGAGCCGCCAAGCCCGTGGGGGTTGTCGTTCGCACGGGCGATCACTTCATCGACGTCAGAATAGCGGATCACCGGCAACACCGGCCCGAACTGTTCCTCATCCACCAGCCGGGTGCCGTCGCGCAATTCCGACACGATGGTGATCGGGTAAAAGTGGCCGGGCCCATTCCCTGGCGCGCCGCCGCAAAGGATACGTCCACCTGCGGCGCGTGCATCCTCGACCAGGTCGCGCACGCGGTCGAACTGCATCCGGTTGCTCAGCGGACCCAGCGCCGTTCCCTCCGACAGCCCGTTTCCCATCGGGATCGCCTGGGCCAGCGCGACAAGCTCGTCACACAGCCGGTCGTGAAGGCTGTCGTGGACGTAAAGCCGTTTCATCGCGCCGCAGGTCTGCCCGGTGTTGATGAAGGCCCCCCAGAACAGCCCCTGTGCGATGGCCTTGGGGTCGGCATCGGGAAGAACGATCCCCGCGTCGTTTCCGCCCAGCTCCAGCGTCAGCCGCTTGAGCGTTTCGGCCGCTCCCGCCATCACCTTGCGCCCCGTGGCAATCGATCCGGTGAACACGATCTTGTCGATTCCCGGATGCTCCGACATCGCCGCGCCAAGGGAATCCGGGCCGGTGATCACGTTCACCACCCCCGGCGGAAGAACCGCATCCATGAGTTCGATCAACCGGATCGTCGAAAGCGGCGTAAACGGAGACGGTTTGATCACGACGGTGTTTCCGGTGCGGATCGCCGGGATGACATGCCAGATGGCGATAAGCACCGGCCAGTTCCACGGCGTGATGGAACCGACCACACCCAACGGCTTGCGGTGCAGCTCGATCCGGCCGGCCTCGTTGTCCTGGATCACCTCGGGCTCCAGCGTCAGGGCGGCGGTTGCCTGGGTCCAGCCGACGCAGCCGCCCATTTCGAACCGGGAGCCAAGCCCGTCGAGCGGCTTGCCCTGTTCTTGCGTGATCAGGCGCGCAAGCTCTTCCTGATCCCGCACGAGGGCCTCCGCTATGGCGTTGCAGGCAGCCTGACGCTCGGCATCCGGGCGGGCGGCCCAGCCCGGGAAGGCTGCCCGGGCAGCTGCCACCGCATCGTCCAGATCGGCGCGGCTCCCCATCGGCATCCTGCCCACGATTTCGCCCGTTGCAGGGTTCTCGACATCCCGATGATCCGCCGTCGATCGGCTCTGCCCGCCGATGAGCATTGTGTACTCGCTCATGTCATGTCTCCGCTTGTACAAGGTCTGGTCAATTGGACATCTGGCCCGGCAGGAACAGGATCAGCGCCGGGAAGGCGAGGATCAGCGCCAGGCGCAGCACATCCGCGATGATGAAGGGAATGACCCCACGATAGATCGTGCCCACCGGGAGGTCTGTGATGATGGTGCGAATGATGAAGATGTTCATGCCGATGGGCGGCGTGATCAGGCTGATTTCCACCGTGACCACCAGCAGGATTCCGAACCACACCGGGTCGTATCCCAGCGACACGACCAGCGGGAAGAAGATCGGCACCGTCAGCAGGATCATGGCAAGCGAGTCGAACACGCAGCCCAGCACCAGGTAGAACAGGATCAGCATCAGCATCACCCCGGTCGGGCCAAGGCCAAGTTCGCGGATGAAGCCCACGACCTGGCTTGGCAGTCCGGCGATGTTGATGAAGTTCGAGAAGATCAGCGCCCCCACCAGCACCGCCATCAGCATCGCCGAGGTACGCACGGTTTCAAACAGGACCTGCGCCAGGGCGCGCGGCGTCAGCGTCCGCTTGGCCAGGGCGATCAGGAAGGCGCCGGTTGCGCCAATGCCCGCGGCCTCGGTCGGCGTAAAGACACCAAGGTAGATACCGCCGATGATCACTGCGAAAAGGCCGAGCACCAACCAGACATCGGCCACCGCCCGCCAGCGTTCCCGCAGCGAAAGCCGCGGCCCCGCAGGTCCCGCCGCCGGGTCGCGCCAGGTCACGATCATCACAGCGCCCAGATACAACAGGATGCCCAGAACCCCCGGAAGGATTCCCGCGACAAAAAGCTTGCCGATGCTGGTTTCGGTCATGCTGCCATAGATGACCATGATGACCGAGGGAGGGATCAGGATGCCCAGCGTTCCCCCCGCAGCGACCGCCCCGCTCGACAGCCGGTCGGAATAACCGTACTGGCGCATCGAGGGCAGCGCGATCTGCGACATGGTCGCAGCCGTTGCCAGGCTCGACCCCGACACGGCCGAGAACCCTCCGCAAGCGACGATCGTGGCCATGGCAAGGCCGCCGCGGTAGTGCCCCACCACTGCGTTCGATGCCGCGTAAAGATCCCGCGACAGCCCGGAGTGATTGACGAGGTTTCCCATCAGCACGAACAGCGGCAACACCGACAGGCTGTAGGACGAAAGCGTGTCCCAGGCGATCTGCGCGCTCATGGCGCCGGCGGGCAGCACCCCTGTCATCAGGGCAAAGCCCGTGAACCCGATCAGGCCCAGTCCGAAGGCGAGCGGCACCCCGAAGAACAGCACGGCGAAGAGCGCGCCAAATCCCGCAATTGCGTTCATCGCGCATTCCTTTCCCGCACCACGCCCAGCAGGAGGACCACCCCCGCCACCGCAGCGGCTCCAAGGCAGGCCACGCCCAACCACGCCA
This sequence comes from Halodurantibacterium daqingense, assembly GCF_042666235.1. Taxonomy (NCBI): domain Bacteria; kingdom Pseudomonadati; phylum Pseudomonadota; class Alphaproteobacteria; order Rhodobacterales; family Paracoccaceae; genus Halodurantibacterium; species Halodurantibacterium daqingense. The sequence goes on along the minus strand of NZ_JBHTFQ010000002.1, from coordinate 489,261 downwards.
CGATCCCGACCGGAAACCGCAGCGCCGAGGTCCGGTCACCGAAGGTCATGAACCGTTCTGCCAAGAACGACAGGCGCCATGCGAGAAACCCGCAGCCGAAAGCCACGACGCCCGCGATCAAGGCATCGCGCGCAACCCGAAGCCGTCCGCGAAACAGCGTGTCGAACAGCCCCGCCGTGACGTGTTCATCGCGTAATGTGACGGAAGGCAGGGCGCAGAATACCATGGCCGCCATCATTATCTGCGTCATCTCGAACGCGAAGCCGAGCGGCTGGTTCAGAAGGTACCGTCCGGTGACGTCCACGAAGGTCATGACCATCATGAGAAACAGCAAGAGCGCCGCCGCCGAAAGGAACACCATTTCCACCGCCCGCACCAATCCGGCAGGTGCGTGCCGGGAGGCTTTGCCCCCGCCGGCCGCGTCAATCCCCGCTCCTCTGGCAGCGGCACCCATCAGCGCGCGCCTTCGACGGCGGCCACTTCCTGCCGCATCATTTCCAGCGCGGCCGCCCCATCGACACCCAGGCGCCCGGCCGCATCGACCCACTGCGCCTCGAGCGCGGCAAGACGTTCCCGAGCCTCGCTCACGAATGCCTCATCCGCCACGATCATCTCGACCCCGTCGGCCTCCATGATCGCGCGGGCCTCGGTCTCGGCGGCGTCCTGTGCCTCTCCGGCAAGCCGGGCGAGAGCTGCACCGGATACGCTCATGATCGCCTGCTGATCCTCGGGCGGAAGCGCGTCAAACCGTGCCTTGTTCATGACGACGAACCAGGTTGATGAATAAAGCCCGCCCGGAACGGTGGTCGAGGCACCGATCACGCCCGTAAGGTTGAAGCTGGGATAGGCCTCATAGGGCAGCAGAGTGCCATCCGCGATCCCCTGCGACAGGATCTCGTAGACCTCGTTGGCAGGGACGGCCACGTTGACTCCGCCGAGCGCCGGATTGACCTCCTGGACGATGCCGCCACCGACGCGGAACTTCTTGCCACCATAGTCAGCGATCTGCCGGACCGGCGTAACGTTGGCGCCCGTCATTATGTGCCCGGTGGCATTCGCATAAAGGCCCAGAAGCTGCACGCCCTTGTATTCGTCAGCTTCCTGGAAGAATTCCTCGTGCACCTTCCAGAGCGCGGTCGAGAGCCCGGTTGCGGTTTCCCCCACGAATGGCAGCTCGGCGACACCGGCCAAGGTGAAGCGACCGGGCGTATAGCCGAGCACGCCGACCGTCACATCTGCGATCCCGTCAACCGCCAGATCGTACTGCCGCGGCGGTGCCCCGAGCGAGGCATCCGTCGGCATGATCCGGACGCGGCCCTCGGTTGCTTCCGCGACCTGCTCCATCCAGGGCTCGATGACGCCGGTCATCTGCCTGTGACCCGGCGGCAACCAGTTGTTCAGCCGCAGCACGGTTTCTGCCCCCGCCGTCAGCGGCAAGGCCACGAACAAGGCGGTCAACGCGCCGCTCTTGCAGTATTGCGTGATGTATTTGGTCATCTCGTCCTCCCTGACGTTGTGTAGACCCAAGGTCACCCTGGCGTGTCTCCTCCCAGACACCCCAGGGCTGTCACTGTCCCATGACTTCGCCTCTCCAGACGGCGAAAGCCTCCGTGTGGTCTTTCCGGCCGTCCAGTTCATGCAGCGCGTGCTGCCACCAGGCATCGGTTTCCGCCACCAGCGGCAACCGCGCCCCAAGGTTCGACGCCAGATCGGCCGCGATCCGCACATCCTTGGCCAGCAGCGCAAGCCCGAAGCCGGACTTGAACGCGCGGGTAAGCACCTCTGTCTTGATCGTGGCCTCGGTGCTGAAGTTGCGTCCCGTCGACACGTTCATGATGTCCAGCGCCACTGCCGGATCCAGACCGAACCTTTCCCCGAGGATCAGCGCCTCCGACGCTGCCGCGAAGCCAGCTGCCGCGACGTAGTTGTTGAGTGCCTTCATCGCATGTCCGGTGCCCACATCCCCGGTTCGGAAGATACGGTCACCCATCATCCGCAGAACCGGCTCGGCCCGGCCGAAATCCGCGTCATCCGCGGCGCCGACCATGATGGCCAGGGTTCCGTTGGTGGCCCGCGGCACGGCCCCCGATACCGGCGCATCAACGAAGCGGATCCCGCGCCCGGAAAGCGCTTCGTGCAGGCTGCGTGATCCTTCGGGTTCCGAGGAGCTCATGTCGATGACCAGCGATCCCGGCGCAAGCGCATCGATCAGCGGGGAAGGCCCGTCCAGCATCACCTGCCGGACGATGCCGCCGGTGGGCAGCATTGTCACGACGATGTCGCTTTGCCGGCCCAATGCCGCAAGATCGGCCGCCGCCGAGGCGCCTGTGGCCTCGGCCTGGCGCCGCGTCACTGCGCTGTCGAGGTCAAAAACCGTCAGCCGCGCGCCCGCCCGTGCGATATTGGCCGCCATCGGGGCACCCATATGCCCCAGGCCGATGAAACCGATCCGCTCAGTGACCATCGCCCGCCCCTGCCTTGCCGTTCATCTCTGCCAGGGCGTCCTCACAGGCGCGGATACCGTCGATCATCAGCGGCAACCCGCAATAGGGGAAGGCGTGGATGAACAACTCCTTCAGTTCGTCCCTGGAAATGCCGTTCGCGACGGCGCCGCGCGTATGGATCTTGATTTCATGTGTACGGCCTTGCGCTGCCAGCATCGCCAGCGTGATCAGGCTGCGCGTCCGCGGATCAAGATGGGGTCGCTGCCAGATCTCGCCGAAACAGATGCGGGTGACGATGTCCTGGACGGGCGCCATGAACTCGGTCGCGTTGTCGATGTGGTCCTCGGCGCCTTCCTTGCCCCACATGGCGCGGCGCAGGTCGAGTCCCTTCTGGAAGTTTTCGTCGTTCATGCTTTCTCCGATGCTACAGGTGATCGTGCGCCCGCGGGCCTGCCGTGGATGATCGGAGGAGTCAGGATGACGTGCGGCAGCCCCGGCTGGTCTGCCCGGTTCGGCGCCGCCCTGGTGCTCCTCCCTTCACCATGGTTGCACCTGAAGGCTACGGGCTGCGCCCGGCCCGAACAACCTGACCGGTCCGCTTTGTGCTATCGACTTATCCGATCAGTCGGCTAGGCTGCCGCCAGGCCATGGGAGGGGCCGCAGAGATGAACGACCAGTCCCGCGATGATCCGCTGCGGACGGATCTTCACGCCCTTCACATCCTGCGATGCGTGCACCGAACGTCATCCTTTCGCGTTGCGGCCGATGACCTGGGGATGAGCCAATCCTCGGTCAGCTATGCGATCGACCGGCTGCGCGTGGTGTTCAACGATCCGCTGTTCGTCCGCATGGGTCGCGGCATCAGCCCCACCGATCGCTGCACGCAGGTGGTCGAGGGGATCGAGGTGATGCTGCAGAAGTTCCAGGACCTCGCCGTGCCGCAGCGGTTCGACCCGTCGACTGCGACCGATCGTTTCGTATTGTCCTGCAACTTTTACGAGCGCAGTATCCTTCTTCCCGGCATCATGGAACGTGTCGCGCGTGAGGCGCCAAATATCCGCGTCTCGGTAATTCAAGCGAATTCCGAAGGACACCGGCAGCTCTCCGAAGGGATCTGCGATGTCGTCGTGGCTCCGCTCATGGCGCGGCAGTCAGGGTTGTATTCCCAGCGCCTGCTGACCGAGCGCTATGCCTGCTTTGTCTCGCACAGGAATCCGCTGGCGCAGAAGGGCATCACCCTGGATGACTACGCCCGGGCACGCCATCTCCTGGTCAAGCCGGCCTTCGGCTGGCGCCCCTATTTTCACGAGGAACTGGACCGGCTTGGCCTGTCGATCAACCCGGTGCTCGAGGTCCCGTCGTTCGGGGAAATCGACCGGATCCTGACAAACACCGACCTTGTCCTCACGGCCACCAGCGGCCTGGCCCGTGTGTTCACGCCGCGCATCGCCTGTGTTCCGGCTCCGTTCGCCTGCATGTTCCCGGTGGAGATGGCATGGGCCGGCCGCACCCACACGGCGGGCGCGCATCAGTGGTTCCGGCAGATCATCGCGGATACTGCCCGCAGCCTTCCGCCAGGCGGCGTCGAGCCCTAGGGTTCGTCATAGGCGATCACGCCGCAGCCGGTGATGGCGGGAAAGGTGTAGTAACGATAGGCTTCGGTGATCCGGTCGGACAGCGCGCCGCGCATGGTGAACCAGATCGCAAGCTCTGCGGCCTCGGTTCCGCCCAGCCGCATCAGCTCTTCCTGCGGCAGCGCGACAAGTTCATCCACGTTGGCCCGGAGGTTTTCCAGAAACCAGAGGTCAAGGTCCTGGTTGGCCATGCCGAACCGCGCGCCGCTGATCTGGTGCGACATGCCTCCGGTCGCCACCACCATGATCCGCTCCTCCGAAGGGAAATGCCGCAGCGCGGCGCCGATGTCCTTGCCGAACCGGTAGAGGCGCTGCGAGGTCGGGATCGGATGCCGCACCATGTTGACCGCGATCGGCACGATGGGAATGCGCCACGGCAGATCCATCAGGTAGGGCATCCAGGAATAGATCCCGTGATCGACCGCCAGATCCTGGCAAACCGTCAGGTCATAGCCGCCCCGAACCAGATGATTGGTCAGGTGCCATCCCAGATCCTCGTCCCCTACCAGCGAAGGAAACGGCCGCAGCCCCCAACCCTCATCCGCCTGCCGGAACTCCTGCGCCACGCCAATGGCAAGGGTCGGATAGGCACTGAAGTCGAAATGGTTCAGGTGATCGTTATAGATGATGACGATCCGGTCCGGCGCCACGCCGGCCAGCCAGTCCTTGACCGGGCGCGTGCCGTCGAACCACTTCTGCCACGCCGGGGAAAAGCCTCCGGCCACGCCCCGATCATATTCCAGCCCCATCGAGGGCGTGTGCGAAATCCCGAAGCCGCCAACGATCCTCGCCATCATTCATCCCCCGGCACGGCGCTGACATTGCGCGGACAAATCCTCATCATCTCCTCGGCTGTCAGGCCTGCGTTGTGCGCACCGATATGCCAGAGATTCTGCCCCACCGTTGCAGCCACCTTCAGCATCGCCTGGAGATGCCCGCCCGCCTGGATAAGCCCCGTCCAGTCCCGATCCCGGACCAGCGTCATCTCTTGCTCGCTCAGGCCGGCGGCGGCCATGTAGGCGGCTTCGTCCTGCAGGAACCTGGCCCGGTTGTCAGGGTTGCGAAGGCTCAACCCGAACCGTGTCAGCCGAAATCCGCGGGAGGCCATTTCGCCGGTATAGAGATATGTCCCCGGCGGATCGAGGGTCAGCGGAATCGAGTTGCTCATTGCGCCTCCGGGCTGGGAACAGGGAAATGGCACCGCGCGGCGAAATCCGCGACGGCGCGGTTGAAGGCATCGGGTTCTTCCAGGTTCACCATGTGGCCGGCCCGGTCGAACCGCAAAAGCTCTGCCTGCGGGATGGTGGCGGCGATCACTTCGGCAATCTCCCGATAGCCCGGATCATCCCTGCCGCCCGAGATCACCAGCGTCGGGACCTTGATCGCCGCGATGCGATCCGACAGCGCCGCCGCCGGGTGCTGCATGTCTTCGTTGCGCCAGTGCCAGCCGCCGTAATCCGCCACCATTTCTGCAACACGCGCCCGCGCATCCGGGTGATCCTGCAACGAAGCGAACATCGGATGATCCAGCCAGAAGCGCCGCGTGGCGCCCAGATCATGATCCCGGGCAAAGGCCATCGCCGCATCGGGGGGCCGTTCCCGCGTCCAGCGATGGCCCGGCAGCCCGGGCGAGGCCAGCACCAGCCCCGAAAGGCCATGCGGATACTGCAACGCATAGGCCATCGCCACATTCGCCCCCAGCGACAGCCCCACGACCAATGGGCGATGCAGCCCCAGATGGCCGATCACCTCCGCCAGATCCTCGGCATGGGAATAAGGCCCTGTCGGCACATCCGACCGGCCGAACCCGCGAAGGTCGTGACGGATGACGCGATACCGACCCGACAGTGCCTCAGCCTGTGGAGCCCAGGACCGGAGATCGAACGAAAACCCGTGCACCAGCACCACGGGCGCGCCCGTTCCCCTGGCGTCGCACCAAAGTCGGCCGCCAGGAACGTCAATCGGCCCGCAGTTCATGCCTTGGCCCCCACCGCAGCGATCGCGGGATTGCGAAAGACCGGCCGGATGTGGCGAGTGGCGATGCGCCAGGTTCCCGCGTCGTCCCGACGGTATTCATCGGTCACGTCGGCGACCACGAACGGATCGGTCCGCGAGACCGGCACCGGCCCCTCTCCGGCGAAGGTCAGCCAGACGCTTCGCCCTGTCGCCCTGCCGCCCTGGTCAAAGGTGATCTGCAAGCCGCTGTAGATATGCCGCGACACCCGCCCCGCCTCTGCCCGCGCCATGAAGAACGCGCGCAACTCCTCCACGCCGCGCAGGACGCGGTCGCCGTTGACATAGATCACCCCGTCCGCAAACAGATCAAGAAACTGGTCCAGCTTCGCGTGATCCAGCGCCTCTCCGAACCGGTCGTTCAGCGCGGTGATCGCCAGCCGGTCCCCTGTCCGAAGCGGATCGCGCCCCGCATCCATCCGCTCACACCTTCCGGACGGGGTTGTGCAGCCGGCCCAGCCCGGTGATCTCGATACTCACCGCCCCCCCGCGCGAGGTGACATCAGCCGTATGCAGGCTCCGCTTCTGCCCCGCGCTTGGCCGGAATGCCGTGCCCAGGGAAATCACGTCGCCCGGCCAAAGCGAATGGTAACGCGACACGAAGGAGATGATCTCGGGGATCGAGTAGGTGTAGTAGGCGGTGGAATCGTCGGCGATCAGGTCGTCGTTGTGCCAGCAGCGCACGTCCAGCGCATGTGGATCGGGCACCTCGTCCGGGGTCACCAGATAGGGCCCCATCGGCCCGAACGTGTCCGTGCCCTTGTAGCGTGCGGTATAGGACAGATGCTGTTCGCGCCTTTCCAGCTGGTCGGGATCGTCGGCCCGCGGATAAAGCGCATAGTAATGCACCCTGTCCTCTGCCCGCATCCCGTTTCCGGTCATGTCGTTCAGAATGGTATAGCCAAAGACATAGCGCATGGCCTCCTCGACCGGCACATCACGGCAGGTCTCGGCGATGATCACGGCAAGCTCCGGCTCGGGGTGGACGCTGCCATAGTCGTCGCGCACCACGATCGGCTCGTTATGGCCGACCAGCGATGACGCAGGCTTGAGGAAAAACAGCGGATGGTCCGGCGCGCTGATCTTGCGGGAGTCGCTCGCCGAATTGTTCATGGCGATGCCGCAGATCTTGTAGGGCCGCCGCACCGGCGGGTGCCAGCGAACCGCCTCGGGGTCAATACCAGCACTGCCCTCCGGCTTTTGCTCCAGATGGTGCGCGGCGGCGCGGGCCGCCTCAAGCGCCGGGGCGCCTGCCTCGATCAGCGCACGCATGTCCGAAAATCGTTCTTTCCGCCCCATGGCGGCCCAGAGATCGTCCAGGGGATACAGCTTCCCCCCTGCCTCGATCCCGATGGTATCAGTGCCCTCGTGCTGGAAACTCGCCAGTCTCATGCCGCCTCCGCCTTGTTCTTCACGCTGATGTCACACCTGTGTCTCGGGAATGGTCACCACCATGCCGGCAAGGGATTCTTCGATCCGGACCTGACAGCCCAGCCGGCTGTTGGGCCTGCTCTCGGCGGCGGTGAATTCCAGCATCTCGGCTTCGTGCGGCTCGGGCGCGGGGATAAGATCCAGCATCCGTTCATCGATCCAGACATGGCACGTGGCGCAGGCCGCGCTGCCGTTGCATTCAGCGACGATACCGCTGATGTTGTTGTTCAACGCCACTTCCATCACCGAGGCGCCAGCCGGCGCGTCGACGGTGTGATGAATCCCTTTCGGATCGACGTATGTGATCATGGGCATGGTCACCCCCTCCTCCAAGCTTGACCCAGAGAGACCACGGCGCTTATCTTTGATCAATTCGATCGGTTAGATAGGGTCCATGGAAAGCATAGATGAATCCCGCACCGATTTCCACGCCCTTCGCCTTCTGGCGACCGTCCACCGACTCGGGTCCTTCTCGGCGGCGGCGGAGGCCCTGGGACTGAACCAGTCCACGGTCAGCTATGGTATCAACCGGCTGCGAAAGGTGTTCGGGGATCCGTTATTCGTTCGGGTCGGCCAGGGCATCCGTCCTACGCAGCGGTGCGACGACATCGCCCGGGGCGCCGCCAGCCTCGTCCGCCAGTTCGAGGAATTGACCGTCCCCGCGACCTTCGAGCCTTCGGAGAGCCGTGAAAAGGTGGTGATTTCGTGCAACTTCTACGAGCGCGAGATCATCTTGCCGCGCCTGTTCCGCATCCTGAGGAAAGAGGCCCCGCACATGCGGCTCTCGATCATCCAGGCCAATGCCCGCGGCCATGAACAGCTGCTGGACGAACAATGCGATCTGCTTCTGACCCCGGTTGTCAGCGATACCGCCGGTCTCTATGTCCGCACCTTGTTCGAGGAACGCTACGCAGGCTTTGTCAGCCACGACAGCAGCCTTGCAGGCAGGCAGATGACCATGACCGACTATGCGCAAGCCGCACATGTCGCGGTCCGCTATCAGGAACACTGGCGCCCGTTCTACCATGCGGTTCTGGCCGAACAGGGCATCACCGTGGAACCTGCACTGGAACTTCCCAGCTTCGGAAACGTCTCGCGATATATCGAAGGAACGGACCTGCTTCTGACGGCGCCCTCAGGCCTGCATGCGGTGCTGCCCGGCTGCGCGCGCATTTCCGTGCCGTTCGACAGCCGGTTCAAGGAACAGATGTTCTGGAACGCACGGTCCCACGAACGGCCCATCAACCGCTGGCTCCGTACCAAGATCGTCGAGGTGATCCGGCAGCTGGAGGCCGAGGGACGGATCCTGCCCAGGCCCTGACGCCTCAGTCCTTTCCGATCCGGCTGGCATCCTCGTCCGGAAGCGGCGGTGGCGGCAGGTTTTCGGCCACTTCGACCAGTTCTCTCAGCAGCTTCTGCAACAGATCCAGCCGCTCTTGTCCGAAGGCCTCGGTGATCTGGCCATAGATGCCTTCGGAATAGGGCGCCATGCTGTCAATCAGCAACAGTCCCTGCGGCGTGATCGAGATTTCGGCCCGCCGCAGATCCTGCTTGACCGGAATGCGGACGATCTGGCCGCGCTCCTCCAGATCCTTCAGGATGCGCGACAGGGACGGCGACAAAAGCCCGGTCGCCTTTGCCAGTTCCGTGATCTCGATGGCCTCGACCGCGCTCAGGGCGCGGAGAACGCGCCATTGCTGTTCGGTCGTGCCGAAGCGGCGCAGCGGCTGGCGGAACTTCTGCATCACGGCCTCGCGTGCAAGAAGCAGAGACATCGGCAAGGACCGGGAAAAGCTCCGCAGCTTGACCGTCTTGCGCGCTGAAGGACCTTCACCCATTCTGCCATCCATGGTCATGGAAAGCCGGCAGAATAGAAGCAGCCGGACGCAGGGGCAATCCCGAAGCTCAGGAGTCCCAGCGCACCGGCACGCTCAGCGGCCCGCGGAAGACCCAGCCCCCCAGACGCGCGGGCTGATCCGGATCCGCGCGCAGGTTCTTCAGCCGCGTGAACAGCTCCGGCACCGCAACCTCTCCCACCATCATCCGGGCGGCCCAGGTGCCAAGGCAGAAGTGCGGCCCCGCCCCGAACGCGAGGTGCGGCTTGCGTTCGCGGAACACGTCAAAGCGATCGCCATCAGGAAAATGGCTCTCGTCATGGCAAGCCGAGGCGACGGAAAGCCCCAGCGGCTCGTTCGGACCGATTTCGATATCCCCCAGCACCACAGCCCGCGCGGTGCGCCGCGGATACATGCCGATCGGCGCGATCCAGCGTACGCTTTCCTCGAACACCTGCCGCCAGTCGGCCTCGTTGCGCAGCACGCGCTCCAGCTGGTCGGGGCTCTGGGTCAACCCATGGACGGCAGTGCAGATCGCGTCGCGCGGCTCGTTCAGCCCGCCGCCGATGATGACTTTCACGTTTGCCCGCACCTGGTCTTCGCTCAGCGGATCCTCCGCGTTGATCATGCCCGAAATCGCCGATAGATCGTCCGTGCCGCGCAGTTCCCGGATGCGGTCGTTGATGGCAAGGTCCATCTGCCGGCGCGCTTCGTCGTTCCTCGACCAGATGGCGGCATCATCGCCATAGTTGCCCGTGGCATTGATGAGCGACTGCGACCACCACAGCATGTCCTGCCAGTCCACATTGACAAGGCCCGTGATCTCCATCAGCGCCCGTGCCGCCATCGGAGCCGCGAAGTCGTCAAAGATGTCGGCCTCTCCCCGGGGGCCGATTTCGTCGATCAGCCCGTTGCAGATCGCCGTGAAGCGGGGCCGCCAGTAGTTCTTGACCGTTCCGGGGCGAAAGCTCGGCTCCAGCGTCTTGCGTTCCCGCGCATGGTCCGCACCGTCCTTGCGCATCAGCGAATGCCCCATCGCCTTGATCTGCAGCGACCGCGGGTCGTTCGCGGGAAAGGCATCGTGATCCCGCTCGATCGCCATGATGTCGTCGAAACGGGTGACAAGATTGATCCGCGCCGCCGGAAGCCAGGCAACCGGGGCCTCGCGCCGCAGACGCGCGTAGATCGGGTACGGGTCCGCGAAAAGCTGGTCGAGCGTCACGTCATCGATGACGGGCACGGGTCTGGGCATCTCGTCCTCCTCCAGGATCCTGCCCCACGGGTAGTCGGTCATCCTGTGGACAAGCAATGCAACCGCCTGCATAGCCTCTATCGATGAGGTCAGACCAGCGGACAGCCGGATCAGCGATCATTCCGCCATCATTGCGATGTAGGATCGACGCGCCACGAGGACCTTCGGCGCAGTGGCAGCCCGGGGTATGTTGCAATCGCCTGCTTCAGGTCCAACCCGAGATGGAGGAAACCACGATGATCGCCCCCTGCACCATAGTCGATGATGACCAGTGGCCAGCCGAGATCGAGCACATGCGCGAGGGCTTCGCAGGCAAGCTCAACGTGTACAGGTTGATGGCAAACCACCCGGCGCTGCTTGCGGCCTGGGCACCCCTGCGACAGCATGTGGTGATCGACAACGCGCTGGGCGCTGAACGATCCGAGGTCGTCATCCTCCGCGCCGCCTTCAGGCTTGGTTCAGCTTATGAATGGGCGCACCATGTGACCCGGGCCCGCAGACTGGGCTTCAGTGACACACGGATCGACAGCCTCAGGGGACAGGTCGACGCCATGGCGCCTTCGGACAGGCTTGTTGCCGAGGCAGTGGACGCGCTTTTCGACGACAGACGCATCCCGCCGATCCTGGAGCATCGGCTGGCCGAGGCGCTTGGACGCTCCGCCGTCTTCGACCTCATTGCAACCGTCGGCTTCTACTCGTGTCTCGGTTATCTTCTCAACACCTACGATCCGCCCTTGGATCAGGAGATTGCCGCCGAGCTCGCGGAACGGCCGCTCTGACATGCAGAGGGGCATGAACGAAACGACCCCGCCAGGATGACACAATCGTCAGGTCCCGAACGGGCTGCGGGAGGCACGAAACCCGGCGCTTCGGCCATCTGCTGCCGGTCACCGGGCCTCACCAGCGCCACCACCCCTGCGCCGCATGCTTCCAGGGCGGTTCAGACCGCCCGGATCCGGGTGGCGGCGCAGGACCGCGCGTGATGGCGCAGCCGGACCAGCGGTTCAGGGTGGCTCGGCTCCGGTGCGGCAGATCCTGCTGGCCCCGGCCGCAGGTGATCCGGCTTCATCCGCGCGCGCTTGCCGCATGATCGGGAACCTTGGGCGCTCAGGGGCCGCGCGTCGCATGGGCATTTGGTCGCCCCCCGGCTGATTGGTGCCGATTGGGCTTTTGCCCGGTGCTGTGCAGCGTTACATCAGGGACGGACACAAGGAGGGCGCATGGTTTTCTGGATTGCGGCAGGTGGAATGGCGCTTGCGGTTGCAGCGCTTCTGGTGCTGGCCTTGCTGCGCGGACGTGGGGCAGACCCCGCCGCCGCGGAATACGACCTGCGGGTCTATCGCGACCAGCTGCGCGAAGTGGACAAGGATCTTGCCCGTGGCGTGATCGGCCCCGAGGATGCCGAACGCCTGCGCCTCGAGGTCTCGCGCCGGATCCTCGAGGCCGACCGTGCCGCCGCGCGCGGCGCGCTGCCCGCCGCACAACCGCCGCGTGTCGCCACGCTGGCGGCGCTGGCGGTGGTGGTAGTCGCCGGCGCGACAGCCTTCTGGACCTACAGCCGCATCGGGGCGCCGGGCTATCCCGACCTGCCGCTCGCGACGCGGATCGCCGCGGCCGAGACCTGGCGCGCCACCCGCCCCGGTCAGGCCGATGCCGAGGCCGAAGCCCCCGCCGGCGCGCCTTTCGGCGAGGTTGACCCGCAGTTCCTGACATTGATGGAGCAGTTGCGCAGCGCCATGGCCGAGCGGCCGCTTGATCTGCGCGGGCAGGAGTTGCTGGCCCGGAACGAGGCCGCGCTTGGCAACTATGTCGCTGCACGCACGGCGCAAGCGCAGGTGATCGCCCTGCGGGGCGATGATGCCGGGGCCGAGGATTATGCCGCGCTGGCGGATCTGATGGTGCTTGCCGCCGGCGGTTATGTGTCGCCCGAGGCCGAAACCGCGCTGACCGAGGCGCTGCGGCGCGATCCGCGTAACGGAACCGCGCGCTATTACTCGGGGCTGATGTTCGCCCAGACCGGGCGCCCGGACATCGCCTTCCGGATGTGGCGCGGCCTGCTTGAGGAAAGCGCCGCTGACGCGCCCTGGGTGCCGCTGGTCCGGGCGCAGATCGAGGAAATCGCCTGGCGTGCCGGCGAATCCTATACCTTGCCGCCCCTCGATGCAGCGCGCGGCCCCTCGCTGGCCGACATCGAGGCTGCGGCCGATCTTCCCCCCGAAGATCGCGAGGCCATGATCCGCGGCATGGTTCAGGGCCTGTCGGACCGGCTGTCCACCCAGGGCGGCAGCGCCGAGGACTGGGCGCGGCTGATCTCGGCCTATGGCGCGCTGGGCGAAACCGGCGCTGCGCAGGCGATCTGGACCGAGGCGCAGATCAACTTCCAGCACCGCCCCGAACTTCTGGCGCTGATCGCCGAGGCCGCGGAGGCAGCCGGGCTGCCGCCCGCCGCCGCCCTTGCCGCGCCCGAAGCGGATGCCGAGCCACCGGTCCCGGCGCCCGAAGGGCTGGCGCAGCCATGATCTGCGACACGATCGAAGACTTCGCCGGGCAGCTGGCGCCGATGCGGGCGCTGGCCGGGCTCGATCTGGGCGACAAGACGATCGGCGTTGCCGTTTCGGACAGCTTCCTGTCGGTTGCGACACCGCTGGAAACGATCCGGCGCAGCAAGTTCACCCAGGATGCCGATCGCCTGCTGGCCATCGCTACGGGCCGCAACCTCGGCGGGCTGATCCTTGGCCTGCCCCGCAACATGGACGGAAGTGAAGGGCCGCGCTGCCAGTCCACCCGCGCCTTTGCGCGCAACCTTGCGCGGCTTACCGATCTGCCGATCACCTTCTGGGACGAACGGCTTTCGACCGTGGCAGCCGAGCGCGCACTGCTCGAGGCCGATACATCGCGAAAACGCCGTTCCGAGGTGATCGACCATGTGGCGGCAGGGTTCATCCTGCAGGGCGCCCTGGACCGTCTGGCACATCTTGGCCGCGGCAGCGGCGCATGACCCGGCAGCGCGACCAGATGGAAAGCCCCTGCGTGAAGATCTGCGTGATCGATCCCGCGCATGGCCTTTGCACCGGCTGCCTGCGCAGCCTCGACGAGATCGCGGCCTGGTCGCGCCTGAGCGCGGACGAGCGGCGCGCGATCATGGCCGCCCTTCCTGCCCGCGCCGCGCGTCTGGACGGCAGCCCGTAGCGGGCCGGCCGCGGGCTCAGTAGCCCAGCGACTTGCGGATCATGTTCAGCGCCACGGCGATCAGAAACACCGCAAAGACGCGCTTGAGCGGCTTGGGGTCCATCGCATGTGCCAGCCGAACGCCCAGCGTTGCCGTATACATCGTGGTGATGATGGTGATGAAGAATGCCGGCAGGTTGACGGCGCCGATCGTGAAGGGCGGGCGCACCGCCTCGGGGATCGGGACGAACAGGAAGGCCAGAACCGAAGGCAGCGCGATGATCAGCCCGAACCCCGAGGCCGTGGCCACGGCGCGATGGATCGGCGCGCCGTAAAGTGTCATGATAGGCACCGCGAAGGATCCGCCGCCAATGCCCATCAGCACCGACAGAACCCCCACCACCGGCGACAGGATCGAGCGGGTGATCAGCCCCGGCATCTGGTCGGCGATGCGCCAGCGGTCGCTTCCGACGATGAAGTAGATCCCGATGAGCAGCCCAAGGCCGCCAAAGATGCCCTGAAGCACCGTCGAGGACAGCTGCGCCGCCACCGCGACCCCCACAAGCGCCCCGATCATGATGCCCGGCGCCCATTGCTTCAGCACCGGCCAGTCCACCGCACCCTTCTTGTTATGCGACGACAGCGACCGCATCGAGGTCACGATGATCGTGGCCAGCGAGGTCGCAAGGCAGATCTGCATCAGCTGCGGGCTGCCATAGCCGATGGCCGAGAAGGCATAGAAGAAGGCCGGCACCAGCACGATGCCCCCTCCGACACCCAGAAGCCCGGCGATCACGCCGGCAAAGGCGCCGATCACCAGCAGAAGGCCCAGCATCGGCAGCACGACAGACAGATCAACCATAGCGATTCCCCGCAACATTTGGTCCCCGATACACAACTGCCGGTGCAGGTGCCAGACCTGCCGCCCATTCCCGGGCACAGACCCTGCCGCCCCTCCGCCCCGCTATACCGCGGCCGCCGATACCGGCGAAACAAGGCCCCCCTGCCGCGGACAGTGCTGCCGGCCCCGCACGCCCTGCAAATGCGCCCGGCGTTCCTCCGTGGGCGCTCTCTGACGCGGCGACCGAGGGGGGGATGCACAGCCCCGGGCGGGCGGCACCAGGCCCTCGCCACCGTTCTGGTCTTCCGCGGATGGGCGAAACCGCCGTTTCGCCGGCGCCGCCGGTCGTCATCCCGCCCCGACGCGCGCAGCCGCAGCCAAGGCAGTTCGCGCAGCGAGGGCGCAGCGCCATGTGCCGTATCGGCATCATCTGTGGCCGGCGGGTCCCGCCGTCACACGGCGTGCCGGCTCTCCCTTGCCTGGCGCGGGCCTTGCGCCCTGCGCGTCCCGTCTCATCCGGCTCTGGCGGTCACGGCGGTGGCCGATCGGGGACGCCGAGACGCATCCTGGTCCGGAACAGACGGGGGTTCGGGGCCTTGTCCCGGCCCCGGTGCAGCGGCGGCAGAGCGTGCCGTCTTCATCGCGGGCGCTCTGTCCCCGCCGGCAGAATCCCCCACCGGCGCATCGATCCGGCGCGGCGCGGGAAGTCACTGGCGCCGGCGCTGCCGGCCGCTTGCGGGCGGCGGTTTCCCCTGCCTGCCCGACACTCCAGCGCCGAGAGGGCGCATCGGCGAGGTATCGACGGAACCGCCTGCAAGTTCCCCTGTGCGTGCGGTCGTGTCCCCGGCCTGTGCCCGCAGCGCAGGCCGCCGCTTTCCGAAACGGATACGGGCCTTCGGGCGTTGACAGCCGATCGCCACGCCTGTACCCCGCGCCCGTTCACCGCACGTCCGACCTCGGGCGGGCAATAACGGAGGTTGCCTTGGAAGACGGAAGTAGAGGCCCGGCCGGGCTGCGCACCGCGTCCCTGGCCGGATCACGTTCCCAACAAACGATTCCGGCGTGCGGCTGAACCTGTGACCCCTGGTCATGCGGAGGGGCCGCTGCCCTGACGGAGCATGACCATGAAGACCCAGACCATCGACATCATCACCCGCGCCCTGAAAAACGGCGACATGACCCCTGTGGCTCAGGTGCTGCGCCACGAACATCCCGCCGATATCGTCGGCATGATCGGCACCCTGCCCCTGCGCGACGTGGCACGGGTGCTGCTGTGCCTGGATCATGTCCGGCAGGCCACGCTGTTTGGCTATTTCAACGCCGAAACCCAGGTGGCGTTGGCCCATGCCATCGACCGCGCCGACATGGCCCGGATCTTCGGCGCCATGGCCCATGACGAACGCGCAGATCTGTTCGCCCGCCTGAACGAGGCGCAGAAGGAGGCGCTTCTGCCCGGCCTGGCGCAGGCCGAACGCGAGGATCTGCGCAAGCTTGCCGCCTATCGTGAAGGCACGGTCGGATCGGTGATGACCTCCGATTATGCAACCCTGCCTCCCGGCCTTACCACGGTCGAAGCGGTGGCACATCTGCGGCTGATCGCGCCGGACGCCGAAACGATCTATCATTCCTATGTCGTCGATGATGAACGCCGGCTGGTCGGCAGTGTCTCGCTGCGGGATCTGATCGTGGCGCGCGACAATGCGCTTGTGTCAGAGGTGATGCGTCGCGATCCGCCCTTTCTGCGCGCCGAGGATCGCCGGGAACGGGCGGTTGAGCTGATCCGGAAATATGACGTGCTTGCCCTGCCCGTTCTCAACGGCGGCGACCGGCTGGCCGGGATCGTCACCTATGACGATGCAATGGACGTCGCGCGCGAGGCCGAGGACGTGAACTTCCACAAGACCTCGGCCGTCGCCGGTCTGGGCACCAACATGCTCGACGCCTCCTTCGCGCTGCTCTACCGCAAGCGGGTGCCCTGGCTGGTGATCCTCGTGTTCGGCAACATCTTTTCCGGCGCCGGCATCGCCTATTTCGAGGATACGATTGCCAGCTATGTGGCGCTGGTCTTCTTCCTTCCGCTGCTGGTCGATTCCGGTGGCAATGCCGGCAGCCAGTCGGCGACGTTGATGGTGCGCGCGCTGGCCACGGGGGATGTGAAGCTGTCCGACTGGGGCCGGATGCTGGGGCGGGAACTGGCGGTTGCGGCGGCCCTTGGCCTGACGATGGCGCTGGCCGTTTCCGGCATCGGCCTTGTTCGCGGAGGGCCCGACATCGCGGTGGTCGTATCGGCAACCATGGTGCTGATCGTGCTGGTCGGATCGGTGCTGGGCATGTCGATGCCATTCATCCTGTCGCGGTTTCGGCTTGATCCGGCGGCGGCTTCGGCGCCGCTGATCACCTCGCTGGCCGATGCCATCGGCGTGGTGATCTATTTCGCGATGGCCACCTGGTTCCTTGGCCTCACGGCGGGCTGAAGCCCGCCCCCGCCCGCCCGGTGGCCTGCCATCGGGCGGCATCGGGCCGAGCCGAGGCGGCTCCCGGTGACGCGCGGGAACAGTCGCGCCACGCGGCAGTTTCATCCCGACAGCCACCGACAGGAGAGCCCGATGCACATGCCCCCGCCCCATCGCCGGATACGCAACCGCCGGCGCGTCCTGCCGAGGGGATTGCTTCCCGTGCTGGCGCTCGCGGTCGCCGGCGTCGCCTCTGCCGCCTATACCCGCCGCAAGAGCGCCGAGGCCGAAGCCGAAAACCCGCCCACCGGCCGCTTTGTCCATGTTGACGGCATGCGGCTGCACTATGTCGAGCGCGGATCCGGACAGCCTCTGGTGCTGATCCATGGCAACACCATGATGGGGCTCGATTTCCTGCTCAGCGATCTGGTGCGGATGGCCCAGCCCCATTATCGGGTGATCGTGATCGACCGGCCCGGCTATGGCCACAGCAGCCCCCCGCGCGATGCCCGGGGCTGGACACCGGAACGTCAGGCCCAGGTGATCCACCAGGCGCTGCGCCGCATCGGCGTGGATGAGGCCCTGGTGGTCGGGCACAGCTGGGGCGCCATGGTCGCCGCTGCACTGGCTTTGAATCATCCGCAGATGGTGCGGGGGCTGGTGCTCGAATCCGGCTATTACTTCCCGCGCCCCCGGTTCGACATCCTGATGCGGGCCCCGAATGTCGCGCCGGTTCTGGGCGGCATGCTGCGGCACTCGGTCTCGCCGGTCGTGCACCGGATGGCCTGGCCGCTGATGGCGCGCATGCTGTTCGCCCCCGCCCCCGTGCCGCGCCACTTCTGGCGCTTCCCGGCCTGGATGGCCTTCCGACCGGAACAGTTGCGTGCCCAGGCCGCGGAAATGGCCGGCATTCTGGCCGCAGCCGAACGGCTTGCACCCCGCTATGCCGATCTGGAGGTTCCGCTGGTCATCCTTGCGGGACGCGACGATGCCTTCGTGCGCACCGCCGACCACAGCGCCCGCCTTGCCGCCCTTCTGCCCCAAGCCGAGTTCCGCCAGTTCGCGGGCGTGGGCCACATGATGCACCACCTGATCCCGCAGGAAATCCTCGCCGCAGTCGCCACCGTGAATCGGGAGCGGTGACGCCCATCTGTTCTGCCGGCTCTCGACATGCCTTGCGAGAGATGGCTCTCCCTTCGCAGGAAGATAGCGTGGATGCGGCGCGACGATGCGAAACTCTTTCGGCCGGGGCCGGGGCCGGAGCCGGCGTCGGTGGTGCGCGCCTCAACCTGGACACAGGCGCATCCTTTGGGTGCTTTCCCCCCGGAAGCCCGCGCCGTTCCTATCGCCGCGGCGGCGCCAACCGTACCCGGCTGCGAGACTTGCCGGCGCCGAACGGATGCGCCGTCGGACCCGCCCGGGGCGAAAACGCTGCTCTGGCCGCACTGCTGCTGGCAGGGCGGATGCCGCATTGGCGCCGCATCTCGGTCACATGGTCCGGCGCCGGCTTCTGGTGCCTGTCCGGCTCATGACGACATGCGGCCTGATTCAACGGCAATCGAAGAAGCGCCCTCGGCCGAGGGCCAGCTTTCGTATGGTGCGCTGGGGGTCGGATCCTTTCCCGATCGGGGCCATCCGAATGCTGATCGCCGCGCGCTGCAGCGCGTGCAGCCGCAAGGACACCCCAATGGTGGGGCTCGGCTATCCGCTTTCCCTGAAGCTAGGCGGGCGCGTCGGTGCCGATCTCTCCTCCCGCCTTGTTGTCATAGGCCTGGCGTGCTGCATCGATCCTGTTCAGGTTACCCAATGCCCAACTGCCCAGGGCGCTTACCGGCGCGTGAAACGACTGCCCCATTTCGGTAAGGGTATACTCCACCTTTGGCGGAATTGTCGGATGGTAGGTTCGGTTCACGAGGCCATCCCTTTCCAGCTCTTTCAGCGTCAAGCTCAACATGCGCTGAGAAATACCGAGGTTTCGTTTGAGTTCGTTGAATCGCAGCGTCCCGTACCGGGCCAGCGAGATGACGACAAGCACGCTCCACCGGTCGCCGACGCGCGACAGGACTTCGTTGATACGTTCGCAATCGGGGCATCCGGCGGTGTCCGGCATGGTGGTTCCCTGTATGTGACCGAGGTTCAGAAATGTGCCTTCTTGTGACGGGTTCTGGTTCTCGTTAGATATCCGGTTACAAATATATACTGCTCTTCAAGATCTGACAACGGAAGCGAAAACATGACACCGAAGACGCTGAACGATCTCCTGACCTGGCGCTATGCCACAAAGAAGATGGACCCCGCCAAGGCAGTGCCGCAGGAAAAGGTCGATGCGATCCTCGAGGCGATCCGCCTGGCCCCCACCTCCAGCGGATTGCAGCCCTACGAAGTGATCGTCGTGACGAATGCGCAGGTCCGCAACCAGATCGCGGCAGCAGCGGGCGGGCAAGCACAGATCACCGACGGCTCGCACCTGCTGGTTTTCGCAGCCTGGGACAATTACACCGCAGACAGAATTGATGAGGTCGTGAAGCTGAACGTCGATGCCCGTGGCGACCTGCCAACGCTGCGCGGCTATTACGAGAACCTCAAGGCTGCCTACCTGCCGCGCGAGGCCAGGGAAAACCATGACCATGCTGCCCGTCAGGCCTATATTGCCCTGGGTGTCGCATTGGTGGCCGCAGCCGAGCAGGAGGTCGACAGCACGCCGATGGAGGGCTTCGACCCCGCTGCCGTGGACGAGATCCTTGGCCTGCAGGAACGGGGGCTGCGCTCGGTCGTGCTGATGCCATTGGGTTACCGCGACCCGGCAGGCGACTGGCTCTTGCCGATGGTCAAGGTGCGCAAACCGCGCAAGTCCATCGTGACAGAGGTCGCGTGAAGCAGCGGCAGAGCGCAAGGTTTTCGGTTCCTCTGCGAAGCGCGGGGATCATGATCCCCGCGCCTGATGCCGCGCCGCGGGCCGCCATGACAGGCTCCTTCGGAGTATCTGGCCTGGCGCACGACAGCACGCTTGCCAGGCCTCGGCTGTCAGCTGCCCGTCTGACGCGGCGGCGGGTCATCGCGGCCGTTGCCGCCGCGGGCGACGGCATCCGCTGAGCCCGCCCCCTGCAAAAGAGGGTGTCCGGAGCGGCCATCCGCGCTGGCCTCGGCAAGAACCTCCTCGTCAGACTTCGCGAGAAGGTCGGCGACAAAACGGTCGTCCAGCATCTGCTGGATAGCCGAGCAGCTCCGAGTTCAGCAGCAGCTGCTCGGCCCCCAGCGTGGTGCTGGCGAAGGGCATCCGCGTGTAGCCGCCCCCCTCTGCATCTGGTTGGGGCGGCGTGCGATAGGTGGTCTCGAACGCCAGCGCCATCTGCGCCCGCGCCCCATGGGCTCGTGCCATTGTCTTGTCTCCTGTGGTGTTGGGGGTCAGGCCAGCGGGTCGCCCGTGGTGTAGTGGAGGATGACCGGGATTACGGCGGCCTTCAGGCTTGCCGCGCCGACAACGGGTAGATCGACGGGGCGTGGGGCTTCCGCCTCGACCCAGTCGCATCGCCCACCCAGCGTGCGGTCGGCGGCCAGTGCTGCACCGACGCTGGCGCAGAGCGCGTCGAACGCCGCGTCACGATCAGCGCCCTGCACGACCGCCTCGATCTCGCCGCGGTGGCGGTAGTGGTAGCGCAGGGGCGAGAGCGTCACCTCGGGCTCTCCCGACTCGCCGTCGCGCAGGATCAGGAGACCCGCTGCGGACACGCGCTCGGGCAGCACCTCGCCGCGCAAGGCAGTGGCGGGCAGCGTCGAGAGTCGCGCGTGCAGAGCGGCGAGGATGGTTTCGCGGAGGGTGGGCATGGCCATCCTTTAGTCTAATGTATGGAAACGGTAACCAAATCGGCGAGACGACGATGCAATTGATGATGGGCGGCATCAACGGGAACTATCTCACTAACATCACGCTGAACGCGGCCACTGAGACACAAGAGGTCTTGGCCGCGGTCGCCTACGCGACAGAAATGGACCTTCTGTTTGACTGGTGCTGGAACAACAGGATCCGGCTCAAGTATTATGGCCGTCTGGTCGAAGGCGTGCCGGTCAAGACTTCCATCCTGTCCGCATTTCTCGCCCGCAAGTCGGCCCGGTTCCAATGCCGCCTCGTTCAGCATCACCATGCAAAGGTCATCTGGTGGCGCGAGTACGGTCTCTATATCGGATCCGCGAACCTCACAGCGAGTGCTTGGTACAAGAACGTCGAGGCCGGCTGCTTCTTTCCCGAAGCCGAGATCACAGACGAAATGGCAGAAGATATCCTTGAACTTTTCGACGTGCTCGATCGGAACTCAACGCCGCTGACAGACGAGTTGCTCGGAGTCATGCAAAAGCGCGAAAAGCAGATTATGCGTTCGGAGCCACCGTCCGAAGAGTTCTGGAACAGCCCAAGTTTCAACAAGTGGTCCGGGCTCGTGCAGACAGCGAAGAAAAAGGCCACTGACCGGCGCCGGGAGGCATTCCTCGAGGAATGGCACTCAACGCTTCAACAACTGCGCGATATCGGAAACTTGGTGAGCAAGCCCGAGAACAGACCCTCGTGGATTGACAGCAATGCGCCTGCGGGCGCTCAGGGCGACCAGTTCCTCCATGCGCACTACTATCAGCGCACCTTCGACGGACGCAGAGCCCTCTACGCTGAGCATTTCGAACAGAACAAGAGGAACCCTGATGCTGCTCTCGCAGACGCTATCAAGTGGTGGCGCAACCTCTCCAAGGCACCGACCGAAGAGGACGTCATGTTGAATTCCACCGCGCCGATGTTGCGCGAGGCGCTCACTGCCGAGGCCATCGACAATATGGACTACGGGGCCTTTCGCGAGATCTGCATGCGCATACATTCCATCAAAGACTATGCGCGACGCGTCGCGAATAAGGCTGTCGGTCTTCGTGAGGACGGGACGACGTACAGCATACCAGAAAAGGTCGACGCGCTCTCGAAACGGATTTGGGGCGACAAGTCCGCTGGCGGCAATGACGTGAAGCAGCTCTTGAAGTTCATCCTCTATGGTGGTCCGGAGGCACAGTTGCCTGAGCGCCTCTGGACCGCCTTTCA
This sequence comes from Halodurantibacterium daqingense, assembly GCF_042666235.1. Taxonomy (NCBI): domain Bacteria; kingdom Pseudomonadati; phylum Pseudomonadota; class Alphaproteobacteria; order Rhodobacterales; family Paracoccaceae; genus Halodurantibacterium; species Halodurantibacterium daqingense. The sequence continues at coordinate 467,116 of NZ_JBHTFQ010000002.1, read as the reverse complement.
TGACCCGAAATGGAAGATCGAAGGCCTCGGGGTCAGTGCATTGGGGGAACTTGTCAGCTGGGCCTTGCCGGATCGATTCCCGCCTCGAAATGGGAGAACGTCGAAATCTCTTAAGTCTCTGGGATACGACGTCACGGTCCACGTTGGGTGATTATCCGGATCTGCCCTCCACCCATTTAGCCAAGATCAACCCCGGCACGCTGTCCAGCGCCCGGTCCGCATCCCGCGCCAGATCCAGCCGTTTCGGCAGCTTGACCTGCGGCACCAGCAGGAAGATCGCCACCGTGGTCGCTCCCCGACCGGTTTTCGACCGTGACGCCACGGCGCCGCCCTTCGTGTACAGCCGTCCCTCGGCGACGAGCAGGCTCGGCCCCGCGCGTCGATAGACGAAGCGCAGGCGCAAGCCCGAGCGGCGTTCCCACTCGCCGGGGGCGATCCGACCGCCGCGCAGGGATTTGCCTGCGGCGGGAAGCGGGATCGCCAGCCAGAAGCCGTTCTTCGACCGGATCAGCGGACCGGTGTCATGGGCGCCGACGATGACCGGGGCCTTCGTCCAGACCAGTGCCGCTGCACTGAGGCTGGGCTTGCCCTGCGGGAACTGCTCGGCGCGGATGGTGCGGGCGAGCCGGGCCCCGAGGCCTGCTCCGGTGATCTGCGCGCGCCAGGCGTCTTTCAGCCCGGACCCGGCCTCGCGGATCGCGGCCGAGACGGCGCGTTCGCCTGCCGCGACTTCGGCCGCCATCATCGCGACGATGTCGGGATCAATGTCGAGCTTCAGTCTCATACTGGGCGCAATTCCACGGTCCAGATCAGCCGCTCGAGGTCGCGGACGGGCTCACCCTGAATGACGAAGGCCTCGCCCTCGATCTCGATGCGGTCGCCGGGGCGCCGGTTGCCCACCTCGGCGACGCGCAAGTCGATGCGGGTGGTCTCGGACCAGAGCCGGGCGTCGCCAAAGTCCGATATGGCGTCAGCACGCCCGGCGACGATGCGCACCAGGACAGGCGCGCCGCCGTCGGCGATGTAGACCGCGTCCCGGCCGACGTTCGGATCGGCGAAGAGCGCGCCGACGACAGCGGCGAAGGCGGACATCAGAAGCTCGCGTTCAGGCGCACCCGGCCGATGGTGTCGCCCGCGCCGCTCGCCACGGCCTCGGTCGCCACGCCAATGAGCGTGTTGTCGGTGGCGACCGTGGTGCAGCGCTTGTTGGTGTCGTCCCAATAAACCGTCGCTCCGACAGCCCACGCCTGGCTGCCGATCTTGGTCAGATCGAACACGCCGACGAGTGCAGTCTTGACGGGCTCGCCGACGGCGGCGTCCCCGGCCGCGATGCCGAGATGGAACTAACGATTAGGCCATCGCCGGGGGCGACGGCATAGGCGCGGTCAAGGTGATGGTGTTGCCGGGCTGGACGTAGTTTTTCATGGGGACTTTCCTTCTGGTCGAGGTTGCAGGGAGCACGAATTTTTCCTACCTTCGAAAAAGGAGGATCCGACATGGCAGGCAAGATCAGCATTTCCATCACCGACGAGCATGCTGCGCTCCTGCAGGAGGCAGTGGGCAGCGGCTCCTATGCCTCCTCGAGCGAGGTGGTCCGCGAGGCGCTGCGTGAGTGGCGGGCCCGGCGCGTGGTCGGGCAACTCTGGGACGAGGGACTCGCGAGCGGGCGCAGCGTACCGGGCACCACGATGGCCGACATCAAGCGCGAGGCGCGCAACCGCCGCAGCGTTTCCTGATCGTTGATGCTGCAGGTCTATTTCACGCGCGCCGCCCGCGAGGATCTGATCGCGATCTGGACACACATCGCCGAGGACGATCCGTCCGCGGCCGACCGTGTCCTCGACAGGCTGGACGAGGCCGCCGCTCACCTTGCCCGGAATCCTCAGATGGGTCCGGCCCGGGACGATATCCGCCCGGGGCTGCGTTATCTGGTGAGCGGTTCCTACCTGCTGCTCTATCGGATGGTCGGCGACGACATCGAGATCGTCCGCGCTGTGCACGGAGGGCGCGACCTCTACGGCCTGTTCTGACCTTACGCGCCCGGGTTCTTGTAGAGGCCGCGCCAGTCAATGGCCGTGGCGCCGAAGTCGAGGCGGCACTTGATCTCGACTCCGTCGACGTCGAAGCCCGTTGCGGGTCTCGATATAGGCGCCCTGCTGACCCTCGAGATAGGCGTACTCGATGGTGTCGATCTGGTTCGGGCTCGCCGCCAGATACCAGGCGGTGGCGCTGGCCGCGTCGAGGCGGGGCTCGCTGATCGGCGAGAGCGTGCGGATCGACTGCGGGACGACCTTGGCGCTGTCGGCAGGCACAAGGTTCTGCGCGACCAGCTGCTCGGCCTTCAGTTCGAGGGCCGCGGGCACGATCAGGAAGGCAGGGCGGATGTTCAGCACCGTCTTCTTGTCGAGGCCCGTCTGCAGCGCCATCGGCGCCCGGGCCGCGCCGACGCTCGCCACATCCAGCGCGGCACCGGTGCCCGCGAGGTTCTTGTGCGTGGTGTGGAACAGCGCGTTGCCGTCGGCCATCGCCGGGTTCGCGGTGATGATGCCCCAGACGACGTCGCTTTCGAGCTGAGCAATGGAGTTGCCATACATCGCCGGGATCCGGGTGAAGGCGTCGAGATCGTCGTTGATCAGCGTCTGGCGGGTGATCGCGACCACCCGGCCATAGGTCTTGACCTTGTAGCTCTCCTTGCTCTCGCCAAGCGTGCCGCGCTTGAACTCGCCGCTCTCGCCCACCTCCAGCAGCTGCGGCGCCTCGCCGAGCTGGACCCGGTGCATGGCCTTATAGAACGGTGAGGAGCAGACGGGTGCGAAACCGTCTACCCTACAGTCTATAGCGACCTTGGCTCCGGATGAGCGCCGATCTGAGAAATAATTATCAACATGCCTGAGCGAAGGCGTGTTCGCTGCGCCTTGTGACCCGGCAGTCGAGCTTCTGCTCACAACACAGCGTTTTGAGGTTGGCGGGACAGAAGGCGGTGAGCCTCGCGATGTCGTCAACCAAGCATTGAAAAACAATCACTTATGGGAGATAATGGCGGAGAGACAGGGATTCGAACCCTGGGTGGAGTCACCCCCACAACGGTTTTCGAGACCGCCCCGTTCGACCGCTCCGGCACCTCTCCGCGCTGGTGGTCATTGGGGGCGATTTAGTCTGAAGGTTCGGCGGGTGCAAGGGGGAAAATGAACCGCCCCGGTTTCCCGGAGGGCAAGACACTCAGAGGATGAGCCCTGTGACAAGGGAGGGATTCACCCCCGCCTGTACGGCCGAGTTGCGCGAAGGCAGCGTTCGGCTTTCCCGGGAGAACCCCGGCGATGATGCCAGCGACAGGGCTGCCTGCAAGGCGATCGCGCCGAAGCTTGGCTGTCGCCTGACAGTCTGCGTGTCTGGTGCCAGCGGGCCGAACGTGATGCCGGTCGGCGTGGCGGTCTGACGCGCGCGGAGAAGGACCGGATCAAGGGACTTGAGCGCGAGGTCCGTGAACTGCCCGGGCCGACGAGACCGTGAAGAAGGCGAGGGCGTATTCCGCGGCGGCGGAGCTCGACCGCCCGTTCCGCAAATGATCACGTTCATTGAGGATCATCGTGGCGCAAGCGGGTCGGGCCTATCGGCCGGGTTCGGGGATTGCACCCACGAGGTATAACGCCTTCAGGGCTGTGGAGCGTGATCGGGAACCGGCCTCGGACCGGGCCAGGCAGGATCGGCTGGCCATGGACGCATCAAGCGGGCCGTCGATGGCAGCCGGGGGCGTTATGGGGCGCGAAAGGTCTGGCATCAGCTGCGCCGCAACGGCCGTGACATTGCCCTCTGCACGTGGAGAGACTGATGAAGGCTGATGAAGGCTGATGAAGGCTGATGAAGGCTACGGGATTACAAGGCGTTGTCCGCGGCAAGAAGGTCGTCACCACCAATCCTGAGCCGACTCGCCGGCCCCGTACGCCCGGATTGTCGGTCGCTGGACGATCCGCGACGCGCCGGTGGCCGGCAGCCCGAGGCACACGTCACCGCGGGACAGGCCCTCCTTGCCCCGCCTCGCCCACCCTCGGGCATCAGATCCTGGTGGCCCTCCCCTTTCTCTGGAAGGTCCTGAAGGCGCATCGGTGTCGCATTCCGGGCATCGCGCGGCAGATCGTGGCGTCACTCGGGGTGCGGATTGCAGGCTCTGGACAAGCCCCCGCCCATGCGGTTTCCTCACCCCGCAAGACAGGAGATCCCATGACCGCGCGCAAGATCATCATCGACACCGATCCCGGACAGGACGATGCCGTCGCCATCCTTCTCGCCCTCGGCAGCCCGGCCGAAATCGAGCTTCTGGGCATCACCGCCGTTGCCGGCAACGTGCCGCTGTCGCTTACGCAGAAGAACGCGCGGATTGTCTGCGAACTGGCCGGGCGCCCCGACATCAAGGTCTTTGCCGGCTGCGCGGCGCCACTGGCGCGCAAGCTGGTGACCGCGGAACATGTTCACGGCAAGACGGGCCTTGACGGGCCGGTGATGACCGATCCGGCCATGCCGCTGCAGGAGATGCACGCAGTCGATTTCATCATCGAGACACTGCGGCGCGAACCGTCAGGCACGGTGACCCTGGTGCCGATCGGCCCGCTGACCAACATCGCCACCGCCTTCCAGCAGGCCCCCGACATCATAGGCCGCGTGCAGGAGATCGTGCTGATGGGTGGCGCCTATTTCGAGGTGGGCAACATCACCCCCGCGGCCGAGTTCAACATCTATGTTGACCCCGAGGCGGCGCAGATCGTCTTCGGGTCGGGCGCTCCGCTGGTGGTGATGTCGCTTGACGTCACGCACAAGGCCCTGACCACCGCCGAGCGGGTGGAAGCCTTCCGTGCGCTTGGCACCGAGCCGGGGCGCATGGTGGCCGCCTGGACCGATTTTTTCGAACGCTTCGACAAGGAGAAATACGGCAGCGCCGGCGCGCCCCTGCACGATCCCTGTGCCGTTGCCTGGCTTATCCGCCCCGAGCTGTTTTCCGGCCGGCGCATCAACGTCGAGATCGAGACAGAGGGCAGCTTCACCACCGGCATGACCGTCGCCGACTGGTGGGGCGTGACCGACCGCCCGGCCAACGCGCTCTGGATCGGCGATCTGGATGCGGAGGGCTTCTTTGCCCTTCTGACCGAGCGGATCGGCCGGCTTTGATCGCAGAACGGCGGGCACCGCCCTCCCATTCGGGGTTTCCGACCCTATCTTTCGGGAAAGGAGACGCCGATGACCCTGCATATTCCGTTCGACAACAGCTATGCCCGCCTGCCCGACCGCTTTTACGCGCGGCTTGATCCGGTCCCGGTCGGCGCGCCGGGCCTGATCGCGCTGAATGATGCGCTTGCGGTTGACATGGGCCTTGACCCCGAGGCGCTGCGCAGCCCCGAAGGTATCGCGATGTTCGCGGGCAACCTTGTGCCACCGGGCGCGCAGCCGCTGGCACAGGCCTATGCCGGGCATCAGTTCGGCGGCTTTACCCCGCAACTGGGCGATGGGCGCGCGATCCTTCTGGGCGAGGTTCTGAGCCCTGAGGGGCAGCGCTGGGACATGCAACTGAAAGGCGCGGGGCGGACGCCCTTTTCGCGCATGGGCGACGGGCGCAACTGGATCGGCCCGGTGTTGCGCGAATACATCCTGTCGGAAGCGATGCATGCCCTCGGTGTGCCCACCACCCGCGCCCTTGCCGCCGTCACGACCGGCGAAACCGTCTATCGCGAACGCGCCCTGCCCGGCGCCGTGCTGACCCGGGTGGCGCCCAGCCATATCCGCGTGGGCACCTTCCAGTTCTTTGCCGTGCGCCAGGACGAAGAGGCGCTGCGCCTGCTGGCAGATCACGCCATCGCCCGCCACTTTCCCGAAGCGCAGTCCCCCGCCGACCTTCTGCGCGCGGCCGTTGCCGGTCAGGCGCGGCTGGTCGCGCAGTGGATGGCGCTCGGCTTCATCCACGGGGTGATGAATACCGACAACAGCCATGTCGGCGGGATCACCATTGATTACGGGCCCTGCGCCTTCATGGATGTCTATCACCCCGAAAAGGTCTTTTCCTCGATCGACCAGCAGGGCCGCTATGCCTATGCCAACCAGCCGCAGATCGCGGTCTGGAACATGGCGCAGTTCGCCACCTGCCTTCTGCCCCTGATGGGCGACCGCGACGCGGCTGTGGAGGAGGCGACGGCCATCGTGCATGGCTTTGCCGATCTCTATCAGGCCGAATGGCTGGCCCGGTTCCGCGCCAAGCTGGGCCTTGCCACGGCGCAGGACGGCGATCTTGCCCTGATCGACCTGCTGCTGACCCGGATGGCGCAGGGCCAGGCGGATTTCACCCGCGTGTTCCGTGGCCTCGCCGAAGGCACTGCACGTGACGAATTCCTGGACCGCGCCGCCTTTGACGCCTGGCACGCACAATGGATGGCAAGGCTCGAGTCCGAGGGTCGCCCCCTGCCCCAGGCGCAGGAGGCCATGCGGCGCATCAACCCCGCGATCATCCCCCGCAACCATCGCGTCGAAGAGGCGATTGCCGCCGCCCTCGAGGGCGACTACGCCCCGTTCGAGCAACTTCATGCCGCGCTGCGGAATCCGTTCGACCCCGCCCCGGGGGCCGAGCCGTTGCGTGTGGCCCCGATGCCTGACGAGGTGGTGCAGCGCACCTTCTGCGGCACCTGAGCCCCACAACGACAGGTTGCGCAGGCGCGCCGGGCGCCCCCACCTGCAGATGACCCGGCCGGGTGCGAAAAGGCTGGCCCCCCGCCCGCAAATCCCCTAGAACCCGGCTCAGAAACGGGCCGGGACGTGCCATGAGGGACAGCATCATCACGCGCTGCGAGGCGAAGGGCCTGCGCCTGACAGGGCAGCGCCGCGTGATCGCGCAGGTGCTGCAGGACGCCGACGACCATCCCGATGTCGAAGAGCTTTATGCCCGCGCCAGCGGAATAGATCCCCGGATCTCGATCGCCACGATCTACCGCACCGTCAAGCTGTTCGAAGAGGCCGGCATCCTTGACCGGCACGAATTCGGCGACGGGCGCGCCCGTTACGAAGACGCTGAACGCGACCACCACGACCACCTCATCGACATGAATTCGGGCGAGGTGATCGAGTTCATCGACCCGGAAATCGAAGAACTGCAGGAACGCATCGCCGCGCGCCTTGGCTATCGGCTGAAAGGCCACCGGCTGGAGCTTTATGGCGTGCCATTGAAGAAGGACGAAACATGAGCACGATTATCGACATCATCGGCCGCGAGATCCTTGACAGCCGGGGCAACCCGACGGTCGAGGTGGACGTGATCCTGGAGGATGGCTCGCTGGGCCGGGCCGCGGTTCCGTCGGGCGCATCCACGGGCGCCCATGAGGCGGTGGAAAAGCGCGACGGCGACAAGGGCCGGTACCTTGGCAAGGGCGTGCTGGCCGCGGTCGAGGCCGTGAACGGCGAACTGGCCGAGGCGCTGGTCGGCTATGATGCGACCGAGCAGGTGGCGATCGATCGGGCGATGATCGAGCTTGACGGCACCGCGAACAAGGGCCGGCTGGGCGCGAACGCGATCCTTGGCGTGTCCCTGGCGGTGGCCAAGGCCGCGGCCGAGGCGACGATGCAGCCGCTTTACCGCTATGTGGGCGGCACCTCGGCCCGCGTGCTGCCGGTGCCGATGATGAACATCATCAACGGCGGCGAACATGCCGACAACCCGATCGACATCCAGGAATTCATGATCATGCCGGTCGCCGCGGACAACATCCGCGAGGCGGTGCGGATGGGGTCGGAAGTGTTCCACACGCTGAAGAAGGAACTGTCGGCGGCGGGCCTGTCCACCAGCATCGGTGACGAGGGCGGCTTTGCCCCCAACCTGTCGAGCACCCGCGACGCGCTGGATTTCATCCTGAAGGCCATCGAGAAGGCGGGATACCGGCCGGGCGAAGACATCTACCTCGCACTCGATTGCGCGGCGACCGAGTATTACAAGAACGGCAGCTACGTGCTGTCGGGCGAAGGCAAGACGCTGTCGGCGGCCGAGAACGTCGATTATCTGGCGGCGCTTTGCGGCGACTATCCGATCATCTCGATCGAGGATGGCTGTTCCGAGGATGACTGGGACGGCTGGAAGATGCTGACCGATCGCCTGGGCGGCAAGGTGCAGCTGGTGGGGGACGACCTGTTCGTGACCAACCCGACCCGCCTGGCCGAAGGCATCGCCCGGGGCTGCGCGAACAGCCTGCTGGTCAAGGTGAACCAGATCGGCACCCTGACCGAGACGCTGGACGCCGTGCGCATGGCCGACCGCGCGCGCTACACCTCGGTGATGAGCCACCGGTCGGGCGAGACCGAGGATGCGACCATCGCCGACCTCGCGGTGGCAACGAACTGCGGCCAGATCAAGACCGGCAGCCTCTCGCGGTCGGACCGGCTGGCGAAATACAACCAGCTGATCCGGATCGAGGAAATGCTGGGCGAAACGGCGGAATATGCCGGCCGCTCGGTTCTGAAGTAAGGGATCGGCCCGGGCATTGCCCCGGGCCTTTTTCTTTGGAGGCGGCAATGACGGCTCAGGATCTGATCGAACGGCTGCGGCTGGAGCGCCACCCCGAGGGCGGCTGGTATCGGCAGACCTGGGTGGCCGAAGGCGCGGGGCGGCCCAGCGGCACCTGCATCTATTTCCTGCTGGCCGCAGGCGAACGCAGCCACTGGCACCGGGTGGACGCGACCGAGATCTGGCATTTCCATGCCGGAGCGCCGCTGGTGCTGCGGATCGCCGCCGATGCCGCTGGCCCCGCGCTTGCGCATCGGCTGGGGCCGGATCTGCTGGCCGGCGAGGAGCCGCAGATCATCGTGCCCCCGCATCACTGGCAGGCGGCCGAGACGACCGGCGACTGGACGCTTGTGGGCTGCACGGTGTCCCCCGGGTTCCGGTTCGACGGGTTCGAACTTGCTCCGCCCGGGTTCGAGATCGGGGCGTAGCCCTCCCGCCCGTCTTCGATGCTGGCGCATCTCATCCCGTTGGGCCGGGCGCGGGCTGCGCCCGCGCGGTGGAGCGGGTGAATGCGGCGGCGCCTGATCCGATCTGGTGGTGGCTGGCTGGTCGTTACCCAGACCGCGGCGCGTGGGCCCGGAACTGCCCCGGGGAGAGCCATCCGCTGTGCCGCCCGGGGAGGTGCAGGTGGCGCGATGAACTCGCCGGCGGTGCGGGCGGCCTGGCGTCGGAGCCCCCGACCCTGGCGCCCCGCGCCACAGCAGATTCACCGCCCGGTTGGACGGGCCGTCCAGGGATGATCCTCGCTGATGGCCCCGCTGGCCGTTGCTGCCGGACCTCCGAGCGCCCAGGCACCGCAGCCTCGCCGGGCAGCCCCGGGTGACAGCCGGTCAGGGCAGGCTGATGCGCCCACCAGGCAGTGGCCGGGGCACGCCGGTTGTCATCGGCGCCGACAGGGGCAGGCCGCGCTGCACCCGGACGGCGAGATAGGCGAAGGCCTGCGCCTCGAGCATGTCGCCGTTCAGCCCGATGCTTTCCACCGGCGCGACGGGACAGGGCGCGGCGGCGGCAAGCCCCTCCATCAGCGCGCGGTTGTGCCGCCCCCCGCCACAGACCAGAAGCAGGGCCGGCCGGGCAGGCATATGCGCAAACGAAGCCGCAACGCAGGCCGTGGCCGCAGCCACCAGCGTCGCCGCCGCATCGGCAACGGACAACCCTTCCACCGCAGCCAGAAGATCGGGGAAATGGCGATCGAGCGATTTGGGCGGGGAACGCAACAGCCAGTCGTTGCACAGGAAGGCGCGCACCACCTCCGCATCGGCCTGGCCGGAAAGCGCAAGCAGCCCGCCCTCGTCCTGCGCCATCCCGTGCCGCGCGAGCAGCAGATCGTTGAGCGGCGCATTCGCCGGACCGGTATCGAAGGCAACCAGGGCGCCCGGGTCCTCGGGGCGGGGCGCGGCAGGGTCCACCCAGGTCACATTGCCCACGCCACCAAGGTTCAGGAACGCCACCGGCTGACCAAGCCGCGCCCAGCGGGCGCAGGCGTGGTGGAAGAAGGGGGCCAACGGCGCGCCCTGCCCACCTGCTGCCACATCCGCGCTGCGGAAATCCCAGGCAACCGGCAGCCCGAGGCGCCGCGCCACTTCGGCGCCGTCGCCCGCCTGATGCGTGCCCCGCCCGCCCGGATCATGGGCCAGCGTCTGGCCGTGGAACCCCACGAGATCGGCCCCCGAGGCTAGTGGCCCCAGAACCGCGACATGCGCCGCCTCGACCAGGGCGGCGGCCTCGGCCACCCCGTCATCGCCCGGCCAGAGGCCGAAGGCACGCCGAATGACCTCGCGTTCAGGCTCGGCATAGGCGCGATAGGCGGTTTCGCCAAAGGCACTGATGCTTTCGCCATCGGTCCGCAGAAACGCCGCATCGACCCCGTCAAGCGAAGTGCCCGACATCGTGCCCAAAGCCCAGATGGCGTTCATGGTGCTTTCCCTTCCCTTGCATGAAAGCTATAGACGGAGGCACTGAAACAAGGGAAGACCCCGATGACATACCATGCGAAATCAGACTTCATGCGTGTGATGATCGAGCGCGGCTATCTTGCCGACTGCACCGATTATCAGGCGCTGGACGAGGCTTTGGTCAAGGGGGTCGTTCCTGCCTATATCGGCTATGACGCGACGGCGAAGTCGCTGCATGTGGGCCATCTGCTCAACATCATGATGCTGCGCTGGCTGCAGAAGACCGGGCACAAGCCGATCACGCTGATGGGCGGCGGCACCACCAAGGTGGGCGACCCGAGCTTCCGCTCCGATGAACGCCCGCTGCTGACGCCCGACCAGATCGACGAGAACATCGCCGGCATGAAGCAGGTCTTCGCGAAATACCTCCGCTACGGCGAGGGCGCGACCGATGCGATCATGCTGAACAATGCCGAATGGCTCGACAACCTGAACTACCTCGAATTCCTGCGGGACATCGGGCGGCATTTCAGCGTGAACCGGATGCTGTCGTTTGAATCGGTCAAGTCGCGGCTGGACCGGGAGCAGTCGCTGAGCTTCCTCGAATTCAACTACATGATCCTGCAGGCCTATGACTTCCTGGAACTGAACCGCCGCTATGGCTGCCTGTTGCAGATGGGCGGGTCGGACCAGTGGGGCAACATCGTCAATGGCGTGGACCTGACGCGCCGGGTGATCGACCATGAGGTCTGGGGGCTGACCTCGCCGCTGCTGACCACCTCGGACGGGCGCAAGATGGGCAAATCGGCAGGCGGCGCCATGTGGCTGAATGCCGACATGCTGAGCCCCTATGAGTTCTGGCAATTCTGGCGCAACACGACCGATGCCGACGTGGGCCGGTTCCTGAAGCTTTACACCGAGCTTCCGGTCGAGGAATGCGACCGTCTGGGTGCGCTGGCGGGGGCCGAGATCAACGCGGCCAAGATCATCCTTGCCAATGAGGTGACGAGCCTCTGCCACGGCCCCGAGGCGGCGGCGGCGGCCGAGGCGACGGCGCGCGAGGTGTTCGAGAAGGGCGGCGTGGGCGATGATCTTCCGACGCTGGCGCTGGACGCGGCCGAGATTGCCGAGGGGATCAGCCTTGCGCAGCTCTTCGTGCGCTCGGGCCTGTCGAAATCCGGCAAGGACGCCAAACGGCTGATCACCGAGGGCGGTGCACGGGTCAACGACATTGATGTCACCGATCCGGGGCAGTTCTATGCCGCAGGTGATCTCGCCGAGCCGCTGAAGCTGACCGCCGGCAAGAAACGCCACGCGCTTGTGGTTCTCGCCCAGTGACGCCCCCCTCCGGCCCTGCCCGCGCGGGGCCGGAGCTTCGCCTTGTCGGCACCCCCGGCCGGAAAGCCCCGGCACAGGCACCGGAGACGGTCCCACCCATTGAGCACCGGCACCGGGCGCCCGGTCAGCCGTACCACGAGCATCGGATGCAACCCCGGAGGCACGCGCCGCTGCGCGCGCGGGATCTTCCGGACGTGGCATCGCGCCTGTCTCCGACGATCCCGCCGACCAACGACGTGGTGATGCCATTCGCAAAAAGCCATGCGGGATTCCGCCCGCGCCGGGCATCCCGGGGCGAATGGATCATTGATGTTTCAGGTGTCTCGGCCGGCTGAGCGGAGCCACACGCCGGCCCGCCTCCGGCATCGTGGCCGGGCGCACAGGCCGCTGCGCCATCGGTAGAACGATCGCGCCGGAGGGGGCACCTGCACCCGAGCGCGGTCTTTGCACCCCGAGCAGGCGCTTTTGGACGCGGCGTCGTCATTCCGCACCTCTCCGCCTGGCGTTGCCGCTCCAGCGCCCAAGGGCGGCGGTTCAGGTCTGAAAACCGGAGCGCAGCGTCACAAATGCATCGAACACCACAGGCTCGCCAGCCGGCGCTTCTGTTCCTTTCAGCAGGGGTTGCGTCCGCCACCTGTCATGATCCCGGAAGGCCGGGCTGGCGCCCCCGCCCGAAGCACGATGCCAAAGCCACCGGCGATGCCGGCGCGCACCCGCAGCACGGCAGGGATGCATGATGAGGACAGCCATCGCGGAACCGGCGCCCGCAGGTCACCCACCGCGTCTGCCCTTCGGCAGAGTCGCTTCCCGCCCTCTCTGGCGGGAGACCGGCTGCCAAGAGCCGAAGCCCTGCACCTGCCCTCGAAACCGGCGCGAACACCGACGCCGCATCACCGCGGGCAACACTGTCATGTCTTGCCTTTTGGCATAAAATGCCTATCTTGATGCCAAAGGAGAGCGCCATGCAATTCGCCACCGTGCAACCCGTCGCCCCAAGCCCCGGAGTTCCAGCGATCACGGATGCCGAGGCCGCCGCGCTCGCCCGTGCCACGGTAAACCTGTTCCGCAAATGGCAGCTGAGCGATGCCGAGGCGCGCGTGCTGCTGGGCGACATGTCGCCGCGCACCTGGGCGCGCTGGAAAGAGGGCAATATCGGCCGGATCGACCGTGATCTGCGCGCGCGGATGTCGATCCTGATGGGGATTCACAAGGCCCTGCGCTACCTGTTCAGCGATCCCGCGCGCGGCTACGCTTGGATCCGCAGCCCGAGCGCCGCGCTGGACGGCCAAAGCGGGCTGGACATCCTTCTGCGCGGCGAGATCACCGACCTTCTGGATCTGCGCGCCTATCTGGATGCCGAGCGTGGTGCATGGTGACAGCGCCGTCACAGCGGGTGAACTGGCCGCGCAGCGTGCGCATCATCCGCACCATCCATCCGCCGATCGACCTGTTCGAAGACATCGCCGACCCCGCCGACTGGGAGGCGCTGGCCTCGGCCGAGGCCAAGTTCAACCCCCGGCTGCGTGACAGCATCGGTGATCTGTCAAAGGTGCCCGTGGCGCGGCGGGTGTCCGGGCCGGGTGCGAGCTGGCTCATGGCCCCCTTCGTCCATTGTTCGCCCCTGCGGCCGGGGCGGTTCAGCGACGGCAGCTTCGGCCTTTACTATGCCGGAGACAGCACCGAAGTCGCCATTGCCGAAACCGTCCATCATCACAGCCGCTTCATGCGCGCCACCAACGAGGCGCCGGGCTGGACGGCGCAGTTCCGGGAACTGATCGGAACGGTCGATGCCGATCTGGACGATGTTGCAGGGCTGGGGGACCTGCTTCACCCCGAGGATTACAGCGCCTCCCAGCGCTATGGGGCGCGGCGGCGCGCCGAAGGGGCAAACGGGATCACCTGGCCCAGCCTGCGCTACGCCGGCGGCCGCTGTATCGCCGTCTTCTGGCCCGACGTGATCCCGATCCCGGCCCAGGGGGCGCATTTCGCCTATCACTGGAACGGCGAGCGGGTGGATTTCATCAAGCAGATCGACACCGGCGCGGTGATGGCGGTTCTTCCCGGCTGATCCGGTCCGTCGATTGCCGCGGCAGGATCCCGGCCTGTTGCAACGCCACCTCCAGCCGTAACAGGGGCCGGCTGGGCGCTTCCTTTCCGGATCCCGTCCCTGTGCCGCAGCGCGGTCGCTGCGCAGGGGCGGTTGCCACGCGGCCCGCCGACGGCCCGCACCCCTCCTGCGGATCGCCGCGCGCCGAAAGCCTGACGCATCGCCCCTTGCCAAAGCTTGCCGCCCGGTCTAATACCCGCCCGCGTCGGGTCGTTAGCTCAGTTGGTAGAGCGTCTCGTTTACACCGAGAATGTCGGCGGTTCGAATCCGTCACGACCCACCATCCTCTCCTGGCCAGAAGGGTGAACCCCCCGGTTCCGCGGCCACGTCAGCTGAAGCATCGTGGCAGGTCTTGCCCGCACCAGACCAAGGGTCGGATCCTCGCCATGCGAAGCGCACAAACGCGCCGGCACCTCCGGCAGCGATCCGCCGGGCAAGGCGCCCGCTGTCCGATTCACCTGACGGCGCTGCGCCGCGCCCTTTCAAGTGCGAGCGGGAAGCGCAAGCCGCCCGCCGGGCCCCATGCGGCAGAACGCCTTATCCTGGGTCATGACGCGACCTTTTCGCGAGGAACGCATTTGGTGTCTGCGCCAAATGCGGTCGCTTCGGCGATCCAGAATCCCCCGGGCGCCCCAGGACAGCCGGGCCGGACCGGGGCGGGTTCGTGCCCGTTCCGCCCGAGGAAACCGGCAGAGACCGCAATCCCTTGGCGCAGGCGTCTTCTCCCCGTGCCCGTTCACCGGCCCGGCAGGCAGGCAGGCAGGCCGCAGAGCCACAGGCGGCGCGCGGCTGATGCGGACGCGACAGCACCCCGACCGCAGCTGCGACCCCTGCGGGCGATCGCGCCTGTTCCGGCCTTCCGGCACAGGGGGCGCAGAGATCCCGGGCGGCCAGAAACGCATTCCCCTGCCCCGGCTATGGCTCTATACTGCGCCGGACCAGGGGGCGCGCGTGACCGATCAGAGCATCATCCTCTACAGCACCCCGACCAGCGGCACCGGCTCGCTCGTGCGGATCATCGAGGCCCTGAACGGCGGACGCATGACCTTCGTGCGCTATTTCCGCGACGTGCTTCAAGGCCTCTCGCGCGAAGAAATCGAGCGGACCGTTCCGCCGAAGACCGGTCACATCCTGCTGCACAACAGCGCCGGCCGGTTCAACCGGAAGATGCCACTGGCCGATTACCGTTTTCTTGTGAACTTCCGGGATCCGCGCGACCGGCTCTGCAACATCTACCACTGGCAGTTCAGCCACCCTGCCGCCCATGAAACGGAAGCCGAAACGCGGGCCCGCCGCGAACGGGTCCGCGCTCAGGGGATCGATGCCTGGATCCTCTCGCGGCTCGAAACCCCGGCCGAGCGGCGCTTTTACGACACCTACTTCTGGTTGCTGGAACAGGCCCCGGCTGAAAATGTGCTTCTTGCGACCTATGCGCGGTTGTGCTGCGATTTCGACGGGCTGATCGCCAGCCTGATCACCTTTACCGGCTTCACCCCCGATGCCCGCTGCGAAAAGGCCCTGGCGCTGGAGCGGCCCGAGGCGCTTGCCGGCAATCCACGCTGGATCGGCAACAAGTGGGAAGGCAGCGACATCCTGCCCGGACGGCACCTTCACGAGCTTCAGCCCGAGACGATCGCGCAGCTCAACAGCTATTTCGCGCCCGTCTTGCGCAAGATGGCGCGCCATGATCCGCAGTTCGCCGATCAGTATCTGGCTGGCGTTGCGGCGCGCGATGCCTGACGCGGGCCTCAGGTCACCACGCTGAGCGATCCATCGGTTTCCAGAACCACCAGGCGAACCTGCGACAGATCGCCGACCCCGTGCTGGCGCAGCGCCGCATCGACTTCATCGCGCGTGACCCGGGCCTGCCGCATGGCACCGGGAAGATAGCTTCCGTCGCGCACCAGAAGGCTCGGCTCGCTTTTCACCAGACGGCGCAGCGTGGGCGACCGCACCGAACCCCAGGTGATGACATATTGCAGAAGGACCAGCAGGCCCAGGGCGGCAAGCCCCTCGAGCAGCGGCACGTCACGATCCAGCAGCACCGTGGCAAGCGTCGATCCCAGCGCGACCGTCACCACCAGATCGAAGGCGTTCATCTTGCTCAGGGTCCGCTTGCCGGTCAGCCTCAGCAGCAGCACAAGCCCCAGATAGGCCAGCGTGCCCACGGTCAGGATCCGCAACGGGCCGGACCAGCCGTCGAACAGGATCGCCCCGCTCATGTGGCAACGCTCGGGCACCAGGGCGGCACCATCACGGCGCCGGATCGGCAAGGCGCGTCAGTTCCGAACAGTCCAGCCACCATTCCTGCGCGGCGGCAACGCCCCGCAGATCATCGATCAACCCGCCATCCTGCTGTGACAGGTCGATCAGGCACAGGGACCGCCCCGAGGCCTCAAGCTGCGCGATGCCGATGGGGCGGCAATCGTCGGGCTGAATGCTGCCATTGCTCTCAAGAACCTGTTGCAGGCTCTGCTGGCTCTCACAGGCCATTGCGGTTTCCTGAGCCAGGACCGGTGCCGCAATCAGAGCTGCCCCCAGGGCAATGCCGGCAGATGCGCGATGATAAGGGATCTTCATTCGTGCCTCCTCTGTCTGACAGGGGTCAACCGTGGTGTGCGGGATCGGTTCCGGCTGCGGGCGGTGGGGCCTTCCCCCCTGCCCTGTGCCGGGTGATTGCAGAGCCGCCGCAAATGGCGCATTCAGGGCCCGATCCCGATGCAGAGAGGGCAGAGCCGATCATGGCCGCCGGAACCGAACCTTCGCCCCCCAGTATCCGCCATTTGCGGATGTTCCTGATCCTGGGTCGGACAGGGTCCGCCACACGCACGGCCGAACTCTGCCACGTGTCGCAACCCGCGGTCACGCAGGCCATGGCCAAGCTGTCGCGCCAGACCGGACATGCGCTGTTCCTGCGCAACCCGCATGGGCTGTTCCTGACCGAAGCCGGCGAGGTTCTGCACCATCGGGCCGCGCGCGCGATCGCGCGGCTGGATCAGGTGATGTCGGAAATGGCGCGCCAGATCCGTTTCCAGGCGACCTGGCCGCAACTGGCGGCGCTGGTCGCGGTGTCCGAGGCCGAGAGCTTCACGCTGGCCGCGCATCGGCTGGGGCTGGCACAGCCGACGGTGCATCGCGCGACCACGACGCTGGAACAGGCGGCGGGCACGGTATTCTTCCAGCGCACGGCCCATGGCCTGATCACCACACGGGCAGGGTTGCAGCTGGCACAGGCGGCGCGGCTTGCCCTGGCCGAGCTTGAACAGGCGCGGGCGGATCTGGGCAACCTCGAGGGGCGCGAGGTGGGCCGCATCGTGATCGGCGCGCTGCCGCTGTCGCGATCGGGCTGGCTGCCACGCGCAATTCTGGCCTTTCGCCGGCAACGCCCCGCCCTGCCCCTGCAGATCATCGACGGCCGCTATGACGAACTGCTGCTGGGCCTGCGCCGGGGCGACATCGACCTGATGCTGGGCGCGCTGCGCCTGCCCAGCCCGATCGACGACATCCACCAGGAACGGCTGTTCGATGACGAGGCCGCCGTGGTGGCACGCCGGGGCCATCCGCTTGCTGCGCGGGCAGGACTGACCTTCGAGGATCTGCGCGGCTTCCCCTGGGTGATGCCCCGCCGCTCGACCCCGCTGCGGGCGGTGCTTGATGCGGCGCTGGCCGACAATCCGCCGCTTGACGTGGTCGAGACCTCATCGGTGAGCCTCTTGCGCGAGATCCTGCGCGACAGCGACTATCTCGGCGGGCTGTCACGGATGCAGGCCGAGGTCGAGGCCGAGACGCTGAGCATTCTGCCGGTGGCGCTGGAAAACGCGCGGCGCGCAATCGGTGTCACCACCCGCGCCGATTGGGAACCCACCCGCGCGCAACGCGATTTCCTCAACCAGCTGCGCCAGACGGCCGCCGGCATGTCCTGACCGCCAGCGCGCCCGGTCTCTTGTGGCCGCAAAGGCCGTCAAGCGCCTGCGCAATCGCCCCGTTTCGTATCTGCAGCGGTGCGCGCGGCCGGGGCGCCGGCGCCCGCCGGCATTCCCGGATGCCGAATTCCGGGCCGTGTCTGGTCGGGAGGGGCTCCGCTTCCCCCGCAAGCCGCCCGGGATGCCAGACCTGAAATCGCCAAAACCGGCATCCGGCAGATCCCCGAGGCGACGTGCGAACGCATCGTCCTGGCCGGACCGGCTGCGCCTAAAGCCGCTTCAGGATCGCGTCGGCCCGGTCGGCGAAGGCATCCTCGCCCGCCGGCAGCGCCAGATCCCCGATCCGCTGCTGCCAGTCGGCCGTGGCCGAGGCGACACCGTTGGGAAGGCCCAGTTCCGTAAGCGTCACTGCGACCTCGCGCATCTCGGCGGCGCGGCGCTTGCCGTGCACCATCATCCGTTCGAGATTATAGGCGGCCTGGTTCGGCCAGTCGATTCCGGGGTTCGAGGCCTGAAGCGATTGCAGCACCCGCTCTTCGATCCCGGCGCGGCGGGCAGCGAGAAGGCATTCGGCGGTCAATGCCTCCATCCCCTTGATCATGACCGAGCGGATCATCTTGATGGCCGATGCCTCGCCGACGGTTTCCCCCACCGGCTTCGCCACCATCCCGAGCCGTTCGAGCAGCGCGCCAGCCTTCCCGACATGAGGCCCCGCGATCAGCAGCGGCGTGCGATGCAGCCGCGGATGAACCGGAGCCATGATCGCCACATCGACATAGCGTCCGCCCGCAGCCTCGACCAGCTGGGCCGCCTTGCGCTTGGCGCCCGGCGAACAGCTGTTGCCGTCGAACCAGAAGGCCCCCGGCGCCAGACAGGGCGCCGCCTGTTCGGCAGCACGCACCGCCTGGTCGGCGGTCACAAGACAGAATACGGCCTCTGCACCCGCCAGAGCCTCGGCACGGGTCGCAGCCGGGGCGACGCCCGAACGGCGCATCCGTTCGAGCGGCAGGGTCTCGGTCTCGGGATTGTCGCATTTCTCGTCATAGGCCCGGGCATGGGCCGTGAGTTCGCGCCCCCAGCCGGTGGCAAAGGCTTCGGCGGCCTCGCCAAAGCCGATGAGGCCGAGGCGGAGTGTGTCGGTGACCGTGACGCTCATGGTGGTTCTCTCCTCGTCATAGCTGTGCCGAGCCGCGCCGCAAGGCACACCGGCCCGGCGCTTCCGCGCCACGCCTGGCTGTGTGGTTCCGTCAGCGCGGAAACACCCTGCCGTCGAACAGCTTTCGCGCCGTCCGGATCGTGCCCGCCCGCAACACCTTGCCCTCGGCATCCCGCTCCAGCCGCACCTCGGCCGCGCCGCCGGGATGTTCGACGGCGAAGAGGTCGGTCGGTGGCAACTGCGCAACCTCGGCGGCGGGGCTGCCTGGAAGGGTGCAGGCGGTGGCGACGCTGACCGCCGCGAACACGCCGATCGAGGTGTGGCAGCGATGCGGGATGAAGCTGCGCGTCGCGATCACCCCCCCTGCCGTCGGTGGCGAGACAAGCGTCATCTTCGGCACGCTTTTCGGGGCGACATCGCCCAGGTTCATCATCGGACCGGCGAGCAGCCGGAGATGTTCCACCCGCTCCCGCAGAGCCGTGTCGGCTTCCAGCGTGGCGGGGGTTTCCTGGCCGGTCAGACCCAGATCAGCCGCGCGCAGGATCACGCAGGGCATACCGTTGTCGATCAGGGTGCAGGCGATGCCATCGATCATGTCAACCGTGCGCCCCGTGGGCAGCAGCGCCCCGCACATCGATCCTGCAACATCGCCGAACATCAGCGGTATGGCGGCGTGGTGGCCCGGGACCCCGTCGATTGCCTGGTCGCCGCGATAGGTCACGCGCCCGCCCGGAGTCGGAACGACCGCCGTGGAGACCTCGCCGGTGTTCAGCATGTGGATCCGAACCGGCGTCGTGCCCTCCTGCGCGGGGACCAGGCCACGTTCGACAGCCGCCGGGCCGACGCCGGCAAGGATATTGCCGCAGGCCTGGGCATCCGAAACCAGCGCCTGATCGACGAAAACCTGCAGGAACAGGTAATCGACATCCGCATCATCGCGCGACGAGGGCGACAGGATCGCGACCTTCGAGGTCAGCGGATCGCCGCCGCCGATTCCGTCGATCTGCCGCGGATCGGGCGAGCCCATGATCGCAAGCAGCAGCGCCTCGAGGGCGGCCCGGTCCGCGGGCAGATCCCGGGCCAGGAAATAGGCACCCTTGGATGTGCCGCCCCGCATCCAGAGGCAGGGGATGCCGGTTTCATCGTAACTCATCGTCCGCAACTCCGCTTTGCCGCGCCATGATCGCCAGACCCAGACCCAGACCCAGACCCAGACCCAGACCCAGACCCAGACCCAGACCCAGACCCAGACCCAGACCCAGACCCAGACCCAGGAACGGGCCGGAACCTAGATGTAGCGCAAGCCCTTTTCTTCCAGCCGCCGGCGCATGTCGTAGATGTCCAGCCCAAGTTCGCCCGCAGCCAGGCGTTGCCGCTTGGCCTCTTCCGCCGCAACACGCTTGCGCGCCGCGGCAAGCACCTGATCGGCATCCGCGCGACGCACGACGCAGACGCCATCATCGTCGGCGACGATCACGTCGCCGGCCTCGATCATCTGGTCCCCGCAGACCACGGGAATGTTCACGCTGCCCAGCGTTTCCTTGACGGTGCCCTGCGCGCTGATCGCACGGGACCACACCGGAAAGCCCATTTCGGTCAGGTCGCGCACGTCGCGCACGCCCGCGTCGATGATCAGGCCCCGGCAGCCGCGCGCCATTGCGCTGGTGGCAAGCAGATCGCCGAAATAGCCGTTGTCACAGGGGCTGGTCGGGGCAAGCACAAGGATGTCACCCTCTTTCAGCTGTTCGATCGCCACATGCAGCATCCAGTTGTCACCCGGGGGCGCACTGATCGTCACCGCGCTTCCGGCGATCCGGGCGCCCGGATAGATCGGACGCATGCGGGATGAAAGGCAGCCGACCCGGCCCTGTGCCTCGTGAACCGTGGCCACCCCGGCCTCGGCCAGCCCCTCAATGGTGTCGGTCGCCGCGCGTTCGATGTTCTGGACAACAACACCCATGTCAGTGCTCCTTTCCGAGTGGCGGGGTTCCATGCGTGTGGAAGGTTTCGATGGTCTTGAGCCCCCAGGCCTGGCCCTTGCGACGCTCGGCCTCGGTCCAGACCACCGGTTGCCAGTCGGGGGCAAGGATCAGCCGCGCCCCGGCATTGGCAAGCTCGACCCGGTTGCCCGCGGGTTCCCAGACGTAAAGGAAGAACGTGCCCTGGATCGCATGCTTGTGCGGCCCGGTTTCGATATGGACACCATTCTGCAGGAAGATGTCGGCCGCGCGCAGGATATCCTCGCGCTGGTCGGTGGCATAGGTGACGTGATGCAGGCGCGCGTGGCCGCCGCCGTGTTCCTCGGTGCAGGCAAGGTCATAGGTCTTGTTGTTGATCGTGAACCAGCAGCCGCCGATGCGGCCATTGTCCAGCTGGATCATCTCGGTGACGCGGGCACCAAGACAGGTTTCCATGAAGCGCCGGAACTCGGACACATCGGCGGCCAGAAGGTTCAGGTGATCCAGACGCCGCGGCGGCGCACCGGTGAAGGCCGAAGCCGTGTTCTTGAGCGCCGGCCGCTCCGCCGCCTCTTGCGGCCGATACCAGGTGGTGTCGTAATAGATCTCGAACACATGGCCGAACGGATCCTCGAAGCGGAAGGCCCGGCCATGGCCCGGATCGCCCTCGACCCAGCCGTGCACCTTGTAGCCAGACGCCTCGATCACGGCCACGCGGCGGGCCAGCGCCTCGGGGCTTGCGGCGCGATAGCCGATATGGCCCACGCCGGTCCTGTCGGCGCGGGTCAGCTTGAGCGAGTGGTATTCGTAGTCATCCCAGGCACGAAGCCAGGCGCTGTTCTCGTCCTGCCCCGACAGCTTCAACCCGTAGATCCGGGTAAAGAAATCAAGGCTTTCCTCGAACCGGTCGGTCAGCATCTCGACATGACCAAGATGCGCGATGTCGTGGCACGGTTCCATGATTACAGCTCGTCCACGGTGCGCGGGAAGACCGACTGGAAGCCCTCGGCATATTTCGCCTTGCGCCCGCCCGACTGCCCGCCGGAATTCCGCATGAAGTGGTTGGCACGGTTTTCGGCAACGCGGGTGTAGTAGTCCCACAGATGTTCCTGGCCGGCCATGCATTCGATCGCCGCGCGCTTGCGGTCCCAGACCGGCGTGATGTCAAGGAAGGTGTCGGGCTTCCAGCCCATCTGCTCGGTCTGATGCGGCTCGAACAGGTAAAGCTGCGGCGCGCCCAGCACCTTTTCCCCGGGGTTATGTCCCCAGGCCTGCGCGATCATCCGGCATTCGAGCGCCACCTGCGTCGCATACATGTGGTCGGTGTTGTAGGGATCGAACTGCGAATGGCTCAGCATGAAGCGGGGCTGCACCTTGCGGATGACATCGACCAGCCGGAACTTGTCTTCCTGTTCCAGGTGCAGGGGATAATCCCCAAGGTCGAACTCGACCAGATCATGCACCCCAAGCGCCTTGGCCGCCTGTTCGGATTCCTTGCGGCGCGCGTCCTTCACGCGGTCCAGCGTCATTCCGGGCTCTTTCCACAGCTTGGCGGATTCACCGCGTTCGCCGAACGAGAGGCAGACCACCGTGACATTATACCCCGTCTGCGCATGCAGGGCGATGGCCCCGCCGCAACGCCAGACGAAATCGGCGGCATGGGCGCTGATGACGAGCGCCGTCTTGCTGTCGGACATGTGTTGACCTTTCAGATGACCTTTGCGACAGCTTGGCATCCCGCGGTTGCAAGGTTCAATTCAGAAAACCAGCGCGCGCCATAACATTATGCTATAGACACGGAAGTATCCGGATCCGCGGATGGAGCGCGGCAGCGCCCCGGTGACCAAGCGGTCAGCTCGTGCCGAAGGGCAGAACGAAAGGGCAAGGCGGACAGGCAGGTCAGTGCGGGCGGGATCGCTGCATCGCTGCCGAAGTCATCGTTCCGGTGATGTCACCGCAAAGAGATACGAACCCCTGGGAACTTCCAAGCCCGCAATGCGCAGATGATCCGGCCGCAGCCGTCGACACTCCGGTCCCCGGGAAGCTGCGAAAGCTCGAATGAACCTTCGAGAAGTTCGCAAGTTTCAGTCGACCCGTGGAATGGATGGTGGGTGATAAGAGATTCGAACTCCTGACATCTTCGATGTGAACGAAGCGCTCTACCACTGAGCTAATCACCCTCGGCGCCGTCTTTAGCGCCAGTCGTTCCCGGTCGCAAGCGAAAATCGCAGCGCAGTCACCGGTTGGTCCGGGGATATTGGACCCGCAGTCTGGTGTCAGCGGCAGGTCATGCGGGGCGCCACAGCCTGCCACAGGGCACCCGCCGAGCTTGCCCCCCTCGTCGTGAAGAACGGGCAACGCCTCCGCCATCGGAACAGCCCCCGCCGCAGGGTCGCCACCGCAAGTGACGGCGGAGGCCGAGGGGCCGGCGCCGTCCCCTGGTCGGCGTCCCGCCCTCTGCGCAGGATTGCAGGGGACCACGTTCTGGCGGCCCGCAACGACGGCCCGCCGCCGCCGAAGACACCCGATCATCCGGCTTTCGGCCGCGGCGAGGCGCCAGCGGATACCAGATCCGCCGCCTCGGAACCCTTGCGGCCCCTGGCAAACCGGCATCGGCAGGTTCGAGCGCGGGCGCGTCGTTGACACCGTCGCCGGTCATGGCCGGGCCCCGGACCCGGGCTTTTGCCAGCACGACATCAGCACGATGCGAGGTAACGGATAAACCGGCCAGCCCTGAATACTGTGACGAAGCTGATGGTCCGCCGGGGTGCCAACAAGCCGGCCATCCGCAGCCCGAAGCAGGACAATGGGCGCGGGATCCTGCACCGGCGAAGAGATCAGGGGCGGGAAGTCGGCCCGGCGTTGCCAGATCCGCGCAGACGACGAAAGGCGCGCCCGCCGTCAAGCGACGCGAACCGGGTCTTTCCCCGGCGACATGTTCCCGGGCCGAAAACCGCCTTTGCGCTGAAAGAAACCTGCCAGGCCCTCGGACCTTCCGGCAGGGGCCTCTGGCTGCCGCTGGACAAAGGCGCGAGAGGCGCTCAGGGCGCCCCGCTGCGGATGGTCCTTGCGCATCCAGGGCGGCCAGGCAGATGGTCCGAAACACTCGCTGGTCGCGCAAAGCCCCATCCGAACGAAAAGACCCGGCGAACCGGGCCCTGGCAGAAGTGGGGTCAGTGCTCCGCCAGAGGCGTTCAGGGGCGCTCCGCTGCGAACCTTGCGTATTCGCGCCGGCAGACAGCTGTTCTGAAGCATTCGCTGGCAGCGCACGTCAGCAACAAGAAAAAAGGGCCCGGCGAACCGGGCCCCTGGCAGAAGTGTAGGGTCAGTGGGCAGTCTGTGCCGCGCCCTGGCTTTCGCTGCGGCGGGCGGCAAGCGCGGCCTCCTCGGCCGCCTCGTCCCATTCCACCGGTTCGGGCTGGCGCACCAGCGCATGTTTCAGCACCTCGCGCACGTTGCTGACGGGGATGATCGTCAGCCCTTCCTTCACGTTATCGGGGATCTCGGGCAGATCCTTGGCATTGTCCTCGGGGATGAGCACGGTCTTGATACCGCCCCGAAGCGCCGCCAGAAGCTTCTCCTTCAATCCGCCGATCGGCAGCACATTGCCGCGCAGCGTCACCTCGCCGGTCATCGCGATGTCCTTGCGGACCGGGATGCCCGTCAGGACCGAGACGATGGAGGTCACCATCGCGATGCCCGCGCTCGGCCCGTCCTTGGGCGTCGCGCCTTCGGGAACGTGGACGTGGATGTCCAGCGTCTCGAACTTCGGCGGTTTTATCCCGAGTTCCGGGCTGATCGAGCGCACGAAGCTGGAAGCCGCGTCGATCGACTCCTTCATCACGTCGCCCAGCTTGCCGGTCGTCTTCATCCGGCCCTTGCCGGGCAGGCGCAGCGCCTCGATCGACAGAAGCTCGCCGCCGACGCTGGTCCAGGCAAGGCCCGTCACGACGCCGACCTGATCTTCCTTCTCGGCCAGACCATACTTGAAGCGCTTGACCCCAAGGAACTCTTCCAGACGTTCCGGCGTCACCTCGACCGTTTTTGCCTTGCCCTTGATGATCTCGGTCACGGCCTTCCGCGCGAGTTTCGCGATCTCGCGCTCAAGGTTCCGAACCCCGGCCTCGCGGGTGTAGGTGCGCACCATCTCCGTCAGCGCCGCGTCCGTCACCGAGAACTCGCCCTTGCGCAGGGCATGGTTCTTGATCTGCTTCGGCACCAGGTGCTGCTTGGCGATCTCGCGCTTTTCATCCTCGGTGTAGCCCGAGAGCGGAATGATCTCCATCCGGTCCAGAAGCGGCCCCGGCATGTTGTAGCTGTTGGCCGTGGTCAGGAACATGACGTTCGACAGGTCATATTCCACTTCCAGATAGTGATCGACGAAGGTCGCGTTCTGTTCGGGGTCAAGCACCTCGAGCATCGCGCTGGCCGGATCGCCACGGAAGTCCTGCCCCATCTTGTCGATCTCATCGAGCAGGATGAGCGGGTTCGTGGTCTTGGCCTTCTTCATCGCCTGGATGATCTTGCCGGGCATCGAGCCGATATAGGTCCGGCGGTGGCCGCGGATCTCGGATTCGTCGCGCACGCCGCCAAGGCTGATGCGGATGAACTCGCGCCCCGTGGCCTTTGCCACCGATTTGCCCAGCGAGGTCTTACCCACACCCGGAGGGCCAACAAGGCAGAGGATCGGCCCCTTGAGCGTCTGCGACCGTGCCTGAACGGCCAGGTATTCCACGATCCGCTCCTTGACCTTTTCAAGGCCATAGTGGTCGCGGTCCAGAACCTCCTGCGCCTTGTTCAGGTCTTTCTTGACGCGGCTTTTCACGCCCCACGGGATCGACAGCATCCAGTCGAGGTAGTTGCGCACCACCGTCGCCTCGGCCGACATCGGCGACATCGACTTCAGCTTCTTGATCTCGGCCTCGGCCTTTTCGCGTGCCTCTTTCGACAGCTTGGTGTTCTTCACCCGCTCCTCGAGTTCCGCGATCTCGTTCTGGCCGTCCTCGCCGTCGCCCAGCTCCTTCTGAATGGCCTTCATCTGCTCATTCAGATAGTACTCGCGCTGGGTGCGCTCCATCTGCGACTTGACGCGGGTCTTGATCTTCTTCTCGACCTGCAGGACCGAAACCTCGCCCTGCATCAGGCCATAGACCTTTTCAAGCCGTGCGCTGACGTCGAGCGTTTCCAGAAGCTCCTGCTTCTGGGTGACCTCGACGCCCAGATGGCCGGCGACCAGATCGGCAAGCTTGGCCGGATCACGGGTTTCCGTGACGGCGGCCAGCGCCTCTTCGGGGATGTTCTTCTTGATCTTGGCGTAACGCTCGAATTCCTCGCCGACCGAGCGGAGCAGCGCGGTGACGGTTTCGGCATCGCCTGGCACTTCTTCCAGCAGGGTCGCGCGCGCCTCGAAGAACGAGTCGTTCTCGATGAAGTCGTCGATCTTCACCCGCGCGCGGCCTTCGACCAGCACCTTCACGGTGCCGTCGGGCAGCTTGAGCAGCTGCAACACATTGGCCAGCACGCCGGCGCGATAGATGCCATCGGCGGTCGGATCGTCGACAGCCGGGTCGATCTGGCTGGACAGAAGGATCTGCTTGTCATCGGACATGACCTCTTCGAGGGCACGCACCGACTTCTCGCGCCCGACGAACAGCGGCACGATCATGTGCGGAAACACAACGATGTCGCGCAGCGGCAGGACGGGATAGCTTTGTGCGAGAGGTTCTTGCATCGTTTTTCCTTATAGTGGCAGGAAGGCTCCGGCCCCGGTCATCGGCAGCCCCGGCCTCCCCCGGACTATGGCATATCTGGGGGTTTGACCCGCCGGATTCAACCAATCCCGGTGACAGCTTCGTGACACCATGCCCGCACCCGTTGGCACGGGCAAGACGCCTTTGCAAGAGAGGCTAACGCAGAAACCGGCTGACCACCCGCGCAACGCCGGCGGTGCCGTCGGGGGCGCTCAGATCGGCGGTGGTGACGCCATAGATCGTGCCCGGATCCGCGACAACCAGGAACAGGCTGAACTCCACCCCGCCCTCGGCATCCTCGAGCCGGCCCTCGGTGCGATAGCGCGGCAGATCGGCCAGCGGACAGGGCAGGCCCAGGCCATAGGCAGGATCGGCGAAGACCTCCGCGGCCGGCAGACTGGCCTCGCCGGGCATGGCGAGATCCCAGTCCTCGCCCTCGGCGGGGCGCAGCTCGAATTCGGCCGGCGTATCGGGTGGGGTCAGGAACAGCCGCCCCGCATCGGCGCGGAAACTGGCAAGGCCCCGAACCCGTTCGGGCATGGCAAGCGCCTCGCCCTCGACCACCGCGAGGCCGGAAAGGGCTTCGCTCTGCCAGCTTCCGGCGACAAGCGGGGTGACGGTTGCGGGCCAGTTTTCGGGGGGAAGACCACAGAAATCCTCGGTCTGGGCCGCCGCCGGGAAGGCAGCCAGCAGCGCAAGCGGCACAAGGCGGAACATCGGGATCGGCATGAAACGTCCTTTCGGCATCGCCTGCACACCGGGCCGCGAGCCCTAGAGCGGGTCGATATCGCCCCCGGCGCGCAGGGCATGGAAATCGGCCACGAAGCCGGCCAGCCGCCCCTCGGCGATGGCGTCACGCAGCCCCTGCATCAGTTCCTGAAAGTAATGCAGATTGTGCCAGGTCAACAGCATCGAGGCGATGATCTCTTGCGCACGGTTGACGTGGTGCAGATAGGCACGCGAATAGTTCCGGCAGGCGGGACAGGTGCACTGTTCGTCCAGCGGGCGCGGATCGTCCTGATGGCGCGCGTTGCGGATGTTCACCACGCCGAAGCGGGTGAAGGCCTGGCCCGTCCGCCCCGACCGCGACGGCAGCACGCAATCCATCATGTCGATGCCGCGTTCGACCGCGCCCACGATGTCATCGGGCTTGCCGACCCCCATCAGGTAACGGGGCTTGTCCGCCGGCAGCATCTCGGGCGCGTAGTCGAGAACCGAGAACATCATCTCCTGCCCCTCGCCCACGGCAAGGCCGCCCACGGCATAGCCGTCGAAACCGATCTCGCGCAGCTTCTCGGCGCTTTCGGCGCGCTGGTCGCGATAGATGCTGCCCTGCTGGATCCCGAACAGCGCGTGCCCCGGACGGTCACCGAAGGCGTCGCGCGACCGCCGCGCCCAACGCATCGACAGCTCCATCGAGCGCCGCGCCGTGGCCTCGTCGGCCGGATAGGGCGTGCATTCGTCGAATGCCATCACGATATCCGACCCCAGCAGCGCCTGGATCTCCACGCTGCGTTCGGGCGTGAGCGCGTGGCGCGATCCGTCGATATGGCTTTTGAAGGTCACGCCCTCTTCGGTCAGCTTGCGCAGGCCCGCAAGGCTCATCACCTGGAACCCGCCCGAGTCCGTGAGGATCGGCCGCTCCCAGTTCATGAAGCGGTGCAGCCCGCCCAGCCGCGCGATCCGTTCCGCGGTGGGGCGCAGCATCAGGTGATAGGTATTGCCCAGAAGGATATCCGCCCCCGTCGCGCGCACGCTTTCGGGCAGCATCGCCTTGACGGTCGCCGCCGTGCCCACCGGCATGAAGGCCGGCGTGCGGATATCCCCGCGCGAGGTCGTGATCACCCCCGTCCGGGCCCGCCCGTCGGTGGCTGTCACATCAAAGTTGAATTTCTTTGTCATCTGGTATCTCTGCGCGTCCTTCGGGCCGCAGCCCTTTTAGGCGATTCCCCGGCAAAGCCAAGGGCCCCGCCCTGTCAGAGAGAAACGATGATGAACGACGCGACCCCCGGCATGGCCGAGTCCTTCCGCCTCGGCTGGGAGGAATGGCTGTCCCTTCCCGGCCTCGGGCTGCCCGCGCTCAAGGCCAAGGTGGATACCGGGGCGCGCACCTCGGCGCTGCATGCCTTTGATATCGAACCCTTCGGCCCCGCGAAGGCGCCGCATGTCCGGTTTTCGGTCCATCCGATCCCGGGGCGCACCGATCTGGTGATCCCCTGTTCGGCCGAGGTGATCGACCGGCGCGAAGTCACAAGTTCGAATGGCGAGACCGAGTTCCGCTTTGTCATCCGGTCAGATATCGCGATCGGCACGCGGCGCTGGCCGATCGAGCTGACGCTGACCGATCGCGGGGCGATGGCCTACCGGATGCTTCTGGGCCGCTAGGCGCTGTCTGACGATGTCGTGATCGTGCCCGGCGAAAGCTTCTGCCAACCGCAACTGTCCTATGATGTCTATCACTCGGCGCAGATGGCGGCGGCGGCGCCTGCCCGCACGCTGCGCATCGCCGTGCTGTCCCGCGAAGGCGGCGCCTATTCCACACGCCGCATCGTCGAGGAGGGCGAGGCCCGCGGCCATGTCGTCGAGATCATCGACACCACGCGCTGCTACATGGCGATCAACGCGCTTGCGCCCGAAGTTCACTATGACGGCGCCCGCCTGCCCCGCTTCGACGCGGTGATCCCGCGGATCGGCGTTTCGGTCACCGCCTATGGGGCCGCCGTCATGCGACAGTTCGAATCCATCGGCACCTTCTGCGTCAACAGCGCCGAGGGGATCCTCGCCAGCCGCGACAAGCTGCACGCGCATCAGATCCTGGGACGCCACCGGATCGGCATGCCCGCCACGGCCTTTGCCTCCAGCCCCAAGGATACCGACAACCTGATCGCGCTTGCGGGCAATGCGCCGCTGGTGGTGAAGCTTCTGGAAAGCACCCAGGGCAAGGGCGTGGTGCTGGCCGAAACGAAGAAGGCCGCGCAATCGGTGATCTCGGCCTTCCGGGGGCTCAAGGCGAATTTCCTTGTGCAACAGTTCGTGAAAGAGGCGGCGGGCGAGGATATCCGTTGCCTTGTCATCGGCGGGCGCGTGGTGGCCGCCATGCGACGCCGCGCCGCCGAGGGCGAGTTCCGGTCAAACCTGCATCAGGGCGGATCGGCCGAGCCGGTGCGCATCACCCGCGAGGAACGCGACACTGCCATCCGTGCGGCGCGCGCCTTCCGGCTCAACCTTGCCGGGGTCGACATGCTGCGGTCTTCCGAAGGGCCGAAAGTGCTTGAAGTGAACTCCTCGCCCGGGTTCGAGGGGATCGAAAGCGCCTCGCGCCGGAATGTAGCCGCCGCGCTCTTCGACGAGATCGAGAAGCGCGTGCGCCCCGCCCCTGCCCCCCGCAAGGTTCCGCGGCGCTGAGACTTTACGCTTCCCGGCTCTTTCCCTATATATTCGCTCAACCATGAGCGAGGCATCCATGACCGTTCCAGCCGCCGAACCCGTCGAGGGCACCCCCCTGATCCGCCCCTCGACCACCGATCATCCGCTTTACGATCAGATCGTCGAAGCCTGCCGGACGGTGTTCGACCCGGAAATCCCGGTGAACATCTACGATCTGGGCCTGATCTACACGATCGAGATCAGCCCCGAGAACGAGGTGGACATCACCATGACCCTTACCGCCCCCGGCTGTCCGGTGGCCGGCGAAATGCCCGGCTGGGTCGCCGATGCGGTCGAGCCGCTGGCCGGCGTCAAGCAGGTGAACGTTCAGATGACCTTCGAACCCCAGTGGGGCATGGACATGATGAGCGACGAGGCCCGGCTGGAACTGGGCTTCATGTAACCTCGGCGGGGCGCGGGTTCAGCCGCCAGATCGCGGCATTCAGCGCCCCCGCATAGCTGACCCAGCCCAGATAGGGCAGCATCAGCAGCCCCGCGCGCCAGTCGATCTGCCAGAAGGCCACCAGCGTCGCCAGCACCAGCCCCCACAGCACGACGATGACCCCCAGCGCCGCCCGCACCCGGTGCAGCCCGAAGAACACCGGCGTCCAGAGCGTATTGAACGCGATCTGCGCCGCCCAGAGCGCAAGCGCCAGCCCGACCCCGGGCTGGCCGGACTGGCCCGCGACCAGCGCCGCCGCCGCCGACATGGCGATGTAAAGCAGGCTCCAGGCCACGGGGAAGGCCCAGTTGGGCGGGGTGAAACCGGGTTTTCTGAGCGCCGCATACCAGCGACCCGGCGGAAACAGCACGCCCGTTGCGGCCGAGGCCCCACAGGCCAGAAGAAGGATGCCGAAGGTAATCCAGTCCATGCCGAAGCTCCTGCCCGCCTGCCATATCGCAGCGCCAGTGCCGCCCCCGCTTGCCGGGCCGCCTGACGGTGACTACATTAGGCTTCGAAACGCGAAGGAAAAGAACCATGTTCGGCATTCCCGGAAAAGCCCCCGTCACCCTCACCCCTGCGGCGGTGCGCCAGATCTCGCGGCTGATGGAACGGCAGGGCGTCTCTGGCCTGCGCATCGGCGTCAAGAAGGGCGGCTGCGCGGGAATGGAATATACGATGGACTATGTCTCTGACGTCGATCCGATGGACGAGGTGGTCGAACAGGACGGCGCACGCGTCATGATCGCCCCCATGGCGCAGATGTTCCTGTTCGGAACCGAGATCGACTATGAGACCATGCTGCTGGAAAGCGGCTTCAAGTTCCGCAACCCCAATGTGGCCGAAGCCTGCGGCTGTGGCGAGTCGATCAAGTTCAAGGACGCCGAAGCCTGAGTTTGCGCGGGTTGCAGAGCGGCGGGACGCGCTGATCCGCCAGGGTCGTTTCAGGGTCGGCCCCGCCTGCCCCCGCAAGGCATGATCGGACATGGCAACCGCGACATGGCGGTTCGGCCTTCCCTCCGCTCCGGCTCCCGAACGATCCGCATGTTCAGGGCATCGTCTGACCCGTCCCGCCCGGCACCATCGCGAACCCGGCGCGCGCACCCGGCGAAAATGACCCTGCGCAGCCGATACAGAACCTGTGGCTTGTCGCGCGGTCACCGGGCCGGACGTCGCCAGTAAAATGCGGGCGGTTGTGCCCGCGTCATCCGAAAATGCGCCTCCTCGGTCGCTGCCGCATCCGGCAGCCCAGCGGTTCTCTGGCGTCGGCCAGTGCCGCACGCGGCCTGGGGCATCAGGCGGCCCTGTTCTTTCCTGCGCAGCGCCCCCGGAAACCGGAGGCGCCGGGGCGCGCGCCGGCTTGCCGCTTCCGAAGCTCCGCACCTCTCACCACATCCCGCCCCGCCAGCCCGAAGCGCGCCTGTGCGTGACAAGCCCCGGGGGCGCCCGCACGGAGAGGTCTGCCCATCTTCCGACCTCGGGCACCCGTGGGCACGGTTTGCCCGGGCCAGGCCCGCGACGAAAACGCACCCGCCGGATGCATGGCCCTTCGGACCGCCAGCCCCGGCCCGGTCGCATCCCGCCGCCGGCCCGCATCGCGCCGGATCGGCACCGTCGCCTGACCTATCGGGCCGCCGCAGGTCGCCGCAGGTCGCCAGGGCGGTTCCGCATCTTCAGCGGCGTCCGCGTCCGGCGCGCGCCTGCCCTGCCTGCCTCGGACCCCTGCGGGCAGGCCGGCCATGCCGCAGCCAGGGCGCCACGACGCCGGTCCGCCATTCTCTCGTTCCCCGACGGATGCCTGCGACGGCACATCCGAAACCCGTGCCGCGGAGCTGTCGTTCCGCAGGAGACCGCCGCCCGGCGCCATGACACGGTCGTCCGCAAGCGGCACCCGAAAGCGGCTCGACCCTGGCCCGGGGTGCCCGGCCGCATCCGCTCGACATGGACGGCCCGATGTGGCGCCACGGCGCCGCAGCGCGCCACCCGATCCGCGCGCCTTCCCGCGGCCGCAGCGCCGGATCCTGCCATTGCCCGCCGGACACGACAAACCGCCTTTACCCCCGCGCGCCCTTCCCCTATCCCTTTTACAGGATTACCAGAGGGAGAGACGAATGGCCCGCAAGCTTGCCGCCGGCAACTGGAAGATGAACGGTCTGGCCGCTGACCTGGCCGAGATCGACCGCCTCGGCGCCATGCTTCCGGACAGCGGTTGCGACGTGCTGATCTGCCCGCCGGCCACCCTTGTCGCCCGAATGGCGGAACGGGCGGGAGCGCGGATTCTTGTCGGCGGGCAGGATTGCCACGCGGCGTCCTCGGGCGCACATACCGGCGACATCTCGGCCGCCATGTTACGCGATGCAGGCGCAAGCCATGTGATCCTCGGCCATTCCGAACGACGCGCCGATCACGCAGAAACCGATGCGGCCGTGCGCAGCAAGGCGCTTGCTGCGCAGGCCGAGGGCCTCGTCGCCATCGTCTGTGTGGGCGAGACCGAAGCACAGCGCGATGCCGGTCGCGCCGTCGAGGTCATCGCCAGCCAGCTTGAAGGCGCCCTTCCCGATGATCCCGCGCTCCTGGTGATTGCCTATGAACCGGTCTGGGCGATCGGAACCGGGCGCACCCCCACGGAAGCCGAGGTTGCCCAGGTTCACTCCATGATGCGCGCGACACTGGCGCGGCGGTTCGGCGCGGCGGCGGACGGTGTTCCGCTGCTCTATGGCGGATCGGTCAAGCCCGCCAACGCTGCCCAGATCTTCGCGATTGCCGATGTGGATGGGGCCCTGGTGGGCGGCGCCTCGCTGAAAGCGGATGAGTTCGGCGCCATCGTTTCGGCCCTGGCCGCCGCGGCCAAGGGCTGAAAAGGCCGCGCGCAGCCAGTGCAGACGCCGGAACATGGCGGACCGGCCAGTTCATCGGCAGGGTCTCTGCCCCTGCGACAGCAGCGTCAAGCTTCCAGAGCACCCGCGCTCCGCCGACCCGCCGCGCGAGGCGCCGACGCCGCAGGTCGCTGCTCGCCCCGCCCGGCCAAAGCCGTGACAGAGAGCCTACGGCCGCCCAATGGACGCGCCTGCCGCGAACGGGCGGCGGCAGGCCGCATCCTTCACCAGCCGGCGCCTGCAGCGCGAGCCTTCCGGCCGACCGCCGCAGCCACGCCTCGACGCCGGGGCTGGCAGGCTGTCGCAATGGCCGCATGTGCGCCGGCGGCAGGCCCGTGTCACGAACAACTGCGCGGCGCGGTGTCCCGCGAAGGGGGCCGCAGGCTCTCGAAATCGCGGCAACGCGCACCTGTGCCACGAATCGCTGCGCGTTGGGTTGCACCGCGAGGGCTGCACGGCGGCCCCCGGGCAAGATCCCCGGGCTTCTGGCCGACTCCTGCCAATACCCCCAGGGTTGGCACACCGGTCGCCCCGCCCCGCCGTGCCGGCCGCGGACAACCGCCGGCACCCCGAAGCTGGTGCTTTCGCTTCCCCCTCGCCTGATGCGCGCCTCGCCATCCGCGGTGCCGCGGCCTTGCCTCTCGCGCCATCGCCTGCCGCATCCACGTGGCACCAAAGGTCAGAAGCCTTGATCCCGGCGGACAGGCGGCACCGTGCTGCGGGTGCCAGATCCTGTTGATTTCGGAAGCTTCCGCAGCAGGATTGTCCGGCTGTGCTCGGGGCCGGGCGTGGCGGGTCCCTCCCGCGATCCGGCGCTTCCCCGCTACCCCGGCCATTTTCGGCGCCCGATCAGCGGCCACGGCCTTGCGTCACACAAACGCCCGGCAGCACCGGGCCCCCGAAGCTGCGGCAGGCCACGCTCGGCCCCGAAAGCCAGCGCGCCATGCGCCCCGGCCCGCCAGGCAAGCCGGCCCATGAGCCGCCTTATCCGGAGCCAGGTTGCCCAACACGAAGCCCCGCGCCGGCGGCGCGGGGGTGAGATATCGCCTGGCCGGGCCCTGGCCCGGCCGCCGCTGGGTCACGCCAGCCGCGCGGAGACATTCTCCCAGTTCACGAGCTTCTCGAGGAAGTTCGACAGATAGGCCGGGCGCTTGTTGCGGAAATCGATGTAATAGCTGTGCTCCCAGACGTCGCATCCCAGAAGCGCCGTCTGACCGAAGCAGAGCGGGTTCACGCCGTTCTCGGTCTTGGTCACCTTCAGGCTTCCATCCGTATCCTTCACCAGCCAGGCCCAACCCGAACCGAACTGGCCAGCACCGGCCGCCGAGAATTCCTCCTTGAACTTCTCGACCGAACCGAAGGCCTCGGTCAGCGCCTTCTCAAGCTCGCCGGGGATCTTCTTCTCGCCCGGACCCATCATTTCCCAGAACTGGTTGTGGTTCCAGTGCTGGCTTGCGTTGTTGAAGATGCCGTTCTGGGCGACCGCTCCGGGCTGATAGGTTCCCTTGATGATCTCCTCAAGGCTCTTGCCCTCCCACTCGGTCCCGGCGATCAGCTTGTTGCCGTTGTCCACATAGGCCTTGTGGTGGATGTCGTGGTGATACTCCAGCGTCTCCCGCGACATGCCCAGATCAGCCAGGGCATCGTGGGAATAGGGAAGATCAGGAAGTTCGAAAGCCATCGCGTGTTCCTCTCGCGCTAGATGTGGTCCTAGGGAATAAGGCGGCTCGTCCGGCCAAGGTCAAGGCTTGGAACGCAATTCGCGACCCGTTTCCGCCGGTCGCTCCGGGGCCGCGCCTCGGCCGGGCCGCGATCCTGGCCCCGAAACCGGCCCCGTGCCAAGGACGCGCGCGTGGCCCTCTGTGCTCCCTCCGCTCGGCCGGGCCGCCGGACGGGACAGGTCGAAAGCGGGATCGGAAGATCGGGCGATCCGGCACCCTTGCCGCCCGAGGGCCGCCGCCCCGAGTTCGTGCCACGACGGGGGCGCGGCAGCGCCAGGGGAAGGCGGCTCGCCGGACGGCGCACGTGGACCTTTCCTTCAGACTGGCGTCGCCCACGAGCCTTGCCGGCACGGCCGCGCAAGCAGGCGAGCCGACCGGCCGGCCCCGGAACAGGCCTGCGGCGCGCCCGGCGGCCAGCGCATCAGCACCTGCCGGACCCGGGGGATGCCGTGACGGCTCCGCAGCGCGCGTCTGCGGCAGCCTTCCTCCGATGCCGCACCATCTACAGCGCGATCTGCTCCAGCACCGACCGGAGTTCGTCGATCATCAGCGGCTTCTTCAGCCAGCCCAGAGGATGAGCCGCTGCGGCGCGTTCGCGCGTCTCGGCATTTCCATAGGCCGAGACGAAGACCGCGCGAATGCCATAGGCTTCGTAAAGCTGCGTGGCGGCGCTGACGCCATCTGCCGCGCCCTTGATGCTGATGTCCATGGTCACGCAGTCGGGCCGGTGCTGTTCAGCCAGCCCGATCGCCTCGGACGCCGACATGGCAACGCCCACCACCTCGTGGCCCAGCTCCTCAAGCATCATCTCCAGTTCCATGGCGATGATGGCCTCGTCCTCGACCACCAGCACCCGGACGGCAGGTCGCGGCGCCCTTTCCGGGTCAGGGAGCGCGGCAGGTTGCGCGACGAGCGGACCCGATTCATCGCCCGGGGCCAGGTTGATCGGGCGCGCGGAAGGCGGCGGCAGCGGGCCGCCGGGATCACTCTGCCCCGTCCCGGACAGATCCGCCACCCCGGTGACGGGCGCCTCTCTCGACGGGCGAGCGATGTGCCCCGGTCGCATCATTGACGCTCCGGCGCGGAAAGACCCGACTGAAAATGGACTGAACACCTGGCACCCTGCTCGTTCACGATCTCCAGCCGCGCCCCGATCTGCCGACACAGCGCGCGTACCAGCGTCAAACCCGAGGAGCGCGCCGTGGTTCCCTCCTCAAAGCCCGGGCCATCATCCTGAACATCCAGCCGCAGGCCCGCCCCCTCGGGCGCAAGGCTTACCCGGATCCCGCCGACCGCGCCGTTCAGTCCGTGCTTGCAGGCGTTGGTCACCAGCTCATTGGCGATCAGCGCGAGGCAATGCGCCTTCTCCGCCGTCATCGGAACATCGGGAATGGCGCTCTGCACCCGGTCGGCCGCTCCGCAGCTCAGCGCGGCCCCCTCCACGACCTGTCCCAGAAAATCGGCGGCCGAGACCGTGCTTGCGCCGGCATTCTGATACAGCGCCTCCTGGATGGCGGCCATGGCCTGAAGCCGGCGTGATGCGGTCGCAATCACCTCGGCCACGCCGGGGGACGGATCCTTCGCGCCCGACATCCTGATCAGCGACAGCATCTGCTGGACGTTGTTCTTCACCCGATGCTGAAGTTCGCGCACCAGAACGCGGTTGTCTGCCAGCGCCTCCTGAAGCAGGGCGTTTTCCTTCAGGCGCTGGCGCAACTGCTGGTCCACTTCACGGATGCGCCGGTTGAGGATGCTGAACTGATCGTCATGAACCGAAAGCAGCCGCAGGATCAGAGCCGCGCCGAGGCCATTCCGGGCGCGCAGCCGCGCCGCGAGCGTGCGAAACCGCGTCGGCGCACCGCCCGCAGCCACCACCGTCATCGCCCCGACCAGCGAGGTGGTGGACCCGCTGGCGCGGCGCAGATAGGAACGAACCTCCTCTTCGCTCTCCTCCAGCAGCGTGAACAGGCTTGGGATCTCCGTCGCAGGGGCGAAAAGCCGACGCGCCGAGGAGTTGGCGCCCAGCACCTCTCCTGCCACGGTGACGATCAGGGCCGGTTCGGAAAGAAACTCCAGATCAAGGCCGATGCCCTCGTGACTTGCGGATCCTGTCATTCTTCCATCCGGAAATATTCCCGCGCGTTCGGTTCGACCGGCTCCGACGGTCGAAGATGAACAAGAATCCGGCACTCCGTGTTCCCGCGTGCGATTGCGGCATCGATCTCGACGCGCGCATACCCGAGGTTCTGGGCGGTGATCGCGCCGAAGACGTTCGATGTCATCATGCAGAGCGAAGGACGGCCCTCGACGAAGGCGCCGAACGGACAGGTCCGGTTCCCGAGGATGATGCAATCCTCGCGTTCCTCGATGACGTAGAAATCGCCCTGGATGCGGCGTTTCAGATCCACAAGCACATCGCGGACCTGGGCCTTTGTCAGCCGGTCCACGGCCAGCGCGCGGCGATAGGATGTGTCGATCTGTTCCCCGATCGTGCCGCCGACAACGCTGATATAGCCCGAGGCCTCGGAGAGGCCCACGACCTTTTCAAGCGTGCCGGCAAGCTCGCGCAGGAGCGATCGCAGGAACAGGTCGCGTTCAAGATCGATATCGGCGGTTTCGACGCCGCCGGGCGTGCAGCCGGCAGCGCCTTGGGTGAAGATATCTGCCATGGAACACCTCAGGATAATGCCTGCAGCCATTAGGATCGATTTTGCGCGTTTGTCATCAGGCTTTGAACTCTGGCGCGAACTTCCCCAGGGTCATGCAGCGGCGCAGCTTCCGCCGGTCCGGCGCACGCGGGAAAGCGGCCGCCCCGGAGGCCGCAGCCCGTCAGACCTGTTGCGCCCGCACCGCCCGGGCGTCCCTGCCGGCACCCGCCAGGGACGCCAGAGCCGGAGCGGCAGAGACAGCGCCACCTGATCGGCATGGTCAGGACGGCCAACATCGGCCTTCGGCCTGCCACCAGCGCCCCCTGTTCATGCCGGCCCGGGGCGCGCGCGCGGGTCCTCTTGGTGGCCGGGCCGGAATCCGTCCCGCCACGGCCCTCTGCTCGCACACGCGGAGGATGGACGGCGACGGCGGGCGGCCGCGGCGGCAGGGCTTGATCTCACATGCGGCGCAGATAGGCGGCCGAGACATAGCCCCTCAGGCTGCGGGCCCGTTCCAGCGTCACGCTGCACCAGCGGGTGCTGCCGGTCTGCTGACAGCTGTGAACGCGAACGACCGCGCCGTTCGGCAGGCCGACGATGACGACATAGCCGGTACCGGGCCCCTCGCGCATCTTCAGCATGTCGTCGCCTTCGACCCCATGGACCTCGTAGCGCCCGGGCGAGGCTGCCGCAGCCGGACCGGTGCCGGCAGAAACACTCAGCACAACGACCGCCAGCGCGGCGAGGATGGTTTTGCGCATTGCTTTCTCCTGTTGCAGCCTCATCGTGCACGGCCGTCTTACAAAAGCCTGAACGGAAAAGCCAACGCCACCCGCTGCGGCAGAGGCTGGAAGGAGGGCGCAATCGCACGCGGCGGCGGGTCTGCTGGACCGATACCGGCAGCCGCTTCGACTTCGGCAGGCGGGTCTCTCCTGTTTCGGCGGCTGCCACGGCAGCGGCAGGGTGCCACGGCCCGTCCCGCCCTGCGCCCGTCCCCCCGCGCGCCCGTCCCCCCGCGCGCCCGTCCGGCCGCGCGCCCGTCCCCCCGCGCGCGAGAACCTGCCGAGGGCGCGAAAGCCTGCCGAGGCGCGGCGGGGGCGCCCCCGGCTGTCGCCCGGGCCGGCGTGGCGCGGTCGGCCCCTCGGGCGGGAAGCGGGCTTGACGCTCCGTAACGCGCACTGCCTGCGGCGGGTCCCGGCCGCCCCCGGGCGAGGGTTTACCGCTGCCCTTGGCGTGACGGTCCAGCCCCGGCGGGCAGCAACGCCAGCCGGACCGCGCTTTGCCCCGGGGCAGAGCGCGGATGCAGGTGAGGCCGGCGGCGCTGACGCCCGCGCATCCGCCGCCCGTGAAAGCTTCTTCAGCTTCATTGTTTCCCGGCAGGGGGCGGGCTATATGGTTATGGTAGCCTCACGACTGCTGTGGCTTCGCCCCGAAGCCGTTCGGATTGTCCAGCCGTGCCCTTGCCGCCAACCCGTTCATCGCCTTCCAGCCGCGGCCGACCGATGGCCCGCGTCGGCGGCGATTGGCACAGACATGGGCGGCGCGCGACGTGGGCTGCGGCCTGGGGCGACCTTGCCGCGCTGTTTCTGACGCTGATCCTGCTGATCGCGGGATGGCTGCCGGGCGCGGCCACGGGCCTGGCGGGCGAACGGCAAAGCGCCCGCGATCTGCAATGGCAGGTCACGGCGGTCGTTCCCTCGCCGCAACGGCCTGTTGCCGCGACCCCCGATGATCTGGACGATGCGCAATTGCCCGCGACACCGGCACCGGGTCGGCAGGATGCTGCCGCAACTGCTTCCTGCCCCTCCGCAGCGACGCCCGCCCTGACGCGGCAGGCGGCATCTCCTCCGGCACGAGGTCCTCCAGGGCGTGCGGCCTGACGCAACCCTGAACGACACTCTTGCCAAGGACATGCCATGCGCAGACCTTTCTGGGTCCTCGCGACCTATGCCATTCTTCTTCTTGCCGGAATCGCGCTTGCGGTGCCGAATTTCCTTCCTGAACAGACCCGGGCCCAATTGCCGCGGGTGCTTGCGGCCAATACCGTCTCGCTGGGGCTGGACCTCCGGGGCGGGGCGCATCTGTTGCTCGCGATCGACCGGGCGGCGCTGGCCGAGCATGCGCTCGAGGAAACCGCGGACAGGGCCCGCGCGGTGCTGGACAGCCAGGGCGCAGAGACGCGGCAGGTTCGCCGCTCCGAAGGCGCAGTCACGCTGCCCTATTCCGAGGGCGTCGCAGCGGCGCTGCGCGCGCAGGCGACCGAGGGGCTCGCGCCCACCAGTGCGCCCCGCTTCGTCATCGAGCGCGACGGCGAACGCCTGCGCCTCGGCATCCCCGATGCGGCACTGGACCGGCTTGCCAGCGACGCCGCTGCCCGCAGTCTCGAGGTGATCCGTCACCGGATCGATCAGGTGGGCGTGGCCGAGCCGCAGATCAGCCGCGTCGGGGGCGACCGGATCCTTGTGCAATTGCCCGGCGTCGAAAACCCGGCGCAGTTGCGGGCGCTGCTGGGATCGACAGCGCTGATGAGCTTTCATCTTGTCGATGAGGGCGCAATCACCGCCCGGCCCGGCTTCAGCCTGATGCCCGCCCGCGACGGCGGGATGATCGCCGTCGAAGACCGGGTGGCGCTGTCGGGCGAACACCTCGTCTCGGCCGCATCGGGCTTCGATCAGCAGACCGGCCAGCCGATCGTCACCTTCCGCTTCGACACGGCCGGCGCGCTGGAGTTCGGGCGCATCACCTCGGCCAATGTCGGCCGGCAATTCGCCATCGTCCTGGATGGCGAGGTGCTGACCGCGCCCGTGATCCAGCAGCCCATCCACGGCGGCAGCGGCCAGATCACGGGCCGCTTCACCCCCGAGGAAAGCCAGACGCTCGCCGTGCTTCTGAACTCGGGTTCGCTTCCCGCCGCGCTCGAGGTCATCGAGGAGCGGAGCGTCGGTGCCTCGCTCGGGGCGGATTCGATCCGGGCGGGGCTTGTCTCGGGCCTCGTGGGGCTTGGCCTTGTCGTGGCGGTCATGGTCGCGCTCTACGGCGCCTGGGGGCTGATCGCCTCGGCGATCCTCGGGGTGAACGTTGCGCTGACACTGGCGGTCCTGGGGCTGATCGGTGCAACGCTGACGCTGCCTGGCATCGCCGGGATCATCCTTTGCCTTGGCATCGCCGTGGATTCAAACGTGCTGATCTTCAGCCGCATCCGCGAGGAAACCGCAAAGGGCGCCGGCGCGATGAAGGCGCTTTCCCGGGGCTATGACCTTGCCTGGGGCACGATCATCGATGCGAATGTGACCACCCTTCTGGCGATGGGGCTTCTGTTCACGCTGGGGGCCGGGGCGATCCGGGGGTTCTCGGTCACAATGACGCTGGGCATCCTGATCTCGATGTTCACGGCGATCACGCTCATGCGTATCGTGATGGAGGGCTGGGCGCGCCACCGGCGGCTGAAACGGCTGGAGATCCCGCCGCTGCTGGGCCGGGTGCCGCAGCCGGGCCAGTTCTCCTTCCTGCGCTGGGGGCGGCTCGCGCTGGCCGGTTCGGCGCTGCTGTCGGTGCTTGCGCTGGGCGCGCTGATCTGGCCGGGTCCGCGGTGGGGGATCGATTTCACCGGTGGCGTGCAGATGACGCTGAGCGCCTCGCAGCCGATCCCGCTTGCCGAATTGCGCACGGCAGTGGCGGACCTGGGGGATGCCACCCTGCAGACCTTCGGCACCGCATCCGAAGTGCTGCTGCGGCTTCAGGGAGATGCCACCCAGGCCACGGTGGCGGCGCTCGAGAATGCGGCGCGCGCCCTGGTTCCCGATGTGGTCTTCGACCAGATCGATCTTGTCGGCCCGACGATCAGCGGCGAACTGGCCTGGTCCGGAGCGCTGGCCCTTTCGGCGGCGCTGGTGGCGATGCTGGTCTATATCTGGCTGCGGTTCGAGTGGCATTTCGCGCTTTCGGCGATTGCCGTTCTTGCGCTGGACGTGACCAAGACCCTGGGGGTCATCGCCCTGGCGGGCTGGGAGGTGAA
Source organism: Halodurantibacterium daqingense (assembly GCF_042666235.1). Lineage (NCBI taxonomy): Bacteria > Pseudomonadati > Pseudomonadota > Alphaproteobacteria > Rhodobacterales > Paracoccaceae > Halodurantibacterium > Halodurantibacterium daqingense. Next base: position 425,334 of record NZ_JBHTFQ010000002.1, on the reverse strand, counting down.
CCTGACCACCGTCATCGCCCTGCTGACCCTGATCGGCTATTCGGTGAACGACAAGGTCGTGGTGTTCGACCGCGTGCGCGAGAACCTGATGCGGGTCCAGAAATCAGGCTTTGCCGAGATCGTGGACCAGAGCCTGAACCAGGTTCTGGCGCGCTGCATCTTCACCTCGGGTACCACGCTGGCCGCGCTGATCCCGATGGCGATCTGGGGCGGGCCGGCAGTTGCGGGTTTCGCCTGGCCGATGATCGCCGGGGTGGTGATCGCCACGGCCTCATCGCTGTTCGTTGCCGGGCCGTTGCTGGCCTGGATGGCCGCAGGTCGCGCGCCCCGCGCCCTTCCGGCGACCTGAGCCGAGCGTCGCGGCGACATCCTGCCCCGGCGGGCCAGGGCCACCGCCGGGCCGCCGGGTGACAGCGTGCCGCATGGCACCCGGACGGCGGCTTACTACCTCTGGTCCAGTGCAACCGACGGAGACGAGATGATTACCCGACGCACGCATCTGCTGATGCTTGGTGGCGCCATGGCCGCGCCGATCCTGCTGCGCCCCGGTCCGGCCCGGGCAGACACGCTGCACGAAGTGGAAATGCGCGATTTCGACCCCGAGGACCGCAGCCAGCGGATGGTGTTCCGCCCCGCGATCCTGGAGGTCGCGCCGGGCGATAGCGTCAGGTTCGTGGCGGCCAGCCGCAGTCACAACGCCCAGTCGATCGACGGCATGATCCCGGAAGGCGCCGAGCCGTTCCGCGGCCGGATCAACGAGGAGATCGAGGTGACCTTCGAAACCGAAGGCATCTACGGCTATATCTGCCAGCCGCATCAGACGATGGGCATGATCGGCTTCATCCTGGTCGGCGACTTCACCGGCAACCTCGAGCAGGTCCGCGAAGCCGGGGCCAACCTGCGCGGGCGCGACACCACCCGCCGCTTCGAGGAATATCTTGCCGAGATCGAGGCGATCGCGGAAGAACGCGGCTTCGTTTAATCCCGAAGGGCCCGGGCGGCCTCCGCCCGGGCCCGACGCCTCTGTCAATGTGCGGGCCGCTCTCCGGCTGCCCCAGGACCGCCGGGCGCCGGAACAGATCCAGGGCGACCTTCCGCCCCGCTCCTCCTGTCATGTTCGGCACTGGCGCCCCCAGCGCCGCAGAGCCGACATCGGGAAGAAGGGCTGTTGCAGCCACGGCCGGCAAATCGCGTCGTCGCACCACATCACCCATGATCACCCATGCGGCCGACCCCCCGAAGGGCCTGTGCATCTGCAACCAGCGCTTCGATCCCATCCACATTGCCGCGCCGAAGGTGTTCGTTGCGCGGCAGCTCGTCTGACCCGCCCTCGCAGCCCCCTCACCCCGCCATGGCCGGAGTCAGGGTCCATCCGGTTCAACCCGCGGTGGCTTCGGGGTGACCCCGCCGGAGGCTCACGGTCAGGTGACGGGGCGGGTGATCATCAGTTTCTTCATCTTCTCGATCAGCGTCGTGCGCCGCAGCCCGAGCGACTCGGCCGCGCGGCTGACAAGGCCGTTGTGGCGATCCAGCGCGGCCTCGATCAGAACCACCTCGATGTCGCGCAGGAGAATGCGCAGATCCACATCCTCGCGCGCGGCAAAGACGCCGCGATAATGCTCAGGATGCGGAACGGGGCCTGCGGCCTCGGCCAGCGCCTCGAGGTCAAACCCGGTGCCCGAAAGCCCTTCGGTCCCGTGCCAGAGCGCCGCACGCTCGGCCTGATCAAGCACATCCGGCATCCGCAGGCTGAGCAGGTTCTCCTTCACATGCCGCCCCGTCACCACCCGCCCCGGAAACAGCACGCAGGCGCGTTCGGCGACATTGCGCAGCTCGCGCACATTGCCCGGCCAGCCATAGGCCCGCAGGGCCTGATGCGCGGTGGCATCGAATACCGGCAGATGCAGCCCCGGTTCCTGGCGCCGCCGCTGGTCCAGGAACATGTCCAGCAGCAAGGGGATGTCGCCGGGGCGCGCGGCCAGGCGCGGCACCTCGATCGGGAAGACATTGAGGCGGAAGAACAGATCGGCGCGGAACTCGCCGCGCTCGACCTTGCGCGCCAGATCCTGATGGGTGGCGGTGACCAGCCGGAAATCCACCCGGACGTCGGCGCCGCCCCCCAGACGCTGGATCGCCCGCCGTTCCAGGGCGCGCAGCAGCTTGGATTGCAGCGCCAGCGGCATGTCGCCGATTTCGTCCAGAAACAGCGTGCCGCCCTGCGCCATCTCGAACCGGCCCAGCCGCTGACGGTCGGCGCCGGTGAAGGCGCCCTTCTCATAGCCGAACAGCTCGGATTCCAGCAGTTCGGCCGGAATCGCCGCGCAGTTGACGGAAACCAGCGGGCCCTTGCGGCCCGAGGCCATGTGCAGCGCCTCGGCCACCAGTTCCTTGCCCGCACCGGTTTCGCCCTGCACGAGCACCGGCGCCTGCGATCGCGCCACAAGGGCAATCAGCTGGCGCAGGCGCACCGTCTCGGTCGAGCGGCCGAGGATCAGCGCCGCGATCGGATCGTCGTGTTCGGCGACCGGCTGCGCTGCGGCGCCTGACGGGATGCTCCAGGAAAGATCCATTGCCCAGCTTTCGCATTTGTTTCGAATTGTTGGCAAAACTGGCGCCCTGACGGGAATTTGACAAGCCGAGCGGAGGTATGCCGGAGCCCCATGTGGCGGGGATGAGGCCATCCGTAAGAGACTGCTCGATCCCTTTCCGTGCCCGAACTGACCGGATGTGCGCTGGCAAGGCACAGAACGCGCCCTTCCCTGCCCCCCGGGCGCGGCCGCTGCCGGCCGCGAGTCGGTTTTCCGACAGCGGAAGCGAATGGCCCCTGCGCATCTTTGCGGACCCAGGGGCACCCGCCCCTGGGCGGCGGCCGGCAGCGGCATCCGGCCGCGGGCGCCGGAGGATGACACGCCGTCAGGCCCGGGTGGTCAAGGCTCTTGCGGGCCTGGGGTTGCGGCAGCTTCCCACTGCTCGGGCGGGATCCAGGGCATCTCGGCCCCCAGGGCGTCTGGCAGAGCCGCCTCGGCCGGGGATGGATGACGCCAATCCATGAACACGGCGCCGTTCTGCCGGGGATCGGCGCGCAGAAAGGCCGGATCCGCCTGCGGTCCGAAGCCGGGCACGAGCGCGGCCGTGCGCAGAGGCTCGGCATTCGGGGGATCAGCGGCCCAGATGTCCGGATCTGACGGACGGCCGGCAGCATCGTCCAGCCCGGCCAGGGGGCCGGGGTCCAGAAGCCCCGTCGCCCAGGGATCCGGGCCAAGCCCCTCGGGCGCGTCCGCGTGCATCCCTTGCCAGGCGCCGTCCGGATCGTGCGGATCGGAGTGGCGGGCGAGTCCCGGCCCGGCCAGCGAGGCCGCCACATGGCGGTCTGCCCCCGAGAGCGGCACCAGCGGCCCGGCATAGCGCGGCACCGTCCCCAGCGGTTGCCGGAAGGCCGGACCCGTCCGCCGCGGCGCCGCGGGGGCAAGGTCAAGAACCCGCGGCACATCAAGGTCATTGACCGCCGCATAGGAACCTTCCCAGCCCGACACGGGGGCATGGCCGGCCAGGGCAGACCAGTCGGGCACCGAACCGCCCGGACCGGCCCGCGCCATGATCGTCTGCGCTTGCGTCACCAGCCCCTGATAGCGCGCGCCCCGGGCCGGATCGGCGGAATGGTAGTGGCGCGTCGCTGCCTCCCAGCTTCCCAGACGCTGGTGCAGATCGATCAGGAACCGCGCCGCATAATCGACATTGCGCAGCGGATCGATCATCTCTTCGAGGCTGCGGAAATGGTCGCCATGCCAGTGGTAGTTCACCTGCATGCAGCCGATGTCGATGTTCGTCGCCCCCTCGGCAATGGCGCGATAGAGGTAATCGAGCGCCGCCTCGCGCGTTTCGAAATACATGCCCTTGCCAGAGTGGTTCAGCGTCCAGGGCCAGGCACGGCGCCCGCCCCGCCCGTCGCCCCGGCCGGCCTCGACCCGCGCGATCGCGGGCATGAGGCCCGGCGGGATGCCTGCCTGCGCCGCGCGCGCTGCGGCAAGGGTTTCACAATCCGCGACCATCTGCGCCGGATCTGCTGCGCCCTGCCAGCCAAGCGCCGGCCCGCCGAGGGCCAGAAGAACGGCGGCGGCAGCCCAGCGGGCCCAGAGGCATCGGATCGGCACGAAACGGTGGGTCATGGCCCCCCAGTGCAAGCGGCGCGCCAATCAGCGCAGGAAATCGAGCAGACTTTGCTGGCTGATCTTCGCGAATACCTGCTGGCCGGCCTGCCGGTTGAGAAGACGGGTCTGAAGCTCGGTGACAGCCGCGGCGATGTCGGTATCCTCGATCCCGGAAACAAGCTGATCCAGCTGCACCTGCCGGTCGGTCAGCACCCGTTCGTGATGCGTCGCGGCATTGGCCAGCGCCCCGATCCGGGCGCGTTGCAACGACAGATGCGCGCCGGCGGCCTCGATATCCACCAGCGACTGTTCCAGCGCCAGGCGCGCATCGCGGAAGGGCTGCACCGGGCCGCGTTCAGCCCCGTCCGGGCCGATCGGCTGCAGCATCGCACGCTGGCCGGGCACCGGCGGGGCGGTGCCGCCCGGCCCCGTGGTCAGCCCCGAGAGGATGATCGGCCCGCTGTTGAGCGATTGCAGCACGATGCGGTTGTCGCCTTCAGCCAGCTCGGCCGTGACACCGGTTCGGGCGCTTGCGGCGTTGATCGCCTCCACCAGCGGGCCGGGCAGGCCGTGGATCAGACTGGCCGCGATCTCGGCATGGCCCAGCGGCCCGGACAGGGAAAAACGCCATGCCACCGGATCGCGCGCCGTTTCAAGCCGCAGAGAGGCCCGCCCCGTGTCGGCCTGCACCTGCCCCGACAGGCTGCCGCCCTCGGTCAGGGCGGCGATCAGCCGGTCGGCGATGTCAAAGACGCTTTGTGGCCCCGAGGGCGTCGTGGCTGCCCCAAAGACGCTTGCGCCATCAAGGCCGGTCGCAAGCCGCGCGGTTTCCGACACCCGAAGCTGGTGCTGCCCCCGGTCGCCGGCATAGCGGATGCTGCCGTCGGGCGTTTCGACAAAGGCCTGGGCCTGAACGCGAAATCCCGAAAACAGGCTGTGGCCCTGGGCATCGCGGGTATTGGCCAGATCGAACAGGGTGCCGCGCAGCTGCTGCGCCTCGACCCGGATCGCGCGCCAGTCGTTGGTGGTCAGCGCATCGCTTGAGGCACGGATCGTCAGTTCGCGCAGCCGCGCCATGATCTGCGCGGTTTCCCCAAGCGCCACATCGGCCTGTGACAGGCGTTCGTTCGCACGCGCCGTATTGCCCGAAAAGCGCGCCATCTGCGCGCGCATGTCCTGTGCCGCCGACAGGCGCGAGGCCGCGACCGGATCCAGCGAAGGCCGCACCGGGTTGCGCCCCGTCGCGATCTTGCCCTGAAGCGTGGCGATCTCCTCTCCCAGCGCGCTGAAGCGGCGCAGCGAGAGATCGTTGAAAAGCCGTGTGCCGATCTTCATGCCCTGCTCCTTCGGGATCACATGGATTGCAACAGCGTGTCGAACAACTCGCGCGCCATGGCCAGCACCCGCGCCGAGGCCTGATAGGCCTGTTGCTGTTCGATCATCCGCGCGGTTTCGGTATCCAGATCGACGGCGCTGCGTTCGGCCACCTGCATGGCAACCGCATCGCGCTGTGCGGTGGTGCTGGTCAGCCGGATCTGACCCGATCGCGCCTGCGCCCCCGCATCCGCAAGCAGCGCGCGGTAAAGGTCTCCGAAGCCGCCCCGGCCCGTCACCGGGTCGCGGTCGCGCAACGCAAGGATCGCATCCAGGTTGCGGCCGTCACCGCTCGCCTCGGACGAGGCGCCGACATGAAACCTGTCGCCCGTCCCGGCAAGACCACTGAGGAGGAAGCTGTAGCCGGCAGCGCGCGTGGCGCCTTCGCGCAATTGCCGCGTGGCGATGGAATGGCCGGTTGCTGCATCCAGCACCTCGACCAGCCCGGCACGGGGGTCGATCACGCGAAATGTCACCTCGGGCTGGGCGGGCGGGCGCGGCCCCGTCGGCAGGGCGATGCTGCCGGCCAGAAGCCGCGCGCCGCCGCCGCTGAGCACCACGATCAGATCCTCGTCCGGCAGGCCTGACAGGCTGATCCGGTTGGCGGCGAGGCTTTCGCCGCGGGCCGCCACGTCCAGCGCCTGATCGCCGCGCGCGCGCAGGACAAGGCTGTCACCAACAACGCTCAGCGCCGCGGAGGAAGTCACGAACCCCAGCGCCTGCGCCCCTTCGGAAGGAGGCACCAGCAGCACCGCCCCCGGGTCATCAAGGCGCAGGCTCAGCCGGCCGCTGGCCGGGTCCACCGTCACGGCGCCGGGAAAACCGGGCGCGGCGATCGTCAGCGCGTCGCCACTGCGGGTTATCGCAATGTCATGGGACGTGCCGTTCACCTGCACCGTCATGCGCGTTTCGCCCTGTGGCAGGGTTCCCGGCAGGGCCGCCACACCCGTCAGCCGCGCCTCGGCAGAGGAGAGGCCGAACAGCGCCGCTGCCGCAGCATTGCCGGGTGCCTCGGCTTCGCGGGCCAGGCGGAGGCCCGCACCCTCGGTTATGCCACCGTTGGCGACGATGCGCAGCCGCCCGTCGGCCTCGGTCTGGATCAGAAGCCGGTCAGGCTCGGGCCCGGTGACGACAGGGCCGTCGCGCGTCATTTCGACCACGTAGCGTTCGTTCCCCAGCATCAGCGCGACTGTGCTTCCGGGCGGCGGCGGGCTGGCAAGCGCCCCGCCCTCAAGTGCCGGAACCGGCGCCTGTGCGCGCAGGGCCTGCGCCAGCGCCGCCGCAATCGCCGCAGGGGTGGCCGAGGGCAGAAGCGCCGCCGATACCCGCGCCTGCAACGGTGGCAGGCCCGGCGCGGTGGGCAGGCTCAGATCATAGGCCGCGGCCGCCGCGATCGCCGCCTGCCCGGTCAGATCACCGGCATGGCCATCTATCCCCGGCAGCACGCCAAAGCGCAGCCGCTGCACGGTGCCCGCGCCCAGAACCTCGCGCTGGACAAGGCCGGCGCGGGTGGGATCGGCAAGCGCGGGCTGCAGCGCATCGCCAAAGCCCGCCTGGAACGCCCCCGCCGCCTGCAGCGTCAGCACCCCCGCAAAGCGCGCGCCGTTCGCGCCGCCGGGCGTGCCAAGCGCGGCCGTGGTTCCCGGCAGGGCCACGCCCCGATCATCGACCGCGCGCAGGGTGACGGGCGTATCGGCGACGCTGTGACCAAGCGCCGAGATGTTGATATCATGGCCGCTGGCGCTGTGCAGGATCAGCCGCCCCCCTGCGGGCGACAGGCTGGCGGTGATGCCGGTTTCATGGCTGATGCGGTTGACGCTTTCCGCAAGGGCCGCAAGGTTGCCGCCCACCACCGGCGCCGTGATGCCGAGGGGCTGCACATTGCGCCCCGCCAGACGGAAGCTGAGGATCCCGTCTTCGGGCGCCAGGATCTCGACCCGCGTTTCGGCCACTGCGCGCAGCGGCAGGCGCGGCGACAGGGCGTTGATCAGATCGGCCACATGGCCCGCGGTTGCCCCCTGCGGCGGCAGGATCTCGGCCCGACCCGCCGCGCCCAGATCCAGCGTCAGCCGCCCGGGCGGCGCAGGCATGGGCTCAGCCGCCCCCTGCCAGAGCACCGGCGCCCCCGGCAGGCCGTCCCCGGGGGCAAGGCGCAGAAGATGATCGCCCGGCACCGACCCCCGCATCAGCGTCAGACCGCGATAGCCGGCCCCAGCCCCTTCGGCATTCAGGTAGTCGGCACGATAGCGCGCCTCGGCGTCAAAGCCGTTGGCGGTGATCATCAGGGCCGCAATGTCGAAGGGAGTCATCGCCGTGCCGGCGATATGGCGCCCCTCGCGGGTGAAGATCTGGATGTCGGATGCCAGCGCCATGCCCGGGTCGAGCTTGCCGGTGACAAGCTGTCCGGCAACGACCACGCCGCTGTCCGCGCCGATCGGTCCGCTGGCGCGCGCCAGCGTCAGCCGCCCCTCGGCGCCCGAGGCATGCAGCCCCAGATCCGCAAGGGCGCGCCCGTCCGCGGTGCGCAGCACCCCGCCATTCAGCAACCGCGCAAGCTGGGCCATATCGGTCCAGAGCGGGCCGTCGGTCTGCGGATGCAGCGCGATCTCGGCGATACCCTCGGCGCCAAGGTCAAGGCGCAGCCGCTCGGCCAGGATCATTTCCTGCGCAGTGAGCGACAGGCCCAGACTGGGCTGGCGCGCCAGGCTGAACAGATCCGCCCGCATGGTGCCCGCGGGAAGCACCCCCACCACGCCGTCCTGACGCAGATGCAGCGCGCTGATCGCCGAAGGCTCGATCCCGGCCAGCTGGGCAAGCGCCATCAGCCCCGGCCCGCCATAGGCCTGTTGCGCCGGATCGGCCACCAGGGTGGCGCGGCCGGTGTTGGCTGGATCGGCCTGCACCAGCCGCAGGGCCGCCGCGGCGAAATCCTCGGGGCGGGTCAGCAGGAACCGCATGTCGGCGGCGCGGCCTTCGGTCAGTTCCACCCGAATGGTGTCGCCATCCGCGGCCGCGCCCGTGGGCCGGATCCGCACGCCGCCCAGGGTGATTTCCTCGCGCCCCGTGGCCAGAAGCCTGCCGCTGTCGTCATGCGCCTGCCACTGGCCCGCCGCCGCATGCCAGACAAGCTGGACCGACCGCACCTGCCCGGGCGGAAGCTCGCCCGCCGGCAGGGCCACATCCAGCGCAAAGCGGCCAAGGTTGCCCGGGGCCATCTCGGCCTTCCAGCCATTGAGCGAGAACAGCGGCCCGCCCGGCTGACGATCAAGGTCAAGCCCCTGACGATGCGCCGCGTTCATGTCGCGGGCGACCTGCTGCGCCAGCCGGTCCAGCTGGCCGCGCGCCTCGGACAGGGCAGAATTTGCCGCCATCAGCCCATGCAGCGCCCCGCCCCCAAGCTGCGATATCGTCTGAACGCGGCCATCCTGCCGCACCTGAAGCCGCATCTGGCCCTCAAGGTTCAGGAACGACAGGCTCGCGGCCGTCCGGTCGGCAAGGATCACCGGCCCGTTGCCCGCCGCCCCCAGCGTCACCGTCATCGCGTTATGGGCGCCATGGGTGACGGAGATGCCCAGGATCTCTCCGATCCGACCCAGAAGCAGATCACGTTCATCCAGCAGCGCCGCCGTCCCGGCTCCGCCACCGCCCGCCACCATCAGCCGGCCCTGCGTATCGGCCAGGGCGCGCAGCAGGCCGTTTGCTTCGCCGGCAAGCTGTTCGGCCTGACCCTCGATTGCCTGCTGAAGCTGCACAAGCCGCATCGCCATGTCCGATACCGTGCCAGCCAGCAGCCGCCCTTCCTCGATCGCAACCGCGCGGGTGGCCAAATCGGCCGGCGCGGCCGAGATCCGTGCGATCGCGTCAAAGAACCCTTCCAGCGCGGCGCCAAGCGAACGCTCGCCGGGCAGCAGTGCATCCTCAAGCGCGCGCGCCTGATCCACGAAGGCCCCGGCCGAGGACTGGGCGCCGCGCGCATCCAGCAGCCGCTGTGCAAGAAAGCTGTCATAGGCGCGACGCACGTCTTCCAGCAGAACGCCCTGCCCGGATGTCGCCAGCGTGGTCGGGCTGGTGCGGGCGCCGGCAACCTCGATCAGCGACGCCTCGCGCCGGTGATAGCCTTCGGTGTTCAGATTGGCGATGTTCTGCCCGGTCACGGCCAGCGCGCTGCGATAGGCCAGGATGCCGCTGCGGGCGATATCAAGAAGGCTGCTCATCTGCTGCTGCGCGCGGGCGCGGCGGACAGCTGCGCGGCGATGGCCCGCGCGATGCCCAGATCAAGGCTTCGGGTCGCCGCCCCGGCATGTTCATCGTCCAGCATCGCCGTGAACTGCCGCGAGGCGTCATTGGCAAGCGGATCCTCGGCAAGCGCGGTATCACGCGCCTGCCGCAGCATCTGGGTCAGGAACATCGTCTCGAACCCCCGCGCCGCCTGCAGCACCGCCTCGGGGTCGCGCCCGTTGGCGGTGGCCGAAGCGGGCGGGCGCGGGACGTCGGCCCGGATGGGCGAGCCAAGGCGCGGGATCTCGGTCATGGCAACCTCATATGATGACCAGTTCGGCCCGAAGCGCCCCGGCCTCGCGCAGCGCCTCGAGAATGGCGACAAGGTCGGCAGGGCTGGCCCCCACGGCATTGATCGCATCCACAAGCGAGGCAAGCGAAACGCCGGAATCGAAGATGAACGCCCGGGCGGGTTCCTGTTCGGCGCTCAGCGCGCTGTCCGGGGTGATGACCGGATCGGCGGGCGTGGCGACGACCGCGTTGTCGGTGGCGATGATATCGGTCCCTTGCGTGACGTCGAAATCCTCCTGCACCTTGACGGTGAGTGATCCGTGGGTGACGGCAGCCGGCGTGACACGGACATTCCCGCCGATCACGATCGTCCCGGTACGCGCGTTCACGACCACCTTGGCCACTGGGGCGGCGGGTTCGACCTCGATATTCTCCAGAAGGCTCATGAACGAGACGCGCTGCGCCGGGTCGGACGGGGCGCGGACCCGCACCGATGTCGCATCGAGCGGCACGGCAACGCCGCGCCCGAACACGTTGTCGATGGCCTCTGCCAGGGCGGTGGCGGTCGAATAGTCGCCCTGATGCAGGTTCAGCACCAGAAAGTCACTGTCCAGAAAGGCCGTCGGCACCACGCGCTCGACCGAGGCACCGCGCGGCACGCGGCCCACGGTCGGCACGTTCACGATCAGCCGCGACCCGTCCTTGCCCTCGACCCCAAGGCCGCCCACGACCAGATTGCCCTGCGCGATCGCGTAAACCTCGCCATCCGCGCCCAGAAGCGGGGTCATCAGCAGCGTGCCGCCGCGCAGTGAACTGGCCTGCCCGACGGTGGACACGGTGACATCAATCGTCTGTCCGGGCTTTATGAAGGGCGGCAGATCGGCAGTCACCATGACCGCTGCCGCATTGCGCGCGCTCAGGCCCTGGATCTCCGTCTGCAGGCCGAACCGCGAAATCATCGACTGCATCGATTGCAGTGTCAGGCCCGAATTGCCGTCACCGGTGCCGGAAAGGCCCACGACAATACCATAGCCGACGATCTGGTTCGCGCGCACCCCGGCCACGGCGGCAAGGTCCTTGATCCGGTCGGCCCGGGCCGGCGCGGCAAGCATCAGCAGGGCAACGGCGGCGCCGGTGATCGCCGTCACCAGCAGGCGCATCGGGGCAAGGACCATCCGCATCCCACCGGCCTCAGTAGGGCGAAACGGTATTGACCGCGCGGGCCAGCCAGCCTTGCTGGGCGGTATCCGCCACGTCGCCCGCGCCGATATAGCGGATATCGGCATGGGCGATGCGGTCCGAACTGACGATATTGTTGGCCGAGATATCCTCGGGCCGCACGATGCCCCGCAGGCGCACATATTCGTCGCCGTTGTTCAGGGTGATCCGCTTCTGCCCCGCGATTTCCAGATGGCCGTTCGGCAGCACCCGCACGACGCTGACGGACATGCGCCCGGTAAAGGAATTCGCCTGCGCCGCCGCCCCCGAACCGGAAAAGCCCCGGGCCGAGGCGCTGTTGAACTGCGCCTCGTTCCGCCCCCCGGTCAGGACATCGGGCAGGTCCAGCTCGAAGCTGCCGCTTTTGGAGCCGCTGGCGCTTTGCGATTTGGAAGCCTGGAAGCGTTCGCTGAAGGTCACCGTCAGGATGTCGCCCACCCGGCTGGCGCGGCGGTCGGCGACAAAGAGGCCCTGCTGGCGGCTGTTGTAGATCGCGCCGCTGGGCAGGCTCAGCCGGTCGGGCTCGGGTTCGGGCGCATAGACCGGCGCATAGGCGTCCGAGGCGCGTTCTTCCACATAGGTGCTGCAGGCAGCAGTGGCGAGAAGGGCAGCCAGAAGCGGAAGGCGGAGCAGAGAGGTCATGGAAAGAAACCGATCTTAAAGATTGTTGGAAAGGAAGCGCAGCATTTCATCCGTGGCGGTGATCGCCTTGGAGCTGACTTCATAGGCGCGCTGCGTCTCGATCATATCGACAAGCTGCTGCACCACGTTGACGTTCGATGCCTCAAGCGCGCCCTGCACCAGCTTGCCGAACCCCTGTTCGAAAGGCGCACCGATGATCGCCTCGCCGCTGGCCGGCGTTTCGATGACAAAGGTTTCCCCCATCGGCTGCAGGCCGCGCGGATTGGCGAAGTTCGCCAGGGTGATCTGGCCCACCTCTTGCGGGGCGACCTGCCCGGCAAGGGTCACGCTGACGATGCCATCGGCCGAGATGTTGATCTCCATCGCGCCTTCGGGGATCTGGATCTGCGGCTGCACGACATAGCCGCTGGGCGTGGTCAGCGTGCCCTCGGCGTTGCGCGAAAACGTCCCGTTGCGGGTATAGCCGATGCGCCCGTCGGGCATCAGCACCTGAAAGAACCCCTGCCCGTCGATGGCCACATCCAGCGCATTGTCGGTGTTGATCAGGCTGCCCTGGGAATAGAGCTTTTCGGTATTGACCACCCGCACCCCCGTCCCCAGCGCCGAAGCCGAGGTCAGCACCGTGCCCTCGGATGTCTGCGAACCGCCAGCCCGGTCGATCTGATACAGCAGCGTCTCGAAATTGGCGCGGTCGCGCTTGAAGCCGGTGGTGTTTACGTTGGCCAGGTTGTTGGCAATCACCTGCATCCGGGTTTGCTGGGCGTTCAGGCCGGTCTTGGCCACATGCATCGCACTGGACGACATTGCTGCATCTCCTGCTCGGGCGGCCAAACGCGGGCGCCGGTTGTCGGAGGGGCATCTGCAAGCGCCGTGCCAGATCGGAACAGAGCGTGCAGTCCGTCATCAAGCGGCAGCAGCGCGCGCCACCGGAAGGCGACGATCGCCGCCTCGTCGGCCTTGGTCAGATCTGTCGAACATGGCTCCTCTGGCCCCAGCTCGAGATCTTCGCCCCTCGAACGCTTGGGCAAATTCGCCAGTGGTATGGGTTTCCCGATCCGTCACTCAGCCGCGCAAGCGAGGCTTGCGTTCATTCGGGCCGGCCCTCGGAGCAACGGCGGCCCGCCCTCATTATTACGGCTCTGACGGCGTGCGTGGTCGTGGAGCTTCCGAAACGGACACGGCCAATAATGCTGCTTCGCATTCCCGCGAAGGGATCGCACCGCCAGCCCTCGGATGCCATTGGGATACCGCGCCCGCGCCATGCCCGCCGGGCACAGCCCCTGCATCGCAAGCTGCGTCACGCGCAAACCCACCCCCGCTGTGCCGCTGAGCCCGGTCCCGCCAGCGCGCCGCCGAAGGCGGCGCCCGGCCCAACGGGATGAACCGCCGCAGGCGGTGAAGACGGGCGGGAGCTCCCCGGCCCCTGACGTGCCGGCATGTCCGCGGGGGCAGCAACAGGATCCGGTGCGCGCGCAGGATCACCCACGCAACCCTCGGCTCCTGGCCGCGGCGACAAACCTCGCAGGCACACCGAACCCGCCCGTTGGACACGCTGGCCTCCGAAAACACCGCGGTCCCACGCGCATCGTCAGGGCCGACCCGCCCTGCACCGCAGACACCCGAACGCAGCTCGCCCCCTCCGCCCGCCCGTGCCAGCAGCCTCAACGGCAGCCCGAGGGAGGCGGCCGCGCAAAGCCTCGTGCCGAAGCTGTTCCAGTCACCCGGCGCGGCCCCTTGCCCGGCACTGACGGAGGACTCCTGCCTCCCGGGCAGCCGCGCGGCAATGGCTTGCACGGAAGCGCGGAACGGGCGTCTGGCGTTGATGGCTGAACCCGTCGCCTGCGGGGGGAAGACGGGTCATTTGTGCCAATCCATGGCACACCCGATTAGAACCCGTCGCCTGCGCGGGGAAGACGCGGGCAGCTGTGGCAGCACGCGGCCTTGCCGTCGGCGCCCCGCATTCCCGCTCCGTGAATATTCTGTGGCTTGGCCCCTGCGGACTGCCCTCACCTTCCTCGGGTCGTTGTGGGGCCGACATGTCCTCGCGGAAGCGGGAGGCCGCCCGGCCACAGCACATCGCCGTGATCAACGGTGCAATTTCAACCCTCTAAGCTGAACTGCCCGCGCCGGCGGGTGCTGTCGAACACCGCGGCTCGCGCGGGCGCGAACCGCCTCCTTGCCGGGATCAGGTCTCGGGCAGGCGCAGCAGCCGTGCGCCGCCCTCGTCGATCTCGCGCGCGGTGGTGATCAGCTTGACGTTCAGCTCGAACTCGCGCTGGAGTTCAAGCGACAGGACAAGCTCTTCCACCGCATTGACATTGCTCGATTCCAGATAGCCCTGCTGCACGCGCCCGCGCTGGTCGGGGGGCGGAAGCGGCCCCTCGGCCGGGCGGATGCGCCCGTCGGGCCCCTTGCGCAGCAGCAGCCCCTCGGGGTCCACGGTGGCCAGCGTCGCGGCAAGCTCGATCTGGCCTGGCTGGCCCTCTTGCGGTTCGATCCAGATCTGGCCCAGTTCGTTGATCTGGATCGCCCGCCAGGCATCAACGGTAATCGGTTGCAGCTCCACGTCCAGCAACGCGTCGCCCGCGCCGTTGCGCAGCACACCCTCGGCATCGCGCGACAGATCGCCCCGACGGGTCAGGGCCAGGCCGCCCCCGCCCGTGGGCTGGACATAGAAATACCCGCGGTCCGCCAGCGCCACATCGGCAGGCTCGCCGGTTTCGACCAGCGGACCGGCAAGGTCCGAGAACAGGTGCGGGCCACGTTCCAGCGGGAAGGCGCGGGCCGAGATCTCGTCGAACTGCGCCATGAAGCGGCTGCCGCCTTCGTTCGGCAGATCGCGGCGAAACCCGGGGACGTTCTGGTTGGCAAGGTTCTGCGCCGTGATGGTGCGGCTGTCGCGCAGATTGTGCAGCGCGCTCAGCGCGGTGTGGATCATCCGGTCCATGACGCCTCCGGTCGGTTGAACGGCCCGCAACAGGACGGCTGCGGGCCGATGGGGTCAGGGCCGGCGCCTGGCGCGGGCCCTTGGCTCGGGGTCGCGCGGCGGATCAGCCGCGGATGTTGATGATGGTCTGGGTCAGGGTCGTCGTGGTTTCGATCGCCTTGGCCGAGGCCTGGAAGTTGCGTTGCGCGGTGATCAGGTTCACCAGCTCCTCGGTGATGTCCACGTTCGACCGTTCAAGCGAACCGGACAGGATGTTGCCCAACCCCTCGCCCCCGGCTTCGCCCACCTGCGGCGCCCCGGACGAGGCCGTTGCCACATAGGTCGCATTGCCGATCTGCTTGAGCCCGTTCTGGTTGTTGAACGTCGCCAGCACCACCTTGCCCAGCGGCTTGTTCTGGCCGTTGGTATAGGAGGCGCGGATCACCCCCGAGGCGTCGATCTCGATCCCGTCCAGCCGGCCCGAGGCAAAACCGTCCTGCTGAAGTGTCAGCACCGAGAAGGGCTGCGCGAACTGGGTGGAGCCGGAAAAGTCGATGTCAAGCGACAGCGACACGCCCGAACCGAACTGGTCATAGCGCACGCTGGTCGAGGGGCTGAGCAGCCGGCCGGCGCGGTCGAAGGTCAGTTCCCCCTCGTCGATGTACAGCGGGAAATAACCGCTGACCAGGTTGTCGGGCGGCGTGGTCACCACCTTGCCCGAGGCATCGACATAAAGCGGCAGCCCCTCGGGCGAGGTCGCCTGCACCAGATTGAAGATCTGCGGGACAGACCCCACCCCCAGCGCGACATCGTCTAGGCCGAACCGGGCGGCACCACGGACGCGGATGATCGAATTGTCACCGGTGGTGCCGGTGGTGAATTCGAAGCTGTTGCTGTCGGGCAGATAGCGCACCTTGACCCCGCCCACGGTGCGCCCGGTAAGCGGATCCTCGATCTGGTTGATCCTTTCCTCAAGCGCCGCGGCCAGGGACGAGCCGACATAGGAGCCCGGCGGCAGTTCGATCACCCCCGAAATCCCGTTGACCGAGATCGAGAAGCGGTTCTCGCCGCCCAGTTCGCTCAGCCGGAACACCTGGTTCAGGGGCACCAGCGCCGTGCCACCGCGCACCGTCGCGGGCTGCGCCGCAAGCCCGCGCCCGGCCTCGAAGCCCACGCTGCTTTTCGACAGGCCAAAACCCATCAGGTGGTTGTCGCCGAAGCCGAGCGTCCGGGCGCTGCGGTCGAAGCTCTCGTTGGGATCGACCGATCCATCGGCCAGGATCGTGCGCCGCCCCACCTGGATGTTCGAGGCCGACTGCGCCGCACGCACCCCGACTGCGCCATTGGCAGCGATGGATTCGCCGGTGGTGCCGCTGGCGATACTGAAGTTGCGGGTATCGCTGTTATAGGTCACCCGGATGCCATAGCGGCGGTCATTGGGCTGGATGTCGCCGCCCTGTGCCACGAAGGGCCGGGTGGACAGCACCTCTTCCCCGCGGATCTGCACCTGCTGGCGGTCATTGCCCCCCGGAATGCCCAGGTTGTTGACCGACAGCGCCTCGGGATAGCCGAACACCGAGAAGGAATGGAAGTTGCTGGGCGAGCCTTCGCCAAGGCTGCCGCGTTCCACCGAGAACTGGAACCGCTGGTTCACATGATCGTAATTGGCCCGGATCGGCGGGTTGCGTTCATCGACCCACATCACCTTGCTGGACAGCGCCGCCGCGCCACCGGCAGACTGAAGCCCCAGCGCCTGCAGCGCCACGTCCCCGCCCAGCAGCGCGCCGGTCACGGTGAACACGGGCGGCGCGCCGTCGAAATAGCCGACCGACCGGGTTGCCGCCGCACCCTTTTCCCGCAACACGATGCGTTCGCTGCCCAGGATCCCGAGCCCCCCATCGGCGCCCGCGCCTTCGAAGAAGGCCTCGACCTCTTCCGAGGCGCCCGACAGGATGCTGATCGCACCGTTCGCGGCCAGGCTGAAGGGCGTATCGGGCATGCCCAGCTGGGTCGTGTCCACGCGCAGTCGCTTGTAGGGGGCGCCGTCGGCATCGACGAGATCCACCACCTCGAACACGCGCAGTTCGCGCCCGTTCAGATGGGTTGCGGCAAGATCGCTTGCAAAGGTGCCCGCGAGGCGGATCGTGGGGCTGGAGCCCATGTCGAAATCGGCCGGGACGTTTATGGTCAGCGTGTTCTGGCCCGGATCATAGGTGACTGCATTGCCGGCGCCGGCGGCCGAAAGGGCGGTGCGGTTGTCATAGACCGACAGCGTCGGACGATTTGCGAAGGTGGAATAGACGAGATGCTTCGGTTGCGACGCCCAGACACCATCGCGCTGCTGGGCGTAATCGAAGGAAATCACCTCGGTGCTGCGATAGACCTGGCCCATCCGCTCGCCCGCGGCGCGGGTGAACAGCCGCTGCCCCACGCCGAGCCCTTCGGCAAGCGGTGCCGAGATCGCGCCGCTGGAATCGAAGATATAGTCGTTCAGCCCGTTGACGATCGTGGCCTGCATATGCGCCAGGAACTCGTCGCGGCGGAAATTCGGGCCGGGCACGTCAAGGTTGATGCCCAGTTGCTCGCTCACGAAACTGGGGCGCAGCAGATCCAGGGTCAACTTGGGCTGAAGCCCGATCGTCGTGCCGTCGCTGTTCAGCCGGAACAGGTCGATCGTCATCCGGTCATCGACATTCTTGACCACGCGGATCTTGCGGTCGTCGCCATAGGCTTCGTTGATCGCGCGTTCGACCTCGGCCGCCAGCTGGGCGGCCGTGTACTTGCCCGGACGGATGTTGACCGACACCGGCTGATCGCCATCATCCACATTGACCATCAGGAAGTCGCGGCCCCAGTAGACGTTGCTTTCTGCATTGCCGGAATCGCGGGTGGCGTGGAACATCAGCGGATCCGTGACGATCTCGACCAGTCGGTCGCCTTCGGGGCCGAAGTCGAAGAAGCTGGTGGCGCCCGTCATCCGCGCAGGCTGCGACGGCACCTTGGAACGCAGGTCGTCCAGCTTGTAGAGCGGCGAGGCGCGGCCATCGAGATAATAGTTGTCATCGGGCACCTGGCTGGTCTGGTTGCCGAAGCGGTCGATGAAGATCTGGCGGCCACGCTGGTCCACGGCCTTGACCAGGTTCGGTTCGACCACCGTGCCGTTGATCACCAGCTTGGTGTCGAACTTGCTTGTCGGATCCTGCGCCGAGGCCAGCTGGGTCTTGATGAAATAGACCGTTGCGATGGTCGGGTTGCCCAGATCGTCAAAGATGGTGATCGAGGTCGAATTGGTGAAGGTGCGCGGATCGGCGGGATCGAAGGCGCGGGTGGGCGGCACCGCATCCTGCGCCCCAAGCGCGGTTGACCCGGCCGGAAGGTTCACCCCCAGCTCGATCCGGCTGGTGGCCTTGGGATCGCCCGAGGATACCGGCAGTTGCAGCGGCACGGCGCTGATCAGGTCGCGCGCGGTGACCGATCCGTCCTGGTTGACCGGATAGACAAGCAGGTGCTGGCCGGTGCTGTCCACCACATAGCGGTTGTTGTCCACGCTGAACGACCCGTTGCGCGTGAAGACCGTCTGCGAGGACCCGAGCGAGGGTTTGAGCGCGAAGAAGCCCTGCCCCGAGATGGCAAGGTCAAGCACATTGAGCGAGGAGGCGATGTTGCCTTGCGTGAACTGCTGGCGGATCCCCTTGAGGATTGCGCCCGATCCGATCGCCGAGGCCGAGCTTTGCAGCGGCGAGGTGGCGAAGATATCGCCGAACTCGGCCCGGCTGCGCTTGAATCCGGTGGTGCCGACGTTGGCGATGTTGTTCGAGGTGGCCGACAGATCGGCCTGTGCGCCGTTCAGCCCCGTAAGTGCGGTATAGAATGACATGGCTTGTCCCTTTGCTGTCTGCCGCGCCGCTTCAGCGGATCGTGGTCACGCTGCCCGTGCGCACCGGGCCGAAATCTTCTACGGTCAGGGTCATTTCCTGTTCGCCGCCCGTGCCCCCCCCGCGCGAGGCGGACAGAACGCGCGCAAAGACCTGCGGGCTCAGCGTCTCGATCCCGGTTCCGGTCAGCGCGGCAATATCCACCTGCACCGGCATCCGGGTCATCGCCACGGCCGGCGGCACGTTCACCCAGGAAAAGCCCATCATCCCGGCCTGCTGCGGGCCAAGATCGTCGTAATGCAACACCTGCCCGTTGGTGGCGTCGGAATAGATCACCCGCAGGTTCGACACGGTCTGCGGCAGGTCCACCGCGCCGTGGATTTCGCCCATGTCATCGGCGCGGGTGATGTTGCCCGGCACCAGAACCGACTGGCCAAGGAAGTTCGCGGCCGTGGCGATGCGGAACTGCTTCATCTCGTCCGAGATGCTGCTGAGCGTCTGGTTCAGCTGGGTGATGCCCGACACGGTGGAAAACTGCGCCATCTGGCCGATGAACTCGCCGTTCTCCATCGGGGCGAAGGGATCCTGGTTCTGCAACTGGACGGTCATCAGCTTCAGGAAATCCTCCTGCCCAAGGCTGTCGCGGCCCGATCCACCGCTGGACTGGGCCCGGCTGAGGCCCAGCCGGTCGAAAAGGGCCTGCTGTGCGGCGGTGGCATTTGCGTCAATCGAGGACATCTGGCTCTCCGGATCTGGCGGTTCTGGGTGGGGCCTACTGGCCCATGCTGACGGTGCGCGACATCAGCGTGCGCAGGGTCGAGACCACCTCGAGGATGTTCTGATACTGGCGGCTGCTTTCGACCATCTCCACCAGCTCTTCGTCCACATCCACCGCGGCGCGGTAGACATAGCCATCCGGATCGGCATCGGGATGGTCGGGCATCAGCACCCGTTCGGGTTCGCGGTCCAGCGCGACCACATCGGCCACATTGACCGTGGACAGGCCGCGTCCGGCGCCCATCTGGCGGGCATACTCCGTCTCGAACACCGGGCGGATCGCGCGATAGGCTTCCTCGGGGGTGCCGGCGGCGCTGCGAGCGTTGGCAAGGTTCGATGCAACGGCATTCAGCCGCACCTGCTGCGCCGACAACGCGCGCGAGGCCACATCGAAAACCGACTGGATCGCGGTCATCATTCCCCCTTTATGGCTGACATGAGGCCGGAGATCCGGCGGTTGAGAAATCCGAGGCTGGTTTGATACCGCAGGACGTTCTCGGAGAACTGCATCTGCTCTACCCCCATGTCCACGGTGTTGCCGTCCAGCGCGGGCGTCACCGGATCGCGATAGGCCAGCCCGCGCGGATTGATGCTGCCCCGCGTGCTGAAATGGTTGGTGCTGGTGGTGGTCATCGGCCCCGGGCCGCCCGCCACCCGCCGCAGTTCGGCGGCGAAGTCGATGTCGCGGGCCTTGAAATTGGGCGTTGCCGCATTGGCGATGTTCGAGGCAAGGATGTCGTTGCGCCTGGCCCGCAACTGCAGGGCCTGGGCATGCACCCCAAGCGTCGTGGCAAAGGCTTTCATACGATCCTCCATCCCGGAAAAAAGTTGCGCAAGGCGCCGTGGCTGGATCGGTTTTTGCAAGTCCGGTGCCAAGTCCCCCGGCGGGACCACGGATTGGAGAGAAAATGCAGGACGAGACCGCCGCCGCACCCCAGGGCACCCCGAGCGCCGCGCCCCTGGACGACCGGCTTCCCCCCGAAATCACCGCCTATCGCGACGGCGTGCTTGAACGCTTTGCGGGCCTTGCCCCGGGCGAGGCGGCGCGTGCCATCGCGACGCTGCTGAAGGCCGAAACGAATGAAGGCCATCGCACGGCCCTGCTGCTGGCCCGGATCGCGGTGCTTCGGCGCCGGATCACCGCGATTGCCACGGACAGCTTCGATCCGGCCGCCGAGCTTGCCGAACCCGATCCGGCCCCTGCCCCGGCGCAGGCTTCTGCCCCCGAACCCGCAGCGCGGGCGGAACCCGCCTTTCGCCCGGTCGATTCCGAGGAACCCGATGTCCGCGCGAACTGGAAGCGTGTGCGGCTGACCCGCGCCGGCGAGGTGAACGGCGTGCGTTTTCCTGAAGGTGCCGTGATCGAGGTACAGGCCGAAAGCGCGGAATGGCTGATCGGTGCCGGTGCGGCGGTGCTTGTCGAAGACGCGCCCCCCGAAGCCCCGCCGCCCGCCGAACCGCCCGCGAAGACCCCCAAGCCGCGTGCCAAGCGCGCGCCCAAGCTGAAAGCCTGAGCCGGTGCCCGCGTTCCTGCCCTTGGTCCTGCTGCTGGCGCTGCCTGCGCTTGCGGCCTCTTGCCCGCTGCTGACACGGGTCGATCGGGAAAGCTATGATTGTCCCGGCGCTGCGGGTCAGCCAGGCTTCACGCTGGTCTTGCCCCGGCTGCGTCAGGGCGCCGAGGCACGGTTCGTCCCCGAAGGTGGCGCGGAGCATATCCTGACGCTGCGCGCGCTCAGCGATACCCATCTGGACGTCGCAGGCGCGGGCATGAGCCTCTCGGTCCACCGCGGCGATGGCCGCATCGCCATCCTCAGCGGCAGCACGCTGCGCAGCCACGACTGCCGCAAGGCCAGGTTTCGCATGTAGCTGCCCGTCACCCGGCACGGTTCTTGCCCTGTCAGCCCAACCCGTTACGCATGAGGCCCGCCATGTTCTCCATCGTCCGCACCGGACTCGCTGCGGCGACCCAGGAAATCGCCGTCCTGTCCGACAATATCGCCAATGCGCGCACCACCGGCTACAAGCGCCAGATGGCCCGGTTCGAGGATGTCTATTCCCATCCCGCGGCCGAAAGCCAGCCGCCCTATCGCGGCCGTGGCGCGCTGGTCGCAGAACCGCGCCGCAGCCATACGCAAGGCGGGATCGTCACCTCGGCCGTCGAGACTGATCTGGCGATCATCGGCAATGGCATGCTGGTGCTTGCGCCGCCGCCGGGACAGGAGACGCCGGTCTATACCCGCAACGGTGCCCTTCGGCTGGCGCCGGACGGAACCCTGACCGGGATGGACGGGCTTGCCGTTCTCTCGGCCGCGCTGCAACCCATCGTGATTCCGCCCGAACTGCGTGATGCCGCCGGTGAAGGCGGCCGGCTGTCCGCGCTGGAAATCGGCGCCGACGGCACCATCATGGGCCGCTACGGGATCAACACGGTCGCCCGCCTCGGCCAGATCGGCCTTGCGCGGTTCGAGGATGAAAGCCAGCTTCGGCGCCTGGGCGGCACCCTTTATGGCGAAACCCCCGGCGCGGCCGGCCCCAGGATCGGGGCACCGGGCGATGAAGGCTTCGGCTATCTCGTCGCCGGCGCAACCGAGGCTGCGAATGTCGACATGACCAGCGAACTCACCTCGCTGATCCGGGCACAGCAGGCCTTCGGAAGCAGCGCGCGGCTGCTTCAGACCGTGGCGGAAATGGACAAGCGCCTGATCGACCGCTGAAACTCGCCGCCCGGAAGCCCGCGCCTGCGCACGATTCAGCAGATTGAGCGCGACGCCAGTGCGGCGTGCAGCAACCGAGATGCTGGCCCGGTCGTCCAGGGTCAAGGCCACCTGCAACGCGGTTCATGCCCAGCAAAGGCCGCGAACCATTGCACCCGCCCAACGCGCCCCCAGCGCATCCCGAGCCAGGACCGGGGGTTCAGAACAGCTCGCCCAAGGCGCCTTGCAGCGCATCCCGCAGCCTATCCACTGCCGCCTTCTTGATCTGAGACACCCGTCCGGTGGTCACGCCAAGGACCGCCGCGATCTCGTAGACATTCAGTTCCTCGACATAGTAAAGCTGCAGGACCATCGCCTCGCGCTCGGGCAAGGTGGCAAGGGCTGCGCGCAGGGCGGCGGCGGTCTCGCTGCGGCCGAGCGCGTCCTCCGGGGTGCCGCCCGCGGCCTCGAAGGCCGGTGACTGGTCGGAATAGACCGCATCAAGGGACTGGGTGCTGTTGGCTTCGAAGGCCTGCGCCCAGCGGCTGTACTCCTCGGGGTCAAGCTCCAGCTCGGCGGCGATCTCGACATTGGTGGGGATGCGCTGCAACCGCTGCTCCAGCCGCCGCTGGGCCGCAACTGCGCGCTGGTGCATCGCGATGGTGGTGCGGCAGAGGTTCGAATTGCGGCGCAGGTGATCGATGATCGCGCCGCGAATGCGGATCGCGGCATAGCTGGCAAAACTCACCCCGTCCCTGCGCACATAGCGGTGACTGGCATCGACCAGTCCGATGTAACCTGCCTGCAGCAGGTCGTCGATTTCGGCGGCATGGCCTACGCGCCCATGGATATGCCACGCCACGCGGCGCACCAGTTCCATATGCCGGGTGACCAGCGCTTCGGGATCAAGCCGGCCTTCGGGATAGTGTCCGGGTCTCATCGCGCGCCCTCGCCTCAGGTTCCGACCGGGTGACGCAGCCGGGCGTCCTGAAAGAACCGCAGCCCGGACAGATCGTTGGCCGGCCCCCGCAACAGCGCCTGACCGGCCCGCGACAGGGCCAGGGCCTCGGGGCCTGCGGGGTGGCTTTGCACCACCGGCGTGCGGGCGATGACCGACCGCCGCAACTGCGCCGAAAAAGGCAGATGCCCGGCAAAGCTGAGTTCCACGTCCAGAAACCGCGCGACGATGGCGCGAAAGCGGTCGAACTGCGCCTGCGCCTCGGCGCCGTTGCGCGCCATGTTGACAAGGATCGAGAAGCGCCGCAGCCCGCGTTCCTGCGCGGCCGCCTTGATCAGCGCATAGCCGTCCATGAAGCTGGTCGGTTCGCCCACGATCACCACCAGCACGCGGTCAGAGGCGGCCATGAACCCCAGCGTGCCGTCGCCGGCGCCGGCCGGCGCATCGACGATCAGCAGGTCAATCTGCCCCGAAAGGCCGTCCATGGCCCGGATCGCCTGAGCCTGCGCCAGCGCATCGAGATTGCGCATCTCGGTCGCGCCGGCCCCGCCCGCGATCAGCCGCACGCCGCCACGTGTCGCGACCATCGCCTCTTCGATGCTGCAGGCGCCGCTCAGGACCTCGCGCATCGACAGGCTGGTGTCGCAGCCCATCAGGATATGGGCATTGGCCAGCCCGAAATCCGCATCCAGCAGCGCCACCCGCCGCCCCTGCCGCGCAAGCGTCAGCGCAAGGTTCACCGCGACGCAGGTCTTGCCGACGCCGCCCTTGCCGCTTGCGATGGTGATCGACTCGATCATGGTGTTTCCTGTCCTTCCGTGCGGCGCGGTCATGCTGCCGGCAGCCATTGGGCGATGTGCTGAACGAGAACGGCGCGGGTGATGGGCACAAGCGCCTGCGCCAGCCCCTCGCCCGCGGCCATCCAGCCCAGCGGGACCTGAAGTTCGGCGATGGCCGAGAGTTCATTGGCGGTGATGTCGCATTCATCCAGCCGGGTCAGGACCAGTGTCGGATCAAGCCCGGCATAGGCCGTGCAAGTGGTGGTCACGAGATGCCGGCTCGCCCCGCCCGGAAGCGCGATCAGCAGCTGAAGCGCGCCGGGCGGCATCACCGCCAGAAGCCGTTCGACCAGCCGTCGGGCAAGTTCGGGGTTGGATGGCAGATCGACGATCGCCGGACCTTCGCCGATACCGGCGACGGCCGGCGGATGGGCAATATCCCAGCGCCGCACCGGCAGGCCCAGCATCCGCGCCCAGATCCGCAACCGCTCGCCCGCCCCCAGCGCGGCCGGTGCAATCTCGACCAGGCGCGGGGTGATGCCGCTGGTTGCGAGATGGGCCGCCAGCCGGGCCGCCAGCATCGACTTGCCGCTGCCCGAGGGGCCGGCGACAAGGATCACCCTTGCGCGGGTCAGGTCCTGCACCTCGGGCGGGGCGAGACGGGCTGCCACGGCCTCGACAAAGGCGGTGCGGCCGGTGGCGGCGTCGGGGGCGGCCTCGAATGTGATGCGCAGCTCGGCGATCAGGCGCGGGGAAAATCCTGCCCGCCCCAGCAGCAGCGCGACCGGATGGCTCGAGGTATCCACCGCCGCGCCCGCCCCGGCCATCACCCCGACCTGCATGCTTTCGATCAGGCCGCGCAGGGTTCCCTCAAGCGCCTGAAGCCCCGCCTCGGTCGGAGGGGCGCCGGCGGGTGCGGATGCGGCGCGTTCGGGTCCGGTGCTTTCGGGGGGGCGCGGGGGCGCCGCGGCGATGCGCGCGGCCTCGCGCGCGGCCGAAAGGGCGGCCATTGGCGCGGCGGGTTCCGCCCCGGCTCCGGGGGTGCTGCGGGGCGGCAACGGCTGCCGGCCAGCGAGCGGCGACAGCACC
The DNA here is from genome assembly GCF_042666235.1 of Halodurantibacterium daqingense. Classification (NCBI taxonomy): domain Bacteria; kingdom Pseudomonadati; phylum Pseudomonadota; class Alphaproteobacteria; order Rhodobacterales; family Paracoccaceae; genus Halodurantibacterium; species Halodurantibacterium daqingense. The sequence goes on along the minus strand of NZ_JBHTFQ010000002.1, from coordinate 400,346 downwards.
GGTTCCGCGCGTTCGGCATGGGCGGCCAGCAGCGCGCCAAAGTTCCGCCGGGCGGCCGAGACCGGGCGCGATGTCTGCGGGATCGGATCGTTCGTGGCGCAGATCTCGATCTGGCCATCGCGCTGGGTGGTGGACAGGATGAAGGCGTCGGGGCCAAGTTCCTTCATCACCATTTCCATGGCGAGCGCGGAATCCGGGGCAAGGACGGTCAGCGATGGCATGTCTTACCTCATGACATTTCGGGCTGTGCAAGGGCCTCGGCCCCGCCCAGGGTGGCGATGATCTCGACGCGGCGCGCCTCGGGCAGTTCGGTCACCGCCAGCACGATCGCATCCGGCAGATGGACGCGCAGGAAATCGGCAAAGACGCGGCGGATCTGCGGCGCCACCACGACCAGCGCCTGACGGCCCTCGGCGGCCAGACGTTCGGTCGCACCATTGAGCCCCTGCACCAGCATCTCGGCCAGCGAAGCGTCCAGCATCAGCCCGCCCTCGCCGCCCTGCCGGGCCATGCGCAGGATCAGCTGTTCCAGATCGGGGGCCAGCGTCACCACCGGCAACGGCTGGTTCAAGGGCACGACCTGCTGGATCAGCAGCGGCACAAGCCCCGGGCGCAGCGCCTCGGCCATGTCGGTGATGCCGAGGTTCCGGCCCGACATCGCCGACATCCCTTCCAGGATCCGGCGCAGATCGCTGATCGGGATGCGTTCGGCCAGAAGGGCGCGCAGCACCGCCGTCAGCACATGCAGCGGCACCAGCTTGGGCACCACCGATTGCACGAGGCTGGGGCTCACGCGGCCAAGATTGTCGAGAAGCGCCTGAACATCGTCCTGGCCCAGCAGCTCGGCCGCGTTCTTGTAAAGGATCTGGCTGAGATGGGTGGCAATGACCGAATCCGGCTCGACCACCACATGATCGTCGGCCTCGGCTTCGGCCTGCTGGTGCGGCAGGATCCAGATCGCGTCCAGGCCAAAGCTGGGGTCCTTGACCTCGATCCCCTTCAGCCGCAGTGCCGATCCCGCCCCCGGGATGGCCAGCTTGCGGTCAGGGTGGATCTCGTCCTCGCCCTGAATGGTCTGGCCGATACGGATGCGGTATTGCCGCGCCCCCAGCGCCAGATCGTCGCGGATCCGGACGGCGGGGATCACGAAGCCGAGGCTGCGCGACACGTCGCGCCGGATGCCGGTGATGCGCTTGACCAGCGGCCCGCCCGCCTCGGTATCCACCAGATCGATCAGCCCATAGCCAAGCTGGACCGAAATGGCGGAATAATCGGTGACATCCTCGGCGGTGATCGCCTCTTGCGCGCCGTCCGGACCTGTTTCGCCCGCGGCCGCGGGGCCCTCGGCCGGGCCGGGATCGGCGCCCTCGCGCCCGCGCGCGGCCCATGCGGCGAAACCGGCCAGGGCGGCGCTGCCCAGAAACAGCGCATTCGGCATGCCCGGCACGAAGCCGAGGATCATCATCACCCCCGCCACCGGCAACCAGGCGCGCGAGAGATTCACCTGCCGCGCGATATGTTCGGCCATGTCATGCGTCGAGGATACCCGCGTCACGATGATTGCGGTGGCAATGGACAGCAGCAGCGACGGGATCTGCGCCACCAGCCCGTCCCCGATCGACAGGAGCACATAGGTTTCGGCGGCGGCCAGCATCGACATCCGGTGCTGCGCCACGCCGATGATCAGCCCGCCGATGATGTTGACCGCAAGGATCAGGATGCCGGCGACCGCATCGCCCTTGACGAATTTCGAGGCACCGTCCATCGCGCCATAGAAGTCGGCCTCGCTGGCCACTTCGGCGCGGCGGCGCGTCGCTTCCTCGGGCGTCAGGATGCCGGCGTTCAGATCGGCGTCGATCGCCATCTGCTTGCCGGGCATGGCGTCCAGCGTGAAGCGCGCCGAAACCTCGGACACCCGGCCCGCGCCCTTGGTGATCACCACGAGGTTGATGATGACCAGGATCGCAAAGACAAAGATCCCGACGGCAAAGTTGCCTGCGATCACGAATTCGCCGAAGGCCTGGATGACCTTGCCGGCCGCGTCCGGGCCGGTGTGGCCCTCGCTCAGCACGACGCGGGTCGAGGCGACGTTCAGCGCCAGCCGCAGGACCGTTGCGATCAGCAGCAGCGTCGGAAAGCTGGAGAAATCAAGCGGCCGGTAACTGTGCATCGCCACCATCAGCACCAGCAGCGACAACAGGATGTTGAGCACGAAGAAACTGTCGAGCAGGAACACCGGCAGCGGCAGAACCATCATCGCCACGATGACCAGAATGCCCAGCGGCAGGACGATCCCGCCCGCTGTCTGCCGCAGCAAGCCCAGCGTGCCGCGCCCGCCCGTCAGTTCCATGACAGCCGCCCGGCGTCGGAAAGCCGACGCGACGCCGCACCCGGACAAGGGGTGTTGTGCTGTTCCTGAAGGCTTGGGGCCCTGTTCATCTGCCGCGGCTCCTGGCTGCGATTGGCGTTCAGGGACGGGAATGCAACTGCCGTACCAACTGCGGACGAGAGAGGCGCGGGCACGGCTGGCACGGAACCTGCACATCGCGGGCAATCCCCGCCGCGCCCGCCGCAGCCCCGCCAGATGAGGAACCATGCCCGTGCCCCGATTTTCCCTGACCCCCCTGTCGCTGTTCCTGGCGCTGCCGCTTGTGGCGGCCTGTTCCGCCAGCCCGCCCGCCCCGCAGCAGGCCACCGATTTCCTGCCGGCCGATCACAGCCCGCGCACCCGGACGCTGGCCGAGGTCAAGGACATGAACGACATGCTGGATGCCCAGACCGCCCCCAGCCGCCCGCAGACCATTGCAAGCCTTCCGCCGATGCCCGGTGCCGAAGGGATGACGCTGGTGCAGGCCTCACCGGGGGCCATCACCGGGCTCGGCTTTGCAGTGGTTTCCTCGCAGCCCGGGCAGGGGCTGAACCAGAAGCGGCTGATGGCGATCAAGGCCGCACGGATGGAGGCGATGCGCGACCTGACCGAGCAGATCCACGGGCTTCGGATCGACGGCTATCTGACGCTGCAACAGGCCATGGTCCGTGACGACCGGCTGACAGCCGCCGTTTCCGGCTCGATCCGGGGCGCGCGCACGGTGCGCATCACCCCGAAGGGCGCCGACAGCTATGAGGTGCTGCTGGAGCTTGATCAGGACACGATCGGCTATCTGATCAATCTGGCGCGCGGTCATGCCTGAGGCCCTGGTTCCGGCCGCGCGGGCGGCCCGTCTGCCCCTGCCCGCAAGGGGCGGCCTGCCGTGGTGCAAGGCGCGCCGACAGGTCTTTCTGGTGCTTCTGTGGCTGGTGCTTGGCACCGTCCCCAGCCTTCTGCCGACCCTGGCGCAGGCCGAAGCCCGGCTGGTCGAGGCGACAGGCCGCGCCGTGATCGAGGGCGGCGCCGGGATGGATGCCGCGCGGCGCCGTGCGCTTGAAGATGCCTTGCTTGCAGCGGCCCTGCAGGGCGGCGCCGAAGTGCGCGGCCATACCATCACCAATCAGTCGGTAATCACCAGCGACACCACGCTTGTGCGCCCGGCGGCGCAAGTTCTTGACTATGGCATTATGGCCGAGGGCCAGAGCGGGCCGTTCTGGCAGGTCACGGTGCGCGCGCTGATCGGCCCGCCGCCACAGGCCGGCTGCAGCGCGCGCCGTCATCTTCAGATCACCGCCTATCAGCCGCAGCTGCGCATGGATCCGCAGGTTCCCGCCTGGGGGATCGAGGTGGCCGGCGCCGTGACGGATCAGCTTCTGGCAGCCCTTGATCGCCACCCGGCGGTCAGCCTGCGCCGCGCCACGGGCACGCCCTTGCCGGACGCCGGACGCACCGCGCCGGGATTCGACTACACCGCCCTGACCCGCGGCAGCACCGCCCCCGCGCCCGGCGATCTGGCCTTCGTGCCGGTCTTCACGCTGACGCTTGCTGCCGGAGGAAACAGCCTTTCCGGGGCGCGTGTGGTCCTCGACACCGATCTGCAACTGCGCGCCGGCGGGACAACCCTGGCGGCGCAACAGGTGCTGCGCAGTGAAACGCGGCTTCCGCCGCATCTGCCCCTGCGGTCGGCCAGCGTTCTGGCAGGTCAGACACGGCTGCAGATGGCGGCCGAACTTGCGCAGGGCGTGGACCGACAGCTTGTTGCCCTGGTGGATCAGCTGCTCTGCCAACCGATGACGGCGCAACTGACGCTGGCCGGCGGCCGGCTGACCGTGCCGCTGGGCCGCCGCCACGGGCTGACACCGCAAAGCCTGGCCTTCACCCGCGGCGAGGATACGCCCTGGAACATCCTCGAGATCGTGCAGCTGGGCGACGCATCCGCCGAACTGCGTCCGATTGATCGCAACCGTCCGCTGAACAGCCTTGCCGGGCGAACGATCCAGTTCATGGCAGCGGCGCGATGACCGGCGCACAGTGGCGAGTGTCGCTTGTAACGGCGGCTCTGCTGGTCTTTGCCACGAGCGGCGCAGCCGCCATCACCGGCGCGGAAATGGCGGCCCATGTCCAGCAGGCGCTTGCCGCCCAGGGCCAGGCACGCAGCGTCACCCTTGCCGCCTCGCGGCGCTTCTTTCCCTGCGATCACCCGCCCGAAGTCACTGCCCTTTACGGCTGGGACACGGTGCAGGTGCGCTGCACCAGCCCCCGCGCTTGGGATGTGGCATTGCGCACCGTTCCGGCTCTTGCGCCTGTGCCACCCGCGACCGCCCCCGATACCGCGCCCGGCACCATGGGCCCGCAGGGGCTGCGCCTGCGCCACGGGCTGCGTCAGGGCGCGGTGCTTGCCCCCGAGGACCTGGAGCTTGCCCCCCTCGCCCCCGGCAGCACCGTGGATTTCACCGATCCCGCCGCCGTCGCAGGACGGCGGCTGGCCGTGTCGCTGAACGCGGGTGCGCCGCTTCTGGCACGGCATCTGGAACGTGTGTGGCTGGTCGAACAGGGCCATCCGGTGGTGATCGAAAGCCGGGCCGGCCCGTTCGTTGCCCAGAGTGCCGGCACTGCGCTGATGCGCGGACAGCGCGGCGATGTGATCCGCGTTCTGAATACCCAAAGCAACCGCGAAATCCGCGCCATCGTCATCGCCGATAAAAAAGTCCGCGCGCACCCTAACATGAACTGAATCCCTGTCGTTGTCGGCTGCGAAGGAGAATTGTCATGGTTGATCCGCTACTGTCTGGGGTTCAGACGATCCGGACCCCCCGCGCCCAGGAAGATGTCCTGCGGGTGCCAGAGCAAACGCTGCCGCCGGCAGGGCCGGCTGCGGTTACCGCCACGGATACCGTGGAAATGAGCCCCTTCGCTCCGCGCCAGAGCCTCGCGCAGATCCCGCGCGACCCGCCCGTCGATCTCGAGGCGGTATCGCGCATCCGCGAGGCGATCGCGGCGGGCAACTACCCGCTCGACCTTGACCGCATCACCGAGCGGTTGATGGAAAGCTTTCTCGACATGACCTCGTGAGGCCGGGCATGACCGACGGCGCCCACGACCCGCTTGCCGGAATTGCGGCCCATGTCGCCGAGGCACGCGCCGCCCTTGACGCGCCCGATGCGTTGCAGGCGCTTGCCACCGCCTTGCTGGACCGGATCGCCGAGGATCTGCCGGCGGCGCTTGCCTCGCCGCATCTGGATCCGGGGCGGATCGAGGACCTGGCGCGGGACTTGCAAGAGCTGGAGCAGCACGTTCGCAGCCGCGCCGGAGAAATGCCTTGATGACTGTCCTTTCGTCCCAGATCCTTGCCGCGCTTGTGTCGCAGGCAGTGCCGCTGGGCGCGCTTGCGCTGTTTGCGATCGGCCTGTGGCTGGCCGCGCGCCATCTGGCCTCGGCATTGCGCCTGCAGTCGGATCAGCTTGCCCGCCTTTCGGGAACCGTGGACGGGCTGCGGCGCGACAGCGAACAGCAGGGCGCGGAAATCCTTGCGCTGCGGCTGCGGATCGATGCGCTTCAGGCGCGTGCGGCCAGCGGGACCGCTGCCCAGGAAGCCGCACTTCACGCCCTGTGCCGCGAGATCGAGACAATCCAGACCCATCTGAGCGGTCAGGACGACGAGCGTGCGCTTGGCCGCGCGATCGAACTGGCGCGCAGCGGCCTCGACGCCGCGGCCATCGCCCGTGAAACCGGCCTGATGCGCAGCGAGATCGAGATCATCACCCTGGGGCACCGCCCGCGCCGGATCGACGGTGGCGTGGCACAGCCGAACTGACCGGGTCCGGCCCGAAGGGCGCCTGATCGCAGCGGCGTCCCCAGCGGCCTTCCGCAGCGCCCGACACCCGCACAAGTTGCCCGATGATCCTCGGGCGCCTGCACCGGGCGCTGTTGCGGCCCCTGACGAGGGCCGCCGGAGGCCCCGCGACACCGGATCTCTCCTGCGCAACGCGCGCCAGAACGCCAGGGGCACCGCAGGCCAGCAACAGGATCATGCGAAGGCCGCCTTCCCCACACGAGCGGCAATAGCGCGCCTTGGCCAAGGCCGTGTTGCCAAAAGGGGCTTTGACGCTGACAGCATTCGGAACAGGACGGAGGCGCCGGATGTGCTCGCCCCGATTCCGGCGCGCAGATCACACAAGATACGGGTCGGGGGGATCATTCACTCCAGTCGTTGCGCAAGCTGGTGGCGCGCGGTTTCGACACGCTCGGGAACGCGCGCCGGGTCGCGACCCGTTACGTCAACACCGCCGAAAGCTTTCTGGCTTCATAGACATCACGTCCATCCACCTCTGGCGGCGCCTAGTCGTCGGTCATGAACCCGTCCCCGGCCGGCGCCAGGGGCTCCGCGGGGTTCCGGAAGGGTGCGGCTGCGTAGATCTGCACCGCCTGGTCCTGAGCCGCCAGAAGCGTATCGGGCGCCAGCTGCGCGCCGATGCGTGCAAGCGCCGTGGCACTGCCCGGGAGATCAAGCGCATGGGCGATCGAGAACCAGACATAGGCAGCCTCAAGATCAGGCTCGACAAGAACCTCGGCCAGCACCCGCCCGTAGGGCATGATCGCCGCACGTTCGCCCGCCCTGGCCCGCCCCCCGATATCCGCAGCAAGCGCCAGGCCCAGCTCGGCCTGAACATCGGGCGGGACAACCGGCATCAGCCTGCGCACCAGCGCTTCGGCCTCCGGATAGCCCGAGACCTGCGCGTGCCGGGCCCAGTAAAGCGCCTGCCGGAAGTTGCGCGGCACGCCCTTGCCGGCCCAATGCATCAAGGCCAGCAGATATTGCGCTTCCGCATCCCCTGCCCGTGCAACCTGTTCAAAGCCCGCAAGCGCGGCAGGATAATCGCGCGCCTCGAACGCCGCTGCGGCGTGGATGAACGGGTCGGTGCCGAGGCCCCCGGCCCCGGGCGCAAGCGCTCCTCCCGGCCCCGCGCCGGCGGCCCCGGCTGTCGACAACAGCGCGACCGGCAGCAGCACCCGCCGCAAGGCATGCAGGCCGCTCATTTTCCCGCCAGCATGACAAGTTGCAGATACAGAACCCGCACCCGGAACCGGCTGCCGGGATGCTGTTCGTAGACGATGATCTTGGGGCGGTCGGCCACCGTCTTGGTATATTCGATCGAGATCGAGTCCGGCAGATGAACGCCGTGGCGTCGCAGGGTCAGCTTGGGATCGGCGGCGAAATCGGCAAGGAACTGCGGGTCGATCCAGATCCGTGCCAGCGCCCGTCCCAGAATGTCGGGCAGGTATTTCTGCACGGCGGCGCGGTCATCAAGATGGACCTGTCCCTGAACCAGCTCGACCTCGGCACCCGGCGGGGTGGTGTCATGCGTCACCGGTGCCGGAGGCGGGCCGCTCCGAACAGGCACGAGCGCGCGCGCGTCACCTCTGGCCATGCGTCACTTCCTCCGACATGCTGAACCGCCTCTTGCCTCTGGCCCCGCTAACGGTATCGGCACCGGAAAGAGATGTTTTAGCCCGGCCGACCGGAAATCTGTTCCCATATCGCCGCGCCCCGCGCGAGATGGCCCATCCCTTTGCAACGCCACCCATCCCGATGCGCCGGCGCCCGCGGATCGACCTGCCGTGCCCGGGCCGGTATTCTGCCGATATCGCCAGGATGGGGAATGCCATGGTCGTCGCAAGCGCCACCCAGAACAGCCTCGCCTTTACCGGAGCCCTTCTGGGCGTCACGATGGGATTTGCCGGGCTTCACCTCGCCCTTCCCGATCCGGCCGAACGCCTTGCGGCCCTGCGCCCCGCGCCGGCGGTCGATCTGCCTGACGCACCGGTGCTGCCCGCCCAGCACCCGGCTGTCTATGTCGCCTGGCCCGAAGCGATCACCGTCACGCGGGCGGCGGGTTCCTTCCTGCGGATCGAGATCGCGATGGAGCTGCGCCTGCCATCACACGAGGCGGGGCTTCTGGAACAGGTCTTGCGTGACAGCGAGGCGGAACTGCGCCCCTTCAGCGTCAGCGCCGTGCAGGACCATCTTTCGGCGCAGCCGGAGCAGGATCTTCAGGCCCTGCGCGGCACGCTGCCCCAGATCATCCGCACCGCCCTCAACGAAGAGCTTGCCCGGCGCGGGCTTGACCAGCAGATTCACGCGGTGATCCTGACCGGCTTTGTCGCGACCTGACCACATGGCACGGATCCTGCTTTGGCAGGATATCAGCGTCAGGAGAATGACATGCACCTGCCCAAGACCGGACCCGCCCTTGCCGCCTCGGGGCGCGAAAGCGACGCGGGGCGCCAGCCCTACATCATCATCACCCACTGCGACAGCGCGGGGGCGCCGCTTCGGCGCCAGCAGTTGCCCCTGGGCAGTTACCTGGAGGGTGGCCGCGCCCTAGCGCGGATCGTCCCGGGCATCCGACCGCTGCGCAAGCTCCGCTGAGAGCGAACGGCGCCAGTGCCACCAGCGCCAGGCGAAGCCGGCGCAGCCCGCGATCATCATCGCCCCGGCGACATGCGCCGGACGCAGCCCCTCGAGCGGTGCGAACAAGCCGGGCCGCAGGAGCATTACCAGAAGCAGCAGCGCCGCGGCCACCAGAAAGCCGCGGATGAACTGGCAGCGGGCACAGGGCGCACGGCGTGCCGTCGGGCCCTGCGGCTCCGGCTCTCGGGGTGGATCGGGGGCACGCGGGGGCGTGGTCATGGCGCCACCTGCGGCCCCCTGGTCGCAGCATCGGCCCCCAGATAGGCGCGACGTGCCCGACCGCCACTGCGCCGCTGGCGCAACAATCCGTTCCGCAGGTCATCCGCCTGCGCCTGATCCCGGGCCAGTTCCGCCGCTGCTTCCGCCACCACCGGACGCAGCGCGTCGCGTTGCGGCCCGGGCGCGATGCCGGCAAGCTCGGCGATCAGGGCGCGGCGGCGTGATTCCGTCAGGGCCAGCGCCTCGGCGTCCTCGGCGCGAAAAGCCCCGCGTGACGCTGCGGCCAGGGCGGCGAAAAGCGCCGCAACGCTGTCGGGCGTCATGCGATCTGATCCCAGGCGTCGCGGATCGCGGCGATCGTGTCCACGGTGACGGCAAGCTCTGCCTCGGGTTCGCGGCGAAACAGCCGTGTCACCTGCAGGCGGCAGTATTCATAGACCCGGAACAGCTGCGCTGCGATATCGCCGCCACGTTCGAAATCGAGCGAGCTTTGCAGGATGTAGATCGCCGTGAAGGCGCGCGTCAGATGGCGTTCGGGCAGAACCCCGCCCGCGCTGCGCGCCGCCGCAAGAACGCGCAGCGACTTTTCCAGCTCGCGCAGCGTCACGCCGATGATCTCATGCGGGTCAGACAGTTCGCTTGCCCCGGCAAGTTCGGAGCGTCGGTAAAGGCTGCGGGCGTTGATATGGCTCATGTCTGCTCTCCGGTCCCGGGGCTGGCCCCCTTTCCACAGGTAACGGCGTGGCGCCGGAACTGTTTAGCCCGGCCCCGGCGGATCGGCGTTTCGGCGCAAGGCGTCTCCCTGATGGTGCAACGCGTCGGTGGTGGCGGAAAGAACCGTCTGCGTCGCAGCGAGAAGCCCGGGAAGGTCGGCGCTGGCGCCGTCGCGGGCTGCACGCTCGACCGCGCCAAGGCAGCTTTGCAGCCGGGCCGCGCCGATCATGGCCGCCGATCCGGCAAGACGATGCGCCCGCGAGGCCAGATCGGCATGCGCCGCCGCCTCGCACAGCGCAAGGAGGCGCGGCAATTCGGCCGCTGCTTCCTCGCTGAAGCGCAGCACGAAGCCGGCCCATCGTTCCGCCCCGAGCAGGGAACAGGCCTCCTCGGCGACGTCGGCATCCAGAAGGGGCCGGTCTGCGGCGAGGGCAAGAACCACGCGGGCCGCGGCTTCCGCCGCGTTGTCGGCATCAGAATCCGGCCGCGGATTGCTGCGCGCCCCGGCGGGCCTGCGCCGCTTGCGTGCCGCTGCGGCCGCGGCCTTGCGGTTCCCGGCCGTGGCGGTTCCGGTGCCGGATCGGGCGGTGGTTCCCTCGCCTGGCGGGGTGCCGGTCCGACCGGTCATGACCCGTTCGATCGCGCCGTCGATCGCCGCGCCCGAGATGGGCTTGATGACCACATCGCTCATGCCATTGGCCAGAAAGCGCCTCAGCTCATCCGGAGAGGCATGGGCCGTGACCCCGATGATCGGCGTGTCCTGCGAAGCACCCCCCTGCAGGATGCGCTCGGTCGCGGCGATGCCATCCATCACCGGCATGCTGATATCCATCAGGATCAGATCGAACCGTTCGGCATGCGCGCGTTCGGCCGCGGCCAGACCGTCGGGAACCTCGGTGATCCGGTGGTTGCGGGCCAGCAGCAGTTCGCGCAGCACGAAACGGTTGATCTCGTTGTCCTCGGCAACGAGGATGCTGAGGCCGGTGACCGCGGCGGCGGGCGGCGGCGGGCGGACCGGCTCAGGCGCAGCCTGAATCGCGGCGGGCGCGGTGGCATTGGCGGTGGCGGGCGCCTCTTGTGGGGGATCCGCGCGGGGAAAGCGCACCGCCAGCGTGAACTTGCTGCCCAGCCCAAGCCGGCTTTCGACCGTGATCGTTCCGCCCATTGCATCCGAGGCCATTCGCGCGATCCCGAGCCCCAGCCCGGTTCCGGCCGCCGCCCGTGCATAGGTCGCATCCAGCGTTTCGAAATTGTTGAAGATGCGGTCCAGATTTTCAGGGGCGATGCCGATGCCGGTGTCGAAGACCTCCAGAAGCAGGCCGACATCATGGTCCGTTTCGTCGATCACCTTCAGCGAGACCCCCACCTTGCCGTTTTCGGTGAACTTCACCGCATTGCCGATCAGGTTGTAGGCGACGCGCTGGAACTGCTGGCGCAGACCCAGGACATGCAGGGGCATGCCGGGTGGAAAATCGGTCAGGATCCGGTTCCCGCGCGATCGGGCCACGGCCCGGTTCTGTTCCACGATCTCGTCGAGGACCTGGGCCGGAGCAAAGACGGAGCTGAGCGGCGGACGGCTGTCGGTGGCCTCGAGCCGTGTCAGTTCGAGCACGTTGTTGACCTGCTCGAGCGCGATCTGCGAGCAGTTGCGCGCCACGTCCAGCAGCCGGCGCTGGTGTTCGCCCGCGTCGAGAGACGATTCCAGAAGCTCGAGCGAGGCGATCAGCCCGTTCAGGGGCGTCCGCATCTCGTGGCTCATCACGGCAAGGAAGCGCGACTTGGCCTGTTCGCCCTTCAGGGCGGCATTGCGCGCCTCGCGCAGCGACGCCTCGTAACGCACCTGCTCCTCGATGTCGCGCACGAAGGTGATGAAGATCGGCTGCCCGCCAAGGCCCGCGGCCCGCGTCAGGGCAACTTCGGCGGTGAAGCTCTCGCCGTTGCGCCGACGCGCGGTGATGACCATCCGCGCCCCATCCACCAGCCGCGACTGCCCTTCGCGAAGGTAGGTCTTGAGCTCTTCGCGCAGGGTCCGGTATTCCTCCTCGGAAACCAGCGCCCGGACCAGATCGGACCCCAGCGCCTCGGCGCGGCTGTAGCCGAAGATGCGCTCGGCCACGCCGTTGAACTCCAGCACCCGGGCCGTGTCGTCGATGACCACCACACCATCAAGCGCCGCGTCGATCGTGGCGCGCAGGTTGGCGGCGATGCGCTCGGTCAGGCCCGCGCGCTGGTTCAGCGCCCGGTAAAGACGGACAAGATAGACCGCGACAAAGGACAGCAGCAGAAACAGGATCGTCGCACTGACCGCAAAGCTGCCAAGCTGGTCGCGCACCGCCACCCGCTGCGCTTCGGCGCGTTCGAGGATCGCCTGCAGCAGGCGCACCGCCGTCTCGCGGACATTCGCGGCCTCGGCCTCGAGCTCGGCCTCGATCGCCGGCAGGCGCTCGAGCAGCGCCTCGTCGGGGCCGTCGATCGCCGGCATCCACCCTTCCACGAGGTTCTGCAGGGCCTCTACCCGCGCCGCGTTGCGCGGATCGGTATCCAGAAAATCGCCGACGCGGCTGGTCTGCAGCAGATTGACCCGGCTGAACATGATGTCATAGGCTTGGCGGACGTCGGCCAGAGCCGGCCCCACCGCAGCGGGCGCGGCCGCAACGGTGGCATTAGCCGTCTTGGCGGCAACCAGAAGGTTCAGATAATCGACCTGCAGCTGCGAGATCACCCAGGTGGAGTTGTCCGACTGCGCTTCGCGTGCCCGCTCAAGCTGTTCGTCGATCTTGTTGAAGGTCAGCAGCAATATTGCAAAGCCGCTGACCACGAAGAACCCGAGCGCGGCATAGCCGATCAGCCCGTGCCACGATCGCCGTCCCCAGCGCGCGGCGGTTTCATCCAGCACCCATCGCGGCACGTGCGCGCCCCCTTGCCTGAGTTCAGTCGTCCTGCACGGTCAGCCGGTGCAGCTGCCAGACACTGCGCGCATAGCTCGCGTCGCTGCGATGGGCGGGATCCGCATCATAGGGATAGACGATCCAGAGCGGCCCCTTGCGGCGAACGGGAAATTCCTCGCCGTCGATCAGATAGGCCACAACCGGGTAGGTTTCGCCGATTTCATCCACCGGAATCTCGACCGAATACTCATTCAGCGCCCGGGCCACCACGGTGCCGCCTTCGGCGCCGACATGGTCAAGAAGCGCCCGCAGGGGCACGCCGGTAAAGGTGCTGGTGCCTTCGGTCCAGAGGGTTCCCGTGGTGAAGGATTCGGCCGGAAGCGCGCGCAGCGCCGCCATGTCGAACAGCGCGAGATCGCCATCGGTCGTGTTCGCGATGGCTCCGTCGATCACCAGCACCGGCGCGCTCTCGGGCGAGGGCAGCGTCTCGGCCGCCAGAAGCGGGAAGGCCGGCGCCTGAACAAGAAACAGCAGTGCCGCAACCGGTGCCGCAAGAATCGGGCGAAGGCTGCCGGCTGTCAGGTGGGATGCAATCATCTGTGGTTCCCCGTTGGTGTGTCGCCTCGAACGAGAGGCAATCTATACGAAAGGCTGGACCCTGAGGCGCGCGCAAAAGTATGGATTGCCGCGCATAGGGATATGATCCGGACGCTTGCGGATCGCTGCGGTTCTACACCCTTTCCAGACCGGATGCCCCTCTTATAACGGATGTCGGCGCTCAATTAAGAGACGTCGCCGCCGTCGGTCGCTTCCGGCCGGACACGGGCCTGCATCGTCCGGATGGCCGCCGCAATCAGGAGTTTAGTCATGACCGCACAGCCCTTGCCGATGTCCATCCTGCTGGCGGATGATCATGAAATGGTGCTTGACGTCATGTCGCTGTATCTTGCGGGGCAGCCGGACATGACGGTCCAGACCGCGCGTGATCTGGAGGATGCGCTGGGACAGATCACGACGCACGGCCCCTATGACATGGTGCTTCTGGACTACCACATGCCGGGCATGAACGGCATGGAAGGGCTGCGCCGTGTCATCACCGCAAATGCGCCCGGCCCGGTTGCCATCCTGTCGGGAACCGCCACCCGGCGCATCGTGGACGAGGCGATGGCCGAAGGTGCGGCCGGGTTCGTGCCCAAGACGATGCCCGCGCGAACCCTGGCCAATGTGATCCGCTTCATCCAGTCGGGCGAGATCTATCTGCCGATGTCCTATCTGCGCGAGGACCTCCCGGAAAACGCCGGATCGACCACCGCCCTGTCCGCCAAGGAAAAGATCGTTCTGGGGCACCTCTGCGAGGGGAAGCAGAACAAGGAGATCGCCCTCATCCTTGGCCTGAGCGAGGTGACGATCAAGATGCATGTCAAGTCGATCTGCAAGAAGCTGGGCGCCAACAACCGCACGCATGCCGTTGTCATCGCACGCGATCTGGGCATGGGCTGACAGCCCGACCCGGCCCTTTGCGCAAGACCCATCCCAATGGGCCACCCGACCCGACTTCCGCTCGTGTTCTTTTCTTCCTGCCGGCTTTCTATGGTCAGAAGCCGTCTCAAAGTTCTGGTGCCGCATGCTCTCGAAAACCTATTACCTAAAATTCGCGACACTTTCAGAAGCCCAGGTGGCCGCTCCCTACATGATCGATGTGTTATCCTCGGCCATCGACGGGGCGACGATCCACAGCCTGAATGTCCTGATCAGCAAGGCCGGAGATGTCAGCATCAACGTCTTTTTCGGATCATCCGCCGGGCTGAAGCTGTTCGAGAAGAAGCACGGCAACTTTCTCAACGAACTCAAGAAGACATTCATGTTCAAGTCGACCGGGTTCGACGGGGTCTGCATCTACAGCTTCGAGAGCGAAGATGAAGAAACCGCGGCTGCCTGATATCGCGACGCTGCGACCGGTTGCCCGCAACGGCCAGGTGACCTGATGGTGACCGCGGCCGAAACCCCGTCCCAGGCAGGCGGAGGGGATGCGCTTCTGCGCGTCTCGTCCGAAAAGATCGCCCGGCTGATGGATCTGGTCGGGGAACTGTCGCTGTGCATGGCCCAGGTTCTGGCCGGCACGGCAGCCGCGCTGGACGACGACGGTTTCCAGACCCGCGCGCATCGTCTGGGCATGATCCTGCGCGAGGTTCAGGACGCCGCGGTCGAACTGCGGCTCGTGCCGCTGGACGAGGTGTTTCGCCGCCTGCGCCGCATGGTGCGCGAGCTCGAGCGCCAGACCGGGAAGAAGATCGAGCTGCTGCTGAGCGGCGAGGATACCCCGATCGACAAGGTCGTGGCCGACCGGCTTTACGATCCGCTGCTGCATGTGCTGCGCAATGCTGCCGATCACGGGCTGGAACCGCCCGATGAACGCCGCGCCGCGGGCAAGCCGGAAACCGGCATCATCCGCCTTTCGGCCCAGCAGATCGGAAGCGAGGTGCGGATCACCGTCGCCGATGACGGACGTGGATTGCGGCGCGACAAGATCCTTGCCCGCGCCCGGGACCGTGGCTTCTTCGGCGCGGACGAGGAGCCGGAAGACGGTGCCCTGTGGCGCGTCATCCTGGAGCCCGGCTTTTCGACGGCCGAAACCGTCTCGAACCTTTCGGGGCGCGGGGTGGGCATGGATGTGCTCAACACGACGATGCGCGATCTGCGCGGGCGCATCGCGGTGGACAGCACCGCCGGGGCGGGCACCGAGGTCGGGCTGTTCATTCCCGTGTCGCTGGCCTTTCTCGATTGCATCATCATGCGTCAGGGGCGCCGGCTGTTTGCCACGCCGATCGATGTCGTGGCCGAGATCCTGCAACCCCGCCCGGGCATGCTGATCGCCCCATCGGCCGGCGACGGGATCGAGATGGTGCGGATCCGCGATGCCTTCGTGCCGCTGTGTCGGCTGGATCTGTTCTATGCCCATCCGGAAACGGCTTGCAGGGTGGCAGAACCCGGACCGGTGCCGATCCTGATGGTGTTCACCACCTCCAAGGGCCCGGTCGCGGTGCCGGTGGACGAGGTTCTGGACCGTCAGCAGGTGGTGATGAAGCCGCTGACCGGGCCGCTTGCGCAGGTGCGCGCCAGCTGGGGCTGCGCGCTTCTGGGCAGCGGCGAAATCGCCCTTGTCCTTGACGCCGAGCGTCTGTGGCAGGGGGCAGGCCGATGACGCGCTCCGAGATCCGGGGATGCGAGGATATCTGCGGCTGGCTCAGCCACAGTTGCGGCATCCACTATCCCGAGCACAAGCACGAGATCCTGCGTCAGCGGCTGGTCCCGGTGCTGCGCGAATTCGAATTCGAGACGCTGGAACAGCTCGCGCGCGGGCTGCGGGGCGGGCAGCTGCAGGCGCTTGAACTGGCGGTGATGGATGCCGCATCGACCAACCACACCTATTTCTTCCGCGAACCGCAGGTGCTTGAGCATTTCCGCCAGATCATCGTGCCGCAACTGCCGGCCCAGGGCGAGATCCGGATCTGGAGCGCGGCGGCCTCGTCAGGGGACGAAGCCTTCACCATCGCGATGATCCTGGCCGAGACGCTGGGGCTGCGCGCGCTCAGCCGCGTCTCGATCCTGGGCACAGACCTCAGCGCGTCGATGATCCGCCTGGCCGAGGCCGCGCAATACCAGAACGAGCATCTGCAACACATGCCGTTGCGCACGCTGGGCGATTATTTCCGCCGCGGCGCCGGCAACAGCTACGAGGTCATTCCTGAAATCCGCCGCTGCTGCACCTTCCGGCGCATGAACCTGAAGGCTGTTCCCTATCCGTTCCGAAAGCCCTTCCATGTGACCTTCTGCCGTAACGTGTTGTATTACTTCAGCAAGGCCGACCAATCCATGATCGTGAACGCGATGGCGGATGTCACGCTGCCCGACGGCTGGCTTGTCACCAGCGTGACCGAGCCGCTGCGCGAATTCATCTCGCCCTGGGTGCCCCTGCGCAACATGAGCGCCATCTACCAGAGGGCGACATGAGGACCGTCGATGCCCTGCACGACGGATCCGGCCTGCGACCGGTGCGCGTGCTGGTCGTGGACGACAGCGCCATGATCCGTCGCGTTCTGACCATGGGCCTCGAAAGCGGATGCGGCATCACCGTCGTAGGCGAGGCGTCGCATGCGGCGGGCCTGCCCGAGATGATCGAACGGCTGCGGCCCGATGTGCTGACGCTTGACCTCGAGATGCCGCGGCTCGACGGGCTGACTTTCCTGCGCGAGATGATGAAGCGGCGCCCGATGCCGGTGGTGGTGATTTCCTCGCGCACCGGCCGGGGCGAGCGCGACACGATCCGCGCGCTGGAAGCCGGCGCCGTGGCGGTGATCCCCAAGCCGACCATGGGCGTGGGATCGGGCCTTGGCACGATCATGGGCCAGATCTGCGATCTGGTCCGTGGCGCGGCCGGGGCGCGGGCAGCAGGGCCCGGCCGGGTGCTGCACCGGCCGTCAGACGGCAGGCAGGGCTTTCGCGCCGACTGGGTGCTCGGGATCGGCATCTCGACCGGCGGGGTTCAGGCGCTGGGGCAGATCCTGCCGGCCTTCCCGGTCAACAGCCCGCCACTTCTCATCACGCAACACATGCCGGCAGGCTATACCCGTTCCTTCGCGCAGCGTCTTGACGGGCTCTGTCGGCTGCGGGTCCGCGAAGCGGCCGACGGAGAGCTTCTCGTGCCCGGAACGGCCTATGTCGCCCCGGGCGGCGAACGCCACATGGGCCTGCGGCGCGACGCCAGCGGCCGCTATCGCATCCGCCTGATCGAGGGGCCGCCGGTGTCGTTTTCCCGCCCTTCGGTCGATGTCCTTTTTGGACAGATCGCCGAGGCGACGCAGGGCAGTGCCTCGGCGGTGCTGATGACGGGCATGGGCCGCGACGGCGCAGCGGGCCTGCTCGAGATCCGGCGCAGCGGCGGACGCACCTTCACCCAGGACGAGGCGAGCTGCGTGGTTTTCGGCATGCCGTTCGCCGCCCAGCAGATCGGTGCCTCCGAACGCGCCGTCGCCCTTGCCCAGATACCCGGATCCCTGCTGGATTCGGTCCCCCCCGCCGGTGGCGCATGCCCTGCCCGCCATACCCCGAACCAGGAGATCTGACCATGCAGAACCCAGAGGTCGCGATTGCCGGCGCCACGATGGCCGGCCTGAGCTTTTCGGACGAAAACGCCATCGACGACATGTACCTGACCTTTGCCCTGGCCGAGGAGGAATATGGCGTCGCCATCAGCGCCGTGACCGAGATCGTGGGCATGCAGCACATCATGGAAGTCCCTGATGTGCCGGCCTATATCCGCGGGGTCATCAACCTGCGCGGCAAGGTCGTGCCCCTTATGGACGCGCGGCTGCGCTTCGGCCTTCCGGACCAGCCCTATGACGAGCGCACGGTCATCATCGTGCTGGACCGCGGCGATGCGCCGGTGGGCATGATCGTCGATGCGGTCAGCGAAGTGCGCGAGATCCTGCCCGAACGCATCGACGCGCCGATCAACCTTGGCCGCAGCGGCCGCAGCTTCGTGCGGGGGCTGGCACGGCTGGATGATCGGGTTGCGATCCTGCTGGACATCGAGCAGCTGCTCTCGGCCGAAGTGGCCGAGCCCGGCCTGACGACCGTCGAACAGGCGAACTGAGCCATGCGGATCATCGTCTTCAATCAGAAAGGGGGCGTCGGCAAGACCACGACGGCGCTCAACCTTGGCGCGGCACTGGCCCGGGCGGGGCAGTCGGTCACGCTGATCGACCTGGATCCGCAGATGCATCTGACGGCAGCCCTGGGATTCCTGCGTCCCGGATTCGCCTATTCCGTGCGCGACTGGCTGGCCGGGCAATCCGGCACGCCGCTTGCGCTCGAACAGGGCCTGAGCCTGGTGCCCGGCGTGCCCGAAAGCGCGATGGACGCTGCAGACTCGGCAATGGGCGGTGCCGCCCTCCTGCGCGACATGCCCGGCATCACCATCCTTGATGCGCCGCCGGTCTGGTCACGCGGGATCGCACATCTGGTCCGGGCAAGCGATCTTGTCCTGTCGCCGCTCGAACCCGATTTCCTGGGCCTGCAGGGCGTGAACCGTCTGTTGCAGACCCTCCAGGACGAAAACATCCCGCGCGACCGGCTGCGCCTGTTGCTGTCGCGCTTCGCGCCGCGGCTCGGCGTGCATCGCGCGGTGCGCGAAAGCCTGGCGCAGCGCTTTGCGCCGCCGGTTCTCGTGCCCCTGGTCATCCGCAACTCGGTCCGGCTGGCCGAGGCCCCGGGCCATGCGCGCAGCGTTTTCGACCACGCCCCCACCAGCACCGGCGCCCGCGATTTCGCCGCCCTTGCCCGGCTGCTGCTGAGCGAGATCCCCACCGGCCTGACCGTCAAGGAGACCACGCCATGACCAAGCCTGGCAAGACACCGCGCCGCAACGACCGCGCCATGCCCAATGACCCGCTTGCCTGGGTGGATGGCGCCGATCCTCCGGCAGGCACGAAAGCCCAGCCACCCGCCTCCCGGGCTCAGCCGGCGCCAGCCGCCGACGCGTCCCGCCCGTCACACCCTGCCCCGGCCGCATCCCCGCCCGCCTCTGGCGCAGAAAGGACCCCCGCCATGACCACGACGATCCAGGATATTCCTGCCCAAGCCTCCCTCTCGCCCGCCGGCTTTCCTGCCGGCCTGGCGGCCGTGCCGGTTCATGCCGTGCTGGATGGCATGTGCAGCCCGGTGATGATTGCCGACGATGCGCATGTCATCCGATACATCAACCCGGCCACGATACGGCTTTTCCAAGAGCTTGAAGGCGAGATTCAGCGGGATCTGCCCGGCTTCCGGATCGATGCCGCCGTCGGCACCTCGATCGACGCCTTTCACAAGAGCCCGGCATTCCAGAAAACCATGCTGGCCGGGATGAGCGAACGCTATCAGTCCACGATCGTGCTGGGCGGGCGGGAACTGGCCTTCAGCGCCCTGCCGCTTTTCGATCCGGCCGGTCGGCGCGAAGGCACGCTGGTGGAATGGATGGGATCGTTCGAACTGGAGCGCAAGAGCGAGATCAACCGTCTGATCCAGGGCCTGACGGAAATGGCCGCCGCACATGAGGCAGGCGAAATCGACGTCTTCGTCCCGACCGAGGGCCTTTCGAAGGATATCGCCGCCATCGCCCGGAAGGTCAACGAGATGGTGCAGGGTCATATCCTCACCATCGGCGAGGCTGTCGAGTGTTTTGCCGAATTCGCCGGTGGGAATTTCGAGGTGCAGATGCCGGCCTATCCGGGCAAGAAGGCGCGCGTCAACGAGATCTTCGACGAGATCCGCCGCAACTTCCGCGAGGTGACGGACGGCATCCGCCGGATGTCGCAGGCGATCGTGGACGGCAATCTCGACATCACGGTCGATCTTGACGCCTACAACGGCGAATACAAGCTCATCATCGACTCCTACCTGAAGGCCTTCGAAAGCCTGAACCGGGTCTTTGCGGCGATCGGCACCCAGGTGGAACAGGTCAGCATGACGGTCGAGCAGATGACCGGCTCGTCGCAGACGCTTGCCGCCACGTCGCAGATCCAGTCGTCCTCGGTCGATGAGGTTTCGGCCTCGGCCGAGCAGACCGACAGCCAGGTCAAGGCCAATGCCAGCGCTGCCAAGGAGGCGAACCGCCTTGTCTCCGGCGCCTCGGAAGTAGCCAGCACCGGGCTGGAAAAGATTGGCCAGATGGTGCGCGCGATGGATGACATCAACGCCTCGTCGCAGGATATCGCCAAGATCATCAAGGTGATCGACGAAATCGCCTTCCAGACCAACCTGCTGGCATTGAATGCCGCTGTCGAGGCGGCGCGCGCAGGCCAGCACGGCCGCGGTTTTGCCGTCGTGGCCCAAGAGGTGCGCAACCTTGCCGGCCGTTCGGCCAAGGCGGCGCGCGAAACCTCGGACCTGATCGAGAACTCGGCCAAGCGGGTGGGCCTGGGCGTACGGATCGCCAACGAAACGAGCACCGCCTTCGAGCAGATCTCGGGCGATATCGAGCAGGTCAAGGCCCTGGTGCGCGAGATCTCGACCTCGAGCCTGGAACAGGCGCGCGGCGTGGCGCAGATCAACCTGGCGATCGGCGAGGTCGCGAAATCGGCCCTCGCCACCAGCCAGCAGGCGGACGAACTGGCCGCCACCGCCGAACAGATGCACGCGGCGACGCAGTATATCCGCGAGGAAATCGGCCGCTTCCGGCTGCGCCGCGTGCAAAGCGCCGTGCCGGGGCTGGAGCTGCCGCAAACGCTGACGCCCGATGTGATCGCCCAGTTGCGGGCGCTGCTTGCCGCCCAGGACTCCGCCGCCCCGGCTGCGGCCCGTCTCGCATCCGCCGGCACCCGGGATCATGATTCCCGCGGCTTTGGCGGGTTCTGAGACCCAGACCAACAAAGGAAGGACCGTTTCTGTGAAATACAATGTCATGATTGTCGATGACGCCGCGATGATGCGGCTTTACATCGCGAGCTTCATCAAGACCCTGCCCGACTTCAAGGTCGTGGCCCAGGCCGCGAACGGCCGCGAGGCGCTGGACAAGCTGGATGCGATCGAGAACCTCGATCTGATCCTGCTGGACATCGAGATGCCGGTGATGGACGGGCTGGAGTTCCTGCGCCACGCCAAGCTGCGCACCCGCGCCAAGATCTGCATGTTGTCCTCGGTTGCGGCTGCGGGCACACCCCAGGCCGCCAAGGCGCGGGAACTGGGCGCGGATGCCATCGTCTCCAAACCCTCGGGTGCCATTTCGCACGATCTCGAGGAAACGACGGGTGATGAACTTGCCACGACGATGCGGGCCGTGATGGGGGGCTGACCCCCACGCGCCCGGCCTGAACGGGCCAGCCCTTGCCGAGGACCACCGATGTCAGACGAACTTGACGAAATCTGGGCGCTTTATGCCGATGACGGCGCGCAATCGCTGGATGCGATGGAGGATGCGCTCTTGCAGTTGCGCGACCGCCCGGATCAGGCCGATCCGGCGCTGATCGGGGCGCTGTTCCGCGCGGTGCACACGTTCAAGGGCAATGCGCGGGTGCTGGGGCTGGCGACGGTCGAGGCCTGCGCGCATGTGGCCGAAGATCTTATCGGTCTGGTGCGCGACGATGGCGTCGCCCTCGATGCGACCATCCTGGAGCTGATGCTGCATGCGGGCGATACGCTCCGCGCCATGCTGGAGGAAACCGCCCGCACCCGCCACGACGTGGGCCCCGAGGGCTCGGCCGCGCTGGTGCGCCGCATGGAAATCTGCCGGGACGGACATCGTGCGGCGCTTGCCGGCAGCGCGGTGTCCGATGCCGATGCGTCCCCTGACGCCGAACCCGTGGGCGACCCTCCGGCGACACGACCTGATCCGGCGGCCGCGCCCGAGGATCCCGCGGGCGCCGACCATCCGGCGGCGCATGGCGCGGTCAGCGATCCCGCCGGCGCATCCGGTCCGGACGCGGCCCCCGGCACGCCGCGCTCTGCGTCCCTGTTCGATGATCCGCTCTATCGCGACATCTTTGGCACCATGGCCACCGAGGTCATCGCCGAAATCGCCGCCGCCGCCGTGACGCTTGCCTCTGCGCCCGACAGTGCGGCAGCGTCCATCCGCAAGGCAGGCGCGCGGCTGGATCATGCGGCAGGCCAGCTGGATCTGGCGGATTGGCGTGCGGCACTGGCGCTGATCCCGGACGATCTGGCCGCCGTCGGGGCGGATGCGCTGGGGCCTGCGCTGTCGCGGCTCCGGGCGCTTGCCGCTCGCGATCTCGGGCTTGAACCCGAGGTCGGCGGCGCTTTCGGATCCCATCCCGAAGCCGGATCCGAAACCCTCCCCCCCGCCCCCGAGGTGCCAGCCGAAACAGCGGCCGGCCCGCGCTCCGAGCGGCCTGGCAGCTTCTTTTCCGATCCGCTTTACCGTGACATCTTCCGGCAGATGGCCGAGGACGCGCTGAAGACGCTTGGCGACGCCTGCGCCGATCTTCCGGTTTCCCCCGAAAACGCGGCGATGCAGATCCGCCGCGCCGTTTCCGGCCTGTCGCATGCAGCCGAGCAGATGGGTCTGCGCGACTGGTCGGAGGTGCTTGATGGCTTCCTGTCCGGCGCCGAGCTTTCCACCGTCAGCACCGACGCGCTGATCGCGCGTCTGGCAGGCCTGCTTGCCCGGGATCTGGGGACGCCGGCACAAGGCGAAGCGCCCGAACAGGCCGCGGCAGAGATCCGTGCAGATGCGTCCTTCTTCAGCCTGGTTGCACCGCTGGTCGCGCAGCTTCAGCCCGAGGGCGACCCTGCGGGAACGGTTCGGGCGGCGTTGCAGCTGCGCGATATTGCCGGCGAATGGTGTTTTCCGCGTCTGGCCGCGGCCGCGACTGCCTGTGCCCAGGGGGCGCCGAACGGCCGCCTCATGGTGCTTGAAGAACTTGTTCTGGTTCAGGAGGTCGCTTCCGACGCTGCGGCCGAGGCCGGGATCGACCCGCGCGCCCTGCTGGGCCGCGCCTGCGCCGCCACCGTGCTCGACACGCTGGGCGCCCTGACGCAGGGGCTGGGGCAACTGCGCCGGCGTGACGGGTTTGACGGCGCCGCCTTCCAGCGCCAGATGCGGCAGCTGTTTCACGCCTGCAGCTGGTACGGGTTGCAACCGGCGGCGCAGCTGGCCATGGCGCTGTCGGATCTTGTCGCGCGGCTGGCGGCGGGAACGCTCGGCTCGGGGCAGCTGGTGATCCAGATCGCGCAGAATTTCCTCAACGCGCTTGAACATGTCTTTGACGTGCTGGAACAGGGCGAACAGCCCGATCTTGCGCGGATCGAGGTTCTGTTCGACGAGGCGGCGAACTGCTGCTTTACCGGCAACGGGCTGGTGCGGGCGTCGGTTCTTGAACGGCGGCTGGGCCTGCCGGGAACCTTCCAGCGGGTGCTCTCCCCCTCCAGCGTGCGCGCCGCGATGCAGGCGATGGACCGCGGCCTTGGCTTCTACATCGTGCGGGCCGATCTGAACGATGATCCTGATACGGCCGAACGCTTCATGGAGTGGGCCTCGGGCGGGCCGGTGCGGATCATCACCAATGTCACGGTGATGGACGGGGCGCGCACGCTCTACGACTTTCTGCTGACCAGCAGCATCCCCCCCGCGCCGCTGGCCGAGGCGCTCGCGGCCCTCTCGCCCCGGCGCGAGCTTCTGGTGCTGACCCATGTTCTGGAGCCGGGCCGTGGCAGTCAGACCGGCGCCCAGCAGGCCGAAGCTGCCCCCGAGACAACCCCGGCACCCGACGTCAGCGCCGAGATGATCGAGAATATCGGCAAGATCGCCGCCCGGCAAAGCATGATGCATTACCGACTGGCCGATCTGGCCGGGCAGGATCTGTTCGCGCGGATCGACATGATCCTCAAGGAGGGCGCGCACGACTGGGCCGCCGTGCGGTTTCGTGTGCGCCGCCTGATCGAGGATCATTCCGAAAGCATCCAGGCCCTGACCCAGGCCGAGCGCGAGATCGCCTCGGAACTGTCGGCCCTTCAGGAACAGGCGGTGGCGCAGCGCAGCCGACCGGCCGAGGATCTGTTCCGCCAGCTTGACGCCTATCTGCAGACGCAGGCCCTTCAGACGGGCCGGCGCGTCTCGCTTCTGACCGAGGGGCAGGACATCCCGCTGGACCATGCCGTGCAGGACGGTCTGCGGCTGGCGCTGCGCAACCTTCTGCAGGACCGGCTTGCCCGCAGCAGCGACCGGATCCTGCATCTGCACCTGGCCGTTCGCCGCGAGGATGACAGCATCGTCGCCGAGATCGAGGATGACAGCCGCGCGGGTCATTCGCAGACCGTCCTGGCCGAGGTGACGCAGGATCTGCAGGGGCTTGGCGGGCGGATCCGCGTTGCCGAAGTCGCCTCGGGGGGCAGCCGCTTCCGCATCGTGGTGCCGCTGTCGATGCAGGTGATCGAGGGCATGGTCGTGCGGGTGGGTCGGGTGCGGTATGTCCTGCCGATC
This sequence comes from Halodurantibacterium daqingense, assembly GCF_042666235.1. Lineage (NCBI taxonomy): Bacteria > Pseudomonadati > Pseudomonadota > Alphaproteobacteria > Rhodobacterales > Paracoccaceae > Halodurantibacterium > Halodurantibacterium daqingense. The sequence goes on along the minus strand of NZ_JBHTFQ010000002.1, from coordinate 375,711 downwards.
ACCGCGATCTGCCGGATCATCGATGCCGCGGCGGCGGCACGCGTGCCCGTCACCGCCGCGGGTGGGGCAGGCATGCTGCGACTGGGCGAGGACGATCTGCTGCCGCTGCACCATCTGGACGATGGCGGGGCCGATCCCGCGCTTTACGTCGTTCTGGAAAGCGGCGGGCAGCGTATCGCGCTTGCAGTGGACGAGCTTCTGGGACAGCAGCTTGTCCTGTTGCGCCCGTTGCGGGGCTTTCTGGCGGGGATGCGTAATGTCACCGGCAGCGCGATCCTTGCCGATGGCGGTGTCGGCATGGTCCTGTCGCTGGGGCGGCTTGTGGCTCTGCCTCCGGCAGCGTGACCGGTCGGGACCCGTTCCTTCGCCCGAAGATCGCCCGGGGCTGCCGTTCCGGGCCGGGCCGCCGATGATGACCTCCTGGCGGATGGGTCGCGGGCCGCGCCGGTCGGCGGCCCGTATTCGTCGCCACCGCAACGCCTGAAAGCCGTCAAGAAGCGCCTCCATCCCGCTCCGGCAGGGTGGCGCGCGCCATGCCCCTTGCCTTGCCCCGCCTCTCGGCCCGCGCCTGCGAAAGCCGGCCCCCGCAGCGACAGCGTCCCGCTCTGGCAGGACAGGGCCGCCTGGACTTCTGGCCGAACCCCGACCAAGGCCGCGGCCCGGGCGATCCGGCGCATCCGGCCGCAATCGAGGAGATCGCGCGCGCCGGCCCCGGTCGCACCGCGCCCCTTCCGGACCTTGCGCGAACCGGATCACCCCGGGCCGCCAGCCGGCCACCGGCCCACGCAGAACCGCGCCGCGCTTGCGGATCACGATCGCCGCTGCGGGCTTTCCCCCGGCACGCCAATCTGAGAAAAGGGGGCCAAACCAGCCCCGGAGAGATGCCATGTCCTTCACCCGTTCCATCAAGATCGCGCCCTCGATCCTCTCGGCCGATTTCGCGGCCTTCGGCGCGGAATGCCGCGCGATCGAGGCGCAGGGCGCCGACTGGGTGCATGTCGATGTGATGGACGGGCATTTCGTGCCCAACATCACCTTCGGCCCCGCCACCTGCGCGGCGATCCGGCCGCATATCAAGGGGGTGATGGACGTGCATCTGATGATCGCCCCGGTCGATCCCTATATCGAGGCCTTCGCGGCTGCCGGCGCCGATATCATCACCGCCCATCTGGAGGCCGGCCCCCACATCCACCGCACCCTGCAGGCGATCCGCGGCGCCGGCGCCAAGGCGGGGCTGGCGCTCAATCCCGGGACCGGGATCGACAGCGTGGCGCATCTGCTGGACATGGTGGACCTGATCTGCGTGATGACGGTGAACCCCGGCTTCGGAGGCCAGAAGTTCATTCACAGCCAGCTCGAGAAGATCCGCCAGCTGCGCGCGCTCATCGGTGACAGGTCGGTGCATATCGAGATCGACGGCGGCGTGACGACCGAAACCGCGCCCCTGGTCGCGGCGGCGGGGGCCGATGTGCTGGTGGCGGGTTCGGCTGTCTTCCGCGGCGGCTCGGTTGCCGACCCGGCCCCTTATGGCGAGAATATCCGCGCGATCCGTGCCGCGGCCGAGGCGGCGCAGACCAGCTGGGCCTGACCCGTCGCCGGGCGTCGCGGCAAGGCGGCCTTCGGACGACCGGCCGACGGGCATGTGCCGACCATCCAGATGCAGGGCGTGGGATGGAGTTCATGCGGCAACAGAAGCGAAAACCGGCAGCAAGGCTTGCCAAGGGGCCGTCTCTGGCCTTTCATGTGCAGGAACGCCACCGCCTGCCCCGCCTGGCCCCGGCTCGCCTGCCCGTGCTGGCTCTGACGTTGGCTTGTCCCTGCCTGCCGTCCGCACGCCTGCCGTCGGCGTCCCTGCCGTTGCCTTGCCTGCAATCGCCTTGCCTGCAATCGCCTTGCCTGCCCCTGCCGACCCGGCGTCTGCCCCTGTTCCGTCCCAGCCGATCACGTCCCGATCCCCTCCTGTCGTTGCGCCGGCCGCTGCCCCGCCCCGTTCCCCTCCTCTCGTTGCCCCGGCCCCTCGCGTTATCGCCCGTCATGGCCCGCCTGCCGTTGCCGCCCGCCTTCGTCCCCCGTCCCGCCCCTCGGCCCGAATCAGGCCGTCCCGCTCACCCAGGGGGCCGACATGTGTCGGCACCCGACCCTCAAGGAGCCTGCCATGGCCGTTTCGCCCCCCGTCTGTGACTTCGGACATCCCGCCCCCGCCTTCAGCCTTCCCGCGACCGACGGGCGCGTGCTGTCGCTTGCCGATCTGGCGGGGCCGCGCGGCACGCTGATCATGTTCATCTGCAACCACTGCCCCTATGTGCTGGCGGTTCTGGACCGCATCGTGCGCGATGCGCGCGACCTGCTGACGATGGGTGTGGGCGTGGCTGCCATCTGCTCGAACGATGCCGAAGCCTACCCCGCCGACAGCTTTGAGCGCATGCAGGATCTTGCCCGCAGCCGCGCGCTGCCCTTTCCCTATCTGCACGATGCCGACCAAAGCGTCGCGCGCGCCTATGGTGCGGTCTGCACCCCTGATTTCTTCGGCTTCAACGCGCGGCTGGAACTGCAATACCGTGGCAGGCTTGATGCCTCGGGCAGCCGCCCCGCGCCCGAGGATGCGCCGCGCGACCTCTTCGAGGCGATGCGGCTTGTGGCGCGCACCGGGGCCGGCCCGGCCGAGCAGATCCCCTCGATGGGCTGTTCGATCAAGTGGAAGGCGGCATGAGCGGCGTCATCTTCGACCTGGACGGCACGCTGATCGATTCAGCCCCCGACATCCATCGCTGTGCGGCGCTGATGCTGGCCGACGAGGGCCTTGACCCGCTGACGCTGCCGCAGATCCGCAGCTTCATCGGCAATGGCGCGCCGGTGCTGGTGCGACGGGTCATGGCGGCGGTGGCCCTGCCCGATGATCCGGCCCTGCACGCCCGGCTTCTGGCCCGGTTTCTGGAGCATTACGAGACAGCCGTCACCCTGACGCGGCTTTATGACGGGGTGGCGGCCTGCCTTGAGGACCTGGCCGCCGCAGGACGCCCCGTCGGCCTCTGTACCAACAAACCCATCGGCCCGACGCGGGCGGTGCTGGCGCATTTCGGCCTTGCGCAGCACTTTCCGACGGTCATCGGCGGGGACAGCCTGCCGCAGCGCAAGCCCGACCCCGCGCCGCTGCTGGCCTGCCTGCGCGAGATGGGATGCGGCAAGGCCGTCTTCGTCGGTGACAGCGAGGTGGATGCCGAATGCGCCGCGCGCGCCGGGATGGACTTTGCCCTGTTCACCGAGGGCTATCGGAAAGCTCCGGTGGATACGCTGCCGCATGCCTTTGCCTTCAGCCATCACGGCGAGCTTGAGGGCTGGCTTCGGGAATACACATTCATATCTTGAAATGTGTTTGCACTGACGCATATAAGGATGACACTCGAACGCAGGAGAAATGCCATGCAAGCCGATGTCACCGCCTTCTTCGACGAAGCCACCTTCACCGTTTCCTATGTGGTCAAGGATCCGCAGTCAGACGCCTGCGCCATCGTGGATTCCGTTCTGGACTTCGATTATGCCTCGGGCCGCACCGATACGCGTTCGGCCGATGCGATCGTCGACCATGTCCGCAACCACGGGCTGAAGGTGGAGTGGATCCTCGAAACCCATGTCCATGCCGACCACCTCTCCGCCGCCCCCTATCTGCAGGAACGTCTTGGCGGCAAGATCGGGATCGGCGACCAGATCACCGTGGTGCAGAACACGTTCGGAAAGGTCTTCAACGAAGGAACCGAGTTCCAGCGGGACGGATCGCAGTTCGACAAGCTGTTCAAGGAAGGCGACAGCTTCAGCGTGGGCGCGCTTGCCGCGCAGGTGCTGCACACGCCGGGACATACGCCGGCCTGCCTGACCTATGTGATCGGTGACGCCGCCTTCGTGGGCGACACTATGTTCATGCCCGATTTCGGCACCGCGCGCTGCGACTTCCCGGGCGGCTCGGCCGAGGCGCTTTATGACTCGATCCAGAAGATCCTCGCGCTGCCGGATGAAACCCGGATCTTTGTCGGCCATGACTACAAGGCGCCCGGGCGCGATTCCTATGCCTGGGAATCCACCGTGGGCGAGCAGAAGCGCATGAACATCCATGTGGGCCAGGGCAAGCCGCGCGAAGAGTTCGTCCGCATGCGCCAGGAACGCGATGCGACGCTGGCCATGCCGCGGCTGATCATTCCTTCGCTGCAGGTGAACATGCGCGCGGGCCAGATGCCGCCGGCGGATGAGGAAGGCAAGACCTTCCTGAAAGTGCCGGTGAACGGTCTCTGAGCCCTTTCGCCCCGGCCTGTTGCGGGCCGGGGCCAGCCTGACGGAGGCCCGGATGCGACGCTTTTTCCCGATCCTCGACTGGGGCCGCAGCTATGGGCGCGAGGCCCTGGTCAACGACCTTGTTGCGGCGGTGATCGTGACGATCATGCTGATCCCGCAATCGCTTGCCTATGCGCTTCTGGCCGGTTTGCCGCCCGAGACCGGGCTTTACGCCTCGATCGCGCCGCTGCTGATCTATGCCATCTTCGGCACGTCGCGCAGCCTTGCCGTCGGGCCGGTGGCAGTCGCCTCGTTGATGACAGCGGCGGCGGTGGGCGGGCTGGCGCAGCAGGGCAGCCCCGAGTATCTGGGCGCGGCCATGGCGCTGGCGTTCCTGTCGGGCCTTCTGCTGCTGGCAATGGGCTTCCTGCGGCTGGGGTTTCTGGCCGCTTTCCTGAGCCATCCGGTCATCTCGGGCTTCATCACCGCGGCGGCGCTCATCATCGCGGCCGGTCAGCTTCCGCCGCTTCTGGGCCTGTCGGCGCGGGGCGAGACGCTGCCCGAACTGGCGCTGGCGCTGCTTGGCCAGATCGACCGCGTGCACCTGCCGACGCTGGCCATGGGGCTTCTGGTGCTGGCGTTCCTGTTCTGGTCGCGCAGCCGGCTGGGCGGGCTTCTGGCACGGATCGGCGTTCCGGCGGGGCCGGCGCGGCTGATCACTCGTGCCGCGCCGGTGCTCGCGGTTGCAGCCACCACGGCTGCGGCCTTTGGGCTGGATCTGGGCGGCGCAGGCGTGGCGCTGGTGGGCGAGGTGCCGCGCGGCCTGCCCCGGCCGGCCCTGCCGCCGCTTGATCCGGGGCTCTGGATGCAGATCCTGGTGCCAGCGCTGATGATCTCGGTGGTGGGCTATGTGGAATCGATCTCGGTCGCGCAGACGCTTGCCGCCAGGCGCCGCCAGCGCATCGACCCGGACCAGGAACTCATCGCGCTTGGGGCATCGAACCTCGGCGCCTCGGTGTCCGGCGGCTTTCCGGTCACGGGGGGCTTTGCCCGCTCGGTCGTGAACCACGAGGCGGGGGCCGAAACCCCTGCCGCCGGCGCCTATACCGCCGTGGGCATGGCGCTAGCGACGCTGGTGCTGACACCGTTCCTTTATTACCTGCCCAAGGCCACGCTGGCGGCAACCATCATCGTTGCCGTTCTCTCGCTGATCGATCCGGGCGCCCTGCGCCGGACCTGGCGCTACAGCCGGACCGATTTCACGGCCATGGCGCTGACGCTGGGCGTCACCCTGGTAGCCGGGGTGGAAATCGGGATCATCCTCGGGGTTCTGGCCTCGCTGGTGCTGCATCTGTGGCGCACCTCGCGCCCGCATGTGGCGGTGGTGGGACAGGTTCAGGGAACCGAGCATTTCCGCAACGTGCTGCGGCACGAGGTGGTGACCGACCCCGCCGTGCTGAGCCTGCGTGTGGATGAAAGCCTCTATTTCCCCAATGCGCGTTTTCTTGAGGATTGCGTGCAGGATCAGGTCGCCCGCAACCCGGCACTGCGCCATGTGGTGTTGATGTGCCCGGCCGTGAATGACATCGACGCCTCGGCACTGGAAAGCCTTGAGGCGATGAACGCCCGGCTGCGGGCGGGGGGCATCACGCTGCACCTGTCCGAGGTCAAGGGTCCGGTCATGGACCGGCTGCGCCGGAGCCATTTCCTGGACGATCTGAGCGGCGAGGTTTTTCTGACCCAGTTCGACGCGATGTGCCGCCTGTCGCCGGGGCTGACGCGCGCCACCGCCGCCGCACCCCGCTGCGAAACCGATCGTCAGGCCCTGGCGGGTGCGGCCCGCTGACGGGCGGGCAGAAGGCCTGAGGGCCCGACGAGGGTGATCCCGGTCCGGCCATGGCCGTCGGCACGGGCGGGCACGCGCCATCCGCGCATGGCGCCACCCGAGACCGAGGCGCCGGCCGGAGCCGGTCCCGGAACGGGTCGGTCCTGGCAGCATCGGGGCATGACGGCCCATCGCCACCCGGCGCTGCTTCAGATCCCCGCAGTCAGCACGGCAACCGGGCCGTGACGAAACAGCCGGCCCGGTTCCAGCCCGGCTGCGGGCCGATCGGAAATCACGTCGTGCCAGGGCCCCGCGGCCCAGCCGGGAAGCACAAGCCGGGTATCCTCCCAATCGGCAGGGCGCCGTGTGCCGCCATGCAGCGCCACGGCGACGATCAGCATCTGCCCGCCCTGCTGGCGCAGGAAGCCCAGGAAACTCTCGGCGGCCGGCCCCTCGGCCGCCAGCGGCTCGTAGCTGCCGGTGGCAAAGAGTTCAGGCTGCGCGGCCCGAAGCTGCAACAGGCGCGCGGTCAGGGCCAGCTTGTCCTCGTCCAGCCGCGCCAGATCGGGTTTCCCGCCCGGCCAGAGCGGCCCGGGTTGCTGCAACAGCCCCAGAGAGGCCGCACGGCGGGAAAAGTCGACGGGACGGCGATTGTCCGGATCCACAAGGCTCTGATCCAGCATCTCGGCCCCCTGATAGAGGTCGGGCACCCCCGGCAGGGTGAATTTCAGTGCCGTCTGGATCAGGCTGTTCGCCAGCATGTCGCCGCCGATATGATCCAGAAACCCCCGGAACGAGGCGCGGAACCGGTCGGAGGCGAAAGCGCGGCGGATGAAATCGCCCAGAGCTGCCTCATAATGGCTGTCGCCGAAAACCCAGCGGCTGTTCACCCCCGCCTCGCGCACCGACTTGAGCATCGCCTCGGTCACGCGGTCGGGAAGATCGCTGGCGGGTTCCCCGGTTGCCGGCCAGGCACCAACCAGAAGCTGATAGAGGAAATATTCCTCGTTCCGATCGATCGGTGCGCCCGGGTCAGCAAGAAGGTCATGCCATTCCGCAACCTTCTGCTGCCACAGCGGCACATGGCCCGAGATCGCGGCGATACGCATCCGCGCATCCTCGCCCCGTTTGGTGTCATGGGACGAGGTGCCCAGAAGGTTGCGCGGCGCGGTGCGCGCGCGGGTGGCCTGCGCCAGATGGAAGGCGGCAACGGCCATGCCGTGATGGCCGGGTTCGCTCCCGACCTCGTTCAACGCGATCAGACGGTTGTAACGGTAAAGCGCCCGATCCTCGAGCCCCTTGGCCATCACCGGCCCGCTGAGCTGCTGGAACCGCATCGCGGCCTCGGTCACATCGGCGCGCGCGCTTGGCAGACGGTCGCGCAGATCCCCGGCCAGAACCGCGCCGATCAGGGCAAGGACGGCGGGGTCTGCCCCGGGCAGCGCGGCGGCCGCACGGGCAAGCGCGGTCTGGATCCGGGCGCGGCCCTCGGGGGCGATGCCTTCCGCATCGGCATAGGTGCGGTAGACATCCAGCGCCGCGATGACCTGCACCAGCCCCCGCCGCAAGGCGCCCTGACCGATATCGGCCCAGTCCGGAACCTGTGCGGCCAGCGCCGCGAAGCGCGAGGTGAGGGCGGCAAGCTCTGCGGCCATCGGCCCTTCAAGCACCGCCACCTTTGCCGCGTGGACAACCTCGGCCGCGGGTTCCGTCCGGCCGGTAAAGGCGTGATAGCTTTCGGTCAGCAGCGCTTCGCCCGAAGGATCGGTCACAACGCCCACGATCTCGTTGGCGAATTCGTAGCCGGTGGTGCCATCGGTTTCCCAATCCTCGGGCAGATGCTCCTCGGGGCCGAGGATCTTCTCGACGTAAAGCGGAAAGCGGCGCGGCACGGCAGCACGCAGACGCAGGCAATATCCCTTCGGGTCCAGCAGCCCGTCGATATGGTCAATTCGGATCCCGTCGGCCAGGCCCTCGCGCAGGAACGACAGGATCAGGGCGTGCGTCTCCTCGAACACTCTCTCGTGTTCGACCCGGACACCGGCCAGATCGCTGATGGTGAAGAAGCGGCGATAGTTGATGGCATCCGCATCAAGGTTGAACTTGGACGCGCGCCAATGCTGCTGCGCGATCAACGATGCGAGCGCCGCCCAACTGGACGGATCACCGGGCCGCCCCTCGTAGGCGTCCAGATCGGGAGGGTTTTCGGCAAGCTGGCGGTGCAGGTCGGGCCAGCGCGGATCGGTCGGGCCTGCGCCCTCCATCGCGGCAAAGGCACCGGCAAGCGGCGATCCCGCCTGCGCAAGCACCGCCTGATAATCGCGCGGGCAGATCGGCAGGCGATGGCTGTCATGGGCCCAGACGGCAAGCCGTCCGTCCTCGTCCAGGCGCAGCCGCAAGCCCCCTTCCACAAGCACGACGCCAAAGGGCGCCCCCAGAAACGGAAACAGCACCTTTCCACCCATGCCGGGCGCCTTCCAGTCGATGTCGAACCAATGCGCCCAGGGGCTGTCCGGCCCCCATTCCAGCACGCTTTCCCAGAAGGCATTGCCCGCACCGCCGATCCCCATGTGGTTGGGCACGAAATCAAGGATCAGCCCCAGCCCGTGATCCCGGAATGCCGCCGCCATGGCGCGGAATTCGGCCTCGGAGCCGAGCTCGGGATTGAGACGGTTGTAATCGGTCACATCATAGCCGTGGGTGCTGCCGGGGCGGGCCGCAAAGACCGGCGAGGCATAGACATGGCTGACCCCCAGCCGCGACAGATAAGGCGCCAGCGCCGCCCCATCGGCAAAGCGGAAATCGGCGGTGAATTGCAGCCGGTAGGTGGCGCGCAGGGTCATTCGCTGTCCTTTGGTCGTTCCGCGGCAAGGCCTGCGGTGATGTCGCGGTAAAGGCTGCTGTCGCAGAGGGCGTCGAGATCAGGCCCGAGTTTCCGGCGCCAGTTGGGGTATTCATCCACGGTCGAGGGCACGTTGACCGGCTCCAGCTCGCCTGCGAGGTCTTCCAGCCGCACCGCGAACAGCCGCGACGGCGCCCGCGCCAGATGCCGGTGCACGGCGATGGTCAGCAGGGCGGGCGCATCTTCGGGGCCAATCCTTCCGACCACGGTCGCATCCAGAAGCCCGGCGGCAACCAGATCCTTCAGCAGATCCGCGCGTTCGCGGACCCGGCCCGCGCCCTGTTCCTCGGCGGCCTCGGGGCTGATGAAGCCAAATCCGGCCCGCAGCGCCACGTCATCGCCGCGCCACCAGCCGCGGAAGGTCGGCAGATCGTGGGTGGACAGGCAGACCAGCGCCTCACGCGGGTAATCCTCGGGCGGGATGAAACCGTCCTCGTCCCGTTCGAAGAAGAAGATGCGGTAGGACAGGATGCGGCAGGCCTCCATCACCTCGCGGAAGCCGGCAGGAACGTTGCCCAGATCCTCGCCAATGATCACGGTCCGGTTCTTGCGTGAGGCGTCGGCCAGCGCGGTCAGCATGTCGGCCAGGGGATAGCGGGCATAGGTGCCATCCTCGGCCCCTGCCCCTTCGGGCATGAGAAACAGCTGCCAGAGCCCCATGGCGTGATCGATCCGCAGCGCCCCGGCCTGACGGGTGGCCGCTTCGATCAGGCTGCGGAAGGGCGCGGCGCGTTCGGCCGCCATGGCAACCGGCGACAGCGGCGCAAGGCCCCAGTCCTGCCCCTGTTCGTTGAAGTAATCGGGCGGCGCGCCCACCCGCACATCGGGCAGAACGATCGGGCTGCCCCAGCTTCCGGAGCCGTCCGCGGCCTCGCCCACGGCGAAATCGAGATAAAGGCCGATGCGCATTCCCGCGGCTTCGCAGGCCGTGCGGGCGGCGGCAAGCTGTTCGCCGGCCAGATGCTGAAGCCAGAGATGAAAGCGGATTTCTTCCCCGGCCTGCGCGGCAAAGGCGCGCAGGGTTGCCCCGTCGCAGTCCCGCCATTCCTCGGGCCATGCCAGCCAGCCTGCGCCATGCCCCTGCGCGACCATATGGGCCGAGACTGCCTCGAACAGGGCATGGCGGGCAAGCTCGGGATCGGGGTCGCCGGGGTCGAAGGCCCGCGCCGGCATCTGCGCAAAGATGCGCCGCAACGCCCCAAGCTTGGCCTGGGCCACCGCCGGGTAATCGACCAGATCAGTTGCGCGCAGGCGCGCAAGCGTGGCCGGATCGGCCATATCCGGCGTGAAGCCGGGCACATGATCCACCGCGATGTAAAGCGGGTTCAGAAACCGACGGTTCGAGGGCGAAAACGGGCTGCAACGGCGCGGGTCCGACAGGAACAGCGCGTGCAGCGGGTTGAGGCCCAGGAAATCCGCCCCCGCCGCCCCGGCCGGGCCGGCAAGCCAGGCAAGATCGGCAAAGTCGCCGATGCCCCAGTTCCGGGGCGAACGAAGTTGATAAAGCTGAAGCGCGATCCCCCAGAACCGGGCGGACTTGCCCCCGTCGGTATCGCTGTTCCCGCCCCCGGGAACATGACACAGCGCACCGGCCGGCGCGACAAGCTGCGGCTCGTCGGTCAGCGGTGGCAGACGCCCTTCGCCGAAGGCGGCCAGCAGCTTTTCAAGCGTGGCCGCAGGCGCGCGGTGGATCTTGCCGCCGATGCCTTCATAGTCTGGCTGTATCCCGTAGGCGCGGGCGCGATCCTCCAGGCTCATGCCTCGGCCTCGATCGTCCAGACGACCGTATGCGGGCGCAACGGCCCCCGCGTTCCGGGGCCGATGATCACCTCGCCCGCCGCCGGGGGTGCGTCCTGCGCCCGGTCCAGAAGGTTCGCGCGCAGCCGCAGCACCGCCCCGGCAAGCTGCCAGTCCACCGCGATCATCCCCTCGTCCGCCACAAGCACCCGGCCGCCGTTGCCGGGCGCGCCGGCCAGATGCGGCACCACGTGACGAAACCGCAACGCCAGCAGGGTGCGGGTGAACGCAAGCCAGTTCTGCCCCTCGTCATTGGCGGCCCGCCCCCAGTCGATACGCGAGGCCTCGAAGGTGCTCAGCGCATTCGGGTCGGGGATCGCCGCGCGCAGTTCGGCGTTCTGGAACTCGCCAAAGGCCGCGAATTCGCGCCGCCGCCCCTCGCGCACCGCTTCGGCCAGTTCGCCGTGGAAATCGGTGAAGAAGGCGAAGGGCCGCACCTCGCCCCATTCCTCGCCCATGAACAGAAGCGGGATGTGCGGCGACAGCAGGTGGATCGTCATCAGCGCCCGCACCATCGGCCGCGACGACAACGCCAGCAGCCGTTCCCCGAAGGCGCGATTGCCGGTCTGGTCGTGGTTCTGCAGGAAATCGACAAAGGCGGTGGGCGGCAGATGGGCCGAGGGTTCACCGCGCGGGGCATCGGCATGGGGGGAATGCTCGCCCTGCCAGATGAAGCCCTCGGCCAGCGCCCGCCCGAACTTTGCCCAGTGATCCTCGGTGAAATCGGCGTAGTAGCCTTCGCTTTCACCGGTGGCGATCACATGCGCCACGTTGTGGAAATCATCGTTCCATTCGCCGGAGTAAAGCCGCACCTTCCCGGCGCCGTCGCGTTCGTGCAGGCGGGTGATGTTGCGGTTGTCCTCGGTGGTCAGGTGGATATGCGCGCCCGGATGCGCGGCGCGCACCCGCCCGGCGATCTCGGCCAGGATTTCCGGGTCCGAGCCGGGATCGCGGATGTGATCGACAGCATCCAGCCGCAGCCCGTCCAGATGATATTCCTCGATCCAGTAAAGCGCGTTTTCCCCGAAGAAGCGGCGCACCGGATCGCGGTTGTAGGCGATGGCGGCGCCCCAGGGCGTCTGGCGGGCCGGGTCGAAGAAATCGGGCGCATAGGCGTGGAGGTAATTCCCCTCGGGTCCGAAGTGGTTATAGACCACATCCAGCAACACCATCAGCCCGTGGCGATGGCAGGCGTCGATAAAGGCCTTCATGTCGTCGGGGCTGCCATAGGCCGGATGCGGCGCATAGGGCAGCACCCCGTCATAGCCCCAGCCACGATTGCCGGCGAACTGGGCCACCGGCATGATCTCGACCGCCGTGATGCCGGTTTCCACCAGATGCGGAAGGCGATCGATCGCTGCGCGGAAGGTGCCCTCGGGGGTGAAGGTGCCGATGTGGACCTCGAGGATCACCGCCTCTTCCCAGGGGCGGCCCTCCCAGGGCGTCCAGTCGAAGGCGGTGGGATCGATCAGCAGCGACGGCCCATGCACGTCGCCCTTCTGCGCGCGCGCCGCCGGGTCGGGCACCGCGGCGCCGGTGCTGAGAACGAAAGCATAGTCATCCCCCGCACCCACATCCGGCAGGGTCAGATCGAACCATCCGTCGCCCTCGGCATGCATGGCATGATCGACGCCACGGCACCGCAGCCGGATCTGACGTTCTCCTGGCGCCCAGAGCCGGAAACGGGCCCCGGTTTCCACCAGTTCGGCGCCCCAGCTTTTGCGAAAGACCCGCTTCATTCGGCACTGTCCTCCAGAACGATCAGTCCGCGGGCCGGCACATCCAGCCGGCGATGTCGTTCGGCCGGGGCGCGGCGCAGGTGCAACTCGCCGGTATGGCTGTCGGCAATCCGGACCCAGTGCGCGCTGTGGGTTTCCTGCGGAAGATGGAACGAAACGGACTCGTAGTGGCTGTTGAACAGGGCCAGCAGGCTGGCGGTCTTGTTGCGCAGCAGCATGCCAAGGGTTCGCGCCTCGGGGTTGTGCCAGTCCTCCTCGGACATCTCCTTGCCGTCGGGGCGCAGCCAGCACACATCCACGCCGCGCTTGTTGCCCTTGTGCAGGAAATCCGGCTGCGACAGAAGCGGCCGCGTGCGCCGCATCGCGATCAGCCCGCGCAGGAATTCGCAGAACGCCGCATCCCGGGGATCAAGCTCGTCCAGCTTGAGCCAGTTCATCTCGTTGTCCTGGCAATAGGCGTTGTTGTTGCCGCCCTGGGTCCGGCCCACCTCGTCGCCCATCAGGATCATGGGGGTGCCCTGCGACAGAAGCAGCGTGCCCATCATCGCGCGGCGCATCTGGTCGCGCAGGTCACGCACGGCGGGATCATCGGTCGGCCCCTCGACGCCGCAGTTCCAGCTGCGGTTGTCGGAATGGCCGTCGCGGTTGTCTTCCTTGTTGGCGTCGTTGTGCTTGTCGTTGTAGGACACCGTATCCATCAGCGTGAAACCGTCATGGGCGGTGACGAAGTTGACGCTCGCCCAGGGGCGACGTCCGCGCCGGTCGAACCGTTCGGCCGTTCCCATGAGCCGCGAGGCAAGCGCCGGCAGCACCGCCGCGTCGCCCTTCCAGTAGGATCGGACCGTATCACGATACTGGTCGTTCCATTCGGCCCAGCCGGGCGGGAAGTTGCCGACCTGATAGCCGTTCGCGCCAGTATCCCAGGGCTCGGCGATCATCTTGACCTTGGACAGGACCGGATCCTGCCGCACCGCATCGAGGAAGGTGGCCGAGGGGCTGAACTGGTCGCGGTCGCGCCCCAGCGAAGACGCGAGGTCAAAGCGGAACCCGTCCACATGGCAGGCCTCGACCCAGTAGCGCAGGCTGTCCATTACCATCTGCAGCACCCGCGGATGGGTCAGATCGACCGTATTTCCGCAACCGGTCGTGTCGAAGTAATAGCGCGGATCATCGGCGAGGATATAGTAGCTCGCATTGTCGATCCCGCGGAACGACAGCGTGGGGCCCATCTGGTTGCCCTCGGCCGTGTGGTTATAGACCACGTCGAGGATCACCTCGATCCCGGCCTCGTGCAGGCGCCGCACCATCAGCTTGAACTCATGCACATTCGCGCCCGGCGAGATATAGCGCGTGGCCGGTGCAAAGAAGCCGACGGTGTTGTAGCCCCAGTAATTCGTCAGCCCCTTCTCGATCAGGTAGCGGTCGTCGAAGAAGGCCTGGGTCGGCATCAGCTCGATCGCCGTCACGCCCAGCTTGACCAGATGATCGATCACCTTCGGGTCGGCCAGGCCGCCGAAGTTTCCGCGCAGATTGTCCGGCAGGTCGGGGTGACGGGCGGTCATGCCCTTCACATGGGCCTCATAGATGATCGTCTCGGCCCAGGGTATGTTCGGACGGATATCCGGGCCCCAGGTCACGGCCGGATCCACCACCACGCATTTCGGCATGACAAAGGCGCTGTCGCGGCGATCGAAGGACAGGTCGTCGCGGCTGTGGCCGATGCGGTAGCCGAAAACCGCATCATGCCAGCGGATGTCGCCCTGAAGCTCCAGCGCATAGGGATCGATCACGAGCTTGTTCGGGTTGAAGCGGTGGCCGTTGGCCGGATCATAGGGTCCGTGGACGCGGTAGCCGTAAAGCTGGCCCGGGCGCACCTCGGGGAGGTAGCCGTGCCAGACCTCGTCGGTATATTCCGGCAGCGGAATGCGCGCCGTCTCGCGCCGGCCGCGGCTGTCGAAGAGGCACAGCTCGACCTTGGTGGCATGGGCGGAAAAGATGGCGAAGTTGGTGCCCGACCCGTCCCAGGTTGCGCCAAGCGTCGCGGGCGACCCTTCGAGAACGGTAAATTCAAACTTGCTCATGCAGGGGTCATCACAATCGTGGCCAGGGGTGGAAGGGTCAGTCGCAGCGAATGGTCGCGGCCGTGCCAGGGCGTTTCATCCGCCTGCATCAGCCCGTGGTTACCAACATTCGAACCGCCATAGCGTTCCGCATCGGAATTGAGCGCCTCGCGCCAGCCACCGGCCAGCGGCACGCCGATCCGGTAGTCATAGCGCGGGATCGGCGTCAGGTTGCAGGCGATCACCACCGGCGGTGCACCATCGTCGGATTTCCGCATGTAGACCAGGACACTTTGTGCCGCGTCGCTGGCGTCGATCCATTCGAACCCCTCGGGGTCGCAATCCAGCCGGTGCAAGGCGGGCTGGTCGCGGTAAAGCCGGTTCAGGTCGGCCACAAGCGACTGCACGCCCTTGTGCAGCGGGTCGTCCAGCAGGTGCCAGTCCAGCGACTGGTCGTGGTTCCATTCCCGCTCTTGCGCGAACTCACCCCCCATGAACAGAAGCTTCTTGCCCGGATGCGTCCACATGAAGCTGAAATAGGCCCGCAGGTTCGCGAATTTCTGCCAGCGGTCGCCCGCCATCTGCCCGATGAGCGAGCCCTTGCCATGCACCACCTCGTCATGGCTGAGCGGCAGCACGAAATCCTCGGAGAAGGCATAGACAAGACCGAAGGTCAGATCATGCTGGTGGTGGCGGCGGTGGATGGGATCGCGCCGGAAATAGGCCAGCGTGTCGTGCATCCAGCCCATGTTCCACTTGAAGTTGAACCCGAGGCCGCCATCCCTGACCGGGCGACTGACCTTAGGGAAAGCGGTGGATTCCTCGGCAATGGTGATGGCGCCCGGGTGATCGGCGCAGACGCGGTCGTTCACATCCTTCAGGAAGGCGATCGCCTCGAGGTTTTCCCGCCCGCCATGTTCGTTCGGGATCCATTCCCCCTCGCGGCGGGAATAATCGAGATAGAGCATCGAGGCCACCGCGTCCACGCGCAGCGCATCGATATGGAAGCGGTCCAGCCAGTAGAGGGCGCTCGACTGCAGGAAGTTCGACACTTCGCGTCGGCCGAAGTTGTAGATCAGCGTGTTCCAGTCTTGATGAAACCCCTGCCGCGGATCCTCGTGTTCATAAAGCGCGGTGCCGTCGAACCGCGCCAGCCCATGCGCATCCGACGGGAAATGCGCCGGCACCCAGTCAAGGATCACGCCGATCCCGGCCTCGTGCAGGCGGTCCACCAGCCGGGCGAAGGCCTCGGGCGAGCCATAGCGGCTGGTCGGTGCGAACAGCCCGACCGGCTGATAGCCCCAGGAGCCGGTGAAGGGATGCTCCGACACCGGCAGGAACTCCACATGGGTAAAACCCATCTCGGCAAGATAGGGCACCAGAAGATCCCCCAGCGCGTCGTAATCGAGGATCTCGTTCGCGCCGCCGCGTCGCCAGGATCCCAGGTGCATCTCGTAGATCGAGATCGGGGCCTGACGGTCCTGACGCCCGGCGCGAACCGCCATCCAGCCGCTGTCGTGCCAGTCGTGTTCCGGCAGCCCGTGGATCACCGAGGCCGTCTCGGGCGGCCTTTCATGGGCAAACCCCACCGGATCGGCCTTGAGCGGCATCCGCTCGCCATGGGCGCTGATGATCTCGTATTTGTAGATCTCGCCCGGTTGCAGGCCCGGGATGAACAGCTCCCACACGCCCGGCCCCAGCCGCTTGCGCATCGGATGCCGGCGCCCGTCCCAGGCGTTGAAATGCCCCACGACGCTGACGCGCCGGGCATTGGGCGCCCAGACGGCAAAGGCCACGCCCTCGGTGCCTTCATGCGTCATGGGATGCGCGCCAAGCCGGTCATAGAGGCGCCGGTGCCGGCCCTCGGCCACCAGATATTCATCCATCTCGCCCAGAACCGGACCAAAGCGGTAGGGGTCATCCACTTCCCACTCGTGGTTCCCGGCCTTCATGGCCAGGCGATAGTCGCGCCCCGGAGCAGGCCCCGCGAAAAATCCCTCGGGGTGAACGCGGGGCAGCGGAGTGACCTTGCCACCCGCGAGCACGGCCACTTCGGCTGCCTGCGGGGCAAAGACGCGCACCTCGCCGCCATGCGGGCCAAGGATCGCGAAGGGGTCGTGGTGATTGCCCCGGACGATGGCTTCGACATCAGCCGCAGCAAGGCTTTCGGGAAGGGTCTCGGGGAAAGTCGCAGCGTTGGTCATGAAGTCTCCCGTGCCAGCAGGTCAAGAATGCCGCCAAGCGGGATCCCGACCCATGCCGGTCGATTGCCAAGTTCATAGGCGGTTTCGTAAACGGCCTTTTGCAGCAGGAAGAGGTCCAGCAGCGCCTCTGCCACCTTTGCATCGGCAGGCAGGTTTGCCGCACCCTCGGCATGGCTGCGATAGGCGGCAAGGAAGTCGCGGGCCGCCTGCTGACGCCATTCCTCGATCCGGTCCAGCGCGCGTTCCGCCGTGCTGCCAAAGCTCGCGCGGTGGCGCGCGATCACCGACAGTGCCGCATAATCGAAGGACCGCAGCATCCCCGCGACATCCCGCAGGGGCGAGGATTTGGCCCGCCGTTCTGCAAGGCTGCGGGCAGGTTCGCCCTCGAAGTCGATGATGGCCACATCGTTCTGCGCCAAGAGCACCTGCCCCAGATGATAGTCGCCATGGATGCGCGACAGCTTGCCCGAGGGCGCCAGATCGCCCGCCGCCCGCAGCCGCGCAAAAAGCGCCTCGCGCTGATCGAGAAGCGCCTGCGCCAGGGGCGCGGCATCTTCGGGCAGCGGCGCCTGTTCCAGCCGCGCAAGCATCGCCCGCGCCTCGGCCTCGGCATCCGATGCCCATTGGCGCAGATGGTCCCTGGTCAGATCCTCGGCCGCGAAGGCCGGATCCTCGGTGTCGGTGGCCAGCGCCTTGTGCAGTTCTGCCGTGCGCTGGCCAAGAAGCGCGCCAAGGCTCAGCGGAAAGTCGAAGCCCGGTGCCTCGGACGGGGCATCGGTGGTCGAGGACCAGGTCTCATGCTCGTTCAGCTCCAGCATCAGCGCATCGAAGATGCCCGTCCAGGCATCACCCCGGTTGGCGACGAAGGCAAAGGCCGCAGCCAGCGTCGTCGCGCCCTTGCCGACATGGGCCACCTGCCCAAGATAGCGCGGCGTATGTTCGAAACCGGCCACCTCGGTCAGGAAGCGGGCAACCTCGACATCGGGTTGATCGCCGGCCCGCAGGCGGCGATAGAGCTTGAGGATGATCTTGTCGCTGAAGGCGATGGACAGGTTCGACTGTTCCGCCCCCAGCTGGCGCGGATCACCGGGATCGGTGATCTCGCGCAGGGCCGCGCTGCCCTCGAACCGAAGCGAACCACTGGTCAGCCCCGCCTTCATCCCGTCCAGCAATACCTGTGGCAACCGCTCGTCATAAGCGCCGTCGATCAGCGCGCCCACCCGCGCGGTGTGGCGGATCTTGGCAAGGGTATAGGAAAGCTTCGGCGCGCCCGGGCGCAGGTTCTCGTCACCCCAGCGGGCGGCGATGGGCAGGAAATAGCTTTGCTCTTCGTCTCCAAGCCCCACATCAACCGACACGAGCGCATGTTCCCCCTGGCCCAGTTCGCCCAGATGGGTCAGGCGGACGGAACTGATCGCCTCATCCTTGGCGGCAAACCAGCGTTGCAGGGGCAGCCATTGCGGCAGGACCTCATTCTGGAACTGCGCGCCCTCGCGGCCCTTGAGTGCGGTCTGAACGCGGCCGTCGCGGGTGGTTAGCGTCATGAACTCGGGCAGGATCTCGGGCAGCGCCTCGTGCCAGCTGGGCATTTCTTCCTCGGTGCTCAGGGCGAACCAGTAGAAGCCATAGGCCGGCAGCGTCAGCATGTAGGGCAGATCGCCCACGGGCGGAAAGGCCGACCGGCCCGTCAGTTCGATCGGCACCGTGTCGCGGTAGCGGGCCAGATCAAGCTCGACCGCCTGCGCGCTGTCCGACAGGTTCGCAACACACAGGTACGCCCGCCCCTCATGTTCGCGCACATAGGCAAGGATCTTGCGGTTGCGCGGGTAAAGCAGCGTCATCGTTCCGCGCCCGAAGGCCGTGTGCTGCTTGCGCACGGTAATCATCCGCCGCATCCAGTTCAGCAGCGAGGACGGATCATCGGCCTGCGCCTCGACATTGATGACCTGATGGCCATAGACGGCATCAATGATGACGGGCAGATACAGTTCCTGCGGCTTGGCGCGCGAAAAGCCGGCATTGCGATCGCCCGACCATTGCATCGGCGTGCGCACCCCGTCGCGATCGCCCAGGTAATAGTTGTCGCCCATGCCGATTTCGTCGCCGTAATAGATGATCGGGGTGCCCGGCATCGACAGCAGAAGCGAGTTCAGAAGCTCGATCTTGCGGCGGTCGTTCTGCATCAGCGGCGCAAGACGGCGGCGGATGCCAAGGTTGATGCGCGCGCGGGTATCGGCGGCATAGGTCTGCCAGAGGTAGTCGCGTTCCTCGGAGGTGACCATTTCCAGCGTCAGCTCGTCATGGTTGCGCAGGAAGATACCCCATTGGCAGCCTTCCGGAATCTCCGGCGTCTGGCGGATGATGTCGGTGATCGGATGCCGGTCGGCCTGCGCGAGCGCCATGTACATCCGCGGCATCAGCGGGAAGTGAAAGCCCATGTGACATTCATCACCTTCGCCGAAATAGGGCCGCGTATCTTCGGGCCACTGGTTCGCCTCGGCCAGCAGCATCCGGTCGGGGAAATGCGCATCCAGATCGGCGCGGATCTTCTTCAGCACCTCATGGGTTTCGGGCAGGTTCTCGTTGTTGGTCCCGTCGCGTTCGACCAGATAGGGGATCGCATCGAGCCGCAGCCCGTCCACCCCCATGTCGAGCCACATCCGCATGACCTTCAGCACTTCTTCCAGCACCCGGGGATTGTCGAAGTTCAGGTCGGGCTGGTGCGAATAGAAGCGGTGCCAGTAGTAGGCGCCGGCCACCGGGTCCCAGGTCCAGTTCGACTTTTCCGTATCGAGAAAGATGATCCGGGTTTCCGGCCATTTCTCATCCGTGTCCGACCAGACATACCAGTCGCGCGCCGCCGATCCCGGCTTGGCCCGCCGCGCCTTCTGGAACCACGGGTGCTGGTCGGAGGTGTGGTTGATGACCAGTTCGGTGATGACGCGGATGCCGCGCCTGTGGGCCTCGTTCACGAAGGCCTTGAAGTCCTTCATCGACCCGTAAGACGGGTTGATCGAGCGATAGTCCGAGATGTCATAACCATCATCGCGCAGCGGCGAGGGGTAGAAGGGCAGCACCCAGATCGCGGTCACGCCCAGTTCCTGCACATAGTCCAGCCGCTGCATCAGCCCGGCGAAATCGCCGATACCGTCACCGTTGCTGTCCTGGAAGGCCTTGATGTGCAACTGATAGATGATCGCGTCCTTGTACCAGTCGGACTGGCTGCGGTCGATCGCGGTGCCGGACCGGACGGCAAAGTTGGCATTGTCTCGTTTGGAAAGGGGAAGGTTCATCAGCGCGGCACTCCGGGCGCGAAAATCTGCCAGATGGCATAGGGGCGGGTTTCGGGGTCAAGCTCGAGCCACTGGTATTTGCCGTGCCAGGTAAAGCTGTTGCCATGGATCAGGTCGCGCACCTCGACCGAGGCGTCATCGGGCAGGCCGAATTCCCACAGCGGCACTTCGAATTGAAAGCTCTGCACGTTGTGGGGATCGAGGTTCACATGGATCAGCACGAAGTCGTCGCCCGCCTGCTTGCCATAGGCCAGAACCTGATCGTTGCCCGCGTGGTAGAACGAGAGGTTGTCGAACCCCTGCAGCGCCGGATGATCGCGGCGCAGACGGTTCATCAGTCGGATATCGTCCTTGATATGGCCGGGCTGGTCCATGTCCCAGGCGCGGATCTCGTATTTCTCGGAATTGAGGTATTCCTCCTTGCCCGGGACGGGCGCGGCCTCGCAGATCTCGTAGCCGTTATAGACGCCGTAGTTGCCGCCCAGCGTCGCCGCCAGCACCAGACGGGTGCGAAAGCCGGGCCTGCCGCTGGTCTGCAGGAATTTCGGGTTGATGTCGGGCGTGTTGACGAAGAAGTTGGGCCGCATGTAGTGGCGGCATTCTTCCTGCGTCAGCTCGGTCAGATAGTCGGTGATCTCCGCCTTCTCGTTGCGCCAGGTGAAATAGGAATAGCTTTGCGAGAACCCCACCTTGGCAAGCCGCTTCATCACCTTGGGCCGGGTAAAGGCCTCGGCCAGGAAGATGACATCGGGGTGCTTGTCGCGGACCTCGGCAATCATCCATTCCCAGAACGGGAACGGTTTGGTGTGCGGGTTGTCAACGCGGAAGATCCGCACGCCATGGCCGACCCAGAACAGCACGACATCGCGCAGCGCATACCAGAGCCCCGGCAGGGCATCGCGGTAGAAATGGACGTTGACGATATCCTCGTATTTCTTGGGCGGGTTCTCGGCGAACTTGATCGTGCCGTCCGGGCGCCAGTCGAACCATTCGGGGTGTTCCCGGATCCAGGGATGATCGGGCGAACACTGGATGGCGAAATCCAGCGCGATTTCCAGCCCGTGATCGCGGGCGGCATCGACCAGCCGGCGAAAATCGTCAAAGCTGCCAAGCTCGGGGTGCAGCGCGTCATGGCCCCCCTCGTCAGACCCGATGGCATAGGGACTGCCCGGCTCACCCTCTTGCGCCGTCAGGCTGTTGTTGCGGCCCTTGCGATTGGTCTTGCCGATCGGATGGATCGGCGGAAAGTAAAGCACGTCAAAGCCCAGATCGCGCACATAGGGCAGCCGCGCGATCACGTCGTCGAAGGTGCCGTGCCGGTTCACGTCGCCTGACTGCGAGCGCGGCATGATCTCGTACCAGGCGCTGAAGGCTGCGGCCTCGCGGTCGGCATAAAGCGGGAGCACCTTGTAGGGGGTGGCGTTGGTGCGCGGCCCCACCTCCTGCATCAGCGCCAGAACCTCGGGCGCGCCAAGCTGCGCGAACCGCGCGGCATCGGTGTCGGCACCCGCGCCCTTGGCCAGTGCCTTGTCGGCCTTGAGCAGGTCTTTCAGCCGGGCTTTTGCCTCGCGATGGGCACGGCCTTCGCTGCCGCAGGCGGTATCGATCAGCCGGCGGCCTTCTTCCAGTTCCAGCGCGATGTTCTGACCGGCGGCGTGTTTCTTCGTCACCTCCTTGCGCCACGTGGCGAAAAGATCCCGCCAGGCGATGAAGCTGATCTCGTAATCGCCCGGTTCGGGGAAAGTCACCGTGGCCGTCCAGCGGTCATTCACCAGGAACTCCATCGGTTCCTCGATGAAGTCGGCCGCGCCCCGCGGACGCCAGAGGAAGGCCGCGTCGATCTCGTCATGTCCGTCCGAGAAGATGTCGGCCTCGATGCTGACCGGGCGCCCGGCGACGACCTTGGCCGCAAAGCGCCCGCCATCGATCTCCAGCGACACGCCCTCGATGGCCAGCCGGTCGGCGGCAAGGCGGTGGAGCGTGGGATCCGTCACCACGGCTGACACAACCGCCTTGGCGGCGCGTTTCGCCCTGGGGGCCGAGGCCTTGGCAGCCTGCCGGGGCGGACGCTCGGCTTTCTCTGCGGGTGGGAGTTCAAGTTCTGGATTGCCTGCAGACACCGGCTGCCCCCTCTGTTCACGGTCCTCGCACTCAACCGGCGCCAGTGGCAAAAGTTCCGGCCCGACATCTGCCTTGCCGCAGGCGTCACGCCGCTTTCACGGCCATATGATTTGCGCCGCAGCTCCCGACGCGCGACCTCTTGGTCTGCACCAGTTTCCGAGGTTCCGATGACGCGACATTCCTTGCCTTCCGGGCGCCTGCACCCTGACCGGCGCAGCCTTCTGCTGGGCGCTGCCGCGCTTCTGGTCGGCCAGCGGGCCGTCGCCGCATCGCTTGGCGCGGGTTGGGGGCATGTTGTCGATCGCGCGCGCGGCTTTGACCAGTTTCGCGCCATCGTCGTCGCCCATCGCGGCACGACGGTGCTGGACGAGGCCCTGCGCGGCCCCGGCACCGATCGCCCCGTCAATGTCAAGTCCGTGTCCAAGACGGTGGTGGCGGCGGTGCTGGGCGCGGCGCTCGACCGCGCTGTCGTGCCCGATGTCACGGCGACCCTGGCCGACGTCGCGCCCGATCTGATCCCGGCCGCAGCCGATCCCCGGGTGCGCGACATCACCCTCGCCGATCTCTGCACCATGCAGGCGGGGCTCGAACGGACCTCGGGCAGCAATTACGGCGGCTGGGTCGCCAGCCGCAACTGGGTGGCGAATGCGCTGTCGCGTCCCGTCGTGGCCGAGCCTGGCAGCCGGATGCTCTACTCGACCGGCAGCGTGCATGTGCTGGGGGCGGCGCTTGCCCGTGCCTCGGGGCAAAGCCTGCTGACGATGACCCGCGACTGGATCGGCACGCCCCTCGGCATCGAGATCCCGGCCTGGACCCGGGACCCGCAGGGTTTCTATCTGGGTGGAAACGAGATGGCGCTGTCGCCCCGCGCGATGGTCCGCTTTGCCGAAATGTATCGCACCGGTGGCGCCGGCATCCTGAGCGGCGACTGGGTCGAGGCATCGCTGCGCCGGCGCACGCGCTCGCCCTATTCGGGGCTTGATTACGGCTATGGCTGGTTCCTGGGCCGGATGCAGGGCACCGAAGTCGCGCTGGCGCGGGGCTACGGCGGGCAGATCATCGGCATCGCACCGGCGCTGGAGCTGAGCTTTGCGATCACCTCGGATCCGACCTTGCCGGCTCGGTCGGGCGGGTATTTCGGCGACCTTCTGCACCTGATCGACACCGGGCTTCTTCCCGCCGCTGCCGCTGCATGACGATTTTGGTCGCCCTGCGGCCCTGCCGCCCTACTGTCAGCTAAGGTCGGCCGCACAGCGCCGGCGGAAAGCCAGTGAGGTGACGATGCTGCGGACAGCGACCGAAGGCGCGCGACAGGCGACAACCCTTGCCGAAGGGGCCGCGGTGCTGAGCGGCCTTGCCACCGCCCTGCCCCCGCATCGGCTGGACCAGCAGGACGTGATCGCCCACGCCCGCCGCATCTTCGGGGCGCGCACCGGCCTGTTTGAAACGCTCGAACCCGTCTATACCAATGCCGAGATCGACAGCCGCTGGTCCTGCATGCCGCTTGACTGGTTCGAAAGCGGCACCGACATGCCGGAAAAGACGCGGCTTTACACCCGGCATGCCACCGAGCTGGCCGAAACGGCCGCGCTCGCGGCGCTGCGCGACGCGGGCCTTGCGCCCGAAGATATCGACGTGCTGGTCTTCGTCAGTTCGACCGGGATCGCGACGCCCTCGATCGAGGCGCGGCTGATGAACCGGATCGGGTTCCGCCCCGATGTGGCACGGCTGCCGATCTTTGGTCTCGGTTGCGCCGGCGGGGCCATGGGCCTTGCCCGTGCGGGCCAGATGGTTGCGGGGCGGCCCGGTGCGCGCTGCCTGCTGATCGTGGTCGAACTGTGCACCCTCGCCTTCCGCCATGACAGCCTGAGCAAGAGCAACCTGGTCGCCACCGCGCTGTTTGGCGATGGTGCCGCGGCCGCCGTTCTGACCGGCGCCGCGGCGGGCACGGAAGGCAACGCCGGCGGCATCGGCCGGCTGGGCGCGGCGGGCGAACATCTCTGGCCCGATACGCTGAACGTCATGGGCTGGGGGATCGACCCCGAGGGGTTCGAGGTGATCTTTCACCGCGACATCCCCCAGATCGTCGAGGGCCGTTTCCGCGCCGCGATGGAAGATTTCTGTGCCCGCGCCGGAATTGCCCCTGCAGAGATCGCGCGCCCCTGTTGCCACCCCGGCGGCGTCAAGGTTCTGGATGCGCTGGAAGGGGTCTTTGGCCTTCCGCCACGCGGGCTGGAGGCCGAGCGCGCCGTGATGCGCGACTGCGGCAACATGTCGGCGCCGACGGTTCTGTTCGTGCTGGATCGGCTGCGTCGCGATGGCGCCACGGGGCCGCATCTGCTGACCGCGCTTGGTCCGGGCTTTACCGGCGCGTTCCAGATGCTGTCACTGGGGCCGGCGCAATGATCCTTGGCTGGGCCCATGCGCTGATCGCGCTGATCGCGGTGCAGCGGTTGGCGGAACTCGTGCTTGCGCAACGCAACACGCGCCGGCTTCTGGCCGAAGGCGCAGAGGAACATGGCAAAGGCCACTACCCGCTGTTCATCCTGCTGCATGGCAGCTGGCTTGCCGCGATGGCACTGCTGACCCAGCCGTCTCCGCCCCTGAACATCTGGCTGCTGGGCGCCTTTGCGCTGCTGTTTGCCGCGCGCTTCTGGGTGATCGGCACGCTGGGACGGTTCTGGACCACGCGCATCATCTCGCTTCCCGGGGCGCCGCTGGTCCGGCGCGGGCCGTTCCGCTGGCTGCGGCACCCGAACTATACGGTGGTCGCGCTGGAAATCCCGCTGGTCCCGGCACTTCTGGGGCTGCATTGGGCGGGAATCGTCTGGGGGCTGATGAACCTGGCGCTGCTGACCTGGCGCATCCGCGTGGAAAACGCGGCCCTTGCCCCGCGGGCGGACGGGGGCTAGCGATCAGAACCCGCTGATCCGCGGCAGCCAGGTCGATACCGCCGGCACGAAAGTCAGAAGCGCCAGAACGGCCAGATGCGCGACCAGGAAGGGCGGCATTTCCCGCATCAGCTCGGACGGGCGCAGCCGCACTGCCGAGGCGACCACGAACAGAAGGCTGCCCACCGGCGGCGTGGTCAGCCCGATGGTCAGGTTCACGATCACGACGATGGCGAAATGGATCGGATCGATCCCCAGCGAAAAGGCAATCGGCGCCAGGATCGGCACCAGGATCATCACCCCCGGCAGCGGGTCCAGGAACAATCCGAAGGCCAGCAGCAACAGATTGACCGCAAGCAGGAACAGGATCGGGCTGAGGTTCCAGTCAACGATGGTCGCAGCAAGGGATTGCGGCACGCTTTCGATGATGAGGATCCAGGCAAAGGCCCGTGCCGCGGCAAGGATCAGCAGGACGGCGGTGCTGGTCAGCGCCGCGCGCAGCAGGATGGCGGGCAGATCGCGCAGCCGCAACGACCGGTAGATGAACATGCCGCAGATCAGCGCATAGAAGACCGCGATCACCGAGGCCTCGGTGGGTGTGAAGATCCCGCCGCGGATGCCGCCGATGATCAGCACGATCAGGAACAGCGCCGGCAGCGCGTGCAGCGTGGTGCGCAGCATTTCCGCCACCGGGGGACGCGGTTCGTCACCGCGATAGCCACGCGCCCGGCACACCCACCAGTTCGTCGCAAGCATCGCCAGCGCGATGCAGAGGCCCGGCAGAAGCCCCGCCATGAACAGCGCCACAACCGAAACGCGCTGATCCTGCATGGCGTAGAGGATCATGATGATCGAGGGCGGAATGATCGGCCCGACCACGGAACTCGCCGCCGTCAGCGCGCCGGCATAGGCGCGCGGATAGCCGCCCTTCTCCATCATCCGGATCATCATCGCCCCAGGCCCCGCCGCATCGGCCAGGGCCGAGCCCGAGATCCCGGCGAACATGGTCGAGGACATCACATTGGCATAGCCCAGCCCGCCGCGCAGATGGCCCACGAACTGCGCGGCAAAGCGCAGCAGGATATGGGTCATCGCGCCACCGGTCATCAGCTCGGCCGCGAGGATGAAGAACGGCACCGCCAGAAGCGGGAAGCTGTCGATCCCCGAGAACATCTCTTTCACGATGACGATCTTGGGATAGCTGCTGGCAAGACTCAGCGCGGCAAAGGCGGCAATGGCAAGCGCGAAGGCCACCGGAACACCCAGCAGCAGCAACAGAAAGAGGGCTGGAAAGAGGATCTCAGCCATGGGCGGGCGCGCCCTCGTCGCTGCGATAGCGTCCGGCGCACACAAAGCCGCGCGCCACCAGAAGAAGATGAACGATCAGAAGCCCGAACCCCACCGGCATCGCCGCATAGACATAGCTGAAGGGGATCCGCGTGGCCGGGGTGCGCTGGAACTGCATGCGCAGCATGTAGTCGCGCCCGACCCAGGCCATGAACAGGAAAAAGCCCAGCAACAGCAGGACCAAGGCCGCCCGCAGGGCGATCTGCGCCCGGCCCGGCAAGGCGTCCTGAAGGTTGGTGATGGCCACATGCCCGCCCTGGCGCAGCACGAGCCCCGCGCCCAGGAAGGTCATCCAGATCATCAGGTAACGCGCCACCTCATCGGCCCAGGGGATCGAGTGATTGGTCAGCCCGCGCAGGCTGACATTGGCAAAGACAATGCCTGACATGGCAATCAGGCACAGGATGACGGCCGTGGCGTTCAACGTCACGAACAGATGCTCCAGCTTGCGCAGATGACGCATGACCCCTCCTGCGAAGGCGGGGCCGCAGGGCCCCGCCTGACCGTTTACTCGGTGGCGATGATCGCGTCGATCAGCGCGCGGTCATACTGGCGGTAATAGCTTTCATAGGCCGGGGCCAGCGCCTCCTGGAAGGCGGCACGCTGTTCGGCGGAAAGCGTGCCGATCTCCATTCCCCGCGCGCGCAGCGTCTCGACCCCGTCCTCTTCGACAGCATCGACGAAACCGCGCATCGCGCGCACGCCCTCGGCGGCGCCACGGGCAAAGATCTCGCGGTCCTCCTCGCTCAGCCCTTCCCAGAACGGGCGCGAAACCAGCAGCATCGCCGGCGAATAGACATGACCCGACAGGGTGAGATGGCGCTGCACATCGGACAGGTTGGCCGAAACGATCACCGAAAGCGGGTTTTCCTGACCGTCGATCGTGCCCTGCTGAAGCGCGCCGATCACCTCGGGCCAGGCCATCGGCGTGGGGGCGGCACCCAGCGTCTGGAAGGCGGTGATGTGGATCGGGTTTTCCATCGTGCGCAGCCGCAGGCCGGCCATGTCGCCCGGGCCCTCGATCGTGCCGCGGTTGCTGGTGATGTGGCGGAAGCCCTGTTCACCCCAGGCCAGTGCAACAAGGCCCACATCATCGAAACGCGCCAGCATGTCCTGCCCGATCGGGCCATCAAGCACCGTGCGGGCATGGGCAAGGTCGCGGAACAGGAACGGGATGTCGAATACACCCGCTTCCGGCACGAAGTTGGCCAGCGTTCCCGAGGATACGATCGTTGCCTCGACCGTGCCGATCTGCAGCCCCTCGATCACCTCACGCTCGCCGCCCAGCCCCGAGGAGGGGAAATGGCGGAAGACAAAGCGCCCTTCGGCCTCGGCATCGACCGTCGCCTGCCAGGCGTCGGCGGCAGCGCCGTAATGCGAATTGGGGGCAAGCGCATAGCCGATCTTGACCTCGGTCTGCGCAAGGACGGGCGCAGCCACCAGGCTGGCCGCGGTGGCCAGGGCCACGCGCACATTGAACCGCTTCATGCTGAACTCCTCCACAGCGTTCTTGAGGCCGCCACCTTAGCCACGGCTGCGCGCTTTGCAATGTGCGAAAGTGCTGTCAGGCGACCTCGGCATTACCGGTGCCGGCGCCTGTCAGCAACTCGTGGATCATGTCATGGCTGAAGTAGGGGAAGCTCTCGCGCAGGAACTGCTTCGCCCGGTCAGGGGCCACGGTTTCGGCGGAGGTGTTCTTGCCGAGATCCTGCTTGCGCGGCTGGTCATTGCCGTGGTGATGCAACATCAGGGCACCGATGGGGCGCGTATCCACGAAGCTCGGCATCCGGTGCTTCAGCTGGTGATGGCCGTAGGAAAAGACGCTGCGCACTCCGGTTCCCACCTTTGCGGCTGCCCCGGCCGAAAGGAACGGCTGTTTCCGGAGCGCGTACTGAACATCCTCCTTTCCGAAGCTCTCGGCAACCAGCGTCCTGGCGAAACTGACGGCGAAGCTGTCGAGCGCCGCAAGCTTCCGGCCGATCCAGCCAAGATCGCGGATGTAGTGCTGGAAGACCCCGTCATCGTCGTCCAACCGGAATTGAAGATGGGAATCCTTGTCGTCGAGGACCGTTGACACCGCCCTTTCCACCGCATCGACCGTATCCATCACCCCAACCTTGCGGATGAACACATTCGGGTAGGGCCTGCAAAGCTCGTGCAGCTGCTCGAAACAGTCGTCGGGCAGTTGTTCCGCCGTCACGATGACGAACTTGAAGTTCTGATCGCTTTGCCCGGCGATGGAGCGCAGGCAGATGTGCTCGAAGGTACGAAGGCGAAACGCAAGCCGCGCTGGGTCAAACAGCTTGCGCGCGGTCTGCTCAACCAGCGCGCTGGCCTCGGCGCTGCTCCGTCCCCCGCGGAAGGCTCTCCAGTCTCCCTGCCCCAGAAACGAGAATCGGCATATGCCTACGATCTCCATGACACTGCTCCGCCTGCTGTTCATGATAACACTAACTCAAAGTAGTTGCGACTGCAGCCCTGTCGCGGGAAATTGTCCAGTCCGGAAGATGATTTCGCACGCCGCGATGTGATGTTCGGCCACAGCAAGACCCAGGCCGAGGGATATGCGAGATGGCAGAAGCTCTTCGCCTTCATCGACGGCCCGCCATCGCAGCGGGTCATTTCGGTGGGTAACAACTTCCAGCATGACTATGGCCGCTCCAAGATCAATTTCATGCCGGTGTTCCGGGCCATCGATGCGGCTTTCGACGCGATCCTGCCGCGGGACAGCTTCTCGTTCCAGAACATCTCGCGCCGCGTCGGCTTTGACCGGATGGCGCGGGTGCAGCAGGGCATGGATTGCGCCTTCCTGTTGCCGCCGCTTCCGCCAATGGAAAAGCAGGACATCTTTACCTGCTTCTTCGGCCGTTCGGGCTTCGAGGCGCCCGAGCGCCTGATCGCGATGGTCGAGGAACAGACCGGGCTGCGGGCGGCGCCGATCAACACCTGGCTCAAGCTGCGCGACAGCACGGCGGATGCGGATTTCGAAGCGGCCCGCCACCAGATCCTGCAATCGCGTTTCGTGCTGACCGACACCTACCACCTGTCGATCAACAGCTTCACCCTGGGCGTGCCGGTGATCGGCATGGGGCGCGCCGAGGAGCGGCAACGCGGGACGCTCGGGGATTTCAAGAAGAAGATCCTGTTCGACATGCTGAACCTGCGTAGCCTCTATTGCGAAGCCGGGGCCGAGGAGGAAAACGAGTATTTCCGGCAGGTGACCGAAAAGATCCGGTATGAACTGGCCCGGAACTTCAACCTGCCCGATCGCCATGCGTTGCTGCGCCATCTTGCGGACAAGTTCCGCGCCGATCTGGATGCGGCAATCTTCGGCCCGCCCGGCTGGCAGGCTCCTGCGGCCAGCCCCGACAGCTGCAAGCAGCCCGCGCCGGTCTGAACCCGCGGGAACAAACGGAGCCCTCATCGGTTGACAGGGTCCGGCACGCGAGTGTCCGGCAACCCATGCGCATGCGAAGGAGATCCCCATGGCCGATGAGCCCAAAGGCACCCCCGCCGAGACCGACCGTATCCTGACGAACCGCCAAGGGCATCCGATCACCAACAACCAGTCGCAGCGCACCGTCGGTTCGCGTGGGCCGGCGACGCTGGAAAACTACCATTTTCTTGAAAAGATCACCCATTTCGATCGCGAACGCATCCCCGAACGGGTGGTTCATGCCCGTGGCTTCGTCTGCTATGGCGAGTTCGAGGCAACCGGCAAGATCGGCGATGAACCCGCGTCGAAATATACCCGCGCCAAGCTGTTCCAGGAGGCCGGCAAGAAGACCCCGCTGGCGATCCGCTTTTCGACCGTGATCGGCGGCCGCGACAGTTCCGAGGTTGCCCGCGACCCGCGCGGCTTTGCCGTGAAGTTCTATACCGAGGACGGGAACTGGGACCTTGTCGGCAACAACCTCGCCGTTTTCTTCATCCGCGACGCGATCAAGTTCCCGGACGTGATCCATTCGCTCAAGCCCGATCCGGTGACCTTCCGGCAAGAGCCGAACCGCATCTTCGACTTCATGTCGCAGACGCCGGAATCGATGCACATGCTGACCCATCTGTTCAGCCCCCGCGGCATCCCGGCCAGCTATCGCCACATGGAAGGGTTCGGCGTGAACACCTACAAGATGGTGAACGCGCAAGGGGACACCGTGCTGGTCAAGTACCACTTCCACCCGCGTCAGGGCATCGCCAGCCTGACACAGGCCGAGGCGGAAAAGGTGCAGGGCAAGGATTTCGGCTCGGCCTCCAAGGACCTGTTCACCGCGATCGAGCGTGGCGACTATCCGCAGTGGGACATGTTCGTGCAGATCATGGAAGACCATGAGCATCCCGAACTGGATTGGGATCCGCTGGACGACACCAAGATCTGGCCGGAAAAGGACTTTCCCCTTCGCCACGTCGGCACCATGACGCTGAACCGCAACGTCGAGGATTTCTTCAACGAGAACGAGCAGATCGCCATGGGCACCGGCGTGCTGGTGGACGGGCTCGATTTTTCCGACGACAAGATGCTGGTGGGCCGGACCTTCTCCTATTCCGACACCCAGCGCTATCGCGTGGGCACCAACTACCTGCAACTGCCGGTGAACCAGGCCAAGGGTGCAAAGGTCGCGACCAACCTGTCGGGCGGGCAGATGTCCTATCAGCGCGATCTGGCGCCGGGGCAGAACCCGCATGTGAACTATGAACCTTCGATCCACAACGGATTGCGGGAATCGCCGCGCGACCAGCCGAACAACCCGCCCGAAATCACGGGCCGGTTGACGCGCAGCGTTCTGGAACGCCGGAACGACTATGTCCAGGCGCGGGGCCGGTTCTGCACGATGATGGACTGGGAACGCGAAGACCTGATCGCCAACATGGGCGATCTTCTCATGGAGTGCGAGCGGGACGTGCAAGAGCGGATGGTCTGGCACTTCCTCATGGTTCACGACGCCTATGGCACCGGCGTGGGCGAAAAGCTGGGCATCAGCCCGGCCGATGTGGCACAGCTTGGTCCCCTGCCCGGCCAGGTGCTGACCGATGACGACCAGCGCCGCCTGCAGAACCTGGGCAGGAACGGCGACGTGATCGACTCCGAGGTCTGGGGCCAGTGGACAAGCTCGGTCAAGAACTTCCGCGTTACCGCCGAGGATGTCCTCAACGGCATGCAGGGCTTCGACCCCCGGCGCGCCGAAGCCGCCGAATGAACTGGCGGGCGCGCGCGCAGTTCTGCCGCGCGCCCCACCGCCTGAACACCGCGCCCCGGCATGCCGGGCGGCGGAATAATCGCGCGCGGTGTCCTTGAAACCGCTTACAAACATGCATCTGAAATATGCGCCAAAAGGACGCAACCGCGTTTATTCATTCATCTGAAATACATATTACCGCAGTTTGTTATTATTCCTGTTCTAAATCAGGTGCTTGTCGGAATGTCCGTCAATTAGTCCTGCCAGACCGACCTTCCGACGAATAAGCGCATTTCCGCCATATGTTTGTTGTCACTTGGGCGCGGGGATTTAGGTGCTACACTGATCTCACGAAGGATCAAGAACAGTTGATCCAACGCAAGATGGAGAAGAAAATGCACAAACGCCCGTGGAACCGCCTTACGCCGGCCATTGCCGCGCTGATGGTGCTGTCGGCCCCGGCGCTGGCACAGGATGACGACGCCTTCTACCGCGACATGTTCGAGCCGCTTCCCGCCCTGCCGCCGATCCCGGCGGACAACAGCATGACGCGCGAGAAGATCGAACTTGGAAAGATGCTGTTCTTCGAACCGCGGATCTCCTCGAGCGGGGTGATCAGCTGCGCCACCTGCCACAACCCCGCGCTTGGCTGGACCGACCGTATCCCGCGCGCCGTCGGACATCTGGGCCAGGAAGGCAGCCGCAACACGCCCACCGTGCTGAACGCAGGCTTCCTTGAAGCCCAGTTCTGGGACGGCCGCGAAGCGACGCTGGAAGGCCAGGCGCTTGGCCCGATCGCGGCCGATGTGGAAATGGCAATGGACCTCGACCAGGCCGTCGCGCGCCTGCAAGAGTTCGAGACCTACCGCGAGCATTTCGCCGCCGCCTTCCCCGATGACGCCGAGCCCATCAATGCCGACAACGTCGCCCAGGCTATCGCGAGCTTCGAGCGCACGCTCAACACCCCGAACTCGCCCTTCGACCGCTATCTCCGTGGCGACGAAGGTGCGCTGACGGAAGATCAGATTGCAGGGATGCGGCTTTTTGTGGATGTCGGCTGCGCCTCGTGCCACAACGGCCCGGTGCTGAGCGACAGCAACTATCACGTGTTCGACGCGCCGGGTTCCGAGGATGAGGGGCGCTTTGTCGTCACCGGTGACGAGGCGGACCGCTTCGCCTTCCGCACGCCGACCCTGCGCAACGTCGCCGTTACCTATCCCTACTTCAACAACGGCAGCGTCGAGGATCTGCATCAGGCCGTCTACATGATGGGCGATCAGATGCTTGGCTATGAATTCACCGATGGCGAGCTGGATCAGGTCGTGGCCTTCCTGCACGCGCTTACCGGTGAAATGCCTGCCATCACCCCGCCCGCGCTGCCCTGAGGCGCGAGGTTGCAAGACCGGGCGGCCCTTCAGGGGCCGTCCGACGGAGGTAAGATGACCCCATATCGTTATCCGGTGCCGCGCGCCGCCGAGATCACCCCCGAGACTGCCTGGGTAAACCGCCGCACAGTTCTGGCCGGAATGGTGGCCGCCGGGCTGGTGCCGACAGGACTTCGCGCCGAAAGCTCGCCCTTTTCCACCGACGAGCCGCTGACGGATCCCGAAGTCGCAACGGGCTATTGCAACTTTTTCGAATTCGGGACCGGCAAGGATGACCCGGCGCGGCTTGCGCATCTGATGCGGACCGATCCCTGGTCGGTCACGGTCAGCGGCGCGGTGGAACGCCCCGGTCAGATCCCGCTGGAAGATCTTCTGGCCTTCCCGCAGGAGGAACGGATCTATCGCCTGCGCTGCGTCGAGGCCTGGTCGATGGTCATTCCCTGGACGGGATTCCCGCTGTCGCGGCTGCTGGAGCAGGTCGGGCCGACCTCGGAGGCGCGCTATGTCGAATTCGAGACGCTGCATGATCCGCAGCAGATGCCGAACCAGACCAGCGCCATCCTCGACTGGCCCTACCGCGAGGCACTGCGGCTGGACGAGGCGATGCACCCGCTCACGATCCTGGCGACCGGCATGTATGGCGCGCCGCTGCCCAACCAGAACGGCGCACCGCTGCGGCTGGTGGTGCCGTGGAAATACGGCTTCAAGTCCATCAAGTCGATCGTCGCGATCCGGCTGCTGCCGGAACGTCCCGTCAGCAGCTGGCAGGCCCGGGCCCCCCGCGAATACGGCTTTTTCGCCAATGTGAACCCCGAGGTGCGCCATCCGCGCTGGCATCAGGCGACCGAACGGCGCCTGCATGACGGCCGGCGCATCCGCACCGAGATGTTCAACGGCTATGGCGAACATGTCGCGCATCTTTATGCGGGCATGGACCTGCACCAGGACTACTGATGCGCAGCAGGATGATGCGGCTCATGGGCTGGTCGGCCACGATCCTTGGCGCGGTGCCGGGCGTGGTGCTGTGGTGGCGCTGGCAGGCGGGGCTTCTGGGGGTGATGCCCACCGAAGTTCTGCTGCATCGCACCGGGCAACTGGCGCTGTTCTTCCTGATGTTGTCCCTGCTGATCGGATTCGTGCATTTCATCAGCGGCTGGAACGCCCTGTTCGGGGCCCGCCGTCCGATCGGGCTCTGGTGCTTTGCCTATGCGATGGCGCATCTGGGCATCTGGCTGGTGCTGGACCAGGGGCAGGTTGCATTTGCCCTGGCCGAACTGCGCAGCATGGCGCATCTGCAACTTGGCCTGCTGGCCTTCCTTGCGCTGGTGCCGCTTGCGCTCAGTTCCACGGATGCGGCCCTGCGCCGGCTGACCGTCCCGGTCTGGAAACGGGTTCATCTTCTGGTCTGGCCGGCCGCGGCACTGGCCGTCACCCATGCCTGGCTGGTGGCCCGGTTCGAAAACCCGGTTGTCATGGCAATGGCCGGGGTGCTGGCCGCGCTGGCGCTGACGCGTGTTCTCCACCACCTCAGCCGCTAGGCTCAGCCCACCCGCGCGCCATGCACCCAGACGCCGCGCACCACCGCCACGCCTTCGATCCGGCGAATGCGGATCAGGTCGGCGCGGGCGCCCTCCTCGATCCGGCCGCGGTCGCGCAGCCCGACCGCGCGGGCAGGTGCCGCGGTGACGGTGCTGATTCCGCGCGGCAGGTCGTCCCACAGATCGGCCAGCAGGAATGCCCCGGTCAGAAGCGCGCCCGGCACGTAATCCGAGGACAGGATGTCCAGCAGGTCCATCTCGGCCAGCAGATGCGCGGCGACGTTGCCGGAATGCGATCCGCCCCGGATCAGGTTCGGCGCGCCCATCATCACGGCAATGCCGTGGTCATGGCAGGCGCGCGCCGCCTCCACCGTGGTCGGGAACTCGGCCAGCCGCGCGCCATGAGCGGCGGAAACCGCGACATGCGCGGCGGTGGTGTCATCGTGGCTGGCAAGCGTCGCGCCATAGCGGTGCGCGTTCGCGACCGCGGCTTCCTCGTGCCGCTCTCCGAACCGGTCGTGCAGCGAACGCAGGTTGGCGACATGGGCCTGGAACTGATCCTCGGTCATCCCGTGCTTGACGACGCAATAGTCGCGCAGCTTGCTGACATCGCGAAACTGCCGCTGGCCGGGGGTATGGTCCATCAGGCTCACGATGCCGATGCGGTCGCTTTCGCCGAACTCTGCCATTTCCTCGATCAGCGTTTCGGAGCAGACCTCGGCGCGCAGATGCAGGAAATGACTGATCCGCAGCGCACCCCGCGCCCGCATCTGCAGGATCTCGGTGGCCATGGAACGGGCGTATTTGCCATAGTTCGAGTCCTTGTTCGACACGACCGACCCCACCCGCAGCGCGTCGAATACCGTGGTGATGCCCACGCTTGCCAGTTCGCCATCATGCGCGACGATGGCATTGGCATGCGGCCAGTCCACCCGGGGCCGGGGCTGGATATGGCGTTCGAGATTGTCGGTGTGCAGTTCGATCAGCCCGGGCGCAATGATATCGCCTTCGCAATCCAGCGCGCCGGGCGGAACGGCCCCGCCCTGCCCGATTGCGGCGATGCGCCCATCCCGCACCATGACCGAACCGCGGAAACTTTCGCCCGGCAGGACGAGTTGGGCATTGGCAAGGACGGTTTCGGTCATGTCAGGCTCCTGTTACGGTCGGGCGGATATGGCAGGGATCTGTCACAATCATGTGACGGAAGGACGATAAGCAGCCCCTTCCAGGGCGAGAGGCATCCATGACGGAATACGAGCGCTACGCAATCTATTACCTGCCCGATCCGGGGCCGCTTGCGGATTTTGGCGCAGCCTGGCTGGGATGGGACGTGCAGCAGGGCCGGACGGTTCCGCATCCCGATGTCGATGGATTGCCGGTTGCCGATCTGACCGCGACGCCGCGCAAATACGGGCTTCATGCCACGATCAAGCCACCGTTCCGGCTGGCGCCCGGCCATGATGCCCCGGGGCTTTCTGCCGCCCTGGACGATCTTTGCGCCCGCCTCACGCGGGTCGAACTTCCGGGCCTTGTGCTGGCGCGGCTGGGCAGCTTCCTCGCCCTGCGGCCCGAAGGCGACCAGAGCCATCTGGCCGCGCTTGCCGCCCAGGTGGTGATGGAACTGGATGCCTTCCGCGCCCCCCCCTCCGAGGCAGAGCTGGCGCGCCGCAAGGCCGCCGGGCTTGACCCCCGGCAGATCGAACTGCTGGAACGCTGGGGCTATCCCTATGTGATGGAGGAGTTCCACTTCCACATCACCCTCACCGGCAAGCTTGACGCGGCTGTGGTTCCGCAGGTCGAAGCCGCGCTGCAGCCGAGGCTTGTTCCGCTCCTGCCCAGACCGTTCCGCATCGACAGCCTGTGCCTGCTGGGCGAACGCGAGGGACGCTTTCACCTTGTCCACCGTTACACCCTTTCCGGCTGAAGCGCGGCAAGGAAGGCCGCGACCGCATCCGCAAGCGGGCCGTTGTTCTCGATCACGCGGATCGGCAGGCCATAGGGAATGTCATAGCTCGCCCGCGCCAGCCGGCGGGCGATGTCATCGCGGCTTTCGCGGCCGCGGGCGGCGAGCCGGTCGGCCAGAACCGGAACCGAAGCGGTGATATGGATTACCGAAAGTCCCGGAAAAACCTCCCACGCTGCACCCAGCATCGCGCGCGATCCGTTGAACAGCACGTTCCGCCCCTCGCTGATGGCCTGATCCACGGTGGCCGGGATACCATAGCGAAGCCCGTGCGCCTCCCAGTCCAGTGCAAAGGCACCGTCGGCCTTGCGGCGCAGGAATTCGGCCTCGCTGACGCCCTCGAAGGGTTCTCCGCCCGCGCTTTCGGGGCGGGTGATGACCCGGCGGACGATGTGCAGATCAGGCCGCGCGGCCTTGGCGGCGGCCAGGATCGTATCCTTGCCCACGCCCGAGGGGCCAACAACGGCGAAAAGCCGCCCCGCCATCACGCGGCCTTTGCCGGCGTGAACGCCGTCACATCGACCAGCCGGTTGCAGACCCGTTCCCGCGCAGCTTCATCGTGAAAGATGCCGAGGATCGCCGCTCCCCTGCCCCTGGCCTCTTCGATCAGGCGCAGGACGGTCTCGCGGTTCGCCGCATCGAGGCTGGCCGTCGGTTCGTCCAGAAGCAGTGCGGGATAGTCATGGGCAAAGCCGCGCGCGATATTCACCCGCTGCTGTTCGCCGCCCGAAAAGGTGGTGGGCGACAGCGGCCAAAGCCGTTCCGGGATGTTCAGCCGCGCAAGAAGCCCCGCCGCCCGGTCCCGCGCCTGGTCCGCATCGACGCCCAGCGCGCGCAGCGGTTCGGCGACCACATCCAGCGTCGGCACCCGCGGCACCACGCGCAGGAACTGGCTGACATAGCCCAGCGTGCTGCGCCGAAGCGCGATGATCTCGCGCGGTTGGGCCCGGGCCACGTCCAGATCGCCGACCATGATCCGCCCGGACCCGGCCAGATAGTTGCCCCAGATCATCCGCATCAGCGTCGATTTCCCCGCCCCGGATGCCCCCACCAGCCCGACGCATTCCCCGGGCGCAACCCGCAGCGTGGCGCCCGCCATCACCGGGATCACGGCGCCGCCCTGGTTGTGCAGGGTAAAGCTTTTGCAAAGGTTTTCGACCTCGATCATCTCACACCTGCAGAACGGAACTGACAAGAAGCTGGGTATAGCCATGCTGCGGATCGTCGAGCACCTGATCCGTCAGCCCGGCCTCGACCACGCGGCCCGATTTCATCACCATCAGCCGGTCGGCGAGAAGCCGCACCACCGCAAGATCATGGGTCACGATGATCGCTGAAAGGCCCATCTCGCGCACCAGACCGCGCAGAAGGTCCAGAAGCCGGGCCTGCACGCTGACATCAAGGCCGCCGGTCGGTTCGTCCATGAACACGAGCCGCGGCCCGGTCACGAGGTTCCGCGCAATCTGCAACCGCTGTTGCATCCCGCCGGAAAAGGCCGAAGGGCGGTCGTCGATCCGGTCGGCCGCGATCTCGACCCGGCCCAGCCAGTCGGTCGCGCTGTCACGGATCCTTCCATAGTGGCGGTTGCCCACCGCCATCAGCCGTTCGCCGACATTGCCGCCCGCCGAAACCCCCATCCGCAAGCCGTCGCGCGGGTTCTGGTGGACATAGGCCCAGTCGGTGCGCGACAGCATCCGCCGTTCGGCCTCGGTCATGCGCAGCGTGTCGCGCGGGCCCGTGGCGGTGTCAAAGATCACCTCGCCCGCATCGGGCGCCATATGGCCGGCAAGGCAGCCAAGCAGCGTGGACTTGCCCGAGCCGCTTTCGCCCACGATCCCCATCACCTCGCCGGGATAAAGATCAAATCCGACATCCGCGCAGCCGATCCGGGGGCCATAGCGTTTGGTCAGACCCTTGACCTGCAACAGCGGTGTCATGCGGCATCCTCGGCAAGTTGGGCGCCCCGGTGGCCGGCGGCGCGGCGCGAGGTGCAGTAATCGGTATCCGAACAGACGAACATCCGCCCGCCGGCATCATCCACGATCACCTCGTCCAGATAACTGTCGGCGGCCCCACACAGGGCGCAGGGGTGGTCGGCCTTGGACGGAACGAAGGGGTGATCCTCGAAATCGAGGCTGACAACCTCGGTCCAGGGTGGCAGCGCATAGATCCGCTGTTCCCGCCCGGCGCCGAACAACTGCAGTGCCGCGCAGCCGCCCAGCTTGGGATTGTCGAACTTGGGGATCGGCGACGGGTCCATGACATAGCGTCCTTCAACCCTGACCGGATAGGCATAAGAGGTCGCGATCTCGCCGTGCCGGGCGATATCCTCGTACAGCTTGACATGCATCAGCCCGTAATCCTCAAGCGCGTGCATCCGCCGCGTTTCCACCTCGCGCGGCTCCAGAAACCGCAGCGGCTCGGGGATCGGCACCTGATAGACAAGGATCTGGTCTTCGCTCAGCGGCGCCTCGGGGATGCGGTGGCGGGTCTGGATCACGGTGGCTTCGGCCGTCGCCTCGGTCACGGCAACGCCTGCGGTGCGCTGGAAGAACTTGCGGATCGACACCGCGTTCGTCGTGTCATCGGCGCCCTGGTCGATCACCTTCAACCGGTCGTCCGGGGTCAGGCAGGCCGCCGTCACCTGCACGCCCCCGGTGCCCCAGCCATAGGGCATCGGCATTTCACGGCTGGCAAAGGGCACCTGATAGCCGGGGATCGCCACTGCCTTCATCAAGGCGCGGCGGATCATCCGCTTGGTCTGTTCGTCCAGATAGGCGAAGTTGTAATCGTCCATTCCGGCCCCCTTACAGCAAGCCGCGTGCGGTCAGGTCACGCTCAAGCGTCGCGGCATCGGTGAAATGATGCGCTTCCATCCCGAAGGCGCGGGCACCGGCCACGTTCTTTTCGCTGTCATCGACAAACAGGCACTCGCCCGGCGCCAACCCCGCCCGTTCGCACAGAAGCGCGAAGATCGCGGCATCGGGCTTGACCAGCCCCTCGGCGCCCGAAACGATGGTGACACCGAACACCTCGGCCAGCCGCGGATGCGCGGCCACGCCCGTGGGCCAGGTTTCCGCCGACCAATTGGTGATCGCATGGACCTGATACCGCTGGGCGAGCCGGTCGAGCAGTTCCCAGCTTCCCGGTACGGCTTCGGCAATCGTCAGGTGAAAGCGGTCCTTGTAGGCCGCCAGCAGGTCGCGATCCGGCCCCTCGAAGGCATCAAGCGTGCCCATGATGCTGCGACCGCGGTCATTTTCATAGTTCCAGCTCTGAAAATCCACCCGCGTCAGAAATTCATCCACCGCCGCGCGGCTTCCCAAGGCGTCAAGGAAGGCAAGATGCGGATCCCATTTCACCAGCACATTGCCGATGTCAAAGACGATGGCCTTCATTCCGCAGCCTCCTTGCCTGCCTCTGCCCGCAGCCGGCGGATCAGTTCCAGTTCCGACTGGAAATCCACGTAATGCGGCAGCTTGATATGTTCGAGAAACCCGGTGGCCTGCACATTGTCGGCGTGGGACAGCACGAATTCCTCATCCTGCGCGGGGGCACCGATGTAATCCTCGCCCAGTTCCTTCCAGCGCAGCGCCCGGTCCACCAATGACATGGAGATCGCCTTGCGCTCCGACTGCCCGAACACCAGCCCATAGCCGCGGGTGAACTGCGGCGGCTCGGTTTTCGACCCCTTGAACTGGTTGACGGTCTCGCATTCCGTCACCTCGATCTCGCCCACCTCGACCGCAAAGCCCAGTTCGGGGATCTCGACCTCGACGGGAACGGTGCCGATGCGCAATTCGCCCACGAAGGCATGGGTGCGCCCATAGCCCCGCTGCGTGGAATAGGCGAGGCCAAGGACAAAGCCCTCATCCCCCCGGGTCAGTGCCTGAAGGCGCAAGGCGCGGTTGGCGGGCAGTTCGAGCGGTTCGCGCGTCAGGTCGGGCGGTATGGCATCCGACGGCGTCTCCGTCTCGATCAGCCCGTCGCGGTTCAGGAAGCTGGTGATATGCGGCACGGCTGCGTCATCGGCGGGGGCCTGCGGGGCGATGGGCAGCTCGCCCTCCGCCATCAGCTTGAAGTCCAGAAGCCGGTGCGTGTAGTCGAAGGTCGGCCCCAGCACCTGCCCGCCCGGCGCATCCTTGAACGTGGCCGAGATGCGGCGCACGCAGGCCATCGCACCGGTATCGATGGGCAGCGATCCGCCCAGCCGGGGCAAGGTGGTGCGGTAAGCACGGATCAGGAACACCGCCTCGATCAGGTCGCCGCGCGCCTGCTTGATCGCCAGCGCCGCGAGATCGGGATCATAAAGCGAGCCTTCGGCCATCACCCGGTTCACCGCAAGCGCAAGCTGTTCGCGGATCTGCGGCACCGACAGTTCCGCCACCGCAGGGTCGCCGCGCCGTTCCTCGGCCAGAAAGGCATGGGCGTTGTCGATGGCGCGTTCGCCACCCTTGACCGCGACATACATCAGGACACCCTTGTCGTGCGGGGCAGCGCCGCAAGCCGGTCGCCGCAGGTAAAGATGAAATCCAGCCCCAGCGGGAACAGCGCCGCATTGCGCTGGAAGGCCGCCACCTCCGGCAGGTTCAGCGCCGCCCTGTCGCGGATACCGGGGCCGGACAGGCGGGCACCTTCGGGGCGCAGCGCGGC
The DNA here is from genome assembly GCF_042666235.1 of Halodurantibacterium daqingense. NCBI lineage: Bacteria > Pseudomonadati > Pseudomonadota > Alphaproteobacteria > Rhodobacterales > Paracoccaceae > Halodurantibacterium > Halodurantibacterium daqingense. Next base: position 334,556 of record NZ_JBHTFQ010000002.1, on the reverse strand, counting down.
CATCTCGACGATCAGCGTTGCCGAGCGGTCGGGATATTCCGCCGTGCCGATGGCATATGCTCCCGGCTCAAGGGCCTGCCAGGCGCCCAGGGCGAACACCGCATCGCCGGCTTCCACCAACGGCGCCCCGGTGTGGAAGGTGATCCAGTCGCGCAGCAGCGGCACGTCATGGGCGCCGGCCAGATGCACCGGTGTCGTGGCATCGGCCAACACCAGAAGCGCAACCGCCGCAGCTGGCGACAGGGGCGCGGGCGGCGTGGCGCCCGCGATACGGTGGATGGTGCCGGGGCGGGCCATTGCCTGAAGGCAGGCGCGGAATCCCTCGGCCGACTGACGGGCCGTGTCACTGAACCCGCCCTGAAGGGCTGCCGTCTCCATCAGTCCTCTCCTCGCACCATGGTGAAGAATTCGACCCGGGTCGCGGCAGCGCGGGCAGCGCGGGCGTGGCGCCGCGCGGCGGCCTCGTCGGCAAGCGGGGCGATGACCCTTGCCTGCACCGCTTCCGCCTCGGCGCCCTGCATCAGCGCATCGACCACCGCGGCGCGCCGGGCGTGATCCTTGTCGCGCCCCTGCACGACCGCATGGCCGACCGCGCCACCCTCAAGCCGCAGGGAACAGCGGGTCACCGTCATCTCGCCCAGATTGAAGGGCGCACCGGTGGCGCCCTGCCGCCCGCGCACCATTACCGCACCCACCTCGGGTGCGCGCAGAACCTCGTGGGGGGGCAGATCGGGCAGCAGTGCCGCGAGCCGCGCGGGCGGGCATCGGGCCAGCACCGCCATCCAGCCCTGGCGCGTTTCGGTTCCTGTCGCGGTCGTGTTTGCGAATGCACACATCTTGCCAACTTGTCTATTCATCTATACAACTAGACAAACCTTACCGCCAAGGCAGCGGTTTCACAAGCCGTCGCAAGGTGAATTTTCCATGACAGGCCGCCCATGACCCGAACGCCGCTTTGGACTGCGATTGCCGACACGCTGCGCCGCGAACTGGCGGCGGGCCTGTACCCCCCCGGGGCGAAGCTGCCGACCGAGGCGGCGCTTGCCGCCCGATTCGGCGTTAACCGCCATACGCTGCGGCACGCGCTGTCGGTGCTCGCGCAGGAAGGTCTTGTGCATTCGCGGCGCGGCGCCGGCGTCTTTGCCGCCGCGCGCCCGGTGGAATACCCGCTGGGCCGCCGCGTCCGCTTTCACCAGAACCTGCGGGCCGCCGGCCAGATCCCGCAACGCGCGCTCCTGCGGCTTGAAACCCGGCCTGCCGACGCCGAGGAGGCGCGCGCCCTGCGGATGGAGCCGGGCGCGCAGGTGCATGTCTATGAAGGCGTGTCGCTGGCCGACGGGCTCCCGCTGGCGCATTTCCTGTCGATCTTCCCCGCGGCGCGCTTTCCCGCCCTGCCCGAGCGGCTGCGCCAGACCTCCTCGGTCACCGCGGCGCTGCTGGCAGAGGGTCTGGCCGACTATACCCGTGCCGAAACCCGGCTGACGGCGGTTCCGGCCGGCCCGGTCCAGGCGCTGCACCTGCGGCTGCGCGAAGGCGCGCCATTGCTGCGAAGCCGCGCCCTGAACGTCGATACGGCAGGACAGCCGGTCGAATACGGCGAAACCCACTATGCGGGCGAGCGGCTGACGCTTGTGGTTTCGGCCGATGACCCCTCCGTCAGCCCCTGACCGCGACTCAGCCGCGCGGCTGATCCGTCCATTCGGTCCAGGGGAAAGGCAGATGATCCGACGCGCCGGCGACATAGCGCCCCGCCATGGCCAGCCAGGCGCCGATCCCCGCGCCCAGGCGCGCAATTCCGGGATTGCGCTGGCTGGCAAACAGCATCCAGAAGAACTGCAGCACTGCGCAAAGGCCCAGCGCCGTCTGGGCCAGATTGATCAGCAGCACCAGAAGCACCATGATCAACCCGCGCCGCCACAGACGTTCCGGTGCAGGCAGGACGGGATCGGGTTCGGACGGGTGTGACATGACGTTTCCCTTTCAAGCGGGTGGTCCCCGGCAAGCATAGCACCGCCCCACCTGCGCGACCAAGACCTGCACCAAGGGGATCAGCGGGAAAGCTGCAGGGCGCATTCTGCCCGGGCGACAGTCCGGCCGCGGCACCACCGTGACTGCCGCCGCCCGGCGCGGACCCTGCGGCCCCGGCCCTGGCGCGGGATGGTGCGCAGCGGCCCGATCCGGGCCGTTCTTCGCCCTGCCTCAACGGTGGCCGGGCAATGCCGCCCGATGCCCTGAAAATCCGCACTCAAGCTTCGCCTCTGACCGAATGGTCAACCTGCGGGCTGTGTCTGCCCGATCTTTCCGCATTCCTGCCGCCAACTCTCCACAAATTCGTTGACTCGGGCAAACCCGCCGCGATTAGCTTGACAAGAAGTCACAGCAGCGCGGGGGAGACATGAAGCCAGGCGAGCGGCGCGATCAGATCGCCCGGGCGATCCGCGAAAGCGGGCAGCTGACGGTCGAGGATCTGGCGGGGCGGTTCTCGGTGTCAGCCGAGACCATCCGCCGCGACCTCTCCACCCTGGCGGAAAGCGGCGCCGTTCAGAAGGTGCATGGCGGGGCACGACGGCTGCGCCTGCACCATGAGGGCAGCTTTGAGGAACGGCTGGCCACCAATGCCCCGGCAAAGCAGGAAATCGCCGCCAAGATCGCCGCGATCGTGCGGCCGGGCGACACCTTGTTCATCGATACCGGATCGACCACGCTTGCCTGCGCCGAACAGCTTGTGGCGGTGCCGCGGCTGACGGTCATCACCAACTCTCTCGCCATCGCGCGGCTGATGGGCGCGGGACACTCCGATATCCGGGTTTTCCTGCTGGGGGGCACGTTCAGCCACGGCAATGCCCAGACGGTCGGGCCGCTGGTGCTGCGCCAGATCGCGGGCTTTCAGGCCGACTACGCGCTGCTGACGGTCAGCGCCGTCACTGCCGAAGTCGGCGCCATGGATTCAAGCCTGGACGAGGCCGAGGTGGCCCGTTCGATGATGGAAAACGCACGGCAGGTCGTGGTGCTGGCCGATTCCGACAAGCTGGGCAAGACGGCCGGTTTTCGCGTCTGCCGCCTGGCCGAGATCGACATGCTGGTCAGCGACCGCCCACCCCCGCCGCCGCTGGCGCGCGCGCTGGCCGAGGCAGGGGTCCAGGTGCCATGAATTCAGCAACGGAGCCTCCCATGCCCAGGATCATCCGCCTTTACGTGCGCTATGTTGACGGTCTGTCGCATCTGATCGGCTTGATCGCCATGTATCTGATCTTCGTGATGATCGCCGTGCTGCTGCTGGATGCGGTGACGCGCAACGCGCTGAACATCCCGCTGCACTGGTGCATCGAGTTCGCGCAGTTCACGCTGGCCGCCTATTACTTCGCCGGCGGCGCCTATACGCTGAAGGAAGGCGCCCATGCCCGGATGGATGTGTTCTATGAACGGCTGGGGCAGAAGGGCCGCGCGCGGATGGACCTGATCACGGCCTTCTGTCTTCTGTTCTATCTGGGCGTGCTGCTGTGGGGTTCGATCTCCAGCACCCTTTACGCCATCGAGTATGACCAGCGGAACTTCTCGATGTGGAACCCCTCGATGATCCCGATCAAGGTGATCATGGTGCTCGCGATCGGGCTGATGATCCTTCAGGCGATCTCGATGATCTTCAAGGACTGGGCGCGGCTGCGCGGAGGGAGCCTTGCATGAGCTATGAACTTATCGCCCTTCTGATGTTCGCGGCGATGCTGCTGATGCTCCTGACCGGGCAGCGCATCTTCGGCGCCATCGGCTTTGTCGCCGCCGGGGCGGCCTTGCTGCTTTATGGGCAGGGGGCGGTGGAAATGCCCTTCAACGCGGCGTTCCGGCTGTTCAACTGGTTCCCGATGCTGACGCTGCCGCTCTTTGTCTACATGGGCTATGTGCTGTCGGAATCGGGCATTGCCGAGGATCTTTACCGCGCCTTTCACGTCTGGTTCGGGCGGCTGCGCGGCGGGCTTGCCATCGGCACGATCCTTCTGATGGTGGTGGTTTCGGCCATGAACGGGCTTTCGGTCGCGGGGATGGCCATCGGCGCCACCATCGCCCTGCCCGAGATGCTGCGACGCGGCTATGACAAGGTGCTGATCACCGGGGTGGTTCAGGGCGGCAGTTCGCTCGGCATCCTTGTCCCGCCCTCGGTGGTGCTGGTGCTTTACGGCATGATCGCGCGACAACCGGTCAGCCAGCTTTGGCTTGCGGGGGTGTTTCCTGGGCTGATGATGGCCGCGATGTTCATCCTTTACATCGTGATCCGCTGCCGCCTGCAACCGCATCTGGCGCCCACCGTATCCGAGGAAGAGCTGAACATGCCCCTGCGCGAGAAGCTGAAGCTTCTGCGGGCGGGCATCATCCCCTTCCTCATCTTCTTCTTCATGACCGGGCTGTTCGTGCTGGGCTACACAAGCCTTGTCGAAAGCTCGGCCGTGGGTGCGACCAGCGCCACGCTGGCTGCGGCCTGGAAACGGCGGCTCACCTTCCGGGTGCTGCACGAGACCGCGAAGAAGACGCTGATGATTTCCTGCATGTTCCTCTGGATCATCCTGGCCGCCCTCGCCTTCGGCGCGGTGTTCGACGGGATCGGCGCCGTGCGCGCGATCGAGGGGCTGTTCATCACGCGATGGGAACTGTCGCCCTGGGAAGTGCTGATCATGATGCAGCTGTCCTACCTGCTGATGGGCATGTTCCTTGACGACACGGCGATGCTGGTGATCGTGGCGCCGCTTTATGTGCCGCTGGTGCGGATGCTGGGCTTTGACCCGATCTGGTATGGCGTTCTCTATACGATGACCTGCCAGATCGCCTACATGACGCCGCCCTTCGGCTATAACCTCTTTCTCATGCGGGCGATGGCGCCGCCGGGGATCTCCCTCGTCGATATCTACCGTTCGATCATCCCCTTCGTGGCAATCATGGTGGCGGCAGTGGTGCTGCTGATGATCTTCCCTCAGATCGCACTGTGGCTGCCGCAATACGTGAATGCCCGCTGAATCAACGAAACGGCCAACAGAGGAGAGAAGACGATGACCAACGACAGCAAGACTTCGAAGCTGCTTGCCAGCCGGCGCGACTTTCTGCGCCGCGCCGGGGCCGGCAGCGCCGCGCTGGCGACCGGCACGCTCGCTGCGCCCTATGTCAACGCGCAAAGCGGACCGATCCGCTGGCGCCTGCAAACCTATTCCGGCGCACCGCTGGGCGCCCATGTCATCAAGCCGCAGATCGACGCCTTCAACACGGCCGCGAATGGCGAGATGGTGATCGACCTCTACTATGCCGACCAGCTTGTGCCCACCTCGGAACTGTTCCGCGCACTTCAGAACGGCACGATCGACGCGGTGCAGTCGGATGACGCGACCATGGCCTCGCCCGTCGATATCGCGGTTTTCGGCGGCTATTTCCCGTTCTCGACGCGCTACAGCCTGGATCTGCCGGTGCTGTTCAACCAGTATGGCCTGAACGAGATCTGGGCCGAAGCCTATGGCGAGGTGCGCGGCGTCGAATGGCTCAGCGCCGGGGCATGGGACCCGCTGCACATCTTCACCAAGGACCCGATCCGCAGCCTGGCCGACATGCGCGGCAAACGCGTCTTTGGCGTGCCGACCGCCGGGCGGTTCCTGTCGCGCTATGGGCTGATCCCGGTCACGGTTCCGTGGGATGATGTGGAGGTCGCGCTGCAGACGGGCGAGCTGGACGGCGTGGCCTGGTGCGGCTTTACCGAAGCCTATGAGGTCGGCTGGGCCGATATCTGCAACTATGCCCTGTCGAACAACGTGACCGGCGCCTGGTGCGGTTCGTATTTCGCCAATACCGACAGCTGGAACCGCGTGCCGCCGCATCTGCAGGAACTGTTCCGCATCACCATCGACCAGTCGCATTACTACCGTCAGGTCTGGTACTGGGGCGGCGAGGCCAAGCTGCGTGTCGAGGGCGACAAGATGGAGCTGACCTCGATCCCGCAGGAGGAATGGAACCAGGTCGTGCGCGACGCCGAGGAGTTCTGGGACGAAATCGCGGCCAGCAGCGAACGCGCGGGCCGGGTGGTGCAGATCTTCAAGGACTATTCCGAGGTCATGGAAAAGGCGGGCGTGCCCTACCGCTACTGACCGCTGCACCCGAACCTGCCGCTCCGGCCCGCCTTGGGGCCGGAGAGATCTTGACGGCGGCGCCCCGAACGGCGTCCCATGCCCCGCAGAGGGACAACAGGGAAGGAAGCAACCATGCCGGCAAACCTGACGATGGACAGCCTGCGCGCTGCCGTGGCCGGAGACGAGATCGACACGGTGCTGGTCTGCAGCATCGACATGCAGGGCCGCCTGGTCGGCAAGCGGTTCCATGCGCAGCATTTCCTCGATGGTGGCTGGGAGGAAACGCATTGCTGCAACTATCTCCTGGCTACCGACATGGAAATGGTCACCGTGCAGGGCTATGCGGCGACGGGATGGGCCGCGGGCTATGGCGATTACGTGATGAAGCCCGATCTGGCCACGCTGCGCCGCATCCCCTGGCTGCCCGGCACGGCGCTGGTGCTGTGCGATCTGCTGGACCATCACACGCATGAAGAAGTGCCGCACGCGCCGCGCACGATCCTCAAGCGCCAGATCGCCCGCGCGCGCGACATGGGGCTGGTGCCGATGATGGCGACGGAACTGGAGTTCTTCCTGTTCGAGCAAACCTATGAGGCGCTGCGCGACGGAAACTGGCGCGACCCCAGGACGCTGGGCGGATACAACATCGATTACGCGATCTTCGGCACCTCGAAGGAAGAAGAGGTGATGCGCGCGATCCGCAACGGGCTCTACGCGGCCGGCATCCCGGTTGAATGTTCCAAGGGCGAAGCCGAGACGGGGCAGGAAGAGATCAACATCCGCTATTCCGATGCCCTTGATACCGCCGACATGCACGCGATCGTCAAGAACGGCGTGAAGGAGATCGCCCATGCCAAGGGCCGCTCGGTGACCTTCATGGCCAAGTATCGCCATGACCGCGCCGGCTCCTCCAGCCATGTGCATCAGTCGCTCTGGACCACCGGGGGCGCACCGGCCTTCTTCGACGAGACGGCCGAACACGGCATGTCGGCGCTGATGCGGCACTATGTTGCCGGGCTTCTGCATCATGCGCGCGACCTGACCTGCCTTCTTGCGCCCTATGTGAACAGCTACAAACGCTTTGTCGTCGGCATGTTCGCCCCCACGAAAACCGTCTGGAGCCTGGACAACCGCACCGCGGGCTTCCGCATCTGCGGCGATGGCACCCGGGGCGTGCGGGTCGAGTGCCGGATCGGCGGGGCAGACCTGAACCCCTATCTGGCCATGGCCGCCCTGCTGGCCGCCGGGCTTGACGGGATCGAGAAAGGCATGGACCTGCCGCCCGCCATGGCCGGCGATGCCTATCAGGGCGCCGACCTGCCCCAGGTGCCCAAGACCCTGGGCGAGGCCGCCGAGCTGATGCGGGCCTCCGCCATGCTGCGCGCGGCGTTCGGCGAGGCGGTGATTGACCACTACCACCGCGCCGCGCTTTGGGAGATAGAGGAACAGAACCGCGTCGTGACCGACTGGGAGTTGCAGCGCGGGCTTGAACGGGCCTGAGCGGCCCAAGTGAGGACCAGATGACCAGGATGATCCAGTGTATCTCGCCCATCGACGGGCGGGTCTATGCCGAACGCCCGGCCCTGCCGCTGGCAGAGGCGCGGGCCGCCGTCGATCGCGCCCGTGCCGCGCAACCCGCCTGGGCGGCCCTGCCGCTTGAAGACCGCATCGCGCGGGTTCGCGCCGGGGTGGCCGCGCTGAACGCCATGAAGGACGAGGTGGTGACCGAGCTTGCCCACCAGATGGGCCGCCCGGTGCGCTATGGCGGCGAGTTCGGCGGCGTGAACGAACGCGCCGAACACATGGCCAGCATCGCCGCCGAGGCGCTGGCCCCCACGATCGTCGAGGACAGCGACCGCTTCACCCGCCGGCTTGAACGGGTGTCCTACGGCGTCGTCTTCGTGGTGGCGCCGTGGAACTATCCGTTCCTGACCGCGATCAACACCATCGTGCCCGCGCTGATTGCCGGCAATGCCGTGGTGCTCAAGCACGCGAGCCAGACGCTTCTGGCCGGGGAACGCCTGGCACAGGCCTTCCACAAGGGTGGGGTTCCGGCAGAGGTGTTCCAGAACCTCTTCCTGGACCACGCGACGACCGAAGCGCTGATCGGCCAGCGCGCCTTCGGCTTCGTCAACTTCACCGGATCCGTCGGCGGCGGTCAGGCGATGGAGCGGGCCGCGGCCGGGACCTTCACTGCCATGGGGCTGGAACTGGGCGGCAAGGACCCGGGCTATGTCATGGCCGATGCCGATGTTGACGCGGCGGTGGATGGCCTGATGGACGGCGCGATGTTCAACGCCGGGCAGTGCTGCTGCGGGATCGAGCGGATCTATGTCCACCACACGCTTTACAGCGCCTTCGTGGACAAGGCTGTCGATTGGGTGAAAGGCCTGCGTCTGGGCAATCCGCTTGACCCGGAAACCACGCTCGGGCCGATGGCGAACCGCCGCTTCGCCGATACGGTGCGGGCGCAGATGGCCGAGGCCATCGCGCAGGGCGCGACACCGCTGGTTGATCCGGCACATTTCCCGGCCGATGACGGCGGCACCTATCTGGCGCCGCAGATCCTGATCAACGTGACCCATGACATGCGGGTGATGCGCGAAGAGAGCTTTGGCCCGATCGTCGGCATCATGCCCGTGCAGGACGAGGCCGAGGCGATCCGCCTGATGAACGACAGCCCCTATGGCCTCACCGCCTCGATCTGGACCCGGGATCCGGCCAATGCCGAACGGGTGGGCGCGCAGATCGAAACCGGCACGGTCTTCATGAACCGCTGCGACTATCTTGACCCGGCGCTGTGCTGGACGGGCTGCAAGGACACCGGGCGCGGCGGCGCGCTGTCGGTCATCGGCTATCACGCGGTCACGCGACCGAAATCCTACCATCTCAAGAAGGTGCTGAAATGACGCTGCGCGCCAACTGGTCCTACCCCACCGCCGTCCGCTTTGGCGCCGGCCGCATCGCCGAACTGGCCGAGGCCTGCGCCGCCGCCGGCATCGCGCGCCCGCTGCTGGTCACGGACAAGGCGCTGGCGGGCCTGCCGATCACCGCCGCTGCGCTTGATGTTCTGGATGCAGCGGGCCTTGGCCGGGCGGTGTTCTCCGAGGTCGATCCGAACCCGAACGAGACGAACCTGGCCGCAGGGCTCAAGGTTTACCGCGAGGGCGGGCATGACGGCGTCGTCGCCTTCGGCGGCGGCTCGGCGCTTGATCTGGGCAAGCTGATCGCCTTCATGTCGGGGCAAAGCCGCCCGGTCTGGGATTTCGAGGATATCGGTGATTGGTGGACGCGCGCCGATGCTGCCGGCATCGCCCCGATCATCGCCGTTCCCACCACGGCCGGCACCGGGTCCGAAGTCGGGCGGGCGGGCGTGCTGACCAACAGTGAAACCCACGTCAAGAAGATCATCTTCCACCCGAAGATCCTCCCTTCGGTGACGATCTGCGACCCTGAACTGACCGTGGGCATGCCGCGCTTCATCACTGCCGGCACCGGCATGGATGCGCTGGCCCATTGCCTTGAAGCCTATTCAAGCCCCTTCTACCACCCGATGAGCCAGGGCATCGCGCTTGAAGGCATGCGGCTGGTCTTCGAGAACCTGCCGCGCGCCTACGCCGACGGCACCGATCTCGCGGCCCGGGCGGAAATGATGTCGGCCGCCGCCATGGGGGCCGTCGCCTTCCAGAAGGGCCTTGGCGCTATCCACGCCCTTTCGCATCCCATTGGCGCGGTTTACAACACCCACCACGGCACCACGAATGCGGTGGTGATGCCGGCCTGCCTCCGCTTCAACCGCCCCGCAATCGAAGAGCGCATTTCCCGCGCCGCCGCCTATCTCGGCATCGCGGGCGGGTTTGATGGCTTCTATGACCGGGTGCTGACGCTGCGACGCGATCTGGGCATCCCCGATACCCTCGCCGATCTGGGCGTCGCGCGCGATCGTCTGGATGAACTGACCGAGATGGCGCTGCAGGATCCCTCGGTCGGCGGCAATCCTGTTGCCATGACGCGGGAGAACACCCTCGCCCTGTTCGAGGATTGCTTCACGGCGAACCCCTAGGCCTGGCGGGGCCTGCCGCCCGGCCCGGCCGGTCACGAGCCGGCCGTGCCGCCCCGTGATCCAGGGGAATTGCCACCGCTCCCTGCCGGAGAGAGGCCGCCTCGCCCCGTCGTTCCGCAGGGAACAGGTTGCCAAGCGCGACTGCCATCTTCGGCATCCGCCCGCGCCCGAACGAGAGGGGCGCCGCTTGCACCACCCGCCGCGCCGCGCAGCAGCGATGCATTCGCTGTCTCTCACCTATGGCAACGACAGTCTGTCGGTCACGGCTCCCGATCCCGGCGTCATGGCATGATCGACATCCGACCGATGTCGCCCCCTCGCGTCATGCACGCACCCGCGCCGCGCAGCGGCGCGCGGCCCAACGGGATGAGACAGCGGCAAGGCCGCTGCCGAAGACGGGCGGGAGCCTCCCCGCCCGACGCCCCGCCTGCTGTCTCTTGCACCCGGCCGTCCATCGCGCCGGCTTGCGCTGCCTGCAAGATCGGTGTCAGGCGCTGAGGACGGCTGCGGATGGCCCGCCAGCGGCGCCGGTCGAGGCCGGAACCCAGCCCCCCAGGCCCTTGCGCCGCGCGATGCCCTGCCGCGTCGCCCATGGCCGCCCGCCAGCATCCGCAGCGCAGCCCACCCCCGTCTTGGCCCGCCAGAACCTGCCGCACCGCTCAGATGACGGCAAAGCGATCCACATCCACCATCCCGTGATCGGTGATCTTGAGATGGGGGATCACCGGCAGGGCAAGGAAAGCAAGCTGCAGGAAAGGCTCTTCCAGCGTCACGCCCAGCGACCGGGCGGCCGTGCGCAGTGCAACCAGGGTCTCATGCACTGTCTCGAAGGGCTCGAGGCTCATGAGCCCGGCGACCGGCAAGGCCAGTTCGGCCAGAACCTCGCCCCCCGAGACCACGACAAAGCCCCCCTCGATCTGCCCCAGCCGGTTCGCGGCCAGCGCCATGTCGGCATAATCGGCGCCCACGACCGCGATATTGTGATGATCGTGGCATACGGTCGAGGCAATGGCCCCTTTCTTCAGGCCAAAGCCGCGCACAAAGCCGTTGGCGATATTGCCGTTGCGGCCGTGCCGTTCCACCACCGCGATGCGGACCAGATCGCGCGCGGGATCCGGACGGCGGTCGCCCCCGGTCGCGGGGATCTGCTCGGTCAGGTGCTCGGTGATGATCTTTCCGGGCAGGATGCCGATGACGGGCGTCCTGCCTTCTCCCGGAAGGCGGAAGTCGCGGTCCGTGACCGTCGGCGCGCGCACGCTGTCCCGTGCTACCGGCGCGATGATCCGGCGCGCGGCGAAACCCGCCTCATCCACGCGCTTGCCGCCGCAGATCACCAGCTCCGCGCGGCAGTCGGCCAGATCGTCAAGCACCACGATATCGGCGCGCTTGCCGGGGGCGATCTGCCCGCGATCCTTGAGGCCGAAGGCTTCGGCAGCCGAGAGGCTTGCCGCGCGATAAACGGCCAGTGGCGGCACGCCCAGCGCGATCAGCGTGCGGATCATGTAATCCAGATGCCCGTGTTCGGCGATGTCCAGCGGGTTCCGGTCGTCGGTGCAAAGCGCCATGTAAGGCGCCGTCACCTCGGTCAGCAGGGGCGCCAGCGCGTGCAGGTCCTTCGAGACCGAGCCTTCGCGGATCAGCACCCGCAGGCCCTTCTGCAGCTTTTCCCGCGCCTCTTCGGCGCTGGTCGCCTCGTGTTCGGTGCGGATGCCGGCGCTGATATAGGCATTCAGGTCGCGCCCCCCCAGCAGCGGGGCGTGGCCGTCGATATGGCGCCCGGCAAAGGCCGCAAGCTTTTCCATGCAGCCGGGATCCTTGTGGATCACGCCCGGATAATTCATGAACTCGGCCAGCCCGATCACGCGGGGATGGTCCATCAGCGGCACAAGGTCATCGGCGCCTAGCTCGGCGCCCGCCGTCTCCATCATGGTCGAGGGCACGCAGGACGACAGCTGCACACGGATATCCATGAGCGTTTCGGCGCTGGCCTCCAGGAAATAGCGGATCCCCTCCAGCCCCACCACATTCGCAATCTCGTGCGGGTCGCAGATGGCGGTGGTGACACCGCGCGGGCAGACGCAGCGGTCGAACTCGAAGGGGGTCACGAGGCTGGATTCGATATGCAGATGCGTGTCGATGAACCCTGGCACAAGGATCTTGCCGGTGACATCGATGACCGTGCGCCCCTCGTAATCGGCGCAGGTGCCGACGATACGGTCGCCGCAGATCGCCACGTCGCCCTTCAGCATCGCGCCGGTCACCAGATCAAGGACCTGCCCGCCCCGCAGCACGAGATCGGCCGGTTCGGCCCCGCGCGCCTGATCGATTCGTCGTGCAAGGGTCATGGCATCTCCTGTCGTTTCGGGGGAATGGCATAGGTGAGGCTGGCGCGCGCCACCACCCCTTCCTGCGCCGCGGACCAGATCAGCGCATCGCCCACCGCAAGCTGGCGGCCCAGCTTGAGCAGACGCGCCTCGCACAGCAGGTCATGGCCGGCGGGCGGCTTGCGCATGAAGTCGATGGCGCAACTGGTGGTCACCGCCAGCGCCTGCGGCCCGATCCGCGCTAGAACGGCCAGGTAGAAGGCCACATCGGCCAGGGCAAAGAGGCTCGGCCCCGACACCGTCCCGCCGGGGCGCAGATGCCGATCCGCGACCCGCAGGCGCATGACCAGCCGGTCGGGCGTCACCTCCTCGATGGCAAAGTCATCTGCCACCTGCGGAAATTCCCGGGCAAGAAAGGCGCTCAGCGCCTCGGGCTCCATCCTCAGCATCCGTCCCTCCGTTCCGGCCAAGCCTTCCCGCAATCCGGACAAAGTTCAAGCCTTGCGCAACAGGATCGCCGCACCCGCCAAGGCCGCCACGGCAAGCGCAAGGCTTGCGCCGATCAGCGCCCCCGCCCCGCCCGCCGACAAAAGCACTGCCCCCGTGACCGGCGCCGCTGCCGAGGCGGCGAGCGGCGGCAGGGACAGCGCGCCGGCGATCGCGCCATAGCCCGCCTGCCCAAGCGTTTCCGCCACAAGGATCGGCCGCAGGATGGTCATGACCCCCAGGGCCGCGCCCTGAACCAGGGCAAAGCCGAAGGCAAGCAGCGGCGCGAGCCCCGCGGCCAGCAACAGCAGCGCCCCCAGCACCAGCCCCGCCATTGTGATCAGCGTGGCCTGCGCGGTGCCGATCCGGCTTTCCCAGCGCATCAGCAGGATCCGCCCGGCCACCTGCGCCGGCCCCACGCAGGACGCCGCAGTCACGGCAAGCGTCCCCGACATGCCCCGCTCACTGAGCACCGGCACCAGAAAGCTGATCAGCATCCAGTGATTGAGCGACACAAGTGCAAAGACGCTCGCCAAGCCCCAGAACCCGCCCTGCCGCAGGGCGCGCCCAAGCGCGCCCCGATCGGCTTCGAGCGTGGCAGGACGCGGCGGTGGCGCGCTGCGACGAATCGCGCGGGCAGCCAGCGCCTGAAGCGGTGCCATCACCCCCAGCACGACCGCGGCCGCCACCCAGACGGCGCCGCGCCAGCCCAGGGCGCCCGAAAGCGCCGCCCCCGCCGGAAAGGCGAGGGTCGAGGCAAAGCCCGCCACCAGCGTCACCCGGATGATCGCCGGACGCGCCGCGCTGCCGAAGCGTCTGATCAGAAAGGCAAAACAGACTTCGTAAAGACAGGCGCCCTGTGCCAGCCCCAGCCCCGCCCATGCCGCAAGATAGACTGCCGGCCGGTCGGCCACGGCCAGAAGGGCCAGTGCCGCCGCCCCCAGAACCGGGCCTGCGCCCAGAAGCTCGGGCCCCAGCCCGCGATCGACCAGCCGCCCGGCCAGCGGCGCGGCAAGCCCCGCCAGCGCCACAGCCAGCATCGGCCCCAGCGCAAGCGTGGCGCGATCCCAGCCCAGATCGGCCTCCCACCACAGGATCAGTGCCGCGAAGATGTAGAACAGGCTTGCATAGCCCAGCGTCTGCCCCACGGCCAAAGCCCAGACCGCCCCGTTGCGCATTGCTTGCCCTCGCCCTGCCCGTTGGCGTCAGACAAGGCGCAGGCGCGGCAAGAGTCAATTCCGCAATGCCACCTTGACGCGGATCATGGCGAAACGGCGACGCGGGCGTGCCCGGCGCCGGCGCGCGTCCCAGGCAGGTTCCGCCCCTGTCAGAGGCGGTAGATCGCGCGGAATTTCTGCTCCAGATACTCCAGCAGCGGCGCCTCGGTCGGCTCGGCCCCGCAGGCGGCCGCAATCACTTCGCCGGGCAGCAGGCGCTTGCCGTGGCGTTGCACGGTCTCGCGCAGCCATTCGGTTGCCGGTGCGGTGCGGCCCTCGGCCAGATCGGCATCCAGATCGGGAACCGCCCTGCGCAGGGCCTGATGCAGGCATCCGGCATAGACATTGCCCAGGCTGTAGGTCGGAAAATAGCCGAACAGGCCGACCGACCAGTGCACATCCTGCAACACACCATCCGAAGGCCGCTGCACCGCCACGCCGAAATCGGCCAGGAACCGGTTGTTCCAGGCCTCTTCCAGATCGGCAACGGCCAGCGTGCCGGCAACCAGCGCGCGCTCCAGATCGAAGCGCAGCATGACATGCAGGTTATACTGAACCTCGTCGGCTTCGGTCCGGATGAAACCCGGGGTCACGCGATTGACGATGGCGTGGAAGGTGTCGGCATCCGCAACCGGCAGATCGAATGCCTGCCGCATGCGTCCGAACAGCCAGCCGGTGAAGGCATGGCTGCGGCCAAGCTGGTTTTCATAGATCCGGCTCTGGCTTTCATGCACCCCCATCGAGGCACCCTGCCCCAGCGCCGTCAGCGCAAAATCCGGATCGACGCCCAGTTCGTAGCAGGCATGGCCGACCTCGTGGATCGTCGAATAGAAGCAGTTGAAGGGATCGTTCTCGCTGACCCGCGTGGTGATCCGCACATCGCTGCCCGAGCCCGAGCTGAACGGATGCACGGCCAGATCCAGCCGGCCACGGGTGAAATCATAACCAAAGGCGCGGGCGATTTCGCGCGAAAGGCGCAGTTGCGCCGCCTCGGGATAGTGGCCGCCCAGGGCCGGCGGCTGATAGTCGGCCCCGAGGATCGCCTCGCGCAGGGCAACAAGGCGCGGGCGCATCCGGTCGAACAGCGCCGCAATGCCAGCCCCCGTGGCGCCCGGCTCGTAATCCTGCAGCAGGGCGTCATAAGGATCGCCGCCATCGGCCAGGGCTGCCGCTTCCTCGCGGCGCAGGCGCAGCACCTCTTCCAGGGTCGGCAGGAAGGCGGCGACATCCTCGTCGGCGCGGGCCTGCGCCCAGATTCCCTGCGCAAGGCTGGTGCAGCGGGCGATTTCCGCCGCAAGCGCGCCGGGCACCTTGCTGTTGCGTTCATATCCGCGCCGGATCTCGCGCAGTTGCGCGGCGGCCACGTCATCCTGCGGGTCGGCGGCGGCAAGCCAGTCGCCGATGCGCGGATCGGTGCGGCGCGCATGCAGCACAGCTTCAAGCGCCGCGATCTCTTCCGAGCGTTGCTGTGCGGCGGCCCGCGGCATCATGGTTTCCTGGTCCCAGCCCAGACGCCCGGCGACCTGGGCCAGCGCCTCGGTTTCGCGCTGAAAGGCCATCAGTTCGGCAAAGGCTGTCATGTGCGGGCCCCGCGCAGGGTGGTGACGATGGGATATTGCGCAAGGAAGCGCACACGAAGGATCATGATCCACAGAAGGACGGCGGTGAACTGGTGCAGGATGGCAAGCTGCCAGGGCGCCCCTTCAACAACCGTCAGAATGCCCAGCACGACCTGCAGGACGAACAGCCCGAAGGTCAGGTGCATCGCCATCCGCGTCTCGCCATGCGGGCTGCGCCGGGCGCGCAGCCAGACCACCACCGCGAAGACGAACAGCAGATAGCCCGCCATCCGGTGCATGAACTGCACCAGCGCCGGGTTCTCGAAGAAGTTGGTCCAGAGCGGCCGCAGATCAAAGCTCTCGGGCGGAAAGAACGCCCCGTGCATCAGCGGCCAGTCGGTATAGCTGCGGCCCGCGTCGATCCCGGCCACCAGCGCCCCCAGCAGGATCTGCAGGAAGGCGAAATGCATCAGCCCGGTGGACATGCTGAACAGCCGCCCCTCACGCGCACGGCGCGCCTGCAGCAACTGCGGCTCGCTGCGCGACAGGAGGTAGACGTACCAGGCGATGAAGCCCAGGATCACGAAGGCCAGCCCGAGATGCGTGGCAAGCCGGTAGGAGGCAACGCTCACCATATCGCCGGTCAGGCCCGAGGCGACCATCCACCAGCCAATCGCACCCTGGGCGGCGCCAAGCCCCCCCAGCAGCCACAGCCGCCCGGCCCAGCCCGAGGGCAGGCGTCCCGTCGCCCAGAACCCGAGGAAACCCGCCGCCCAGACAAGGCCGATGACCCGGCCCAGCTGCCGGTGGCCCCATTCCCACCAGTAGATGAACTGGAACTCGGCCAGGCTCATGCCCTGGTTCACCAGCTGGTATTGCGGGATCTGGCGGTACTTTTCGAATTCCTCAAGCCAGGCGTCGTGCGACAGGGGCGGCAAGGCGCCGGTGACGGGGCGCCATTCGGTGATCGAGAGGCCCGAATCCGTCAGCCGTGTCAGCCCGCCCACGGCGATCATCACGACGACCAGCGCAAACAGCACCATCAGCCAGGCCCGGATCGCCTTGCGGGCGCCGCTGCGCCCGGCAGAAATCACACCGGCGGTCGGGGCCGCACGCTCGGCTGTGCCCACCTCTTCGAAGATCGCGCGTTTTTGTGCCATGAAAGCCTCCTGTCGGGCGAAGACTAGGCTCCGCCCCCTGCCCCTTCAAGTATCCCGGCCATTGCGTCGCACCAGCTGCCGCAGGATGCCATGCAGCGTCTGCACATCGGCCCGCGTCAGCGCCATGCGCGACCACATGTTGCGCAGGTTGATCTTCATCCCCGGCGCCTTGTGGTCGGGAAAGAAGAACCCGACCTCCTCGAGGCGTTGTTCGAAATGATCGCCCAGCTTCTCGATCTCGATCGCCTCGGCGAATTCGGTCTTGGCCATCTCCATCACCTCGGGCGGCGTCACCACGCTTTGCCGCCGCCACTCATAGCCCACCAGCAGCACGCATTGCGCCAGGTTGAGCGAGGGGAAGGCAGGATTGACCGGAACCGAGATGATGGCATTCGCCCGTGCCACATCCTCGTTTTCAAGCCCCGCGCGTTCGGGACCGAAGAGGACGCCCACCTTCTGCCCCTGCCCGATCAGTTCGCGCGCATGTTCCATCGCGCGCTCCGGCGTCATCACCGGCTTGGTCAGCCCCCGGCCGCGCGCCGTCGTCGCAAAGACATAGGTGCAGTCGGCCAGAGCCTCGGGGACCGTCGCGAACAGCCCGGCCTGGTCGAGCACCCGTCCGGCGCCGCTTGCCATCGCCACGGCGCGCGAATTGGGCCAGCCGTCGCGCGGATCGACGATGCGCATCCGGTCAAGACCGAAGTTCCACATCGCCCGCGCGGCCGCGCCGATATTTTCGCCCATCTGCGGGCGCACCAGCACCATCGCCGGCCCCGGCCCGTCCCAATCCTGATCGTCCATGCGCCTTTGCTCCGCGAAATCCAATGCGCCGGGCATAGGCCGCGCTGACGCCGAGAGCAATCCCTGGACCAACTGCCGTGGCGATCTCGCCGGTCTCTGAAACAGTCGCCTGGCCGTAACGCCGTCCCGTCTTCAGGCTGGGTAGTGGCGACCACCATTCTTGCCGGCATGTTCGACACATGCGCTTGGTGCCGTTCTGCGGCGTCAGGCAGGCAGCAACCGGGGCAGATTAGGTCGGCTCGTGGACGGGTTGCGACATGCCGGCATTTATCGAAAAAGCGCCAGCCGCCAGCCCGCCTGCCCGACCGGCTGTTGGCGCACGTCAGACGCTGGGCGCGGAATGGTGCGCGCTTCGCCGTGGATTATCAGGGGCAACGGGTGGGAGACATCAAAACCGGCTGGATAGCGGCCCGTGACGCCGCCGGCCTGCCAGATGCGGCCGGCTTTTTCGGCGCGAGCGTCGAGACCATCGAATCGACCTACGGCCATCATTCGGCAGACCATCAGGACAGCGCCCGCAAGGCGATGGACAGCCGGTCCTAATGCGGAACTTGTGCGCTATCTTGTGCGCTGCGGATCGGCTGATTTTCTGGAGGCCCTTGTTTTATTGGCGCACCCGACAGGATTCGAACCTGTGACCTCTGCCTTCGGAGGGCAGCACTCTATCCAGCTGAGCTACGGGTGCGCAACGGGTTTTCTATAACGTTGGCCGCAGGACGCTGCAACCGGCAATCATGTCCTGGGCGAAAAATCCACGCCGGGCTGTCCGGCCATGTGCATGGTCCGCAACTGCTCTGATCCTTTGGAAACGCCGGAGCAGCCCGATCGACGCCGTTCATTCAGACGGCACGAGCCTGCGGCAAAGCTCTGGGAAATCGTTGGGCGCAACAAAAGCCGCGCCCAACAGCGTCGTCGCCCAGGGTCGGGAAGCGAGGGGCTCCGCGATGCCCGCCTCCTCATGAAAGCTCAGGAAAAAAGCTCGTGGCACAGCTCCAGCGCCTCGATCAGGGCGTCAACCTCGGCGCGGGTGTTGTACATGGCGAACGAGGCACGGCAGGTTGCCGACAGCCCCAGATGCTCCATCAACGGGCCGGCGCAATGCTGGCCCGCGCGCACTGCGACGCCTTTCTTGTCCAGCACGGTCGAAATGTCATGGGCATGGGCCGCGCCATCAAGCGTGAAGGAAAAGATCGCCCCCTTGCCCGGGGCCGTGCCCTGAAGCTGCAGCCAGTTCAGCGCCCCCAGACGCGATTGCGCATAGTCGCGCAGATCGGCCTCATGGGCCGCGATGCGCTCCATCCCGATGCCGGCAAGGTAATCCAGCGCCGCGCCCAGCCCGATCTGCGAGACGATGCCCGGCGTGCCGGCCTCGAACTTGTGCGGCGCCTCGTTGTAGATCACCCGGTCGCGATGCACTTCGCGGATCATGTCGCCGCCGCCGATGAAGGGGCGCATCTCGTCCAGACGGTCCTTGCGGATATAGATCGCGCCCGACCCCGACGGCCCGTAAAGCTTGTGGCCGGTAATCGCATAGAAATCGCAGCCGATTTCCTGAACATCGACCGGCATGTGCACTGCGGCCTGCGACCCGTCCACCAGAACCGGGACGCCCTGTGCCCGTGCGCCGGCGCAGATCGCCGCGACATCCACCTTGGTGCCAAGAACATTCGACATATGGGTGATGGCGATCAGCCGCGTCCGCGGCCCGATGGCATCCAGCACCGCCTGAGGATCAAGACTGCCATCGGCCTCGGGCTCGACCCATTTCAGCACCGCGCCCTGGCGTTCGCGCAGAAAATGCCAGGGCACGATGTTGGCGTGGTGCTCCATCACCGAGAGCACGATCTCGTCGCCCGGCTCGAACCGGGGCATGGCCCAGCCATAGGCCACAAGATTGATGCCCATCGTCGTGCCGGTGTTGAAGATGATCTCATCCTCATGGGCGGCATTCAGAAAACGCTGCAGCTTGCCGCGCACCGCCTCATAGCGGTCAGTGGCCAGGTTGGACAGATAGTGCAGCCCACGGTGAACATTGGCATATTCCTCGGCATAGCCGCGGGTGATCGCATCGATCACCACCTGCGGTTTCTGCGCCGAGGCGCCGTTATCGAGATAGACCAGGGGCTTGCCGTTCACCTCGCGCGCGAGGATCGGAAAATCGCGGCGGATCGCGTCCACATCATACATCGTCAAATCCCCCGGGAACCTCGAAGCCCAGAACCGCCAGAACCAGCGACAGGGCAAATGCCAAAGCGAAAAAGCTGACCACCAGCCCCAGAAGCACCAGCCCGCGCGACCGGAATCCATGCAGCGCCTGCACGAAGCTGACCAGAAGCCAGAGGAACACCGCGATGCTTGCGATCGCGACGAGGCTGGCCAGGGGCGGCGCGATCAGCAGGACGAAGATCTGCGCCACCTGGAAACACAAGGTGACGAATTGCAGCCAGGCGACCAGGATCACCGCGTCGCGCAGCGTCCCGGTGCCACCAAAGCCACGCCCGATGTGATGAACGGCAAGCACCGTGACCACCAGCACCCCGCCCTGCAGCAGCGCCGAGCGCCAGACACCGCCCATCACCTCGGGGCCGGCGGTCAGCATCATTGCGACCTGGACCAGCAGCACACTCAGCACGACCACCAGCGCCAGCGCCTGCCAGCGCGCGCCGTCGGGCAGATCGACCGCCATCACCCGCCGCGCCGCAGCCTGCGGATCGCGCAGCGTCTCGCGCAGAAGCGCGCCAAGCGCGGAAAAACTCAGCTCCATCACCATCTCCTTGCGCGGCTTCAGGACGCGGCGCCGGCCCCTTCGGCTTCACGCATCGCACTGCCCCAGATGAGCAGGAAAACCGCCAGAACCACAAGCCCGGCGGAAAAGGCCAGCGGCCCCCCGCCCAGAAAACCCACCGCGGCGCCATGCACCAACATCAGCGGGCTGACGACCAGCAGCGACCAGAACAGCGCCAGCCGCGCCCCATACCAGCTGCCCCGCCCGCCCAGAAGCCGGGCAACCAGATGCGCCAGCGCCGCAAGCGCATAGCACAAGAGCGGGAACATGAAGATCATGGCCATCAGCGCGCCCCCGAGCCGCGCTTCAAGCGGGATCTCGGGCGCCAGATGCGCCTCGCGCGCAAGCCGCGGCCATTGCGCCACGAAGATCAGCAGAGAGGCGATCATCAGATAGGCAAGTGCCCGGTCTTCCCGCGGTCCGGCGGCAAGAAGGCGCCGCACGACCCCGCGCGGCGCCCGATAGCTCTGCACAACATCGCGCGTGATCGACATTCAGCCCTTCCGGCGCAGCAACCAGGCTTCGAGCCGCCCGCGCACATCTTCCGCGATCGTCTCGTCCTCGATTTCCTGCAGCGCCTCGGCAAGGAAGGCCAGCACCAGCAGCACGCGCGCATCGGCCTCGGGCAACCCGCGCGAGCGGAGGTAGAACAGCCCCTCCTCGTCGATGGCCCCCGAGGTGGAGCCATGCGAACATTTCACGTCATCCGCATAGATTTCCAGCTCGGGCTTGGCCAGAAACTGGCTGTCATCGTCCAGCAGCAGCGACTGGCTGATCTGGTAGCCATCCGTCTTCTGCGCGATCTGCTTCACCAGGATCTTGCCCTGGAACACGCCGACAGCGCCGTTCCGCAGCACCTTCTTGAACACCTGCCGGCTTTCGCAGCCCGGGGCGCCATGGGTGATGAACACCGTATCGTCATGGTGGAAGGCCCCGTCGCCCACGGCCGCGCCGGCGATATGGGCAACGCCATTGCCGCCGATCAGGTCGATGAAGGCCTCGTTGCGGGTCAGCGCGCCGTTGGCCGTGAGCGTGAAGGACTTGAACAGCGCCTCGGCCCCCACCTGCGCAAAGACATGGGTGGCGGCCACGCGGCCCCGGCTGCGGCCCTGGGTGCGGATGTGATGGAAACGTGCGCCCTCGGCCACATCGACCTCAAGCACCGTGTTGAACCGCGCAGCCGCCGGACCGGTCTCCAGAAGCGTCATCTCGGCGCCCGGCTCCAGCTTCACGCAGTGGTGCAGGATCGCGTCGGAAGTCTCTGATGTCTGGTGATAAACCAGCGCGACAGGGCGCTCGGCACGGCCCGTGACGCGGATCAGGATGCCGTCGGTTGCAAAGGCGGTGTTGAGCACCGCGAAGGGCCGCGCCACCGGCGACTGGCCGCGCGTTTCAAGCACGCCGTAGAGGTCGCGCGCCCAGTGGATATCGCGCGTGCCCGCATCGGCCAGTCGCTCGATCTCGATCCCGGCAAGGCGCAGGTCATCCGAGGCTTCGGCATCGAAAACGCCATCCACGAACACGATGCGCAACCGCGGGATTGCATCGAACACCTCGCCTTCGCCGTCATCCGGAAGCAGGGCCGCCGGCGCGGCATCGGCCGCGTTCAGCGCCTGCGCATCGGTATAGCGCCAGTATTCATCGCGCCGCCCCGGCAGGCCGGTGGCCGCCAATCGCGCCTGCGCCTGATCCCGCGCCGCCTGCAGCCAAAGGGCCGCCTTTGGCGCCCCAAGCCCCGCCAGACGGGCGGCAAGAAGACCTTGCCGTGCCTCTGCCAGCGCCATCACACCGCCTCCGACAGGATGTCGGCATAGCCGTTCTGCTCGACCTCGAGCGCAAGCTCGGGCCCGCCGGTCTTGACGATCCGGCCGTCGGCCATGATGTGCACGACGTCGGGGCGGATGTGATCCAGAAGCCGCTGGTAATGGGTGATGACAAGGAAGGCGCGGCCCGCGTCGCGCAGGGCATTCACCCCCTCCGAGACAAGCTTCATCGCGTCCACGTCAAGGCCCGAGTCGGTTTCGTCGAGGATGCACATCTTGGGTTCGAGCATCGCCATCTGCAGGATCTCGTTGCGCTTCTTCTCGCCGCCCGAAAAGCCCATGTTCACCGGCCGCTTGAGCATGTCCGCGTCGATCTTCAGCGCCTTGGCCTTTTCCCGCACGGCCTTGAGAAACTCGGCCGCGCTCATCTCTTCTTCGCCGCGGGCCTTGCGCTGTGCGTTCACCGCGGTGCGCAGGAAGGTCATGTTGCCGACGCCCGGGATCTCGACCGGATACTGGAACGCGAGGAACAGACCGGCCGCCGCGCGCTCTTCCGGCTCCATCTCCAGCAGATCCTCGCCCTCGAGCGTGGCGCTGCCGTCGGTAACCTCATAGCCGTCGCGCCCGGAAAGCACATAGGACAGGGTCGATTTGCCCGAGCCGTTGGGCCCCATGATCGCATGCACTTTTCCGGCCTCGACCGTCAGGTCAACACCCTTGAGGATCGCCTTGTCCTCTTCCTCAAGTTTCACGTGCAGGTTCTTGATTTCCAACATCTTCAGTCTCTCCGCATCATTCGTTCGGCGCCCTGCGCCCTTGTTCAGTAACCCCGCCGGACCAGAATGCCGGCGAAAAGAATGCCCAGACTTCCCTGAAGAACCCCCGCCAGCACCGTGAGGGCGGCGGGGCCGAGGGAAGTGAAAAGTGACATCAGCACCGCGAAGGGCAGCGACAGGCACAAGGCCAGCAGCGCCCCCAGCAGCAGCGCCCGCACCGACCCGTTCCAGCCGCGCCGAAAGGTCGCGGCCAGGGATCGGTCGTCACGCATCAGCCGACGCTGCCTTCAAGGCTGATCGCCACCAGCGCCTGCGCTTCCATCGCAAATTCCATCGGCAGGGCCTGCAGCACTTCCTTGCAGAAGCCGTTCACCACCAGGGCGACCGCCTCTTCCTCGTCCATGCCCCGCGACCGGCAGTAGAACAGCTGGTCGTCATCCACCTTCGACGTGGTCGCCTCGTGTTCCACCCGGCTCGAATTGTTCTTGACCTCGATATAGGGCACCGTATGCGCGCCGCACTGATCGCCGATCAGCAGGCTGTCACACTGGGTATAGTTGCGGCTGTTCTTGGCGCGCGGATGCATCGTCACCAGTCCGCGATAGGTGTTCTGGGCACGGCCCGCACTGATCCCCTTCGAGACGATCCGGCTGCGGGTGTTCTTGCCCAGATGGATCATCTTGGTGCCGGTATCGGCCTGCTGCATGTTGTTCGCGATGGCGATCGAGTAGAATTCGCCCTGGCTGTCATCGCCCCGCAGGATGCACGAGGGGTATTTCCAGGTGATGGCCGAGCCGGTTTCCACCTGGGTCCACATCACCTTGGAGCGGTCGCCCCGGCAGTCGGCGCGCTTGGTCACGAAGTTGTAGATGCCACCACGGCCTTCCTCGTCGCCCGGATACCAGTTCTGGACGGTGGAATACTTGACCTCGGCATCGTCCAGCACGACAATCTCGACCACCGCAGCGTGAAGCTGATGGGTATCCCGCTTGGGCGCGGTGCAACCTTCCAGATAGCTGACATAGGCGCCCTTGTCGGCGATGATCAGCGTGCGTTCGAACTGACCGGTATTCTCGGCATTGATCCGGAAATAGGTCGACAGCTCCATCGGGCAGCGCACGCCCTCGGGGATGTAGACGAACGAGCCGTCGGAAAACACCGCCGAATTCAGCGTCGCGAAGAAGTTGTCGGACTGCGGCACGACCGAGCCGATGTATTTCCTGACCAGTTCGGGATGTTCGCGGATCGCTTCCGAGATCGAGCAGAAGATCACCCCGGCCTTGGCGAGTTCATCCTTGAAGGTCGTGCCCAGGGACACGCTGTCAAAGACCGCATCGACCGCAACCTTGCGCCCTTCGGCGGGGGCGTTTTCCGCACCCTCGACGCCCGCAAGGATCATCTGTTCCTTCAGCGGGATGCCCAGCTTTTCATAGGTGGCCAGCAGCTTGGGGTCGACCTCGTCCAGCGACTTGGGCTTCTCGGCCATGCTTTTCGGCTTGGCGTAGTAATACTGGTCCTGATAGTCGATCTCGGGATAGTTGAGCATCGCCCAGCGGGGCTCTTCCATCTGCACCCAGCGGCGATACGCGGCCAGACGCCAGTCAAGCATCCACTCCGGTTCGCCGTTCTTTTCCGAGATGAGGCGCACGATATCCTCGCTCAGCCCCTTGGGCGCGAACTCCATCTCGATCTCGGTTTCCCAGCCGTGCTTGTACTTGCCGGCCATCGCCTGGACGGCTTCGACCGTTTCGCGATCGACGCCCTCGCGGACTTCCGCTTCCAAAGCTGCCATGTCGTTACCCACTTTCCGTTCTGCGCGGTCCCCACCGCGCGTCCTCATGCCGCCCGCGCCCGGAACTTCCGGTATTGGGCCAGCCACGCCTCGCAGAAGCGCAGCACCTCATCTTCGGTCGTGGCAGGGCCAAGCGACACGCGGATCGCCGAAGCGGCCGCAACGTCATCAAAGCCCATCGCCTGCAGGACCCGGCTTGCCCGGACCTTGCCACTGGAACAGGCCGACCCCGCCGAAACCGCGAAACCGGCCAGATCCATCTGCATCACCTGCGTTTCGCCCTTCCAGCCGGGGGTGACGATACAGGTGGTGTTCGGAAGCCGGCCCGTAGCCTTGCCTGCAAAAGTAATCCCTTCCGCCTCTGATTCCAGAGCGGTTTCTAGAATATTTCTAAGTTCGTCAACCCGCGACCAGACGCCATCGGCAAGTGCCCGGGCGGCGGCCTCGGCCGCGGCGCCGAAGCCCGCGATGCCGATCACATTCTCGGTCCCCGATCGGCGGCCCATCTCCTGGCCGCCGCCGCGGATCTGGGCCGTCACATCCAGCCCGCGCCGCAGGACAAGGGCGCCCACGCCCTTCGGTCCGCCCAGCTTGTGCGCCGAAACCAGCCCCATGTCGCAGCCGAGCCAGTTGAAGGCGATCGGCAGCTTGCCGAAGCCCTGGCTCAGATCCGAGACCGCCAGCCCCTTTGGCAGATCCTGGATCACGCCGGTTTCCGAATTGGCGATCTGCAGCGCCGTGCGCGCGGGGTCGGCAACCTGCACAAGGCCCTGCCCGTCCACCGCCAGATCTGGCGTGGTCCAGGCCGCGACCGCGTCATGTTCCACCGGCGCGGTCCGCAAGCTGCGCCCCGCCAGTGCAAGGCCCGCCGCCTCGGTCGCCCCCGAGGTAAAGACGATATCCGCCCCTTCCGCCCCCAGCGCCGCGGCCACCTGCGCACGGGCACGTTCGATCACCGCCTTGGCCGCGCGGCCCTCGGCATGAACCGAGGACGGATTGCCCAGCAGATCCATCGCCGCGATCATCGCCGCCCGCGCTTCGGGCAGCAGCGGCGCCGTGGCGTTGTGGTCCAGATAGACCCGGGTTCTCATGGCTCGTCCACCACCTGAAACAGGGACGGCACCGCCGGACAGGGCGTCAGGCCGTTGTTGACGACATCCGCCAGCCGCGTCTGGTGCAGAAACACGAAGACATGGGCCGAGAGGCTTTCCCACAGTCGATTCGTCATGGATTGCGCCCGTGTGCCCGACAAGCCGCCCGACGCGCCCGCCCCCTGGTGCATGGCGCTGACCGTCTCGTCGACCGCCTCGAAGATCTCGCTGACCCGGATCGCATCGGCCGATCGCGCCAGGCGATAACCGCCCCCGGGCCCGCGGACCGATTCAACCAGCCCCGCCCGGCGCAGCTTGACGAACAGCTGTTCGAGATAGGGCAGCGAAATATCCTGCCGCCGCGAGATTTCGGCCAGCGATACCAGCCCGTCACCCTTGGCTGCGGCCAGGTCGGCAAGTGCCACCATCGCATAGCGGCCCTTCGTCGAGAGTTTCATCGCATGTCCTCACCAAAGAGATTGACCTTGCGCGGCAGGCTGCTTAAGTCCCAAAGCATCCAGGCCGGCCGAGACCGGATTTAGAACAGTTCTAGATTGTCCGAGCGAATGCGTCAAGAAATGTCGCGTCGAAATCGGCATGAGACAGGAAAGACAGGCGAGACTTATGCCCGAGGTCATCTTCCCCGGCCCGGAAGGGCGCCTTGAAGGCCGTTACCATCCCCAGAAGGAACGAGACGCCCCGATCGCCATCGTGCTGCATCCGCATCCCCAGTTCGGCGGCACGATGAACAACAAGGTTGTCTACAACCTGCATTATGCCTTCTACAATCTGGGCTTCACGGTGCTGCGCTTCAACTTCCGCGGCGTGGGGCGCAGCCAGGGCGAATACGATCAGGGCATCGGCGAACTGTCGGATGCCGCCTCGGCGCTCGATTACCTCCAGTCGATGAACCAGAACGCCAAGCATTGCTGGGTGGCCGGCTTCAGCTTTGGCGCGTGGATCGGCATGCAGCTTCTGATGCGCCGCCCCGAGATTACCGGCTTCGTCTCGGTATCGCCGCCGGCGAACATGTATGATTTCAGCTTCCTCGCGCCCTGCCCCTCGTCAGGGCTGGTGATCAACGGCACCGCCGACCGCGTCGCCCCGCCGCGCGACACGGTGAACCTGGTCAACAAGCTGCACGAACAGAAGGGGATTACCGTCACCCACGAACAGATCGAGGGCGCGGACCACTTCTTTCAGGATCCACACATGGATACGATGATCGGCAGCGTCACCAGCTATGTGAAGCGCCGCCTGACCGAAGGCACCCGCTGAAGACTTCCGCCGCCGGCGGGCTTTCCGTCCGGCCCTGTCCGCCAGCCGCATGATCCGCGCATCATCGGGGCAAGGTCCGGCCGGCAGCCCGCGGCGAGCGAATGTGCCGCCATCGGCCATCGCTCGGGCCGGTCCTCGGCCGCCGGCACGATCCGCTGATCCTCCGGCGTCCCGCGGAACAGCGCTGGCCGGCCCAGGGTCTGGCGCCCGTCGCGTGTGCCACCTTCGCCGGCCACCCCGGCCCGCCTGCACATCTTCCGCTTCCTTGCTGCCCTCCGGGGTGGGCTCGACCTCATCGCAGGCGTCAAGGCGCGAAGCCTTCGCGCTCACCGCCCGGAAGGCGGGCGTATGCTGCCGTGGCCTCGGCGCGGATTGCGGGGCGGCATTCTTCCGCGAGTTCCAGGGCCGCCAGACGCCTCCCCGGCGGCAAGGACGAAAGCGGGCGGGCGCATCCCGAGGCCCATCAGCCTTCGGCGGGGCCCGGCCTGCTCGGGCTCATCGCCGGCTCTACAGCGCTCCCACCCGGTCGTCGATCACCGCCGCCGCCGCCGCAACCGCCTGATCCAGGCGGTCCCGCAGGGCGGGGATGTCGGTCGCGTCCAGCTCGCGCAGAAGAAAGGCGCAGCCGCCCTCGCCCAGATCGCCCATGTCAAGCGGACGGTCGCTCAGCAGCCGCCCGGCCGCCTGCAGGCGCCACAGCAGACGATAGGCCGTCAGCACCGCCTGTTCCTGTTGGGCCTCAAGCCATCCCGCGCGGCCGCCGGCGCGCAGCTGGGCCTCGACCCGCCGCGCCGGATCGCCCGACAGCAGCGCCGCCGTCTGGGCCAGAAGCTCGATGTCCTGCAGCCGCCCGGCGCCGGCCTTGGCATCCCAGGGCCCGTCGCCGGGCTTGGCCTGCCGCAGGCGCTGGCGCATCTCGGCCACGTCACGCAACACATGATCGGCCTGGCCTTTCTCGGCCAGCAGGCTGCGGCGGAACGCCTCGACCTCGTCGCCCAGCTCGGGATTTCCGGCCACTGCACGCGCGCGCGTCAGGGCAAGATGTTCCCATGTCCAGGCCTCATCCCGCTGATAGGCGCGGAAGGCGGCAAGACTGGTTGCCACTGGCCCCTGCCGCCCCGAAGGGCGCAGCCGCATGTCCACCTCGTAGAGCCGGCCCTCGGCCATCGGCGCAGTCAGC
Organism: Halodurantibacterium daqingense; assembly: GCF_042666235.1. NCBI lineage: Bacteria > Pseudomonadati > Pseudomonadota > Alphaproteobacteria > Rhodobacterales > Paracoccaceae > Halodurantibacterium > Halodurantibacterium daqingense. The sequence continues at coordinate 306,183 of NZ_JBHTFQ010000002.1, read as the reverse complement.
GCCGTGACAAGGGCTTGGGTCAGCCGCGCATAATAGCTTCGGGCAGCCAGCGGGCGCGGCCCATCCGAATTCTCAACGCCTTGCGCGTCATAGATCACGATCAGGTCGAGATCGGATGCCGCGTTCAGCCGCCCGGCGCCAAGGCTGCCCATCCCGATGACCGCCGCGCCCCGTCCGGGCGGCGCCCCATGCCGACTGGCAAATTCCGCAAGGCAGACCGGCCAGAGGGCGGCCACCACCGCCTCGGCCAGTTCGGCATAATGCTTGGCGCTTTCGAAGGCATCGGTGATCCCGCGCAGGTGATGCACGCCGATCCGGAAATGCCATTCCTTCGCCCAGCGCCGCGCCGCGTCCAGCTTGCGCTCGTAATCCGCAGGTTCTTGCAGGTGCCGCGACAGCTCGGCCTGCAATGCGGCGGTCCCGGGCCAGGGGGCAAAGAAATCCCCGCCGATCACCGCATCCAGCACCGCCGAATTGCGCGAAAGATAGCGCGCCAGCCCCGGCGCCGTGGCCGCAATGTCCACGATCAGCTGCGTCAGCTGCGGATTGGCGTCGAACAGCGAGAAAAGCTGAACCCCCGCAGGCAATCCTGCCAGAAAGCCGTCGAACTGCGTCAGCGCCTCGTCCGGATTGGCGGCGCGGTTCAGGCGCGTCAGCAATTCCGGCCGCACCCGGTCAAAGATCTCGACCGCGCGGGCCGAACGCAGCGCGGGATAGCTGCGCCAGCCCTCGACGATCGCCGCCGCGCGGGCCGACAGCGGCGGCCCTTCGGAGGCTTCGCCGGGAGCAAAGAAATCCTCGGTGAGTTCGGCAACCCGATCAAGCCGCGCCAGCACCCCGTCGCGCCAGCGCACCGTGTCCGCTTCGCCCATGAACCGCGCGAGCCGGTCAAATCCTTCGGGCGTGGTTGGCAGGGCATGGGTCTGGGCATCATGGATCATCTGCAGGCGGTGCTCGACCTCGCGGTGGTGGCGGTACAGCGTGATCAGCTCTTCGGCCACCGGATCGGGAACCCAGCCTTTCGCGGCAAGGGCCCGCAGCGCCGGCACCGTGCCCCGTTCGCGCAGATCGGCGTCGCGGCCGCCGGCGATGATCTGGCGGGTCTGGGTGAAGAACTCGATCTCGCGGATGCCGCCGCGGCCCAGCTTCATGTCGTGGCCTTCCAGCACCAGCCGGCCGTGCAGCCCCTTGTGGTCGCGGATCCGCAGGCGCATGTCATGCGCATCCTGGATTGCGGCAAAATCAAGATGCTTGCGCCAGACAAAGGGCGTCAGCGTGCGCAGAAACCGCGCGCCCGCCTCCAGATCTCCCCCACAGGGGCGGGCCTTGATATAGGCGGCGCGTTCCCAGGTGCGGCCAAGGCTTTCGTAATAGCGCTCGGCGGCTTCCATCGACAGGCAGACCGGCGTGACCGAGGCATCGGGCCGCAGCCGCAGATCGGTGCGGAACACATAGCCGCCCGCCATCGGATCGGACAGAAGCGCCGTCATCTTGCGCGTCACGCGGATGAAGGCGGCGCGGGCCTCGTGGTAATCGGCCGCCTCATAGCGGCTTTCGTCGAACAGGCAGATCAGATCGATGTCCGAGGAATAGTTCAGTTCGCCCGCACCCATCTTGCCCATTGCAAGCGCGACCATCCCCCCTGCCCGCGCCGCATCCTCGGGCGCGGCGCCGGGAAGCTTGCCGCGACGGATCTCCTCGGCGACGAGCCGCGTCAGCGCCAGATGCACCGACCGGTCGGCCAGCGCGGTCAGGGCGCCGGTCACCTCCTCGAGCGTCCAGACCCCTCCGGCATCCGCCAGCCCCGCCAGAACCGCCAGCCGGCGCTTGGCCGCGCGCAGGGCCTCGCCCAGATCGGCCAGCGGCACGGCGTCAAGCGCGCCCAGCGTTTCCTCGAGCACCCGTTCCGGCGGACGGGTCAGTGCCTTGGCCAGCCAATCGCGTTCGCGCAGGACAAGGCCCTTGAGATAGGGGCTGCAGCCAGCTACCCCTGCGGCAAGCTCGGCCAGCGCGCCTGTCGCACCAAGTGCCTCGGCCGCCTCGGCGCCCGCGGTGCGATCATGGGGAATGGGACAGCGGGTGATGCGTTGGGCAAAGGTCATGGCGCATGATTGCGGTGGCGCGCGAGCCGGGTCAACCAGGATCAGCGGACCACAGAGGGAAAGGAGTACAGCATGAGCAAGAGCGTAACGCGCGTGCGGGAGGCCCTGAAACAGGCCGGCGAAAGTGGCGAGATCCTCGAGATGCAGGCCGAAACCCGCACGGCCGCTCAGGCGGCGGATGCGGCAGGCTGCGGGCTTGACCAGATCGTCAAGTCGATCGTGTTCCGGGGCGATCGCTCGGGACGGTTGTTCCTGTTCCTGACGGCGGGCGGCAATCAGGTCTGCGCCGCGAAGGCCTCGGCCCTGGCGGGGGAACCCCTGGGCAAGGCCGAGGCCACGCAGATCCGCACCGAAACCGGCTTTGCCATCGGCGGGGTGGCACCGGTGGGGCATCTGACCCCGATCCGCAGCTTCTGCGATCCGCGGCTGCATGACTTCCCGCTGGTCTGGGCTGCCGCGGGAACGCCGCGCCACATCTTCGCCATCACGCCCGAACGCCTGCTCGCGGTCAGCGGCGCCGAGCGGCAGGACTTCACCGTCTGATCCTCCGAGGCATGTAAAAAAGATTCACATCACCCCTTGACCGGCGCGGGAACCGTGCCGATCTTGGGGATGTGAAAGCGATTTACATCCCCCGCCGAAAGGAGCAGCGCCCATGACCACCACCTCGATCACCAGCTGGCCTTCTCAGGTCGAAGCCTGGCTGGACCAGCGCGGCAGGCCCGCCTGGATCGTCGCGATGATCCTTGGATTCATCCTGTTCTGGCCCCTGGGCCTTGCCATCCTTGCCTACATGATCTGGAGCAAACGCATGTTTTCCTGCACCTCGCGCCGCAAGGCCCGCCCCTTCCATGGCACCCGCAGTTCCGGCAACAGCGCCTTTGACGCCTACAAGGCCGATACGCTGCGCCGGCTTGAGGAAGAACAGGAGGCATTCGAAGCCTTCCTGACCCGGCTGCGCGAAGCCAAGGACAAGACCGAGTTCGACCAGTTCATGGAGGATCGCGCCCGAACCGCCCGTGCGCCCCGCAACGACGAACAGGTCTGATCGCGAACAGGGCGGCCGCCGGCCGCCCTGTCTTGGCCCGGGCGCTGCGCTGGTCATCCCGGATACGGCCGGAGGGCCGGGGGCCCGGCGCCTTCCTCGCGGTTTGGGCGACGTGGCGCTGGCCGGGCAGCTCACCGCTTATACTGCACCCCTTGTGGGGTTTCCGGCATTTCCGGGGCGGGATGATCGGATCAAGGATCGGTGACGGGCTTGCAACGCGCGGGTAAAAAGCCCACTTGGCGATGCTGTGGCCTCTTGCTAACCTCGGGGGGCAGGACCACGTCCGGAACAACCGCAAGGCCCGCCGACAACATGCGTCATACCCTTCCCATAGTGCCCCAGTTCTATGTGACGGCTCCGCAACCCTGCCCGTATCTGGACGGGCGGCAGGAACGGAAGCTGTTCACCGCCCTGCAGGGCGACTATGCCGAGAAGCTGAATGATGCCCTGTCCAAACAGGGCTTCCGGCGCTCGCAGAATGTGCTGTATCGGCCGTCCTGCTCGGAATGCACCGCCTGCATGTCGGCGCGCATCCGGGTCGCGGATTTCACGCCGTCGCGAAGCCAGCGCCGCACCCTGCGGCGCAATGCCGACCTCAGACGCGAGGCGACCAGCCCCTGGGCCACCGAGGACCAGTTCGCGCTGTTCCGCCGCTACCTCGACAGCCGCCACGCCGATGGCGGCATGGCCGATATGGACATCTTCGAATTCGCCGCGATGATCGAGGAAACACCGATCCGCAGCCGCGTCGTCGAGTATTCCCGCCCGCCCGAACCCGGCGAACGCCGCCGCCAGCTGACTGCCGTCTGCCTGACCGATGTGATGGATGACGGGCTGAGCATGGTCTATTCCTTCTACGATCCCGACCGGATGGATACGAGCCTTGGCACCTATGTGGTGCTGGACCACATCGCGCTGGCGCGCGAGGCGGGGTTGCCCTTCGTCTATCTGGGCTACTGGGTGCCGGGCAGCCGCAAGATGGGCTACAAGGCCCGCTTCAGCGGGCTCGAGATTTACCGGGGCGGCGAATGGCAGCCGATCGGCGACCCGGAAAGCTACAGTTCGGAAACCCATCCCCTTGCGGTGGATCCGATCGCCGAGCAGGTGGCCCGCATCAGCCTGCCCGACACCCGCGCCGGCAGGGGCTGAGCCTCGGTCCCGCGCCGCGACGCGCCGGTCATGCGCGGCAGCGACATGGCCGCAATCACGGTTTCTTGCCCGGAAACGCCACCTTGCGAAACTTAGATGCGGAAAAATATCCCGCCGGGATATAAAATTTCCGATATTGCCGGTTGACGCCCCGGTGACCCGCCCATAATGTCCGGTTCGGTAACGGAAGGACCCGATGATGACCGGCATTCTCGTACTTGTAGGAAAGACGCGCATGGGCCGGTAACCGGACTCCCTTGATGGACCCCATGCGCCCCCGAGGAAACTCCGGGGGCTTTTTGTTACCAGCAACAACGGCAGCCGAGAGGCGATGGAGCAAGCGATGACGGAAGTGATGACCGGCGCAAGAATGGTGGTTCAGGCCCTCAAGGATCAGGGCGTGGAGGTCGTATTCGGCTATCCCGGCGGCGCCGTGCTTCCGATCTACGACGAGATCTTCCAGCAGAACGACATTCGCCACATTCTGGTGCGCCATGAACAGGGCGCCGTCCACGCGGCCGAAGGCTATGCCCGTTCGACCGGCAAGCCGGGGGTGGTTCTGGTCACCTCGGGTCCGGGTGCGACCAATGCGGTGACCGGAATCGTGGATGCGCTGCTTGATTCCATCCCGCTGGTGGTTCTGTCGGGCCAGGTTCCGACCTTCATGATCGGCAACGATGCCTTCCAGGAGGCCGACACCGTCGGCATCACGCGGCCTTGCACCAAGCATAACTGGCTGGTGAAGGAAACCGACAAGCTGGCCGAAACCCTGCATCAGGCCTTCCATGTCGCCACGACGGGCCGCCCCGGCCCGGTGCTGATCGACATCCCCAAGGATGTGCAGTTCGCCACCGGAACCTATACCCCGCCGCAAAAGGCGCGTGTGGCCCATTACCAGCCGAAGGTGAAAGGCGATATCGAGGCGATCACCGCTCTGGTCGAGTTGATCGAGACCGCCGAGCGGCCGGTTTTCTATACCGGCGGCGGCGTCATCAACTCGGGTCCCGGCGCCAGCCAGCTGCTGCGCGAACTGGTCGATGCGACCGGCTTTCCCATCACCTCGACGCTGATGGGGCTTGGCGCCTATCCGGCCTCCGGCAAGGGCTGGCTGGGGATGCTGGGGATGCACGGGCTGTACGAGGCCAACCTTGCCATGCATGGCTGCGACCTGATGATCAACATCGGTGCGCGCTTCGATGACCGGATCACCGGCCGGGTGGCCGATTTCAGCCCCAATTCGCGCAAGGCCCATATCGACATCGATCCGTCCTCGATCAACAAGGTGATCCGGGTGGACATCCCGATCATCGGCGATGTCGGCCATGTGCTTGAAGATCTCCTGCGGATCTGGAAATCACGCGGGCGCAAGGTGAACAGGGAAGCCCTGTCGCGCTGGACCGCGCAGATCGACGAATGGCGCGCGGTGCGCTGCCTGAGCTACAAGCCGTCGGAAAAGACGATCAAGCCGCAATATGCGCTGGAACGGCTCGAGGCGCTGACCCGTGGCATGGACCGCTATGTCGCGACAGAGGTGGGCCAGCATCAGATGTGGGCCGCCCAGTTCCTGGGCTTCGAGGCACCGAACCGGTGGCTGACCTCGGGCGGGTTGGGGACGATGGGCTATGGCCTGCCGGCCTCGATCGGCGCGCAGATCGCCCATCCCGAGGCGCTGGTCATCAATGTCGCCGGCGAGGCATCGTGGCTGATGAACATGCAGGAAATGGGCACGGCAATGCAGTTCCGCGCCCCGGTCAAGCAGTTCATCCTGAACAACGAACGTCTCGGCATGGTGCGCCAGTGGCAGGAACTGCTGCATGGCGAGCGCTACAGCCACAGCTGGTCGGAAAGCCTGCCCGATTTCGTGAAGCTCGCCGAGGCCTTCGGCTGCAAGGGCCTGCGCTGTTCCGATCCGAAGGATCTGGATGACGCGATCATGGAGATGATCCGCTATGACGGGCCGGTAATCTTCGACTGCCTGGTAGAGAAGCACGAGAACTGCTTCCCGATGATCCCCTCGGGCAGCCCGCACAACGAGATGCTGCTGGGCGAGGCCGATACCCAGGGCGTGATCGGCGCCAAGGGTGCCGTCCTGGTCTGAACCGGGCGCCCTGGCCCATAGCGATTTCGGAAAGAACAGATATGACCCGTTTGAATATCCAGCAAGGCTCCTCCCGCCATTCGGCCTATGATCTGCGCGATCCCTATGCCGATGTGATCGAAACCCATACGCTTGCCCTGCTCGTCGACAATGAAAGCGGCGTTCTCGCCCGGGTGATCGGCCTGTTTTCAGGCCGCGGCTACAACATCGAAAGCCTGACCGTGGCCGAGGTGGACCATCAGGGCCATCGGTCGCGCATCACCATCGTCACGCGCGGCACGCCGCAGGTGATCGAGCAGATCAAGGCCCAGCTGGACCGGATGGTGCCGGTGCACGAGGTCCATGACCTGACGGTCGAGGGCCCCTCGGTCGAGCGGGAGCTTGCGCTGCTCAAGGTCGCGGGCAAGGGCGATCAACGGGTCGAGGCGCTGCGGCTGGCGGATATCTTCCGCGCCAATGTGGTGGATTCGACGTTGGAGAGCTTCGTGTTCGAGATCACCGGCACCGGCGAGAAGATCGACGCCTTTGCCGAGCTGATGCGGCCGCTGGGCCTGCGCGAGATCGCCCGGACCGGGGTAGCAGCACTCGCACGCGGGATGTAACGCCTGTTGCCATGGCTCCGGGGGCACGGCAGTGGCCTCCCCCGAGGGCTGGGCAGCTGCCGGAACGGATGTTCCGGGGGCCGCGGGCCCTGGGCGAGGCCCGGGTTGCCCCCTGGGTCAGCCGGATGCAAATGTGCAGCCGGGCACGGCAGCGTCAAACCACGGTTTCGATGTGCATCTGCGCTGACGGTGCAGCTGTGTCCATGACGCCCCTGCGGCTGCGGTGCCGCTGTGGCAACGGCAGTGCGCGACGCGCTGCGGACGAAAGTCGTTCGGTTCTCGTCCTGGATCGCATCACGCGGAGGCGGCGCCCGGCCGTGCCACCCTGGCTTCGGTGACCCTGCGGACCCGGCGGCGTTGCGCGGCGTGAGCGACGGATCGCCGGCAGGCGCGCGGGGAGCCACCATCTGCACAACGCCCGGACGGCAAAGGCAGCCGGGCGTGTGGGGGGCGCTCCCGCCCGTCTTCGCCCGCCTTCGGCAGGCTCATCCCGTTGGGCCGGGCCGCGGGCAGATGCCCGCGGCGGTTGCGCGGGGTGGTGCCGGCCCTGCCTGTGCCGGCCGAAACGGCTGCGGGCGCGTCTGCGCGGCCATCACCGTCCGCAATGGGCAGGCTTGAGGCGATGGCTCCGGGTCAGACGCGGCCCGGCAGGCCGGGAGGCAGACACCAGGTCTCGATGAACTCGGCGAATTCGTCATAGTAGCGGTTCGCCACCTCGGGGGGCATTTCATCGCGCCAGCGTTGCGACACGCCCTTGTTCAATTGGGTAAAGCGGCGCTCGATCCGGGAAAGCACCTGCCTGGGGTCCACCTCGATCTCGAGCTGCGCGGCGATGCGGGCAACCGCGCGGTGGCTTTTGAACGCGAGTTCTTCGTAATTCAGGGTCAGGAACCCGGGCTGCGATTGCCATTGCCTGAACTTGTGCACATGTCCACGCACGATCTCCATGGCGTCATCCAACGTCGCCAGAGGCTGACCGTCGCGTGTGCCCCAGGCACCGCCGAACCGTGCGGAATCAAGCAATGACAGCGCCAGATCGCGCGGATCGCGCGCCACCGCCTGACCGATCATCTGGCCAGCGGCGATCGTGTCGGCGGTAATCTGCCAGACCCCTCCGTGCGTGCGGATCGCGATCGGGCGTGGATGGCCCGCCTCGCCGATCTCGCGCAGCGCAGCCTTGATGTAGACCGGGCGGAACAGCGGCAGCACATTCGCGCCCGTCTCGCCCGGAATCGCCTCGCGCGACAGGCGGCGCTGAGGAATGCCGCCGAGTTCGAGCACCGCCAGCGTCATCTCGAACGCGAGGGTGGAGCCCGATTTGGGCATTCCGTAACAGGCATAGATTGCGGCCATCATGACATGAACCTCCGTCTTCGGCGGGATCATAGCCATGGGGATGCAGGAGCAACACCCTTTTTCGCCCCTTCGGAACCAGAGGCATGGCTGGCCGGTTCCCCTGCAACAGCCATGACGAGGAGCGCAGCATGAACCGGCAGGAATTCGACGCATGGGAAGCCCGCATCGAGGATCGCGCACGCGTCCTCTGGCAGGAGGCGGGCGCGCCCGAGGGGGCGATGGATCTTTATCGCGACCGCGCGCGCGAGCTTCTTGCGCTTGAGGAAGTCCCCGAGGCCGGCCACGCGCCGCGCGACCAGCTTGGGCCGGCGGCCGAGCCGAAGATCGCACTGCAGAACCAGGGCGAGTTTCCCGACCTGCGGGATCAGGGCTCCGATCGCGACGACCCGAGCAGCAGGTGATCCGGGCTGTGCCGGTTGCCCAAGCGGTCTTCCACGAACTGCGGCAGGATGTACGAGATCCAGGACGGGCAGCTTGATCCCGAGGCTGCCTGTTGCACGGCCGATTTTCGACAGAACCGGAACTGCCTGCCTTTCGGCACCCGCGCAGCCTGACGAGAGCGCGGTGGGGAAACAGCCGCCTGCCGGATGCTACCGGAGGCCGGACACCGGCATCCGGACGCAGCGACCTGGTTTTCCCCACGCATGCACCCGAGCGAGAGGCCTCTCGCCTGCCCCGGTTCCTCGCCGGCCGATCCGGAAGCTCATACTCGTTCGGCGGCGATTTCCGTCACAGTCCGAGCGCGCGTCGCAGCTGATCGAGCACATCCTGCATGGCCTCGGGGTTGTTGCGCGCCTGCTGATGCGCGGCGCGGAGCGAGGCCTTGAGCATCGGCGCAACCGGCGCAGCCTCGATCCGGGCCAGAACCTCGTCACTGTCCACCTCGGTGGCATCCCAGGACAGCGGCCCGGCTGCCGCGCCGCCCCCCGCCGCCTCGGCCGCATCGGCGGCCGCGTTCGCCGCGGCATCGGCGGCGGCTTCGGCGGCCTGAGCTGCCGCTTCGGCGGTCGCTTCGGCAGCGCCCCCGACTGCGCGCACCGCGGAATCTATGGCCTGTGCGGCCGCATCGGCAGCCGCATCGGCAGCGGCGGCAGCGGCCTCGGCGGCCGCTTCGGCGGTGGTGCCTGCAGCGCCGGCGGCTGCGGCTTCGGCAGCCTCGGCCTCGGCGCGGGCGGCCTCGGCGGCAGCTTCGGCTTCGGCAGCGGCAGCTTCGGCGGCAGCGGCCTCGGCCGCCTCGGCCTCGGCGCGGGCGGCCTCGGCCGTTTCTGCGGCAACCCTGCGTTCCGCCTCGGCCGCGGCCTCCTGTTGCGTATCATACCAGTAATATCCGCCCGCCCCGAGCACGACGAGCACAGCAAGAATCCCCACGATTTTGTTCATTATTCCCCCGATGGGTTGTGGTTATGTGCCCTTGATATGGCAGAACGGCGATCCGTTGGGAAGGATGCACGCTTCATCCGCCGCTTTCCTGCACCTATCCCCCGCCAACCAAGGATTACGGGTTGAAAGAAGGCCACGCGAAGTTTATTTTGCCCGCCATCATTCCACTTCAGAAGGATATTCACCATAGCCCGCAGACCCCACAATGCCCCGCCACAGCGCGACACAGGCCCCCGCATCAATGATCGCATCCGCGCCCCCGAAATTCGGCTGATCGGGGCAGACGGAGAGAACGTTGGGGTCGTAAGCCCGGCGAAGGCGCTGGCCATGGCTGAAGAAGCCGGCCTTGATCTTGTCGAAATCTCGCCCAATGCCGAACCGCCCGTGTGCAAGATCATGGACTTCGGCAAGTTCAAGTACGAACAGCAGAAGCGCGAGGCCGAAGCCCGCAAGAAGCAGAAGATCATCGAGGTCAAGGAAATCAAGTTCCGTCCCGGGACGGATACCCATGACTACGAGGTCAAGATGCGTTCGGTCGTCAAGTTTCTCGAGAACGGCGACAAGGTGAAGGTGACCCTCCGGTTCCGCGGGCGGGAAATGGCGCACCAGCAGCTTGGTCTCGAGCTTCTGAACCGTGTTGCGGCCGATGTGGCCGAAATCGGCAAGATCGAGAACTTCCCCAAGCTGGAAGGCCGGCAGATGGTGATGATGATCGGCCCGCGCTAGGCCGTTTGCCACAGATCACGAACGAGGCGGGGCAGATGCTGCACCCGCCTTTTTGTTGCGCGCTTCTCCGGCTTTGCCGGGCAGCCCCGCGGGCTTGGCAGCACACCGGCAGGTGCGCCGGCCCTTCCGGAGTCAGGATCGTGGACCCTGCGCGCCGCGCGGCGTCCCACCGGGACCGGGACAGTGTCCGAGAGCCTTTGCGATCGCTGCCGTGCAAGAACCCTTCCCGGCGCAGGCCGCAAGGATGCGATCGACGATCCCTTCGCATGCCGCGGACCGGCGCCCGGGCCGCCGTTGCTGCTCGGGGCAAGGCCGGAACAACGTCGCCTGTGCCGCCCTTGCCTGCGGTCGAAGGCCGAACAGCCGATGTTCCTCGTGGCCGTCCCCGCCCCGCCCGAGATGGCGCCCCTGCCGCGATCCCAGGGATCCTGCCTGCCACCGGCGGCATCGCTTTCGGCCGTGACCGCTTAGCCTGCCCGATGTTCAGGAACGCCGGTGGGAGGCGCAGCTAGTCTTGGACGGTGTGATGATGCCGCGGCAGGGGTGTTCCCCTGCACCCTCGGGGGCGCTTCCGCAGGAAGTGGTCGGGGCGGCGAGATTCGAACTCACGACCTTTGGTACCCAAAACCAACGCGCTACCAGACTGCGCTACGCCCCGATCGCGCCTTCCTTAGCCGCCTTTGCGGGCAGAGGAAAGCCCTTTTCCGAACCCCGTCTCAGGGACAGGGCCAGACCGCGATATCCCGAGCCAGGCGCGGATGGCGCAGCTCGGTGCCTTCGGAAATACCCAGTTGCGCCGCCAGACCGCCGTTGATCTCCAGCACCAGCAGCACGTTCTCGCCGGCCTCGATCGGCGTTTCGTCATGCGGGATCGCCTCATGATGCACCCGCGCTACGCGGCCGGTTTCATCGACGAAGATCATGTCAAGCGGGATGAGCGTGTTGCGCATCCAGAACGCCGCGCGGCGCGGCGTCTCATAGATGAACAGCATTCCGGCGCGGGCCGGCAGGCTTTCGCGGAACATCAGCCCGCGGGCGCGGCTGGCGTCGTCATCGGCAATTTCAACCGAGAACCGCGCCGCCCCCCAGGGGCCGCGCAGGTCAACCCGATCCTCGCGGCAGTCGGCCTGTGCCGCAGAAGCGGCCAGAACCGCAACGGCGCAGGCCGCCGCGAACCGGATCATCTTGCCAAGCTGCGCAATGCGCTCTCCCATGCCGATACCTCGATAGCCATCCGGCCGCGCTTGCCCTCGATCGCGCGCAGGCAGACTGCCTCGCCGGGCGGCAGGTCCGCAAGCCCCGATCGCCGCAGAACCTCGAGATGAATGAAGACATCCTCGGGGCGCCCGAAGCAATTGGCAAAGCCGAAGCCCTTGGCCTTGTCGAACCATTTGACCCGCGCGGGTTCAAGCGGCAGCGCGGCGATCTCGTCCGCACTGAATCCGGCCAGATCCTCGGCCAGGATCGGCGTCGCCGGCGCTTCGGGCGGCGTGATGGCCAGCACTTCGACCGCCTGAACCCCGCGAAGCGTCTGCTGGATCAGGACTTCCACGCACGAGCCATCTGCGACCGAACTCTGTCCGAAGTTGCGAAGGACGTTGGCATGCAGCAATATGTCGGGTCCGCCTTCGTCCGACAGGATGAAGCCAAACCCTTTGACAGGATCAAACCATTTCACCCTTCCTTTGGCCTTGAGAAGGGTTGTCGTATCATCGGTCATTGTTGGTGCTTCATAAAAATGCCTGAACTATAGGTCAATTTTTTAGAATGTTCCTTGTTTGCGCAAGCACAATCATCATGGTTAAGGCGCCGTTGATACGATGAGAGCGTCTTTCCCTGTAACATCAAGGGCTGAGGCGATCAATTTGCCACGAGCCCGAAATGTCCCTGCGTTGCCAGCGAAAACGGTCATGCAACCGGAAGGCTCCATCGGCCCAGAATTCGATCTCATGCGGGATGATCCTGATTCCGCCCCAGAAGGGCGGGCGCGGCGGATTGGTCCCGAATTCGGCGGTGCGTTTCGCCACTTCGGTCATCAGCGCCATGCGCGAGGACAGCGGGCGCGACTGCGCCGAGGCCCAGGCGCCCAGCCGGCTCTTGAGCGAGCGGGAGGCATAATAGGCATCGGCCTGCGGCCCGTCCTCACGCTCGGTGAGGCCGCGCACGCGGATCTGGCGACGCTGGCTTTTCCAATGCAGGACGAAGGCGGCCTTGCCGGCCTGGGCGATTTCCTCGGCCTTGCGGCTTTCGTAGTTGGTGTAGAAGACGAAGGCGGCCGGCTCGATCTCCTTCAGAAGCACCATGCGCACATTGGGCATTCCCTCGGCATCGACCGTTGCAAGGGCGATGGCATTGGGATCGTTCGGCTCGGTCTTTTCCGCCTCGGCAAGCCATTGGCGGGCGATTTCGAACGGGTCGTCTCCGGCAAAGATGCCGCTGCGGTCGGACATGGTGCTGCTCCTGCTTGACGGCGCCTCGCGCCCGCGCAGCAGATTAGTCCCCCGGCGCGCAGAGTCGAGCCGCACTTGATGCGCCTGATGCTTTGCCCTAATGCTCCCCCAACATCCAGGGCTGCAAGGAGCGGGGCATGTCGGGAAAACTGATGGAAGGCAAACGCGGGCTCATCATGGGCCTTGCCAATGACAAATCCATCGCATGGGGCATCGCGAAAGCCCTTGCAGATCAGGGCGCTGAACTTGCGTTTTCCTATCAGGGCGAGGCGCTTCTGAAACGGGTCAAACCGCTTGCAGCCTCGATCGGCGCGACCGAGATGATCGAATGCGATGTCGCCGACGAAGGCTCGCTCGACGCGCTCTTCGCACGGCTGGGCGAGGTCTGGGGCAAGCTGGATTTCGTGGTCCACGCCATCGGCTTTTCCGACAAGAACGAACTGCGCGGCCGCTATGTGGACACGACGGCGGCGAACTTCCGCACCACGATGGACATCTCGGTCTATTCCTTCACGGCCGTCGTGCAGCGCGCGACCCGGCTGATGGCAGAGGGCGGTTCGTGCCTGACGCTCACCTATTACGGCGCCGAAAAGGTCATGCCCCATTACAACGTGATGGGCGTTGCCAAGGCCGCGCTCGAGGCATCCGTCATGTATCTGGCCGAAGATCTGGGCAAGGACGGCATCCGCGTGAACGCGATCAGTGCCGGCCCGATCAAGACGCTGGCCGCCAGCGGCATCGGTGATTTCCGCTACATCATGAAGTGGAACGAGCTGAACAGCCCGCTGCGCCGCAACGTGACGCAGGACGAGGTGGGCAAGTCGGCGCTCTATCTGCTGTCAGATCTCGGTTCGGGCGTGACGGGCGAGGTGCTGCATGTCGATGCGGGTTATCACGTCGTGGGCATGAAGGCCGTGGACGCCCCCGACATCGACGCGACGATCAAGAAGGAGGGCTGAGCGATGGCCGACCGTCTGCCCCACGAAAAGGGCTTTCACGTCAGCTGGGACCAGATCCACCGGGACGCGCGCGCCCTCGCATGGCGGCTGGATGGCAAGGGGCCTGATGACGGCGCCTGGCGTGCGGTCGTCGCGATCACCCGCGGCGGCATGGCCCCCGCGATGATCGTGAGCCGCGAACTGGATATCCGCACCGTCGATACGATCAGCGTCAAGTCCTACAACAAGCAGGAACAGTCGGAACCGCGGGTCATCAAGTCGCCCCAGGCCGAGATGATGGGGGACGGCACCGGCATCCTGATCGTGGATGACCTGGTGGATACCGGCAAGACGCTGGAACTTGTGCGCCGGCTCTACCCCAAGGCGCATTTCGCGACCGTCTATGCCAAGCCCAGCGGCAAGCCGATGGTGGACACCTATATCACCGAGGTCAGCCAGGACACCTGGATCTTCTTTCCCTGGGACATGGCCCTGCAATATGTCGAGCCCTATCGCGGCAAGGACTGATCTGCCCGTCACGGGCCCTGACCGGAGCACTGCATGAGCCTGCCCCTCAACCCAGACATGGCCCGCACCTTCCCGCCGCCGGTGATGGAGGCGCGGCGCTGGTTGTCCGAGGTGCAGTTCACGCCCGACCGCCCGCTGATCAACGTGAGCCAGGCGGCGCCCGTCGATCCGCCGCCCCTGCCCCTGCGCCAGGCCCTGGCCGAGGCGGCGCTGAACGATCCTTCGGTGCATCTTTACGGCCCGGTCCTAGGCTTGCCGGACCTGCGCGCCGAAGTGGCGCAGCAATGGTCGGCGGCCTATGGCGGGCAGATTGCTTCCGAACAGGTGGCAATCACCTCGGGCTGCAATCAGGCCTTTGTGGCGGTGATGGCGACGCTTGCGCGCGCCGGCGACGAGGTGATCCTGCCGACGCCGTGGTATTTCAACCACAAGATGTGGCTGGACATGCAGGGCGTTTCTGCCCTGCCGCTGCCGACCGGCGCCACGCTTCTGCCCGATCCGGATCAGGCGGCGGCGATGATCACGCCGCGCACCCGCGCGATCGTTCTGGTCAGCCCCAACAATCCCGGCGGCGTCGAATATCCCGCGTCGCTGCTGCGCGCCTTCTTCGATCTGGCGCAGGCGCGCGGGATCGCACTGATCGTCGATGAAACCTACCGCGACTTTGACAGCCGCAGCGGCGCTCCGCATGATCTTTTCGCCGATCCGGACTGGGCCGGCACGCTGGTCCATCTGTATTCCTTCTCCAAGGCCTATCGCCTGACGGGGCACCGGGTGGGGGCGGTCGTGGCCGCTGCGGCGCAGCTTGCCGAGGTGGAGAAGTTTCTGGATACCGTCGCCATCTGCCCCAACCAGCTTGGGCAGCAGGGCGCCTTGTGGGGCATGCGCAACCTCGGGCAGTGGGTGGCGGGCGAACGCGCCGAGATCCTCGACCGGCGCGCCGCGATCACCGAGGGCTTTCCCCGGCTTGACGGCTGGCGGCTTCTGGGTTGCGGCGCCTATTTTGCCTATGTGGAACATCCCTTCGCGGAAAGCGCGGATGCGCTGGCCCGCCGGATGGTGCGCGAGGCGGCCGTGCTGATGCTGCCCGGCACGATGTTCACGCCCACAGGTGATGCCGCGGGACAGCGGCAGTTGCGTGTCGCCTTCGCCAATATCGACCGGGCAGGCATTGCGCAGCTTTTCGACCGGCTTGCCGCGCTGAAGGGCTGATCCCCCGATCCGGCTTGCCCCCCTGCCCGCAAGCCCTTACACAACTGCGAAATCGGACGACCGAAGGAAGGCGAGGACCATGGCCAAGGGCGCAAGACGCAAAGGTGCGAACATCTTTGTCTGGATCATCCTGATCCTGCTCATTGTCGGCCTTGCCGGCTTCGGCACCGGCGGCCTGGGCGGCCAGACCCGCAACATCGGGTCGGTGGGCGACCGCGATATCAGCGTGAACGAATATGCCCGCGCCCTTCAGCAGGAAATCCGCGCCTTCGAGGCCCAGGTCGGGCAGGCCGTCGGCTTTCAGCAGGCACTGGCGCTTGGGGTGGACCGGGGGGTGCGCGAACGTCTGGTGACGCTTGCCGCGCTGGACAACGAAACCGGCCGGCTTGGAATTTCCGTGGGCGACGGCGCGGTGCGCGACGAACTGCTGGGCACGCCGGCCTTCCGGGGGCTTGACGGCGGGTTCGATCGCTCGGCCTATCGTTTTGCGTTGCAACAGGCGGGGCTGAGCGAAACCGAGTTCGAGGAACAGATCCGCCGCGACATCGCCCGCGACATCCTGCAGGGCGCCGTGCTGGGGTCGGTCAGCGCGCCCGAGGCCTATACCGCCCTTCTGATGGATTACATCACGGAACGGCGCAGCCTCGTGCATCTGCGCCTTGCGCCCGGCGATCTGGAGGCAGATGTGCCGCAGCCCGACGATGCGGCGCTTGCCAGCTATTACGAGGCAAACGCCAGCGCCTATACCCGGCCGGAAACGCGGCAGATCACCTATGCGCTGCTGACGCCGGAAATGATGCTCGACCGGGTCGAGGTGGACGAAGCGATGCTGCGCACCGCCTATGAGCAGCGCCTGTCGGAATTCGTGCAGCCCGAGCGCCGCCTTGTCGAACGGCTGGTCTTCGGCACCGAGGAAGAGGCCGCCGAAGCCATGAGCCGCCTTGCCGCCGACGAAGAGCAGTTCGACGCGATCGTCGAGGAACGCGGTCTCGCGCTTCTGGATATCGACATGGGCGATGTGACCGAGGCCGAGCTTGGCGCCGCCGGCGCCGAGGTTTTCGCGCTTGACGGCCCGGGCGTGGCTGGCCCGCTGCCGTCCGAGTTCGGCCCGGCGATCTACCGGGTGAACGCGATCTTGTCCGCGCAGGAAATCACCTTCGAGGAGGCGCAGGAAATCCTGCGCGACGAGCTGGCGCTTGACGCTGCCCGCCGCGCCATCACCGCGCTGGTCGAGGATGCCGACGACCTTCTTGCCGGCGGCGCCACCCTGGAAGAGCTTGCCGAGGAAACCGGGATGGAGCTGGGCCAGATCGCGATGACCGCCGAGACGACCGAGGGTATCGCCGGCTACGGCACCGTGCGCGAGGCCGCGCGCGACATGCAGCCCGGCGATTTCCCCGAAGTGCTCGTGCTGGAAGATGGCGGTATCGCGGCGCTGCGCATTGACGAGCTTGCCCCGGCCACCCAGCCGCCCCTGGACGAGGTGCGCGACCAGGTTGTCGCCGGATGGCAACGCCAGGAAACGCTGCGGCTTCTGGCCGAGCAGGCCGAGACGATGCGCGCGGCCGTTGCCGAAGGTGCAACGCTGCAATCCTTCGGCTATCCGGTGCAGATCATCGAATCCGCCAGCCGCGACGGCTTTATCGAAGGTTTCCCGCGGTCGCTTCTCGATGATGTCTTCACGATGGAGCCGGGCGAGACGCGGGTCCTTGCAAGCGACGAGGCGGTGCATCTGGTACGGCTTGAACGGGTGCAGCAGGCGGTGCTGGCCCAGGCGGAACTGAACGGCCTGCGCAATGCCGTGGTGACCGAGCTGTCGCAGGGCATGGCGCGGGATGTCTTCGACCTTTTCGCCAGCGCGCTGATCTCCGAGGCAGGGATCCGCCTCAACGAAACGGCGATCAACGCCGTCCACGCGCAGTTCCGCTGAGATGCGCATGACGCCGGATTTCGACACATTCGCCGCAGGCTGGGCCGAGGGCCGTAACCAGCTTGTCTATACGCGTCTGGCAGCGGATCTCGATACGCCCGTCTCGCTGATGCTCAAGCTGGCCGAGGCGCGCAAGGACACGTTCATGCTGGAAAGCGTGACCGGGGGCGAGGTGCGCGGCCGCTATTCCGTGGTGGGCATGAAGCCCGATCTCATCTGGGAATGCCATGGCACCCAAAGCCGCATCAACCGGCAGGCCCGCTTTGACGAGGATGCGTTCGAACCGCTTGACGGCCATCCGCTGGAAACCCTGCGGGCGCTGATCGCCGAAAGCCGGATCGACATGCCCGACGATCTGCCGGCGATTGCGGCGGGCCTGTTCGGCTATCTCGGCTATGACATGATCCGGCTGGTGGAGCATCTGCCGGATGTGAACCCCGACCCGCTGGGCCTGCCCGACGCGCGGCTGATGCGGCCCTCGGTGGTCGCGGTGCTTGATGGCGTGAAGGGCGAGGTCACGGTGGTTGCGCCGGCCTGGGTGGCCTCGGGGCTGTCGGCGCGGGCAGCCTATGCCCAGGCGGCCGAACGCGTGGCCGATGCCTTGCGCGACCTGGACCGGGCGGTGCCGGGCGAAACCCGCACCCTGGGCGAGACGCGCCCCGTATCGGCGCCGGTGTCGAACTTCACAAAGGACGCCTACAAGGCGGCGGTCGAAAAGGCGAAGGAATACATCCGCGCCGGTGACATCTTCCAGGTGGTTCCCGCGCAGCGCTGGACGCAGGATTTTCCCCATCCGCCCTTCGCGCTTTATCGCAGCCTGCGGCGCACCAACCCGTCGCCCTTCCTGTTCTTCTTCAACTTCGGCGCCTTCCAGATCATCGGGGCCAGCCCCGAGATCCTGGTGCGGCTGCGCGACGGCGAGGTGACGATCCGTCCGATCGCCGGCACCCGCCCCCGCGGCGCCACCCCCGAGGAAGACCGCGCGCTGGAGGCCGACCTGCTGTCGGACAAGAAGGAACTGGCCGAGCATCTGATGCTGCTCGACCTTGGCCGCAATGACGTGGGCCGTGTCGCCCGGATCGGCACGGTGCATCCCACCGAGAAGTTCATCATCGAACGCTACAGCCATGTGATGCACATCGTGTCGAACGTGGTCGGCGAACTGGCCGAGGGCGAGGATGCGCTGTCGGCACTGCTGGCGGGCCTTCCGGCCGGGACGGTCTCGGGCGCGCCCAAGGTGCGTGCGATGCAGATCATCGACGAGCTGGAGCCGGAGAAGCGCGGTGTCTATGGGGGCGCCGTCGGCTATTTCGCAGCGAATGGCGAGATGGACATGTGCATCGCGCTGCGCACCGCCGTCCTCAAGGACGAAAAGCTTTATGTGCAGGCCGGCGGCGGCGTTGTCTATGACAGCGACCCCGAGGCCGAGTGGCAGGAGACGGTCAACAAGTCGCGCGCCCTGATGCGCGCGGCCGAGGATGCAGGCCTCTTCGTGCGCAATGGCAATCGGTGAGCGTCCGGCGGTGACGCGGTCAGGCAGATGCCGGAGCTGATCCGCCCTGCCCGGCCCGCCGATGCCGAAGGTATCGCCCGGACCCATTCACGCAGCCGCGCGGAAACCTACTCCGGCCTGTTGCCCGAGGAGCGGATCCACGAGGCCGACAATCTCGCTCACTTCTGGCACGGCATCCTGAGCGGACCGCGCCCGCCTTTCGTCGCCGTGGCCCAAATGCCCGGGCAGGGCGGACGGATTTGCGGCTTCGTCTCCACCCGCGCTCAGGACGATCCCGAACTGGCGCAGCTTGGCTTTCGCGGCGAGATTTCGGCGCTGTATCTGGAGCGCGCAGCCCAGGGTCAGGGACTGGGCCGGAAGCTGTTCGAGGCGGCGCGCCGCGACCTGGCCGCCCGCTGTCCGGGCCCGGTATCGCTGTGGGTGCTGGCCGCGAATGCGCCCGCCCGTGCTTTCTACACGGCGATGGGCGGCAAGCCCATCCTCACCCGCAGCGATCCCGGGCAGCCCGCCCTTGCCGAATGGGTTTATGGCTGGGCCTGAGCCGTCCTGCCGCAAGCGGGCTGCAGTACGTCATACTGTCCAGAGCGCCCCCCTGGCGCAGCGCCCGTTCGGCATGCAGGGGGCAGCAGGCCGGAACAGGGCAGGCGCTCTGCCTCCGCAGCTGCCGGCAGGCCGGCACGGTTGCCCGGCCCCGCGCGCACGGCCGGCTCCCGCGCCCGGGCGGGGCCGGCCTCTGCTGGTGCCCTGGACTGCGCTGCACGGGCTCTCCGTCAGGATCGCGTCGCCCGACGGCGTCGTGACAAGGGGTGTCCTGTGGCACGTGCCGCTTCGACAAGGGCCGCATCATGGTCCGCTGGCGCGATCGCCGTGGCGGTAACGGTCGGCTTGCGGATCACTCCGCCGTGCATGGGCTTGTTCAGCCCGCCACGAGAGCTTCGGCAACCGCCCCTCCTGCCACGAACCGGGAGTGCGGCGGATCCTCGTGACAACCGGTCGCCCGACGCGTTCTGCCACCGCCACGCCCCCTTCCGGTGGGCAGGCCCCATGGCGGGACATGCACGAGCTCGCCCGAGGCCCGCATCAACAGCGAGAGCCCCGGGGTTGACGGGCGCATCCGGCCGCCATCCGGCGGTGAGACTGATCGCGCCGGCACCCGACAGGCTCTTGCCCGCGATGGTCCGGCTGCCGCGTCACTCCGGGCGCGTGGCGCGCAGACGAAGCACCGCCGAGACGGGGGCAAGCGCCACGCTCTCGGCCCGCCCTCCGGAACGGACCCAATCGGCAAGCGCGGCAAGCGTCGGCGCAGTCGCCTCGCCCAGCACCACCATCGCGCCGTCCTGCGCGGCACGGAACGCCGCCCTGTCAAGGCTGCGGCGCAGCCCCTCGGCGCCGCTGGCGTCCGGCACCAGCAACCGCAGTTCCACCGGCGCACCCTCGGCCTCGGGATCAGCCGAGACGGTGCCAAAGCCGGCCGGATCGCGGTTCAGTCGCAGGCTTTGCGCGCCGCTTTGCCGCGGCAGATCCAGAAGCCCGATCGCCCCGGAGGCATCAAGAAGCTCGGCATCACCGGGACCCAGCACCATCACCTCGATCCCGCTTGCGCGATAGGCGCTGATGCGCGCGGGCAGATCCGCCTGCCCCGGATCGACGGCAACCGTCAGCGGCAGGCCGAGCGCGGTCAGAGCCACGCGATCCTCGGACCGCGCCCGACTGTCCAGCAGCACGATGGCGAAGAGCGGCCGGCCCGCCGCGCCTTCAAAAGGCGCCGCGTGACGCTCCAGCGGCGACAGGGCCGGCGCGTCCGGCGAGGGCGGTGTTGCCGCATCTTCCGGCAAGGGGGCAGCCGCCGCCATCGCTTCGGCGTCAGGCGCACCCGGCGCAGGATCTGCGGCCGGATCCGATGCCTGCTGGGCCGCATCCGGCACCATTATCGCGGGTTCATCCGTGGCTTCGGCCGGATCGGACGGCTCGGGCGTGGTCACGCTGACCACCGGCGGTGTCGGAGCAGCAACCGGGGCAAGCGGATCAGGCTGCGACAGATCCGGCGCCCGCTGCGGCGTCGCGGGTTGCGGCCGACCCGGCGCCGTATCCAGATCCCCGGATACCGGCGCCCGTGCGGGTTCCTCCTGGACCCGGGCAGGCGCCGCGTCATCATCCGTTCCGTCATCGGCAGCCATCCCGCCGCGCGCGGCCAGCGCGGCAAGGTCCGTCACGGCGCCCTCGGCAGCGGCAGGCGGCCTGTCCTCATCCCCGGCCGCAACCGTCACCATCCCGCCCTCGGCCAGTGCGGCGAGGTCAGGCGGCGGGTCGGCGGGGGGCAGCCCCCCGGCGCCCGGGACGGGCGGCGGTGCGGGGCGCGGCTCGGGCGGATCGGCGGGATGGGCGATCATCGGCGCGGGGGCCGTGACCTCGGCCATGCCGATGCGGCCGGTCACAAGCGGCGCTTCGGGGGCGGCGGCGGGCGGTGGCGGGGCGGGCAGGATGTCGGGGCCGGCCATCCGCGGCACCGGCGCCGGCAGCGGCAGCAGAAGCGACAGGGTCGCGAGCGCCGCGGCGGAAACCGCAAGCCCCGAGACCATCCCCAGAAGAAACCCCCTGCCCACTTTGCGCCTCCGCCGTTTTTTGGCCGCTTCTCGCCCTTGACCCCGGGCACCGGCTCTGACCATCTATAGCGCGACCCTTGGCGGGGTTCATCCCCCTTTGCAAGCCCCGCCCCTGACCCTTACGGACGGTGCCATGCTCCTTCTCATCGACAATTACGACAGCTTCACCTACAATCTGGTGCATTATCTGGGGGAATTGGGCGCCGATGTCGTGGTTCGGCGCAATGATGCGCTGGATGTGCAGGAAGCGATGGCGCTGCGCCCCGACGCCATCGTCCTCTCGCCGGGGCCCTGTGCCCCGGATCAGGCGGGGATCTGCCTGCCGCTGACCCATGCTGCGGCGGAAACCCGCACGCCGCTGCTGGGCGTCTGCCTTGGCCACCAGACCATCGGACAGGCCTTCGGCGGCGATGTGGTGCGCTGCCACGAGATCGTGCATGGCAAGATGGGCGTGATGCACCATCATGGGCAAGGGGTGTTCGCCGGCCTCCCCTCGCCGTTCGAGGCGACGCGCTACCACAGCCTTGTCGTGGATCGCACCAGCCTGCCCGACTGCCTGGAGGTGACCGCAGCGCTTGAGGATGGCACCATCATGGGGCTGCGCCACCGCGACCTGCCGATCGAGGGCGTGCAGTTCCACCCCGAGAGCATCGCCTCCGAACATGGCCACGCGCTTTTGCGCAACTTCCTGTCCAGCGCGAAGGTTCCGGCATGAGCGAGCGGCTCAAGCCCCTCATCGCCGCTGCCGCCGACCGGCCCCTGACCCGCGCCGAAGCCGAAACCGCCTTTGCCGCGCTGTTCGAGGGCGAGGCGACGCCGGCGCAGATCGGGGGCTTTCTGATGGCGCTGCGGACCCGCGGCGAAACCGTGGACGAATATGCCGCCGCAGCCGCGCAGATGCGCAGCCGCTGCCTGCCCGTGCAGGCACCCGAAGGCGCAATCGACATTGTGGGCACTGGCGGTGACGGCAAGGGCACGCTGAACATCTCGACCGCGACAGCCTTTGTCGTGGCGGGTGCGGGCGTGCCGGTCGCCAAGCATGGCAATCGCAATCTGTCCTCGAAATCGGGCGCGGCGGACGCGCTGACCGAACTGGGCATCAACGTGATGCAGGGAGCGGCTGTGGTAGAGCGCGCGCTGGCCGAGGCCGGGATCGGCTTCATGATGGCGCCCATGCACCACCCGGCGATGCGCCATGTGATGCCCGCGCGGGCCGAGCTGGGCACAAGGACGATCTTCAACATCCTCGGGCCGCTCACCAATCCCGCCGGCGTCAGGCGTCAACTGACCGGCGCCTTTTCGGCCGCCCTTCTGCAGCCCATGGCCGAGACGCTGCGGACGCTCGGCTCTGACCGCGCCTGGCTGGTGCATGGCGGCGATGGCACCGACGAATTGTCGATCGCGGCAGAAAGCCAGGTTGTCGCGCTTGAGGATGGCGACATCCGCACGTTCACCCTGCATCCGGAAGAGGCTGGCCTGCCCCTGCACCCGTTCGAGGATCTGCTGGGCGGAAACCCCGCAGAGAACGCCCGAGCCTTGCGGGCGCTGCTGGCGGGAACCCAGGGCGCCTATCGCGATGCGGTGCTGCTGAATGCCGCCGCGGCGCTTGTGGTCGCCGGGCGCGCCGCATCGCTGGGCGATGGCGTTGCCATTGCACGGGAAAGCATCGACTCGGGTGCCGCAGGCGCCAAGGTCGCGGCACTTGCCGCATTGACATCGGAAGGACAGCCGCGATGAGCAGCATTCTCGACAAGATCAAGGCCTACAAGCTGGAGGAGATCGCCGCTGCCAAGGCAGCCCGCCCGCTGGCCGAGCTTGAGGCCGCCGCACGCGAAGCCACCGCCCCACGCGGATTTGCCAAGGCGCTGGTCGCCGCGGCGCGCAAGGGTTACGGGCTGATCGCCGAAATCAAGAAAGCCAGCCCCTCCAGGGGCCTGATCCGGGCCGATTTCGATCCCGCCGCCCTGGCGCGTGCCTATGAGGAGGGCGGCGCCGCCTGTCTCTCGGTGCTGACCGACGGCCCCTCGTTCCAGGGCGCGCCCGAATATCTGACCGCCGCCCGCGAGGCGACGCGCCTGCCGGCGCTGCGCAAGGATTTTCTCTATGATCCCTATCAGGTGGTCGAGGCCCGTGCCTGGGGCGCCGATTGCATCCTGATCATCATGGCCAGCGTTTCGGACAGCCAGGCGGCAGAGCTGGAAGCCGCCGCCGAAGCCTGGGAAATGGACGTGCTGATCGAGGTGCATGACCAGCCCGAACTGGAACGGGCAACCAAGCTCCGTTCATCCCTGATCGGGATAAACAACCGTGATCTCAATACGTTCGAGGTCACACTTGAAACATCGCGCAAGCTGGCACGGCGCGTGCCGGAAGGCCGCACGATCATCTCGGAGAGTGGCCTTGCAACACCCGAAGATCTTGCCGATCTGGCCCGCTATGGCGCGCGCTGCTTCCTGATCGGCGAAAGCCTGATGCGCCAGCCGGATGTGGCCGATGCCACCCGGCGCCTCTTGGCCAATCCCCTGACCGCGGGCCCGCTGTGATGAGCAGCCCCCTGACCCATTTCGACGCGGAAGGCCACGCGCATATGGTCGATGTCTCGGACAAGGCCGTGACCTCGCGCACGGCCATTGCCAGCGGCGCCGTGATCATGCAGCCGGAAACGCTGGCCCTCATCACCGAGGGTCGCGCAAAGAAGGGCGACGTTCTGGGCGTGGCCCGTCTGGCGGGGATCATGGGCGCGAAGAAATGCGCCGATCTGATCCCGCTCTGCCATCCGCTGCCGATCACCAAGGTCGCGGTGGAGCTTGCCCCCGACCCCGGCCTGCCCGGCATCCGGATCGAGGCGACCGTCCGCACCACCGGGCAGACCGGCGTCGAGATGGAGGCCCTGACCGCCGTCAGCACCGCCGCGCTGACCGTCTATGACATGGTGAAGGCCGTCGAGAAGGGGATGATCATCACCGATATCCGCCTTGAAATGAAAGAGGGCGGCAAATCGGGCCGTTACACCGCGGAATGATCTCGGTCGACGAGGCGCTTGCGCAGATCTTTGCACTGCTTGCGCCGCTTGGCGCGGAAACCGTGCCGCTGGCGCAGGCGGCCGGCCGGGTTCTGGCCCATCCGGTGCGGGCCGCCCGCGCCCAGCCGCCCTTCCCGGCGGCCTCGATGGATGGCTATGCCCTTGCGGGCGATCCGCGTCCCGGAGCGGTGTTTCACATCGTGGGCGAAGCGGCGGCAGGCCGTGCCTTCGGGGGCAGCCTTGCCCCCGGCACCGCGGTGCGGATCCTGACCGGCGCCCCGGTGCCCGAAGGCGCCACCCGCGTCGTCATGCAGGAAGATGTGCATCTTCAGGGAGACCGCATCGTTCTGGCCGCCCGGCTGGATGGCAGGACCCATATTCGCCCCGCCGGGGTCGATTTCGGGATCGGCGCTGAAGTTGCGGCCCCCCGCCGGCTGCGTCCGGCCGATCTTGCGCTCCTGGCCGCGATGAACATCGCCGAGGTTTCGGTGACCCGCCGTCCCGATGTGGCGCTGATCGCGACCGGGGATGAGCTTGTCATGCCGGGCGAGATCCCGCGGGACGACCAGATCATCGCCTCGAACATCTTTGCGCTGCGGGCGATGATCGAGGCCGAGGGCGGCCGGGCGCGGGTTCTGCCGATCGCCCGCGATACCGCGCCCGCCTTGCGGATGGCCTTCGATCTGGCCGAAGGGGCGGATCTGATCGTCACGATCGGCGGCGCCTCGGTCGGGGATCACGACCTGGTGGCGCGGATCGGCGAGGAGCTTGGCCTCAGACGCGCCTTCTACAAGATCGCCATGCGGCCGGGCAAGCCGCTGATCGCCGGCACGCTGAACGGGGTGCCGATGCTGGGCCTGCCCGGGAATCCGATTTCCGCGATCGTCTGCGGGCATCTGTTCCTGCTGCCGGCGCTGCGCGCGCTTCTGGGGCTTGGGTGTCATCCTGCCGCCATGCAGACAGGGCGCCTTGCCGGCCCGGTTGGCCCGAACGGACAGCGCGCCCATTACATGCGCGCGCGCCTGACCGACGCGGGGATCGCGCCGATGGATCAACAGGATTCCTCGCTCCTGTCCGTTTTTGCGCAGGCCGACGCGCTGCTGCTGCGCCCCGCTGGCGATGGGGCACGGGCGCCCGGCGAACTGGTCGAATACCTGCCGATCTGAGCGGAAGTGCTTGACCCGAAACGGGAACGTCTGTAGAACATTCCCAACAGGCACGGAGGACGACATGCTGACCCGCAAGCAATCGGAATTGCTGGAGTTCATCCACAAGCGGGTTCAGACGGACGGCGTCCCCCCCTCGTTCGACGAGATGAAGGAGGCGCTGGCACTGCGGTCGAAATCCGGCATTCACCGGCTGATCACGGCGCTTGAGGAACGCGGCTTCATCCGCCGCCTCGCCCACAGGGCCCGTGCGATCGAGATCGTCAAGCTGCCCGAGGCCATGGGGAAAGGGGCAGCATTTTCGCCCCGCGTGATCGAGGGGGACCGCCCGGATCGCCCGCACAACGCGCTGTCCGTGGATGCCGTCCATGCGCTTGAACTTCCGGTGATGGGGCGCATTGCCGCCGGCACACCGATCGAGGCGATATCGGAGGTCTCGCATCATGTCGCGGTGCCGGGATCGATGCTTGCAGGGCGTGGTCAGCATTATGCCCTTGAGGTGCGCGGTGATTCCATGATCGAGGCCGGGATCAACGATGGCGATATCGTCGTGATCCGCGAACAGACGACCGCAGATAACGGCGATATCGTCGTCGCATTGATCGAGGGCCAGGAGGCCACACTCAAGCGGTTCCGCCGCAAGGGCAGCATGATCGCACTCGAAGCCGCCAATCCTGCCTATGAAACCCGCATGCTTCCCGAGTCGCAGGTGCGGGTTCAGGGGCGGCTTGTCGGACTCATCCGCAACTACTGACCGCGCCGCAGGGTTGGCAGGGACGTGTATGTCCGCAGGGCTTCAGCCCCGCGGCGTGGGCAGGGCTCGCGATCACGCATATCTGCTGGACGGGCGAATGGTGCGCCTCTCGGTCCGTGGAGCCGGTCCGCTGCCGGAATACGGAACCGTTGCCCTTGCGCGTCCAACCGAGAACCCCGCGATCGCGGCCGAGGACGAAAGTCGGTCTTGCGGGGCCAGTCCGTGGGTCCGGGATCCGCGCCTGTCAGCAGGATCCCCGCGCGGTCCTGTCCGCTCATGGCCGGGAAACAGGCAGATCTGCCAGCCGCGCGCGCCAGGGCGCAGCGCTCGCCGCAGGAGCGATCAGGGCAACGTCGGAGCCGCCGCGCAAGATCCCGCAACGAACCGCGGCGACTGGGGTATTCAGCCGCGGCGGCACAGGCGCATTCCCTTTGGCGCGAGGCGCAGGGCCGCGACCGAAATGCCGCAAAGCCGGTCGGTGACACTCGGCCAGGGCGTCGGAGGCTGCTTCCCCAGGTAACGCAAGACCTCGGCGGCGACTGGCGCATCGGCCCTGAGCCTTCGGCCCCGGCGCAAGCCAGCAGCGCTTGTGCAGCGCAGGTGCCATCTGCTGTTCCAGCTGCCGTTCATCTGCCAGCGGTCTGCAGCATGGCGCAGCTGCCCGGGCAGCAGCCGGGCGCTGTTCCACCCGGTCGCCCCGCGCCCGGTCGCCGCATCACCCGGACCCGGAGGACGCGGCCAGATGCAGCACGTCCGGACCCGCTGCGTCAGGCGGGGGCGCGGGAGGGCGGTAGCGGCCGTCCGACCAGAGCCGCTGCCCTGCCGCCGCGCGTGCGCTGCGCATCCGCAGCCCCTCGGGGCCCTGAGAAAGGGCAAGCGTGCCCGTCCGTTCAAGAACCCGCGCGTCGACCATCCAGCAGTTCCCGTCTCCATGCGGCCAGGCCGCCGACAGGATCACCAGACGCCCTGGCCGGCATGCCTCGGCGGCCCGGTCTGCCGCG
The DNA here is from genome assembly GCF_042666235.1 of Halodurantibacterium daqingense. Lineage (NCBI taxonomy): Bacteria > Pseudomonadati > Pseudomonadota > Alphaproteobacteria > Rhodobacterales > Paracoccaceae > Halodurantibacterium > Halodurantibacterium daqingense. Next base: position 278,605 of record NZ_JBHTFQ010000002.1, on the reverse strand, counting down.
CCCCGGCCCGTCAGGTGGTAAACCTCCCATCCTGCCAGGGTGATCTGGCCGGGCCAGCGGGCATGGGCAGCTTCTGGCGTGGCAAGGTCGCCGTCCCGCTCCAGCCAGCTTCGGGCGACGAAGCCATCCCCGCGCGGCTTTGACAGGGCGCGCCCCTCCGGCGTCATCACGCCGACGAGCCCGCCGCCGGGGGCGATCAGCAGGGCCGGACGCTCGGCCATCGGCCAAAGCAGAAGCGCCGCGCCCATGACGCCGACACCCCCCCAGCGCGCCCGTCCGGGCCAGAGGGCAAGCCAGAGCGCCCCGAGCGCCAGCAGTGGCAGAACCACATCCGGGGGCGCCGGCACGGCCCGCACCGCACCGTCTAGCCCTGCCACCCAGGCAGCGACGCCAAGGATCCAGCCCGTCCCCAGCTCCATTGCCGAAAGCGGCACCGCCGCAAGACCAAAGGGGGCAAGAAGTGCCGCAAGCACTGCGGCCGGGATGATGAGCGTCCCCATCAGGGGCACGCTCAGCAGATTGGCAAGCAGCCCGTAATCCGCCATCCGCCCGAAGTGAACCGCCGAAACCGGCGCTGTCGCCGCCCCCGCCACCGCCGACGCCAGAAGCAACGAGGCGACCGGAGCCAGGCCCCGCGGCAGGCGGCGCATCGGCCCCGCCAGCCGCGAAAACACCGCAACCAGCGCCACCGTGGCCGCAAAGGACATCTGGAACCCTGCCCCCAGCAGCGCTTCGGGACGCAGGACAAGGATGATCATCGCCGCCAATGCGACCGAGCGCAGCGAGATCGCCCGCCGGTCGCAGAGCACGGCAAGCAGCATCACCGCCACCATGACAAAGGCGCGTTCGGTGGCGACATTGCCGCCCGACAGAGCCAGGTAGAAGCCGCCCGCAGCCAGCGCACAGGCCGCGGCCAGCTTCTTGGCGTTCAGGCGCAGCGCCAGCGGCGGGATCAGCGCGAAGCCATAGCGCAGCATGGCGAAGACGAAACCGGTGAGCAGCCCCATGTGCAGCCCCGATATTGCGAGGAGATGCGCGAGGTTCGATCCGCGCAGATCGTCCAGAACCTTGCGCGAGACGCCCGATCGGTCTCCGGTCAGGATCGCGGCGGCGAATGCGCCAGCATCACCGGGAACCAGCGCCTGCACCGCCGCGCTGATCCGCATCCGCAGCGCAAAGACCCTCAGCCCCCCCGGTTCCGCCGGCGCAAGCACCAGAGCCGGGCTGCGCGTATAGCCCACTCCGCCAAGCCGGTCGAACCAGGCGAGACGCTGGAAATCGAAGCCTCCCGGCTCGGCAGGCGGTTCGGGTGGCGAAAGGTGGCCGGTCAGCATGATCGTCATGCCCGGCAGAGGATCGAGATGCTGCTGATCGCCATGCAGGGCCACGCGCACGCGCGCCGGAGTCCGATCCGGCGGCAGGTTTTCAAGCACCACCCGATCCAGCGTCAGGCGCGGCTGGTCGGAAAGCGAGCGGTCGATGCCGACGATCCGCCCCTCGATCGCGCCGTAATAGCGCCAGGCCAGCACCGGCGCTGCCACGTGATGCGCCCGCGCCGCCGCCCAGAGCGCGCCACAGCAGGCCAGCAGGACGACAACCGCAAGCGGCTGCCAGGCCTCGGGGCCGCGCAACCAATGCGCCAGCGCCACAAGCGCCAGCGTGCCGAGGCCGGCCAGCGCCGCAAGGCCTGGTTCCGCCGGAAGCGCGAAGTAACCGCCTATTCCCGCGGCAAAGGCGACCGGCACCCAGGGAAACAGGTTGCCGCGCGCCTCTGCCAGGGCCTGAAGCGGATGGCATGGCCACACTTGTGTCCCCTTTCACCATTCCCTAGACACGTGGCCACAAGCTTATCGCCACCATGGTTTCCGAAAGGTTAACGTCAAGATGACATCCGCCCCCGTCGTTACCCGTTTCGCACCCTCGCCCACGGGCTATCTGCATATCGGCGGGGCGCGGACGGCGTTGTTCAACTGGCTTTACGCGCGCGGGCGTGGCGGCAGGTTCCTGCTGCGGATCGAGGATACCGACCGCGAACGCTCGACCCCCGAGGCGACGGCCGCAATCCTGCGCGGGCTGGAATGGCTGGGCCTTGACTGGGACGGCGAGGCCATAAGCCAGTTCGAGCGGCGCGACCGTCATGCCGAAGTCGCGCAGGAGATGTTGGCGCGCGGCCATGCCTACAAGTGCTTTGCGACGCAGGAAGAGATCGAGGCGTTCCGCGACGCCGCCCGTGCCGAGGGCCGCTCGACCCTCTATCAAAGCCCCTGGCGCGATGCCGATCCCGCAAGCCATCCGGATGCGCCCTTTGTCATCCGGCTTCGGGCGCCCCGCAGCGGCGAGACGGTGATCGAGGACGCGGTTCAGGGCACGGTGCGGTTCCGCAACGACCAGCTTGATGATATGGTTTGTTTACGCTCGGATGGTACGCCCACCTACATGCTTGCCGTGGTCGTGGATGACCACGACATGGAGGTGACGCATGTGATCCGCGGCGACGACCATCTGAACAACGCCGCGCGGCAGGCGCTGGTCTATCAGGCAATGGGCTGGCCGGTGCCGGTATTCGCGCATATCCCGCTGATCCACGGCCCCGATGGCAAGAAGCTGTCAAAGCGCCACGGCGCGCTCGGGGTCGAGGAATACCAGGCCATGGGCTATCCTGCGGCGGGGATACGCAACTACCTGGCACGGTTGGGCTGGAGCCATGGCGACGACGAGTTCTTCACCGATGCGCAGGCCCGCGAGTGGTTCGATCTGGCGGGAATCGGGCGCGCGCCCGCACGGCTCGACTTCAAGAAGCTGGAGAATATCTGCGGCCAGCACATCGCCGCTGCCGACGATGCCGCGCTGCTGCATGAGCTCGAGGGTTTTCTGGCTGCCACCGGCGCTGCACCGCTGATGGACTGGCAACGCGACCGGCTGGCCCGCGGGATGTATTGCCTGAAAGAGCGCGCAAAGACCTTCCCGGAACTCCTTGAAAAGGCACGGTTTGCCCTGGCAGAACGCCCTCTGGAGCGGGAGGCAAGGGCCGAAGCCGCGCTTGATCCGGTATCCCGTGGTATACTGGGCGAATTGACGCCGCAGCTGCAAAGTGCTAGCTGGACGCGTGAGGCGCTGGAGGAGACAGTGGCAGGCGTTGCCGGGGCTCACGGGCTTGGGCTGGGCAAGCTGGCCGCCCCCTTGCGCGCCGCGCTGGCAGGGCGCACAGTGACGCCCAGCGTATTCGACATGATGCTGGTTCTCGGACGCGAGGAAACCGTCGCGCGTCTTGGGGAAGTGGCCGCCTGACCGTCAGGCAAGCAATTCACCCGGCGCGGGCAGTCCGCTCGGCCGGTTCGCAGGAGAGGAACCCAGATGGCAGCAACGACCAAGACCGCGACGCTCACTTTCAACGGAAAGACCATCGAGCTTCCGGTGCATTCGCCCACGGTGGGACCCGATGTCATCGACATCCGCAAGCTTTACGCCCAAGGCGACGTTTTCACCTATGATCCCGGCTTCACCTCGACTGCAGCCTGTGAGTCGGCCATCACCTATATCGACGGCGACGCGGGGGAACTTCTGCACCGCGGCTACCCGATCGAGCAACTGGCCGAAAAGTCGCACTTTCTCGAAGTCTGCTATCTGCTGCTGTACGGAGAGCTTCCGACCGCCGCGCAGATCGAGGATTTCGAGACCCGTGTGACCCGTCACACGATGGTGCATGAACAGATGCACAACTTCTTCCGCGGTTTCCGCCGCGATGCGCATCCGATGGCCACCATGGTGGGTGTGGTTGGCGCGATGTCGGCCTTCTACCACGACAGCACCGATATCAATGATCCCTGGCAGCGCGAGGTCGCCGCGATCCGCATGATCGCAAAGGTGCCCACGATCGCGGCCATGGCCTACAAGTATTCGATCGGCCAGCCGTTCATCTACCCGCGCAACGATCTCGATTATGCGTCGAACTTCCTGCGGATGTGCTTCGCCGTCCCTGCCGAGGAATATGAGGTAGATCCGATCCTCAGCCGCGCGATGGACCGGATCATGATGCTGCATGCCGATCATGAACAGAACGCCTCGACCTCGACGGTGCGTCTGGCCGGGTCATCCGGGGCAAACCCGTTCGCCTGTATCGCCGCGGGTATCGCCTGCCTCTGGGGGCCGGCGCATGGTGGTGCCAACCAGGCCTGCCTCGAAATGCTGCGCGAAATCGGCACCGTCGATCGCATCCCGGAATACATCAAACGCGCCAAGGACAAGGACGATCCGTTCCGCCTGATGGGCTTTGGCCACCGGGTCTACAAGAACTTCGACCCGCGGGCGAAGGTGATGAAGCAGTCGGCGGATGAGGTTCTGGCCCTCCTGGGCATCGAGAACAATCCGACCCTGCAGGTCGCCAAGGAACTGGAGCGGATCGCGCTTGAGGACGATTATTTCGTCTCGAAGAAGCTCTATCCCAACGTCGATTTCTATTCGGGTATCATCCTTGACGCGATGGGTTTCCCGACCTCGATGTTCACGCCGATCTTCGCGCTGTCGCGCACCGTCGGCTGGATTTCGCAGTGGAAGGAGATGATCGGCGATCAGGCCCAGAAGATCGGCCGCCCGCGCCAGCTTTACGTCGGCGAAACCCGCCGCGAATACATCGAGGTCGAGAACCGCTGAGCCAGACCAGCCCCAAGGGGGATCGGCTGACACGCCCTGCGCCTCAGGCCACCCCAGGCGGGTGGCCTTTGTCGTTCGAAACGCGGCACGCCCGGGATCGCCGCGCCACTGCCCGGAGCGTTGCAGGCGCGAGGGCACGGCGCCTCACCGCAGGGTCGCACGAGAATGAGCGGGAACGACGGCGCCGGTCGTTGCAGCCTTCGAACGGCCTTCCGCCCATCCTCCATCGCCGCGCCGGGTCATCAGCACGACAAGCGGGGCCCCGGGAAGAATTGACCGGCGACAGCCCGTGTCACGTGCTGCGCTCGAGGCGGCGCGCCGGATCCAGCAACGGGGCGTGCCGCATGGCGACCACCGGCGGCATCTGACCCGGGCATCCGGGGGCCGGGTGAGGCGGTGTCCCGGGATGTGTTCATCCGAACTGTGCGACGCCCCGCCCTTCGGCCGAAACCACAGCAAGGGACAGCATGTGGTCCTGACTGTCCCGGTGGATGCCCATGATATCGATCAGCGCGCGTGGGAGGTGCCGCCGTCAGGACCGAGGCCCGGCGGGGCTGGCGCTGCGACGGGTCCGAGAGCGCCTGTGCCCGGCCGGAACCCTGCCTTTGACGGATCGGCCCCGCCGCACCGTGCCGTGCATCCCGAGGTCAGCGCCCCTCGAACCGCGGGCTGCGTTTTTCGAGGAAGGCCATCACGCCTTCGCGGAAGTCGCGCGTCTGGCCGCAGCGCCCCTGCAACTCGGCCTCGAGCCGAAGCTGCGTTTCCAGATCATTGGCCGAACTTGCGTGAAGCGCCTGCTTGATCGCGCGAAAGGCGACAGTGGGTCCGGCCGCAAGTGCCGCCGCCCTGTCGCGCCAGTGGCCGGAAAAGCGCTCATCCGGCACCGCCTCCCAGATCATGCCCATCTCACTGGCCTGCCGTGCCGGGATGCGGTCCGCGAAAAGCGCTGCACCCATGGCCTTGGCAAGGCCGATCTGGCGCGGCAGGAACCAGGTTCCGCCCGCATCGGGGATCAGCCCGATCCGGGTGAAGGCCTGAATGAAAAAGGCCGACTCGGCCGCGATCACCACATCGGCTGCAAGCGCAAGATTGGCCCCTGCCCCCGCGGCCGTTCCATTCACGGCCGCAATCGTGGGCACGGCACAGTCATGAAGCGCCCGCAACATCGGCTCGTATTCGTCGCGCAGCACACGCTCCAGATCAAGCGCCGCGGCATTGCCGCCATCGCCCAGATCCTGCCCGGAGCAGAAGGCGCGGCCCGCACCGGTCAGGACGATGACACGCGCCTGCCGCTCTCCCTCGCGCAGGGCATGCAGAATCTCGGCGCGCATCTGGCTGTTCAGCGCGTTCATCACCTCGGGCCGGTTCAGCGTGATGATGCCGATGTCCTCGGACAGGTCCCAGGTGATCGTTTGATAGTCCATGGTCAGCCCCCTCGCCTTGTCCGCGCAAGACTAACGCGGCGCGCAGCGGGTGAAAGCGCGACTGCGCGTCACTCCCTGAGAATTTCGCGCAGACGGGCCGCTTCCTGATCCGAGAGAGCCTTGTGATCGGCTTCGGGCGCCCGACGGCGCCGGCGCAGATAAACAACCGCGATCCCCAGGCCCGCGATCAGCATCGCCGGGCCTGCCAGCCACAGCACGATGTTGGTGCCATCGGCTGTCGGACGCAGCAGCACATATTCGCCATAGCGCTCGACGATGAAGGCAAGCACCTCATCGTCGCGGTCGCCTTCAAGCAGGCGTTCACGCACCAGAAGCCGCATGTCGCGGGCAAGATCGGCGTTGGATTCATCGATCGATTCATTGCGGCAGACCAGGCAGCGCAGCTCACGCGAAATGTCGCGCGCGCGGGCCTCAAGCGCCGGATCGGCCAGAACCTCGTCCGGTTGCACGGCAAGCGCGGGGGCCGCAAGAAGCAGCGCAAGCGCGAAGACCAGCCCGCGGATCATTCGGCCGGCACCGCGCCGGGTGCCGCCCGGCGCGCCCCCGCTGCAACCCGGAAGCGCCGGTCGCTGAGGCTGAGCATGCCGCCAAGCGCCATGATCAGGCAGCCTGCCCACAGCCAGTTCGCAAAGGGTTTGACATAGGTGCGCACCGCCCAGCCGCCGTTTTCCTGCGGATCTCCCAGCACCAGATAGAGGTCACGCAGGAAGCCGTAGTCGATGGCAGCCTCGGTTGTGGGCATGCCGGCAACAGGATAGACCCGCTTTTCGGGATAAAGAACGGCCACAGGGCGGCCGTCACGCTGCACCACCATCTCGCCCATGGTCGAGATGAAGTTCGGCCCCTCGACCCGGCGGACATCGGCCAGGGTGATATCATAGCCGCGATGGCTGAAGGTTTCGCCGATCTGGGCAACGCGGATATCCTCGCTTTCCCAGGCGGTCAGGCCTGCCACGGCAAAGATCGTGATTCCCACCCCGGCATGGGATACGGCCTTGCCCCAGTCGGCCCGCGGCAAACGCCCAAGGCGGCCCAGCCGATTTCGCAAGCCGCCGCGACCCGTGCGTTGCCAGATATCCGTGATCGCGCCCAGAACCACCCACAGGCCAAGGATCACACCGACAGGCCCCAATGCCGACCGGCCCGTCTGCATCGCCCAGACCAGCGCCCCAAGCGCCAGCGACAGGGCAAGCCCCCCCCAGAGCGGCTGCATCGACCGCGCAAGGCTGCCCCGCTTCCAGGGAATGATCGATCCGATGGGCAACAACATGGCGATGGCGACGACGAAGGGCGAAAAGGCCATGTTGAAGAACGGCGGTCCCACCGTCAGCTTGCGATTGAAGAACATCTCGGCGATCAGCGGCCAGATGGTGCCGATGAAGACCACGAAGCAGGCAACGGCCAGAAGGACGTTGTTCATCACCAGCGCCGATTCCCGGCTGACGGTGGAAAAGACGCCCTTGGCCTCCATCGCACTCGCGCGGGCAGCATAGAGCATCAAGGCGCCGCCCATGAAGAAACCGAGGATCATCAGGATGAACACGCCCCGATCCGGGTCGTTGGCAAAGGCATGTACCGAGGTGAGCACGCCCGATCGCACGATGAACGTGCCGATCAGCGAAAATCCGAAAGCCATGATGGCAAGAAGAATCGTCCAGCTTTTCAGCGCCTCACGCTTCTCCACCACGATGGCGGAATGCAGCAGGGCGGCCGCCAGCAGCCAGGGCATGAACGAGGCGTTTTCCACCGGATCCCAGAACCAGAAGCCGCCCCAGCCCAGTTCGTAATAGGCCCACCATGAGCCAAGCGCGATGCCGATGGTCAGAAAGACCCAGGCGGCCAGTGTCCAGGGGCGGACCCAGCGGCCCCAGGCGGCATCGACACGGCCCTCCAGCAGCGCCGCCACGGCAAAGGAGAATGCCATCGAAAGCCCGACATAGCCAAGGTAGAGGAACGGCGGATGGAAGGCGAGCCCCGGATCCTGCAGAAGCGGGTTCAGATCCTGCCCGTCGAAAGGCGGCGCGGCCAGACGCTCGAACGGGTTAGAGGTGAACAGGATGAAGGCGAAGAAGGCGACGGCGATTGCCGACTGGACCGACAGAACCCGTGCCCGCAGCCCCGGCGGCAGATTGCCGCCAAACCAGGCCGCACAGGCACCGAACAGTGTCAGGATCAATACCCACAGCAGCATCGACCCTTCGTGATTCCCCCAGACACCCGAGATCTTGTAGATCATCGGCTTGGCCGTATGAGAGTTCAGGACGACCAGCCGCAGCGAGAAATCGGAAACCACAAAGGCATAGGTCAGCGCCGCAAAGGAAAACCCGGTCAGCAGGAACTGAGTCGTCGCGGCAGGCTCGGCTACGGCCATCCAGCCGCGCCATCCCTTATGGGCGCCAACCAATGGGATCACGGCCTGCACGATGGCAACCATGAAGGCGAGGATGAGGGCGAAGTGACCGAGTTCTGTAATCATGCGCGGATCATAGGCGGAACCAGAGGCCCCGCCAATCCTTTCCGTCGGGCCGCGCGCGGATGTCGCGCCCGCTCAGCGCTGACGAAGCCACTCCGCCAGGGCCGCGTTGTCGCGCGCGGCATCCCCCATGTCCGCAGGGGCCGTGGTGGGGGCGGCCGGGGGTGCAGGGACGGGGGCGTCGTGCTGCACCCGTCGCAACCGCAGATAATGGGCCTCGCGCGCGCCGAAGTAGAACGAGACGATCGCGCCCAGCAACCACCACAGTGGTTCGGGCACATGGCCCAGCCCCTGCATGCGCAGGGCGAATCCTTCCGGCTCGGCCATCGAATAGACGAACAGCGCCATCGTCCCCAGCGCGAGCGCAGGCCGCGGAAGGCGGTTCAGCCCGTTCACGAAGCGGTCGAAGAACCCCGGCCGCACATGTTCGAATTCGGCTCCATGCATCTCGAGCGCCTTCAGATAGGCATCGTGGCCCAGCTCCATCCGCCGCGTCGCATTCGGCTGCAGCGCGTCGGAGACCTCGCGCACCACGCCGCCCAGCGCGCGAACCCCGCCAGCCGCGCCGAAAACCTGCCCCATCAGGCCCATGCCTTGATCCTTTCCCGATGCTCTGCGTCGCTGAGATGGAAACGCGCCGAGATGAACTCCTCGGCGCGGGTGATCCAGCCGCCCTTGCCGCCATCCTTGCGGCGCGCATATTTGCGGCTCGCCGGGCGTGCATCGGCCAGCCGGTAGTAATAGTTGCGCCGCGCGATTCCATAAGCATCAACCAGGTGACGGGGCGCCGCCGCCTGTGCCGCATGGGCAACCCGGATGGTCTGCGGGCCGATCAAACCGTCGATCGCGACCTCGAATCCCATGTCCGCCATCAGTTGCTGCAGAAGGCGGATCGCATTGCTGCCGGCGTTCACATGCATGTCGAAGACGCTCGCATGCAGGGGTGTCGGAAGCTCGGCGATGCGCGGCCGGCGGAAATAGTGCTCCAGATAGATCTCGACCGCCTGATCGCGCGACAAAAGCCGGACATCGGCGGTATCCACCTTGCCGTCGCGGTTCAGATCCAGCCCCAACCGACGCATCGTATGGATGGTGACTCCCCAGTTCGTGGCCCCGCCGGGATCATCCGGATCATTCACGAATCCCCCCTCGCGCGCCACGATATCGGCGGCGAGCCTTCGCACATCGGTCATGAAGAACCCCCACAGTTGCCTGCGGGGGAGAATGCTTCAAAAGGGTTAATTTCACCTTCCGCAGGCGTGCGTTGCGCCCTCAGGTCGAGCCGGGTTCCTTGTAGATCCCCTGCTCTTTCAGCGCATCGATGACTTCCTTGGGCATGTAGGTTTCGTCGTGGCGGGCCAGGATTTCGCGCGCTTGGAACACACCTTCGACCAGCCGGCCGGTGCCGACCATGCCTTCGCCCTCGTTGAACAGGTCGGGCAGCACGCCGGTATAGGCGACCGGGATCGATGCGCCGCCATCGGTCACGCTGAAGGTGACCGTCTCGCCCTGCCCGCGCACCAGCGTTCCCGGCTCGACCAGGCCGCCGATGCGGAACACTTCATCAGGACCGGGCGCGCGTTCAGCGATCTGGCTGGGCGCGATGAAGAAGTTGATTCCATCGCGCATCGCATAGCCGATCAACGCCGTCGAGAGCACAAGCGCCACCGCGGCAAGCGCGATGATCTGGATACGGCGTTTCTTCTTCAGTCCCTTCATGACCTCTTACGGAAACACCGGCGCAAGCATGAGGCCCGCCGTCTCTTCCGCCCCCAACATCAGGTTTGCGTTCTGAATGGCCTGCCCCGATGACCCTTTTGCAAGGTTGTCAAGCGTTGCGACCACCACAGCCCTGCCGGGGATCCTGTCCCCGACAACCCCTATATGCACGAAGTTGGAACCGCGCACATCCCTTGTCGAGGGGAGTGCGCCAAAAGGCAGCACCTCGAGGAACGTCTCGTCGGCATAGCGATCGGCAAGGGCGCGGTGCACGGCGCGCGCTTCGCCCTTCACATAGACGGTGGCAAGAATGCCGCGGTTCATCGGCAGAAGGTGCGGCGTGAACTGCACCAGCACCGGCCGCCCCGCCGCGCGAGAAAACTCCTGGTCGAACTCGCCCAGATGGCGGTGCGTGCCGCCGGGCGAATAGGCATGTGTGCCTTCCGAAAGCTCGGCGTGCAGAAGGTTTTCCTTGAGCGAACGGCCCGCACCCGAAACCCCCGCCTTGAGGTCGATGACGATCTGATCAAGATCGATCACCCCCGCCTCGATCAGGGGACGGATGGCATATTGGCCCGTCGCCGCGTTGCAACCGGTGCCAGCGACCAGCCGGGCCGACCGGATTTCATCGCGGTAAAACTCGGTCAGTCCATAGACGGCTTCGGCCTGAAGCGCAGGTGCCGCATGCGGCTTGCCATACCACTTCTGGTAGGCGGCCGGATCGCGTAGCCTGAAATCGGCGGACAGATCGACGATCCGCAGCCCCGAGGGCAGCGCGGCGATCACCTCTTGCGAGGTTGCATGCGGCAGGGCGCAGAAGGCGAGATCGATGCCCGAAAAATCGATCTCCTCGATCTTCTGCAGGCGCGGCAGCGACAGATGGCGCAGGAACGGAAACACTTCCGACATTTCCATGCCTGCCTTGCGGTCAGCCGAAAGCGCCGCGATCTGCATGGTGGGATGGGTGGCGATCAGCCGGACCAGTTCCGCCCCGGTATAGCCGCTGGCCCCCAGCACTGCGATCTTGTGGATCATCGTCTCGTCCCCTCCGTTAACTTCAGGCCGCGTCAAAGCTGATCGACCGCCGCAGGAACTGCGCGGCCTTGTCCGATACCGCGCGCGGATCGCCCGTGGTCAGAAAGCGGCGGGCGGTGCCGGGGCCGACAAATTCGGGACGCCGCGCCAGATAATCCGCAAGGCTCTCGGCCACAAGGTTCGCCTGCGAATAGACACTGACCTCCGGGCCAAGTGCGGCGCGGAACACATCTTCCAGCAGCGGGTAATGCGTGCAGCCAAGGATGGCCGCTTCGGGCCTGGGCATGCGCCGCTTCAGCGCCTCGACATGGCTGCGGACAAGTGCCTCGGCCAGGATCATGTCGCCCTGTTCGATCGCATCGACGACGCCGCCGCAGGGCTGGGCCTCGACATCGACGCCGATCGCGCGGAACGCAAGTTCGCGCTGGAAGGCGCGGCTGGAAACGGTTGCCGGCGTTGCAAAAAGCGCGACATGCTTGACTGCAACCTCGCGCGGGGGCGAATTGTCACCCCATTGGCGTTCGGTCAGCGCCTCGATCAGCGGCACGAACACCCCCAGAACGCGCTTGTTCTCCGGGACCCAGGTTTCCTGCATCCGGCGCAACGCCGCAGCCGAGGCCGTGTTGCAGGCCAGGATCACGAGATCGCATCCCTCCTCCCACAGACGTTCTACGGCGGCGCAGGTCAGGGCAAAGATGTCCTCGGCATCGCGCACCCCATAGGGGGCGTGGGCATTGTCACCGAAATAGACGAAGGGAACATCGGGCAGACGGCGCTCCAGCGCCTCCAGAACTGTCAGCCCCCCCAGGCCGCTGTCGAAAACCCCTACCGCCATGTCCTACCCCTTGCCCTTCGCGTCGAAATCGAACCCGTAGCAATGCCCGCAAGGCTCTGGCGAAAGCTCATACGTCCTGCGGCGGAGGAAATCCATCATTGCTTTCGCATCCGGGCCAAAGCGGTGCAGGTCGGACGCCGGAATGGGCGCGCCGATCACCACCCGCACCGGGTGATCGACACGCGCGCGGAACTCCTTGAGCAGAAGCGCAAGGCGAAGCGTCTGGTGAAGATGGCTTGCAAGCTGGAACAGGCGGCTGTTGTGGCCGGCAAAGAATACGGGCACGACCGTGGCACCGGATCGGGCAACCATCCGCGCGGTGAAACTGCGCCATCCCGGATCCATCGGTCTCCCGAAGGGCCGGATCGCGGTCGAGACAGTGCCCCCGGGAAAGACCGCCATGGCCCCGCCGGACTGCAGATGGGCAACCGCCGCGGCGCGGGTTTCGATGTTGAGCTGCACGGCAGCGCGGGTATCGTCGAACGAGATCGGCAGGATCACCCGCTCCAGGGCCTCGGCACGGCGGAACACGCTGTTGGCGAGGATGCGAAAGTCGCCCCGCCGCTCGGACAGGATCCGTCCCATCATCAACCCGTCAAGGATACCATAGGGGTGATTGGCCACCACGACCAGCGGCCCCTCGGCCGGGATGTTTTCAAGGCTGCCGCCGGCAAGCTCCAGCTTCAGTCCATAGCGGTCGGTCAGAACCTGCCAGAAGCACCTGCCCGCGGCCACATCGCGATCATAGCCTTCGGCGCGTCGGATCAGATCAATGCGGCCGGTGGCGTTTTCGACCAGACGGATCACCGCGCGCCCGCCGCGCGTGCGGGCCGAGGAGGCATAGCTGATATCCCGCGCAATATGGCTTGGCGCCATGACGAAGCTCACCCCTGGAACGTCCCGATTGCCGGCCCATAATACGCCGCCGCGAGTCGCGCCAGCGGTGAGATGCGTCGCTTTTCCCCGATTATTCCGCCGCCTGTTGCAGCGGTGCCCCACCCGCCCGGAACGCGGTCAGAAGTTCCTCGCGCCGGCGTGCCGCCGCCTGTTCGTTCGCGGCCTTCACGGGGCCGAACCCGCGGATCTGCAGCGGCAATTCGGCCAGCGCCACGGCGATGTCCATGGTTTCGGGCGTCACATTGGGCAGGATCTCGGCCATGTCGGCCTCGTACTGCGCGATCAGTGCCCGCTCCATCCGCCGTTCCTGCGTCAGGCCGAACAGATCCAAGGGTGTGCCCCGCAGGCGCTTCATCCCTGCCAGCACCCGGAACAGCGGCAGCACCCAGGGGCCGAAGGCCCGTTTCTTCGGTCGCCCGTCGCTGCCCTTGCCGCCAAGCAGCGGCGGTGCGAGATGAAACACGGGACGGAAGTCGCCTTCGAACTCCGCACGCGCCTTGTCCAGCGTGCCCAGATGCAGGCGTGCGACCTCGTATTCATCCTTGTAGGCCAGAAGCTTGTGATAGCCTTTCGCCACCGCCTCCTGCAGGCGTGTGTCCCGGGCCCGGGCGACCAGGGCACGGAACCGCTCGGCCAGGGCTTCGTTCTGATAGGCCGCCAGATGCGCGGCCCGAGGCGCAATCGGATCGGCGGGCAGCGCCACCACCTGCTGCGACAGAAGCCGCCGCGCCTCATCGGGATGAAGGGCGGCCCAGCGGCCAATCTCGAACGCGCGCTGGTTGCCCTCGACGGCCGCGCGGTTCAGCTCGACCGCGCGCAGGATGCTGTCGTGCGTCAGGGGCACCAGGCCCATCTGCCAGGCTGCGCCAAAGATCATCATGTTCGAGAAGATGGAGTCGCCCAGAAGCCGCTGCGCCAAAGCCGAGGCATCGAACAGCATCACCCTGTCCTGAAGTCTTGCCTGAAGAGAAATCTCCAGATCATTGGTTGGAATGCGAAATTCCGTATTCCGCGTGAACTCTCCCGTGATGATTTCGTGGTTGTTGACCACTGCGCCGGTCTGGCCACTGCGCATCAGGCCCAGGGTCCGGGCGCCTGCCGTCACCACCAGATCGCCGCCGATCACGGCATGGGCCTCGCCGGTGGCCACGCGAATGGCGCTGATGTCCTCAGGACGGTTCGCGATGCGGCAATGGATATGCACGGCACCGCCCTTCTGGGCAAGTCCGGCCATCTCCATCATCCCGGCGCCCTTGCCATCCAGATGCGCGGCCATCGCCATGATCGCGCCGATGGTCACCACGCCGGTGCCACCGACGCCGGTGATGACAACGTTATGAGTGCCCCTGATTTCGGGCAGCGCGGGATCGGGCAACGCCGGCAGGTCAAATTCGGCCGCAGCCGCCTTGCGCACCTTTGCCCCCTCCAGCGTCACGAACGAGGGACAGAACCCGCGCAGACAACTGAAATCCTTGTTGCAACTGGACTGGTCGATGGCGCGCTTGCGCCCGAACGCCGTTTCGACCGGCACGATCGACACGCAGTTCGACTGCACGCCGCAATCGCCGCAGCCTTCGCAGACATCGGTATTGATGAACACGCGCGCGTCGATGTCGGGGAAGGCGCCCTTCTTGCGGCGGCGGCGTTTCTCGGCGGCGCAGGTCTGGGCATAGATGATGACCGACACGCCGGGATGCTTGCTGAACTTTTCCTGGACGGCATTCAGATCGGCGCGCTCATGTGCCTCGATCTCCGCAGGAAACAGGCTCAGGTCGGGCTTTTCCTTGTCGTCATAAACCAGCGCCACATGCTGCACGCCCATGGCACGCACCTCATGCGCGATACGATGCGCGGTCAGCCCGCCCTCGTTTCTTTGTCCGCCGGTCATGGCGACCGCATCGTTGAACAGGATCTTGTAGGTGATGTTCGTGCCAGCCGCGAGCGCTGCGCGGATCGCAAGGGACCCGGAATGGTTATAGGTGCCATCTCCCAGGTTCTGAAACACGTGATCGCGGGTGGAGAACGGCGCCTCGCCCACCCAGTTCACGCCCTCGCCACCCATCTGCGTGAAGCCGACCGTTTCACGGTTCATCCACTGCACCATGTAGTGACAGCCGATCCCGGCATAGGCGCGCGCGCCTTCGGGAAGCCGGGTCGAGGTGTTGTGCGGACAGCCGGAACAGAAGAACGGCAGTCGTGCGGCCAGATCCTGCGCATTGTCGGCCTTGCGCGCCTCGGCCAGCATGGTCAGCCCGGCCTTGACGCGCTCGGTCCCCCGGCCCTCCTCGATCAGGATGGCACCGATCTTTTCGGCAATCATGATCGGATCCAGCGCATAGCGCGTGGGGAACAGTTCGGGGCCGTCATTGCCCTTGCGCCAGCCATAGACGCGGCGGCCGCGGCGATCGTCAAAGATCGCCTCCTTGACCTGGACCTCGATCAGCTTGCGCTTTTCCTCGACCACCACGATCAGGTCGAGCCCCTCGGCCCAGTCGTGAAATCCCTTCATGTCCAATGGCCAGGTCTGCCCGACCTTGTAGGTGGTCAGGCCAAGGCGCTCGGCCTCGGGGCCGTCGATGCCCAGAAGGTTCAGCGCATGGGTCAGATCAAGCCAATTCTTGCCCGCAGCGACAAAGCCGATCTTCGCGCCGCTCCGCCCCCAGACGCGGCGGTCCATGCGGTTGGCGTGCGAAAAGGCCTCGGCCGCAAAGCGCTTGTAGTCGATCATCCGCGCTTCCTGCGCGACGGGTGTATCGGCCAGACGGATGTTCAACCCGCCTTCAGGCATCCGGAACTGCGGCGTGACGAAGGACATGCGAAACGGGTCGCCATCGACAACCGCCGTCGCCTCCACCGTGTCCTTCATCGTCTTGAGCCCGACCCAGACGCCGGCAAATCGGCTCAGTGCCCAGCCATATAGGCCATAGTCCAGAACCTCCTGCACGCCCGCGGGCGAGAGGACCGGGATATAGGCATCAACCATCGCCCAGTCCGACTGATGCAGCACGGTCGAGCTTTCGCCGGTGTGGTCGTCGCCCATTGCCATCACCACGCCGCCAAGGGGCGCGGTTCCGGCCATGTTGGCGTGGCGCATCACGTCGCCGGTGCGATCCACGCCCGGACCCTTGCCATACCAGAGCGCGAACACACCGTCATAGCGGCCTTCGCCGCGCAATTCGGCCTGCTGGCTTCCCCAGATCGCAGTGGCGGCCAGATCCTCGTTCAGCCCCTCCTGGAACAGCACATTGGCCGGCTCCAGCAGTTTCCGCGCCTGCGTCATCTGCAGATCGACTGCCCCGAGAGGGGATCCGCGATATCCGGTGACCAGCCCGGCCGTGTTGCGCCCCGCGGCACGGTCGCGCGCAGCTTGCATGAGCATGAGACGCACCAGCGCCTGCGTTCCGTTCAGAAGAACCGGGGATTTCTCCAGATCGAACCGGTCATTCAGGCTGATGTCCTGCCTGCCCATTGCGCACCTCCCTGCTTAACGAGCACTTTTCCGGCATTATAGGTCAAAACTGCTGACCTACAAAGGACATTTTTTCGCGAATAGTTCTTTTGCCGTAAACCTATGCACTCTAGTACCAATTCAGTCTGATTGTGCATGACAACGAGAGTGGGTGATATGGATTGGGACAAGCTACGAATCTTTCACGCGGTTGCTGATGCGGGAAGCCTGACCCATGCGGGCGACGTGCTGCACCTGTCACAATCGGCCGTTTCCCGTCAGATCCGCGCATTGGAGGAAAGCCTCGACACGACCCTCTTTCACCGCCATGCCCGCGGGCTGATCCTGACCGAACAAGGCGAGTTGCTCTTTGACGCGACACGGGCCATGAGCAAGCGGCTGGAAACCGCCGCCGCCCGCATCCGCGACAGCGAAGACGAAGTCTTTGGTGAATTGCGCGTGACGACAACGACGGGCTTCGGCACGCTCTGGCTCGCGCCGCGCCTGCCCGCGCTTTACGCGAAATACCCCGACCTCAAGATCGACCTGATGCTGGAGGAACGGGTGCTGGACCTGCCGATGCGCGAAGCCGATGTCGCCATCCGCATGAAAGAGCCGAGCCAGGCCGACCTGATCCGCAAGCGGCTGATGAGCGTGAACATGCGCCTTTACGCGACGCCCGAATACCTTGCGGCCCGCGGCACCCCGCAAGAGCTTGAGGATCTGAAGCGTCATCGCCTTGTGTGCCAGAACGTACATGCCGCACAGGTTTCGGCGAACCTCACACTGGTGCAGCAGCTCATGAGCTATGACATCCCGTCCACGCTGACGGTGAACAACTACTTCGGTGTGCTGCAAGCGGTATTGAACCATCTTGGGATCGGCGTGCTTCCGAACTACGTGACCGAGGATTTCACGAACCTGGTTCGTGTCCTGCCCGATGTGGAATCCAACGAAGTTCCGGTTTTCCTCGCCTATCCCGAGGAACTGCGCCATTCCAAGCGGGTCGCGGCCTTCCGCGACTTCGTGATCGAAGAGATCTTTGCCCATCGCAAGCGCCAGCGGGAAGGCCGCGAGGAATAGGCCAAGCCCGGCTGCCATGCGCGGGGTGCATGGCAGACATGTTCTGGTTGCGCGGCGGTTTTTCTTGAAACCCGCGGCGCATCTCCCTAAATCAAACTCCAGACAAGACGGGGCGACCCATTCTTGTCTTACCTCCCTGTTGGACTTGGGCCGAGCTTAGCTCGGCCTTTTTTTTGGCTCGCCCGCACCTTGCCGGAATTTTCCGCACAAACGGGCCGCTCTGCCCCAAGCTCATGCGCATTCTGCATCGCAGCATCCGGTTCCGGCGCAGAATGATTCGCCGCAACACCCGTAAATCCGCTCTTTTCGCAGACCCGCCCTTCCCGTATGACCGGGCCGCAAAGGGGCCTGTTCGGGGGATGCGCCAGATGGAAGAGCCAAGGATCACGGAAGAGCTGATTGCCGCCCACGGGCTTAAGCCCGACGAATACGCGCGCATCCTCGAGATCATCGGGCGCGAGCCGAGCTTCACCGAGCTGGGCATCTTTTCGGCGATGTGGAACGAACACTGCTCGTACAAATCCTCGAAGAAATGGCTGCGTACCCTGCCCACCAGCGGCCCGCAGGTCATCTGCGGCCCGGGGGAAAACGCCGGCGTCGTGGATATCGGCGATGGCCAGGCGGTCGTCTTCAAGATGGAGAGTCACAACCACCCGTCGTATATCGAGCCCTATCAGGGCGCCGCGACCGGCGTGGGCGGCATCCTGCGCGATGTGTTCACCATGGGCGCGCGGCCGATCGCCGCAATGAACGCCCTGTCCTTCGGGGAGCCTGCGCATCCGAAGACCCGGCAGCTTGTGCATGGTGTGGTCGAAGGGATCGGCGGCTATGGCAACGCCTTCGGGGTGCCGACCGTCGGCGGAGAAGTGCGCTTTCACCGGGCCTATAACGGCAACTGCCTTGTGAACGCCTTTGCGGCAGGCCTGGCCGATGCCGACAAGATCTTCTATTCCGCCGCCTCGGGCGTGGGCATGCCGGTGGTCTACCTGGGCGCCAAGACCGGCCGCGATGGCGTTGGCGGCGCCACCATGGCCAGCGCCGAGTTCGATGACACGATCGAGGAAAAGCGGCCCACTGTTCAGGTCGGCGACCCTTTCACCGAAAAGCGCCTTCTGGAAGCCTGTCTCGAGCTGATGGCCTCGGGTGCCGTGATCTCGATCCAGGACATGGGGGCGGCCGGCCTGACCTGTTCGGCAGTCGAGATGGGCGACAAGGGCGATCTCGGCATCCGGCTGGACCTCGACCGCGTGCCCTGCCGTGAAACCGGCATGACCGCCTACGAGATGATGCTGTCCGAAAGCCAGGAGCGCATGCTGATGGTGCTTCGCCCCGAGAAGGAGGCCGAGGCCAAGGCGATCTTCGACAAATGGGATCTCGATTTTGCGGTCGTGGGCGAAACGATTCCCGAGGATCGCTTCCTCATCCTGCATGGCAACGAGGTCAAGGCCGATCTGCCGCTCAAGGCGCTTTCGGGCAATGCCCCGGAATATGACCGCCCGTTCCTCGAGACGCCGGCCGCGGCACCGATGGCCGATGTGCCGCAGGTCGATCCGATCGAAGGACTGAAATCGCTGATCTCCAGCCCGAACCATGCGCACAAGGCCTGGGTGTGGGAGCAGTACGATCACATGGTCATGGCCGATACCGTCGTGGCCCCGGGCCTTGGCGCGGGCGTGGTGCGGGTCCATGGCACCCCCAAGGCGCTGGCCTTCACCAGTGATGTGACGCCGCGCTATGTCAAGGCCAACCCGTTCGAAGGCGGCAAGCAGGCGGTGGCAGAGGCCTACCGCAACCTTACCGCCGTGGGCGCCCTGCCGCTTGCCACCACCGACAACCTCAACTTCGGCAACCCGGAAAAACCCGAGATCATGGGCCAGTTCGTAGGGGCGATCCGCGGGATCGGCGCCGCCTGCGCGGCGCTCGACATGCCGATCGTTTCCGGCAACGTATCGCTTTACAACGAAACCGATGGCCAGCCCATTCTGCCCACCCCCACGATCGGCGCCGTCGGGCTTCTGCAGAACCTCGACGAGCTGATCGCTGGCCGCGCCGCTCAGGGGATGATGGCCCTGCTTCTGGGGGAAAGCCGTGGCCATCTGGGCCAGTCGGCCTTGCTGGCTGAACATTTCGGCCGCGAGGACGGCGATGCGCCCCATGTCGATCTGATGGCCGAACGGCTCAACGGCGAGTTCATCCGCAAGCACCGCGATCTCGTCACGGCCTGCAGCGATCTCTCGGATGGCGGGCTCGCCCTGGCGGCCTTCGAGATGGCGGAAGCAGGCGGCACCGGCGTGACGCTTGAAACCGGTGACACCGGCGCGCTGTTCGGCGAGGATCAGGCACGTTACCTTCTTGCCTGCACGCCGGAACAGGCCGATGCCCTGCTGGCCGCCGCTGCCGAGGAAGGCGAGGTCATCCTTTCGGTCGTGGGCCGTTTTGGAGGGAGCGATGTGCGGTTCGGGGCATCGGCAGCACCGCTGTCGGAGCTTTCCGCGCTGTATCGCGGGGCCTTTGCCGCCGCCATCGGCTGAGCGCAGCCCCCCCGGCCTTGCACGGCGACCGGCGCGAGGCTACATCTTTTTGCAGTGACCTCAGGGGGAAGATCGAACCCATGCCGATGCAGGCCCAAGACATCGAAGACCTCATCCGGGCGAGCTTTCCGAACGCCCGGATCACCATCACCGATCTCGCAGGTGACGGAAACCACTACGCAGCCGAAGTGATCGACGAAAGCTTTCGCGGGCAGAACCGCGTGCAGCAGCAGCGCGCCGTCTATGCGGCGCTGAAAGACAAGATGGCAGGCAGCCACGGCGAACTTCACGCCCTTGCCCTGACCACAAAGGTACCGGAGTGACCGACATGGCCGACGCAAAAGACCAGATCCGCGAAACCGTTTCGCAAAACAATGTGGTGCTGTTCATGAAAGGCACCAAGTCGATGCCGCAATGCGGCTTTTCCAGTCGCGTGGCGAGTGTGCTGAACTTCATGGGCGTGGACTACAAGGACGTGAACGTCCTTGCCGACGAGGGCATCCGGCAGGGGATCAAGGAATTCTCGGACTGGCCGACGATCCCGCAGCTTTACGTGAAGGGCGAATTCGTGGGCGGCTGTGACATCGTGACCGAGATGACGCTTTCGGGCGAACTGGACCAGCTGTTCAGCAGCAAGGGCATCACCTTCGATCAGGCGGCTGCCGAGAAGATCCGGGAAGCCAACGCCTGATATTGCTCTGAAAAGCCCCTTGCGGGGGCGCATGACGCCGGGCCAAGCGCTCCCGCCCGTCTTCGGCGCTGGCGCACCTCATCCCGTTGGGCCAAGCCGCGCGCTACGCGCGCGGCGGTTGCGTGACGTGCAAGTGTTTCGGAGATCCCCCTGAGCCTGGGCGGCCGGCGTGGCGCCATGCCCGAGGCCAGCGCAGCCGGAGGCGCGAGTTCCTGATCCCGGCCGGCAATGTGCCCTTTCGGCGGTATGCGTCCGCGCGTCTGGCGTGTCGTCCCCTCAAGGGGCCGACCTGACTGAAATACGGCGTGTGTGCCGACGATCCGCCTGCCTTTCTGCCTTCGTCCGGAAGGCAAGCCGAGCGACAACGTCACGCTGACGGTGGAGGCGCGGGAGGCCTGCCACCCGGCCCGGCGCGCTGCGGCCCGAGCCGAACCGGAGGCGTTCCGGGCTTTGCGTGTCGGACGCCGGCTTCGGGCGGCCGAGCAGTACAAGAATGGCCCCGGGCGCGGCAGGGGCCGGACGGCCGTCATGATCGCTTGTGACGAGATCGGTGCCTGCGCGAAACATCGGATCCGGGCCGCCCGCGGGACAGGAGGCCCCGGTTCCGAGCGGGTGTTCGTCGCATCCCGGGGTGCCCCTCCGCGCCGGACATGAAGCTGTTCACCGGATCGGAAGCATCCGGTCGCCACCGCTGACGACACAGGCGCACGGGGACACGAAGAACCGTCGCGGCCCTCGGCCACCGGCGCTGCGGTATCAGGTTTCGCGCGCGGGGCTCTCCTCGGGGTCCAGGGTGGCATTTGCTTCGCGCACGCGATCCTCCACGGCTGCGGCGAGCGCCTCGCTTCGCGCCGCAAGCTCGGCCAGCGTGTCATGCACATGACGCGGGATCACCGGCACCTCGATCCGCTCGGGCGTGGGCTTTGGCTGGTTTTCCAGAAGTGCGATCCGTTGTTGCGCTTGCCCCAGTTCCGCCTCCAGCTGCCGCATCCGGTCGGTCATGGCAGCAGTCTTGTCGGCCAGCATCAGCCCCGCCATCAGAAGCATCCGCGCCTCGGGCATCCGCCCGACCTGTGCCCGCAGCGCCTCGGCCTCGGCATCGAGAAGAGAGGCCGCGGCGTGAAGCAGATCCTCTTCTCCATCCTGGCAGGCGACGTCGAACTGCTTGCCACCGATGTTTATCGTCACGTCAGCCA
The DNA here is from genome assembly GCF_042666235.1 of Halodurantibacterium daqingense. Lineage (NCBI taxonomy): Bacteria > Pseudomonadati > Pseudomonadota > Alphaproteobacteria > Rhodobacterales > Paracoccaceae > Halodurantibacterium > Halodurantibacterium daqingense. The sequence continues at coordinate 256,602 of NZ_JBHTFQ010000002.1, read as the reverse complement.
CGGGCCGGCCCCCCTTCAACAAGCGGGTCGAGTTCCGCGAGGATTTCGTCGATCTCGGCAAGGTCAACCGAACGGGCGGCCTGCAGCGCCTCAAGCTCGGCGGCCATTGCCTCGTTGACAAGTTGCGGATCCGATACACGCGCTTCCAGGGCGGCACGCAGGCGGCCGATCACCTGGCGCACATGGCCGTTGGCGCGGCGCAGGCGCTGGATTTCCCGGCCGTGAACCTCAAGCTGCGCCGCGAGCCGCGCCCGTTCTTCCGACGCGCCATCCTGCTGCGCCAGGTGGTGGCGCAGGTCCTCGATCTCTCGTGCAAGGCGATTGCTTTCGTCGCGCTCCGCCTCCAGCGCCTGTTGCAGAACGGGCAGATCCTGCTCGGCGGATCCGGACGAGGCGGGGACGGAGGGCAGCGCCTCCAGCCCCAGGGCAATACGATCGAGCGCCATGGTGATGCGCCCCTCGAGTTCGGCAAGGTCAGTCACGTCTGCCTGGCTCCCTTTCTTGTTCTCGCACCGCAAAAGCGCAGCGCGAATCGGGATTTCGGTTACTTTGCCCCGTATATTCCACAGAACGCACCCTTTGCGCACCCTTTTGACCGGATGCGCGGCGCCCCGCGCTTGAACTTTGCCCGCAGGTTGGTATCTAGCGCCAAGCTCTGCCCCCAGCCGAAGGATTGAACCCTTGGACATCCAAACCCTGCGCGAAAAGCACCCTGACCACTGGAACAAGGCTTGCGCGATCCGTGCGCTGGCGATGGACGCCGTGCAGGCAGCCAATTCCGGCCATCCCGGCATGCCGATGGGCATGGCCGACGTGGCGACAGTCCTTTACGAAAAGCACCTGAAGTTCGACGCGAAGAACCCGGACTGGCCGGACCGCGACCGCTTCATTCTTTCGGCCGGTCACGGCTCGATGCTGCTTTATGCGCTGCTGCACCTCACCGGATCGCCCGACATGCCGATCGAGGAAATCAAGCGTTTCCGCCAGTGGCATGCCAAGACCGCAGGCCACCCGGAATACGGCTATGCCAAGGGAATCGAAACCACGACCGGGCCGCTGGGCCAGGGCATTTCGGCGGCCGTCGGCTTTGCCATTGCCGAAGAGGCGCTGCGCGCACGGTTCGGCAAGAAGGTCGTGGACCATCACACCTGGGTCATCGCCGGTGACGGATGCCTGATGGAGGGCATCAGCCACGAGGCAATCGGCCTGGCCGGCATGCAGAAACTGTCGCGCCTGATCGTGCTGTGGGACAACAACAACATCTCGATCGACGGCGAGATCTCGAAATCCTGCATTACCGACCAGCGGGCACGGTTCGCGGCCGCGGGCTGGACGGTTCTTCATTGCGACGGCCATGATCCGGCCGATATCGACCGCGCCATGACCGAGGCCAAGCAATCGGACCGCCCGGTGCTGATCGACTGCAAGACCCATATCGGCTTTGGCAGTCCCAAGAAGCAGGACAGCGCCAGCGCGCATGGCTCGCCTCTTGGCGCCGAAGAAATCGCGGCGGTCCGGGAAATCTACGGCTGGCCGCATGAGGCCTTCGTGATCCCCGCCGATATCAAGGCGGCCTGGGAAGCGATCGGCAGCCGTGGCGCCGAAGCCCGGCACGCCTGGGAAGAGCGGGTGGCCGCCCTGCCCCCGGCCCGGCAAGCCGAATTCAAGCGCCAGCTTTCGCTGGAGCCGCCGCGCAAGCTTGCTGCGGCCATCCGGGCCCTCAAGAAGCAGATCAGCGAAACCCAACCCAAGGTTGCGACGCGCAAGGCCAGCGAAATGGTGCTTGAGGTTGTGAACCCGGTGGTGCCGGAAACCATCGGCGGCTCGGCCGATCTGACCGGATCGAACAACACCAAGACAAGGGATCTTGGGGTGTTCGAGCCCGCAAACCGCAAGGGCCGCTATATCCACTATGGCATCCGCGAACACGGTATGGCGGCGGCGATGAACGGGATGGTGCAGCATGGCGGCGTGCGGCCCTATGGCGGCACCTTCTTCTGCTTCACCGACTACGCGCGCGGCGCAATGCGGCTTTCGGCGCTGATGGGCGTGCCGGTTGTCTATGTGATGACGCATGACTCGATCGGGCTGGGCGAAGACGGGCCCACTCACCAGCCGGTCGAGCATCTGGCATTGTGCCGCGCCACGCCGAACACCTGGGTGTTCCGCCCCGCCGACACGGTCGAGACCGCCGAAGCCTGGGAACTGGCGCTGAGCACCAAGGCCACGCCGTCGATCCTGGCGCTCAGCCGTCAGAACCTGCCCACCGTGCGCACCAGCCATACGAACAAGAACCTGACCGCCCAGGGCGCCTATGTTCTGGCCGAGGCGACCGGCAAGCGGCAGGCGATCCTGATGGCAACCGGGTCAGAAGTGGAAATCGCCCTTCAGGCGCGCGAGATGCTGGAGGCCGAGGGAATCGGCACCCGTGTCGTTTCGATGCCGTGCTGGGAGCTGTTCGATTGCCAGCCTGAAAGCTATCGCCGTCGGGTGTTGCCCGCCGGTCCGGTGCGCGTTGCAATCGAGGCAGGACAGCGCTTTGGCTGGGACCGCTGGCTGCTGGGCGAGCGCGGCCGCGAGGCCAAGGCAGGCTTCATCGGCATGGAGCGCTTCGGCGCCTCGGCCCCGGCAGAGCTTCTCTACAAGGAGTTCGGGATCACAGCGGAAGCCACGGTCGCCAAGGTCAAGGACCTGCTGGGCCAGTGACGGCCGGGGGGGCGGCGCTCCCGCCCGTCTTCTCCCGCTGACGCGGGTTCATCCCGTTGGGCCAGGCCCGCGCCTTGCGCGGGCCTTTCCACTTCGGACGGAAGGAAGATGCCGCTTGGTGGCTGGGCTTGACCGGCCGGATGTCAGAAGGGTCGCTGCGAACCCCGGGCAAATGACTGTTGCGCCTACGGGAGCCACCCTGGATGGCTCGCTGCGCGGCAGGTGCGGCGCGCGACAAGCGTTCTGCCAGCACGACTGCGGCCCTGCACCGCCGGCCCCGAGCGCGGGCCTATCGATCGACAAGCGCCGCCCCGAAGCCCGTCCATGGATCGCGACTGTTAGCGCCCAAAGCTGCGCAAGGCCTGCCACGGTTAGCGCCAACATCGCAGGTTTGCGCTAACATGCTGGCAAATCTGCGTTTTCCGCTTTCCATAGAGGCGCCCCTGCCTATATGAAGCCCGAGGCGCGACACCGGAGTACGAGGGGACACATGACGATTACCATCGGTATCAACGGCTTTGGACGGATCGGACGCTGCACCTTGGCGCATATCGCCGAGAGCGGCCGCAACGATGTGCAGGTGGTCAAGATCAACGCCACCGGCCCGATCGAGACCAATGCCCATCTGCTCAAGTACGACAGTGTTCATGGCCGCTTTCCGGGCCAGATCCGGGTCAAGGGCACGACCATGGACCTCGGCCGCGGGCCGATGGAGATGATGTCGAGCTATGATCCGATGGAGCTTGACTGGTCGGGTTGCGATGTCGTGCTGGAATGCACCGGCAAGTTCAACGATCGCGACAAGGCGGCGGTGCATCTGGAGCGGGGCGCGAAGCGCGTGCTCGTTTCGGCACCGGCCAAGAATGCGGACAAGACCATCGTCTATGGTGTGAATCATCGCAGCCTTACGGTCGGCGATCTGGTCGTGTCGAACGGGTCCTGCACCACCAACTGCCTTGCGCCGCTGGCAAAGGTCCTGAACGACGCCATCGGGATCGAACGCGGCATCATGACCACGATCCACAGCTATACGGGCGATCAGCCCACGCTCGACCGCCGGCACAAGGATCTTTACCGCGCCCGCGCTGCCGCCATGGCAATGATCCCCACCTCGACCGGCGCGGCCAAGGCGATCGGCGAAGTTCTGCCGGAGCTTGCCGGCCGCCTGGACGGGACGGCGATGCGGGTGCCCACCCCGAACGTCAGCGCGGTGGATCTGACCTTCGAGGCCAAGCGCGATGTCACTGTCGCCGACGTGAACGAGGTTGTGCGTGAAGCAGCCGCCGGTCACATGGGCGCGGTTCTGTCCTATGATCCCGAGCCGAAGGTCTCGATCGACTTCAACCACACCTCGTTTTCGTCTATCTTCGCCCCGGACCAGACCAAGGTCGTCGGCGGCCGCACGGTGCGCGTGCTGGCCTGGTATGACAACGAGTGGGGCTTTTCCTGCCGCATGGCCGACGTGGCCGCGGCGATGGGGCGCCTGCTGAACTGACGGGGCTGCACGCCCCCTGAGAGGGAGCGATGACCGACCGGATTGCCTTTGGCGTGGGTAGCCTGATTGTCATGGCCATCGCGGCCGACCTGATCTTCGATGCCGGTGTGCTGGTTTTCCTGGCGCGCCGGCTTGATTCGTTTGTGGAGTATCTTGCCTTCTGGCGCTGATTCTGGCGCCCCCCGGTTGACCTTTTCGGCAGAATGCCGATGTTAGCGGTAACGTCCGGCGCATGTCGCGCCGGACCTTCCGCTGGTTGCGAAGGGAGAATGCCCATGACCGTCAAAGTGGCTATCAACGGCTTCGGCCGCATCGGGCGCAACGTGCTGCGCGCGATCATCGAAAGCGGCCGCACCGATCTCGAGGTGGTGGCCATCAACGATCTTGGCCCGGTCGAGACGAATGCCCATCTTCTGCGTTTCGACAGCGTTCACGGGCGCTTTCCCGGCAAGGTCATCACCAGCGAAAGCACGATCGACGTTGGCCGGGGCCCGATCGAGGTGACCGCCATCCGCGATCCGGCCGAGTTGCCCTGGGGGCATGTGGATATCGTTCTGGAATGCACCGGGATCTTCACCGAACGTGACAAGGCGGCAGTATACCTGAAAAGCGGCGCAAAACGGGTGCTGGTGTCGGCCCCGTCAAAAGGCGCGGACAAGACCATCGTCTATGGCGTGAACCATGATACGCTGACGCGCGACGATCTTGTCGTGTCGAATGCCTCCTGCACGACCAACTGCCTTGCCCCGGTGGCAAAGGTGCTGAACGATGCTGTCGGCATTCGCCGTGGTTTCATGACCACGATCCACAGCTATACCGGCGACCAGCCCACGCTGGACACGCTGCACAAGGATCTCTACCGCGCCCGCGCGGCCGCGCTCAGCATGATCCCCACGTCAACGGGTGCCGCGAAGGCGGTGGGCCTTGTTCTTCCGGAACTGAACGGCAAACTGGATGGGGTCGCGATCCGTGTTCCTACGCCGAACGTGTCGGTCGTGGATCTGACCTTCGAGGCAACCCGCGACACGAGCGTCGAGGAGATCAACGCCGCCGTGCGACAGGCTGCGGACGGGCCGATGTCCGGTGTGCTCGGCTATACCGATGCGCCGAACGTCAGCGCGGATTTCAACCACGACCCGCATTCTTCAGTGTTCCACCTCGATCAGACCAAGGTGATGGAGGGGTCACTGTGCCGGATCCTCGCCTGGTACGATAACGAATGGGGGTTTTCAAACCGGATGGCCGACACGGCGGTGGTGATGGGCAAACTGCTCTGACCTGTGACGGCCCCTGGACGGGGCCGGCCGATCATAACTATGGGCCCTGCCTGCCACGGGCGGGTCCCCGCGAGGGCACGTGCAGCTGTTCGGTCGGTGGAAGAAAATGGCGCGGTTGACGGGGCTCGAACCCGCGACCCCCGGCGTGACAGGCCGGTACTCTAACCGACTGAGCTACAACCGCGCATCTACACGTTCGGGCGATCCGGTGGTGGCGCGGTTGACGGGGCTCGAACCCGCGACCCCCGGCGTGACAGGCCGGTACTCTAACCGACTGAGCTACAACCGCGTGTCCACCCGTCCGGATCGCCTCCGAACGTGGGGAGGTAATATGCAGACTGCCCGGCGGCGTCAAGCACATCCGGCGCGAAAAAACGCATCAGCCGCGAATTTCCTGCGCCGCTTCGGCCTCGTCGCCACGGCGCCAGGGCTCGAAGATCTGGAAGGCGACCGCGCGGCCCTTGGGCGTCAGATGAAGCGCCTCGCCCCGCCGTTCGACAAGCCCGCGATCAAGGCCGTGCAGGATCACGCGGCGAGCCTGCGCCTCGGACCAGAGCAGGTGATCGTGCAGCGCACGGACGGTGTTTTCCTCGGCGGCTTCGGGGCCAGCCTCATGGTTGTAAAGATGCGCGACAAGCGAGCGCGCGTCATTCTCGGCCCGCTGACCGCGTTGACGCAACTGCCGGGCGATCACCCCGTGACGCGGCCCGGCCAGCAGCGCCGCCACCAGGCAAAGCCCCGTCATCAGCGCCATCATTCCCCCGATCGAGACATTCCAGCGCACGGCGAGAAGATATCCCGCAAGGCTTGAACCCACCGCCATCAGCACCGAAAGCAGAATCACCAGCCACAACCGGTCGGTCAACAGAAGGGCCGCCGAGGGCGGCACGATCACGAAGGCCAGAAACAGCACCACGCCGACCGCATCAAAGCTTGCCACCGCGGTGGCGCTGGTCAGACCAAGGAGGGCGTAGAACAGGATCCCGGGCGCGAAGCCCAGCGCATGGGCAAGGGCCGCGTCAAAGCTGGCGAGCTTCAGCTCCTTGTAGAACAATGTCACGAACAGCAGATTGAGGAGCGTCAGCGTCCCCACCGCCAGCATCGCGCGCGGCACGCCATGGCCGCCCAGCTGCACCGTATCCAGCCAGACAAAGCCGATTTCGCCCAGCAGCACCGCATGTTCATCCAGATGGACATTGCGCGCATTGAGGCTGATCAGCAGCACCCCCAGGGCGAAAAGCGCCGGAAAGACCAGGCCGATCGCCGCATCCATCCGCACCAGGTTCGACCGCGCCAGCGCCTCGGTCATGACCACCGACAAAAGCCCCGCGAGCGCCGCCGCCGCCAGCACGAAGGGCCCCGAGGTCTGCCCGCTCAGCATCCAGGCGATGACAATGCCCAGAAGGATCGAATGGCTGATCGCATGGGTCAGCATTCCCGCCCCGCGCAGCACCAGAAACACCCCGAGCAGCGCCGACCCCGCCCCCACCAGCGCGCCGGTGGCCACGATCATTGCCGCAACGTCGTTGAAAAACCACGTCAGCATCCCGCCCCTCCGCGCGGGGTCCGGACGGGCTGCCGCCCGGTGCCCGCGTCTGGGCCGCGATTCCCGTCCTGCGATACATCCCGGCGCGGCATGGCGGCGTCCTCTTCCTCAAGGTGAAGGGCGGCGGCCCGGGCGCGGCCGGCGTCGGTCAGTTCCCAATGGGTCTGATCCTCGGGGCCGTGGCGAACGGCGCGGATATCGCCCCTCTCAGCCAAGGCGCGCAGCGCGCGGCGGGTGCGGCGCCCGTGATAGGCATCGACAAGCCCCTCATCGCTGCGGAAATCCTCGCGGGCATGGGCACGCGCCAGCCGGTCGAGTGTCAGCAGCACCTGGCGCGCCCGCAACCGACGCGCGGCGCGCCAGTCGCGCAGTGCCACCCAGACCAGCCCGCGCCCCGGCGCAAGAAGGACCGACACCAGCACGATCGCCGAGGCGGCCAGCACGATCAGCGGCCCCGTGGAAAGGCCGCGCCCCGCCGCGCTGATCCCCGCACCGGCAACGCCTGCCGAGACTCCGAACACCGCCGAAAGGATCACCATCGACTCGAGCCGGTTCACCCATTGCCGGGCCGCGGCGGCGGGGGCGATGATCATGGCCGTCATCAGCACCACCCCCACCATCTGCAGGCCGACGACGATCGCCAGCGCGATCATCACGGTGAGCGCGAGGTCAAGCGCCAGCACCGGCAGCCCGGCGGTGGTGGCAAAGCCCGGATCGAAGGTAACCAGCTTGAACTCTTTCCAGAAGGCCAGAAGGATCAGCATCGCCCCCAGCGTCACCCCGCCCATGATCCAGAGATCCGATCGCAGCATCGCTGCCGCCTGGCCGAAAAGGAAGCTGTTCAGCCCCGCCTGCCCCGCGCCACGACTGGTCTGGATGAAGGTCAGCAGCACCACGCCCGCTGCAAAGAACAGGCCCAGAACGATGCCCAGCGCCGCGTCCATCTTCAGCCGGGTCGTGCGGCGCAGCCACAGCACCGTGACCGCCGCCAGCGCTCCGGTCAGGAACGCGCCGGTCAGGAGACTGCCCAGATGCCGGCTGCCCGCAACCAGAAAGCCAAGGCAGATCCCCGGCAGAGCCGCATGCGACAGCACATCGCCCATCAGGCTTTGGCCGCGCAGCACGGCGAAGGCGCCCAGGATCCCGCTGACGATGCCCAACAGCACCGCGCCCAGGAGCACCGTCTGCACGGTGAAATCCTGCAACAGCGACCAGAGCGGCATCACGGCTGTCATGGCGCCCCATCCGGACCCAGCAGGGCGATCTGGCCGCCATAGGTGCGGCGCAGATTGTCGGCGGTATAAACCTCGGCCACCGGGCCCTGCGCGATCACGCGCACGTTCAGCATCACCAGCCAGTCGAAATAGCGGCGCACCGTCTGCAGGTCGTGATGCACCACCACCACCGTGCGCCCCGCATCGCGCAACCCCTTGAGCAGCGCCACGATCGCCCGTTCGGTGGTTGCATCGACCCCGGCCATCGGCTCGTCCAGGAAATAGATGTCGGCCTCCTGAACCAGCGCGCGGGCGATGAACACCCGCTGCTGCTGACCACCGGAAAGCTGGCTGATCTGGCGGGCGGCGAAATCCTGCATCCCCACCTGTTCAAGCGCGGCAAGGGCCCGGGCACGTTCGGCGCGGCCGGGGCGGCGGAACCAGCCAAGCTGGCCATAAAGCCCCATCGTGACCACATCAAGCACGGTGGTCGGAAAATCCCAGTCGACGCTGGAGCGTTGCGGCACATAGCCCACGCGGCGGCGCACACTGCCGTAGGTCTGTCCGAAGAACCGCACATGCCCGGCCACCGGCCGCACTAGCCCCAGCGCCGCCTTGATGAGCGTGGATTTCCCCGCCCCGTTCGGCCCGACGATGGCCGCCATGACCCCCGGCGGTATGTCCAGATCAATATCCCAGAGCACCGGCTTGCGGTGATAACTGACGGTCAGATCCTCGACATGCAGGGCGAGATCGGGTTCGTGCAAAGCGGCCTTGGCGGGGGTCATGGTCGGCTCCTTCCGGCTGAGGATGCGCCGCGGGTCAAGGATTGCCAAGGCCCCATTGCGCCGACCACCCGGCCAACGCATCGGGCCAGGCCGCGGGGGTTCCGCCCAGCGCGGTGGTGATCGCAAGGGTATTGGCCCGTATCATGCCGATATAGGTGCCCTCGGCGGTTCCGGCCTCGCCCATCGCATCGGAGTAAAGCTCGCCCCCCAGTGCGACGTTGTGGCCACGATCGCGCAGGGCGCCCCGCAACGCCTCGATGCTGCGCGGGTTGATCGTGCTTTCGACAAAGACCGCCGGCACCCCACGCCGCGCCACTTCGTCGGCGGTTTCGCGGATGTCAGCGATGCTGGCCTCGGCTTCGGTGGTCAGGCCCTGAAGCGCGATTTCCGTGATGCCATAGGCGCGGGCATAATAGCCGAAGGCGTCATGAGCGGTAACAAGGGCACGGGCCTCCTCGGGGATGCTGGCGATGCTTTCCCCGACCCAGCCGTGCAACGCGGCAAGCTGCGCCGCATAGGCATCCGCCCGCTCGTCAAGGCCGTCGCACCCGGGCGCCAGCTGCGCAAGCTGGGTGCGGATCGCGGGGATCGCGCTGGTCCACAGCTGCACATCCATCCACAGATGCGGATCGACACCATAACCGCCATCGGTTTCCAGCAGGTCGGCGGTTTCGGCAATGGCCTCGCCCACGGAAAGCGTGCTGCGGCTGTCGGCAAGTCGGCCCAGAACCGTGCCAAGCTGGCCCTCAAGCCCCAACCCGACATAGAAAATCGCCTCGGCCCGCTGCATGCGCCCGACGTCCCCCGCCGTGGGCTGATACAGATGCGGATCGATTCCCGGCCCCATCAGCGCCTCGACCGCGACACAGGGGCCGGCGACTTCGGCCGCGACATCGGCAATCATGCCCACGGTCGCAAGGACGCGCGGCGGCTCGGCCCAGGCCGCCCCCCCGGCAAGGACGAAGGCGGCGGTTGTGGCAAAGGCCCTGTTCATGAAACGCTCCTGTTCTGCTTCGCGGAAGAGATAGCACGCGCGGAGAGGAATGCAATTGCAAATCATTCTCATTATCATCCATCTGCGGAGATCGCTGCATTTTCCTCTTGCCACCGTCGCGAAACCGCCGTAGATCGGCCTCCGGAGCGCGGGCGTAGCTCAGGGGTAGAGCATAACCTTGCCAAGGTTAGGGTCGTGAGTTCGAATCTCATCGCCCGCTCCAATCTTCCCACCGATGACAGATGGATGGCGTCAGCCTCTTCCCCTGCCGGGGCCTGCGGCCTATAACGCGCCAAACATCGCAGGGGACGACATGCGCCAGGCAACCATCACCCGCAAGACGGCAGAAACCGACATCAGCGTGACCGTCAACCTTGACGGAACCGGAACCTATGACAATGCCACCGGCATCGGGTTCTTCGATCACATGCTGGATCAGCTTGCGCGCCACTCCCTGATCGACATGACCATCCGCGCCACGGGCGATCTGCATATCGACGATCACCACACGGTCGAGGATACGGGCATTGCGCTGGGTCAGGCGCTGGCGCAGGCACTTGGCGACAAGCGCGGCATCCGGCGCTATGGCGAATGCCACCTGCCGATGGATGATGCCCAGATCCGCTGCGCGCTGGATCTGTCGGGGCGGCCCTATCTGGTGTGGAACGTCGAGTTTCCCACGGCGCAGATCGGCCGGTTCGACAGCGAACTGGTGCGAGAGTTCTTTCAGGCCTTTGCCACCCACGGCGGTATCACCCTGCATCTGGACCGGTTGCATGGGCTGAACAGCCACCACATCGCCGAGGCCGCCTTCAAGGCCGTCGCCCGCGCGCTCCGGCTGGCGGTGGAAACGGACCCGCGCAAGGCGGATGCGATTCCCTCGACCAAGGGTGCGCTGTAATGCTGACGGTGTTGGTGGATTACGAAAGCGGCAACCTGCATTCCGCCGAAAAGGCCTTCCAGCGCATGGCCATCGAAACCGGCGGCGGCGAGATCATCGTCAGCGCCCGCCCCGAGGATGTTGCCCGCGCCGACCGGATCGTGCTGCCCGGCGATGGCGCCTTCCCGGCCTGCCGCAAGGCCCTGGGCGATGCCGGCGGCGTTTTTGACGCCATCGAAGAAGCGGTGACCCGGCAGGGCCGCCCCTTCCTTGGCATCTGCGTCGGCATGCAGATGATGGCCAGCTGGGGCCGGGAATATGTGGACACCCCCGGCTTTGGCTGGATCGAGGGCGAGGTCGTGCGCATCGCCCCCGCCGACCCGGCGCTGAAGGTGCCCCACATGGGCTGGAACGATCTGGTGATCGACCGGCCGCACCCGGTGCTGGAGGGAATTGCCACCGGGGATCACGCCTATTTCGTGCATTCCTACCATTTCCGCACCGCCAACCCGGCCGAGCGTCTGGCCCATGTGGAGTATGGCGGCGACATCACCGCGATCATCGGCCGCGACACGATGATCGGGACCCAGTTCCACCCCGAGAAAAGCCAGACCGCCGGGCTGCGCCTGATCGCGAACTTCCTGCGCTGGACGCCCTGACCGGGCATCGGGGCGTCCTCCGGCGCACCGACCCGCTGCTTCGCCGCCTGACAGGACCGGCGGCACGATGGCCCTGCCCCGCGTGGGGCCGGCCTGCCGGCCCTGACCCGGCGGAGCGACGTCAGGAGCTGGCCCGGGCACAGGCTGGTGAAGCGACCGCCGTTTCCTTGAGCCGTCGATGCATCCCGTCCTGGCCCGGACCCGCGCCGTTGCAGGCAGGCGCCCACCCAGATCCCGCTTCCGGAGGGCGCGCGACGCGCAACCGGTCAGGCCGGGGGCCGAGGGGATCTTGCGGGATCGGGTCAGGTTGCCGGCCGGCCACGCAACGCCGGCATCCTGGACGCATTGTCCCCCAGGCAAGAAGACGGGCGATGCGCCAGAAGCAGCATCAAGACCCCGAAGCTCCGATCGCTGCCTTTTGGTCGGCGTCCGGCAGTCCCGAGAATCCGGCCGGTGTCCCGCATCGGCGCGAAGCTCGCCCGGAGACTCCAGCAGTCCCATGCACGGCGTCCCGGCGCGGGCCCCAGGCGCGGCGCCCGAATGGGGCACGCCTGCCTGCGCCCCGGCTCAGCGGGCCCGTGTCCAGGTCTGTTCGCGGCAGAACCCCAGCACACAGCCCGCCACGCCCAGCTGATCGCCCCGCAGCGCCATCTTGGCGTTGTAGGTCCGCCCCTGATCCGGGGAAAAGACCTTGCCGTTCTCATAGCTGCCGTCGCCGCGCGGCTGCATGTCCCAGACGATTGCCCGGCCGATGTTCTCGGACGGGAGCGGGGCACCGCTACCATCAAAGGCGCCCGTCAGCACGCCGCAGATCCGGTTTTCGCAGGGCAGGATCTGGACGGTGCCATAGTTGCCGTTGTTGTCCGGCTGGGTGGTCCAGATCCCTTCGGCAGGGTCCTGGGCAAAGGCGGGCGTGGCAATCAGGGGCGCCGTCAAGGTCAGCGCCATCAGCGACTTGCGTATCATAATGTTTCCTCCCCGAGGGGTTCAGCCTGCCAAGACGGCGCGATTCGTCAAAGCCTGACGTGGCGGAAGCCTTGCCCCTTTGCCAAAGCCGCCAAGCTGTGCCAGAACCCGCCTGCCCAACGCCGTCAACAGCCCGGAGTCCGCCATGATCCTTTACCCCGCCATCGACCTCAAGGACGGCCAGTGCGTCCGGCTTTACAAGGGCGAGATGGAGCAGGCGACCGTGTTCAGCGACAACCCCGCCGCACAGGCGCTCAGCTTCGAGGATGCGGGCTGCGAATGGCTGCATCTTGTCGATCTGAACGGCGCCTTCGCCGGCGCGCCGGTCAATGCCGCCGCGGTCGAGGCGATTCTGGCCGCAGTGCAGGTTCCCGCGCAGCTGGGCGGCGGGATCCGCGACATGGCCACGATCGAGGGCTGGCTGTCGAAAGGCCTTGCCCGGGTAATCCTTGGCACTGTTGCCGTGGAAAACCCCGCGCTGGTGCGCGAGGCGGCACGCGCCTTTCCCGGCCAGGTCGCGGTCGGCATCGACGCCCGCAACGGCCGTGTCGCCACCCGGGGCTGGGCCGAGGAAACCGATGTCATGGTCACCGATCTTGCCCGCCAGTTCGAGGATGCCGGCGTGGCCGCAATCATCTATACCGATATCAACCGCGACGGCGCGATGCAGGGTCCGAACATCGCGGCGACCGAGGCACTGGCCCGCGCCGTGTCGATCCCGGTCATCGCCTCGGGCGGGGTCTCGTCGATGTCCGATCTCGTGGCGCTGCGCGATACCGGGGTGATCGCCGGGGCGATCTCGGGGCGCGCGCTTTACGACGGCGCGATCGATCTGGCCGAAGCGCTGGCCACGCTGAGGGCGCGTCCCGCCGCGGCCGAACGCTGAGGGGCGGCAGCGCGCCCCTGAGGGGCGCCATCGGCAAGGCCGCGCAAGGACTGAAGGAACGGAGCAACGCATGCTGAAGACCCGCATCATTCCCTGTCTGGACGTGGCCGATGGCCGCGTGGTCAAGGGCGTCAACTTCGTGGACCTGATCGACGCCGGCGACCCGGTCGAGGCCGCCCGCGCCTATGATGCCGCCGGCGCCGACGAGCTGTGTTTCCTCGATATCCACGCCACACATGAAAACCGCGGCACCATGTTCGATCTGGTCACCCGCACCGCCGAACAGTGCTTCATGCCGCTGACCGTCGGGGGCGGTGTGCGCAGCGTTTCCGACGTTCGGGCGCTGCTGCTGGCAGGCGCCGACAAGGTCAGTTTCAATTCGGCCGCCGTTGCGAACCCCGATGTGGTGGCCGAAGCCGCCGATCATTTCGGCAGCCAGTGCATCGTGGTCGCCATCGACGCCAAGACGGTCGCACCCGGCCGATGGGAGATCTTCACCCACGGCGGGCGCAAACCCACCGGGATCGACGCGGTCGAATTTGCCCGCACCGTTGCGGGCAAGGGCGCGGGCGAGATCCTGCTGACCAGCATGGACCGCGACGGCACCCGCGCCGGGTTCAACATCCCTCTGACCCGCGCGATCGCCGATGCCGTCCCGGTGCCGGTAATCGCCTCGGGCGGGGTGGGAACGCTTGACCATCTTGTCGAAGGGGTGATCGAGGGCGGCGCCAGCGCCGTGCTTGCCGCTTCGATCTTCCATTTCGGCGATTTCACCATTGCCGAGGCCAAGGCCCATATGGCCGCCGCCGGCATTCCCATGAGGCTCGCATGACCGCGCTTGACCGTCTCTCCGCCACGATCGCCACGCGTCGCGGCGCCGATCCCGACACAAGCTGGACCGCCAAGCTGTTGGCGAAGGGCCCGGAGAAATGCGCCGAGAAGTTCGGCGAGGAAGCCATCGAGGCGATCATCGAGGCGGTGAAGGGCGACCGCGCGCGCCTGACCTCCGAGGCGGCGGATGTGCTCTACCACCTGCTCGTGATGCTTGCCGCACGCGATCTGAGCCTTGATGACGTGCTGGCGGAACTGGAGCGCCGCGAGGGCACCTCCGGCATCGCCGAAAAGGCCACCCGCTCGCCTGCCCGCCCCTGAGCGGCCGGCCCGGCACAGGCTGCGGCACAGCCCGAGGTCCGCGGCGTGCGATCACGCGGAACCGCGCGCCCGGTGTCCGGGCGGCCTGCTGCCGGGCGAATCCCGATCAATGACGCCATCGCGCACCACCTTCACCCTCCGCAGCGGCACCCACGCTCTGTCCGTCCAGCATGGCGATGCTCCGATACCCTCGTCGCCCTGCGCTCCGGCGGACTGACGAGCACGGAAATTGATCTCTCCGCCGCCTTGGCAAAAAGCTGCCAGCCAGCCCGGACAGGCCATTGTCCGATCCTGCCGCGCAACGAAACCTCGAAGGCCATGGGGGTCCCGGGCCTGCTGATCCTGCCCAAGCTGGCGGTCGCGGCCATGCCGCCAGGACAGGCCGCGCACGCGTTTCCGGCGGGCCAGGGCGCGCGTTCCTGACGACGCTGCGGGAGCTGGCGCCCCGGGCCTCATGGCACCGATCATGTTGATGATTCCCGAGGCGCCCGGTCCTGAAGGTGCCCATCCGTCACCGCCTGAATCAGCGCGACCCGATTATCGAACGCTGTCACGACACGGCCGCCGCCACGACGCCCGCGCTTCGCTACACGTGAAGCCGTCAGGGGATTGGCGGCCGGAAATCAGGGCGGGCCCCGAAAACCCGGTGGCGCGCCTCTGCCCCGGCTTCGCATCTCCCGGGCTGACACGGCAGGCAGGGATCCGGACCCAGGTCCCGCCCGCCCCAGGTCCGGGGCGCCAGACGCCGCTCCTCTGAAGGCGCCGCCGCCCCGTCAAAGGCGCCATCGCCGCGCGCAGCGCGGCCCGGCCCAACGGGATGAGATGCGCCAGCATCGAAGACGGGCGGGAGTGCCCCGAAGACCGCCCGCCGATCCGCCGCAGCAGCCGCTGCCCGTTCAGGATCCTGAATGCAGAAAAACAGCCGCCGGTCGCGGCCTCTCAGCCCAGAAGCCGCGCGTGCTCGATCTTCGTGCAGCGATCCTCCACCACCTGCACATCCTGCGCGCGGGCCAGGGCCGCAGCCTCGGCATTTCTTACGCCCAGTTGCATCCACACGCACTTCAACCCAGGCAGCGTCAACGCCTCTTCCACCACGGGCAGCACATGTTCGGAGCGGCGGAAGATGTCGACCATGTCCACAGGTTCGGCAATGTCCGAAAGCGCCCCCACGACGGTCATCCCGGCGATCTCCTGCCCTGCATGGCCGGGATTGACCGGGATCACCCGGTATCCGGCTTGCGCAAGATAGCGCGCGACGCCATGGCTCGGACGCATCGGATTGGCGGAAAACCCCACGACCGCGATCGTGCGGCAGTCGGACAGGATCTGGCGAAGCAACATGTCATTCTGGTCCATCCCCCAACCTTAGCGCGTTTCCCGCATCTGCAAAGCCCCGATTGCACGGCGCCCTGCCCTGGCCTATAGACCTGCCCATGCTGGACCATTCGCACAACCGCCCCACCCTGCCGGCCGAAATCGCCCGGCGCCGCACCTTCGCCATCATCTCGCATCCCGATGCGGGGAAGACGACGCTGACCGAGAAGTTCCTGCTGTTCGGCGGCGCGATCCAGATGGCCGGTCAGGTGCGCGCCAAGGGCGAGGCGCGGCGCACCCGGTCGGACTTCATGCAGATGGAAAAGGACCGGGGGATTTCGGTCTCGGCCTCGGCGATGTCGTTCGATTACGGGCAGTTCCGGTTCAACCTCGTCGATACGCCCGGCCACTCGGATTTTTCCGAGGACACCTATCGCACGCTGACGGCGGTGGATGCGGCGATCATGGTGATCGACGGCGCCAAGGGCGTCGAGAGCCAGACGCGCAAGCTGTTCGAGGTCTGCCGTCTGCGCGACCTGCCGATCCTGACCTTCTGCAACAAGATGGACCGCGAGGCGCGGGACACGTTCGAGATCATCGACGAGATTCAGGAAAACCTCGCCATCGACGTGACGCCGGCCTCCTGGCCGATCGGAATGGGGCGCGACTTCATCGGCTGTTACGACATCCTGCGCGACCGGCTGGAACTGATGGACCGCGCCGACCGGAACCGTGTGGCGGAATCGATCAAGATCGAGGGGCTGTCCGATCCGAAGCTTGCCGAACATGTGCCCGCCGCGTTGCTGGAGAAGCTGCGCGAAGAGCTGGAGATGGCGCGCGAACTGCTGCCCGCCTTCGACCGGCAGGCGTTTCTGGACGGCACGCTGACGCCGATCTGGTTCGGCAGTGCGATCAATTCCTTCGGGGTGAAGGAACTGATGGACGGCATCGGCAACTATGGCCCGCCCCCCCAGATCCAGCGCAGCGAAAGCCGCGAGATCGCGCCCGAGGAAAAGTCCGTGACCGGCTTTGTCTTCAAGGTGCAGGCCAACATGGACCCCAAGCACCGCGACCGGGTGGCCTTTGTCCGCCTTGCCTCGGGGCATTTCGAGCGCGGCATGAAGCTGCTGCATGTGCGCTCGAAAAAGCCGATGGCCGTGTCGAACCCGGTCCTGTTCCTGGCCGCAGACCGCGAACTGGCCGAAGAGGCCTGGGCGGGCGACATCATCGGCATCCCGAACCATGGTCAGCTGCGCATCGGCGACGCACTGACCGAGGGCGAGGCGCTGCGCTTTACCGGCATCCCCTCCTTCGCGCCGGAGCTTCTTCAGAACGTTCGCGCGGGTGACCCGATGAAGGCCAAGCATCTGGAAAAGGCGCTGATGCAATTCGCCGAGGAAGGTGCGGCCAAGGTCTTCAAGCCGATCATCGGCTCGGGCTTCATCGTGGGCGTCGTGGGCGCGCTGCAGTTCGAGGTGCTCGCCAGCCGGATCGAGCTGGAATACGGCCTGCCGGTGCGCTTCGAAAGCTCGCAGTTCACCTCGGCCCGGTGGATTTCCGGGCCGAAGGCCGAGGTGGAGAAGTTCGTGAACGTGAACAAGGGCCATATCGCCGCCGATCATGACGGCGACATGGTCTATCTGACGCGGTTGCAGTGGGATATCGACCGGGTCGAGCGTGACTATCCGGCCCTGAAGCTGACTGCGACCAAGGAAATGATGGTCTGAGGGCAACAGGACCGGCGGCGCCATGAAACGGATCTTCCTTGGCTTTTGCGCGGCCCTTGACCGCGCGACCACCGCCGCCTGTTTTCTGGCCGGGGTGGTTCTGGTGGTGTCGATCCTGGTCATCGTCGTGTTGCGCTACGGGTTCGGAATGGGCTTCCTGCGCCTGCAGGATCTCGCCACCTACAGCTTTGCCATCTTCCTGATCCTCAGCCTGCCGGTCTGTCTGGCGCGCGGCGGCCATGTCCGGGTCGAGGTTCTGTCGGAGCGGATGTCGCCGCGCTATCTGCGGATTGCCGATATCCTCGCGCTACTATTCCTGCTGATCCCGATCTTCGGTCTTGCCATCCAGGCCTATTGGCCGGAACTGAGCTATAGCTGGCGCATCCGCGAACGCGCGCTGGAAACCGGCGGCCTTCCCGGGCTTTATCTGGTCAAGACGGTGCTGCCGGTTGCGGCGGCGCTGATGATCCTGCAAGGGATCGCTGCGGTCCTTGCACCGCCCGCGCGCGAGGCATCGCATGACACCTGAGGTTGGCTTTCTGATCCTCATGTTGCTGGGCCTGTTCGCGGGCATCCTGAGCGGCGTGCCGGCCATGCTGGCCATCGGGGGCGTCCCGCTGCTGATCGCGGTGCTGGCCAGCCAGTTCGGCGCCTTCGATCTGCGCTTTGTCGCCTTCTTCCCGGCCCGGATCTGGGGCGTGATGACCAACAGCCTGATGATGGCGGTGCCGCTGTTCGTGCTGATGGGCGTGCTTCTGGAACGCGCGCGGCTGGCCGAGAACATGCTGGGGGTGCTCGCGCGGATGATGGGTGGCAGCCCACGCGGCATGGGGCTTTCCGTGCTGCTGTTCAGCGCCATGATCGCCGCCGCCACGGGCATCATCGGCGCCACGGTGGTGATGCTGGTGCTGGTCGCGCTGCGGCCGATGCTCGAGGCCGGGATCCCCAAGCGCCAGGCCAGCGGGCTGATCTGCGCAAGCGGGACGCTGGGCCAGATCATCCCGCCCTCCGTCCTGCTGGTGCTTCTGGGCGATCAGATCGGCAATACCTACCTCGAGGCACAGCAACGCGCCGGAAACTTTGCGCCGCGGCCGGTCTCGGTCGGCGATCTTTTCGCCGGGGCGCTGGTGCCGGGGCTGATGCTGGTGACGCTTTATGCGATCTATCTTCTTGTGACGCTGCGCCCGGCGCGCGGCGCGGTGCAACCGCCCCGCGCCGCGCCCGTCACCTGGGCCGAAATGGTCACGACCTTCCTGCCGCCGATGCTGCTGATCCTGTCGGTGCTGGGCTCGATCCTCGCCGGCGTCGCCACCGCGACCGAAGCGGCCGGGATCGGGGCGATCGGGGCGCTGCTGATGGCAGGCTTCGTGGCCGCGCCCGGACGCGGCGCGCGCCGGGTGATCGCGGCCACGGGGCTTGCGGCCTTCGCGCTGGTGGGGCTGCGGATGGCCGGTTTCGGGCGGGCGGCGCTTGACACGGCACCCGGGGCTCTGGCGGCGGTGGCGGCACTGCTGATCGCGGCAGGCGTGATCGTCGCGGCGATCCGGCTGTGGCGCAACGGCATGCTTCAGGGCGCCATGACCGAGACGATCCGCATTTCCGGCATGGTCTTCGGCATTGTCATCGCGGCCTCGCTTCTGGCCCTGGTGTTCCGCGGCCTTGGCGGCGAGGCGCTGGTCGAAAACCTGATGGCGCAACTGCCCGGCGGGCAGTGGGGGGCGCTGGCCGTCGTGATGCTGGTGATCTTCCTGCTCGGCTTCATCCTCGAGGCGGTGGAGATCATCTATATCGTCGTGCCGCTGCTGGGCCCGGCGATTCTGGGCACCGACATCTCGCCGGTCTGGTTCGGTGTGCTGATCGCCATGAACCTGCAAAGCTCGTTTCTCACGCCGCCGTTCGGCTTTGCGCTGTTCTATTTCCGCTCGGCCGCGCCGCGCAGCATCACCACGACAGATATCTATCGCGGTGTGCTCCCCTTCGTCTTGCTGCAGCTCGTTGCACTGGGCATTCTGATCGCGGTTCCCGGACTGGCCACCTGGCTGCCCGGGCTGATCTTCGGCTGAACCCTTCGGGAGAGATGAAATGAAACGCAGAACCTTTCTTGCCAGCGGCGCTGGCCTGTCCGCGGCTGCCACCCTGGCCGCGCCGGCGCTGGCGCAGGGTACGATCCGCTGGAACCTGCCCTCGAGCTTTCCCAAGAATGCGCCCGGCGTCGGCGGCAACGTCGTCAGCTTCGCCGAACGGGTCGAGGCGATGTCGGACGGGCGGCTGGCCTTTACCGTCTATTCCGCGGGCGAGCTTGTGCCACCCTTCGCGGTCGAGGATGCGGTGCAGCAGGGCAATGTGCCCGTCGGCCACACCCCGTCCTATTACGCGGCTGGCAAGAACCCGGCGCTGCACTGGTTCACCGGTGTGCCCTTCGGCATGACCTCCTACGAACATCAGGCCTGGCTGCGCCACGGCGGCGGGCAGGAGCTTTACGACGACATCTATGCCCAGCGCGGGTTGAAGGCGCTTTATTCCGGCAATTCCAACACCCAGTCGGGGGGCTGGTTCAAGCGCCGGATCGACAGCGTCGCGGATCTGCAGGGGCTGAACATGCGCATCGCCGGGCTTGGCGGCGAGGTGTTCCGCAAGATGGGGGTCAACGCGGTGCTGATGCCCGCGACCGAGATCTTCCAGTCGCTGCAATCGGGGGCGATCGACGCCGCCGAATGGGTGGGGCCGCTGCTGGATCAGGCCTTCGGGCTGCAGCGCATCACCAGCCTGTGCTACACGCCGGCTTTCAACGAACCGGCGGCGGCTCTGTCGATCGTGTTCAACCAGTCGGCCTGGGACGAACTTCCCCGCGATCTGCAGGCGATCTGCGAAGCCGCCGCCCAGGCCGCAAGCTACGAGACAGTCGCGCATTTCGACTATCACAACGCGGTTGCGATGGCTGCGCTGAAATCCGAAGGAGTCGAGTTCCTGCGCTTCCCGGAAGATGTGATCGAGGCGATGCGCAGCGCCTGGGCCGAGGTTCAGGACGATCTTGCCGCCGAACATCCCGATGTGGCGCGGGTCCGCGAAAGCTATGATGCCTATCTGGCGTTGGCGCAGGATTACTCGGCCGAGATGCTCGAGCCGCTGCTTGCCGGTCGTTGACCTGGTCTGCCCCGGTCGTGGCGCCGGGGCCGTCCCCTGCCAATGCCAGCCGGGCGCAGCTTGCGCAGACGCAGCCCCTGAAGCGCGTCTCGGCAGGGCAGGATCCTGACGCCGGGGCAGCCATGCGCCCCGGCTGCGCGCCGGGCCGCGCAAGAGGCCATCGCCCAGCGGCGCAGACATCCGCGAACCCCCACACCGCCCGAGGCCCGGCCCCGGCCTGAACCTGTGCCCGCGCGGTCCGTCCCGCGGCCGCGGAGAGCCCAGCTGCACTTCCCGGCACGGCGAGGCGACGAGATGGCCTTGCCATCCCCCGGCCTTCGGCCGGATCATCCGCCTGCACGGCCTGCCGCCTTCCGGCCGCGTCTGATCCGGCAGTCAGATGGGCGGCGGTTGCCGTGCTGTTACCTGCGTCCCGTAGGCTCCTCGCCGCGTGCCCGTTGTGGAAAGGCGCACGCGACCGAACGGAAACATTTACAAAACGAACATTCGCGCCTATGTTTTCGCAAAGACCTGAGGGGGCAGATGTGACACGGGCTGACGAGGTTCTTGACCTGTTCGTGATCGGCGGCGGGATCAACGGATGTGGTATCGCACGCGATGCGGCGGGCCGGGGGCTCGGCGTGGCGCTGGCCGAGATGAACGATCTTGCCTCGGCCACCTCATCGGCCTCGACCAAGCTGTTTCACGGTGGGCTGCGCTATCTGGAGTATTACGAGTTTCGCCTGGTGCGCGAGGCGCTGATCGAACGCGAGGTGCTGCTGCGCAACATGCCGCATATCAGCTGGCCCATGCGCTTCGTGCTGCCCCACAACCGGGGCATGCGGCCCGCGTGGCTGCTGCGGCTGGGGCTGTTTCTGTACGACCATCTGGGCGGCCGCAAGATCCTGCCGGGCACGCGCACGCTGGATCTGCGCCGCGATCCGGCCGGCGCGCCGTTGCGTCCCGGTTTCGCCCGGGCCTTCGAATACTCGGATTGCTGGGTCGAGGATTCGCGGCTTGTCGTGCTGAATGCGCGGGACGCGGCCGCGCGCGGCGCCCGGATCCTGACCCGCAGCAAGGTGGTCAGCGCAACGCGCGCAGACGGGCTGTGGCAGGTGATCGTAGAAGGCCCCGACGGGCGCCGCAGCTTTTCCGCCCGCGCTCTGGTCAATGCCGCGGGCCCCTGGGTGGGCGAGGTTATCCGCGGCGCGCTGCGCATCAATTCGACGGAGAGGGTGCGGCTGGTGCGCGGCAGCCATATCGTGACGCGGCGCCTGTTTGACCATGACCGCTGCTATTTCTTCCAGGGGGCCGACGGACGGATCATCTTTGCCATCCCCTACGAGGGCGACTTTACCCTGATCGGCACCACCGATGCCGATCACGAAGGCGATCCGGCGGCAGCCAGCTGCAGCCCCGAGGAACAGGACTATCTCTGCCGTTTTGCCAGCGCGTATTTTGCCCGCCCCGTCACGCGCGAGGATATCGTGTGGACCTATTCCGGCGTGCGCCCGCTTTACGACGACGGCGCCAGGACCGCGACGGCCGCCACCCGGGATTATGTCCTCTCGCTCGACACCTCCGGGGCGCCACTGCTGAACGTGTTCGGCGGCAAGATCACCACCTACCGCAGGCTGGCCGAGGCGGCGCTGCACCGGCTCAAACCGCATTTTCCGGGGATCAGCGGCGACTGGACCGCCCATCACCCCCTGCCCGGCGGCGATTTTCCCGTGGATGGATTCGATGATCTGGTCGCGGCGCTGAAGGCGGACCATCCCTTCCTGACGCCCGCCTGGGCGCGGCGGCTGGCGCGGGCCTATGGCACCGAGGCGCAGCGCCTTCTTGAGGGCGCGCAGGACGCCGCCGACCTGGGGCACGACTTTGGCGCAACGCTGACCGAACGCGAACTGCACTGGCTGATGCAGAAGGAATGGGCCATGACCGCCGAGGATGTGATCTGGCGGCGCAGCAAGCTGGGCCTGCGCCTGCAACCGGATCAGGTCGCCGCGATCGATGCCTGGATGAAAGCGGCGCGCGCACAACCGGCGCCGCCCCAGGATCAGCCCCCGGCGGCCCGCGCCCGGACTTGACGCCGGACACCGTTCAGCCAAGCTTCACCGGAAAAAGGGAGGAAACGCATGGGCAGCATTCTTGCCATCGACCAAGGCACGACCTCGACCCGGGCCATCCTGTTCGATGACCGGATGCAGATCCAGGCCGTCGCACAGGAAGAGTTCCCGCAGCATTTCCCGCGCTCGGGCTGGGTGGAACATGACCCCTCCGACATCTGGTCCTCGACCGCGGCGACCTGTCGTGCGGTGATGGAACGCGCGGGGCTGCGTGGGGACGATATTCTGGCCATCGGCATTACCAACCAGCGCGAAACCGTGCTGCTGTGGGACCGCGACACCGGCCAGCCGCTGCACAATGCGATCGTCTGGCAGGACCGTCGCACCGCCGCCACCTGCGCCAGCCTGCGCGAAGCCGGACATGAACCGATGATCAGCGCCCGGACCGGGCTGATCATCGACCCCTACTTTTCGGCCACCAAGCTGGCCTGGCTTCTGGACAATATCGACGGCGCGCGCGACCGGGCCCGCGCCGGAAGGCTTGCCTTCGGCACCGTGGACAGTTTTCTGATCTGGCGGCTGACAGGGGGGCGGGCGCATGTGACCGATGCCACCAATGCCGCCCGCACCATGCTTTACAACATTGCCGAGGGCCGCTGGGATGAAGAGATCTGCGCCCTCTTCGACATTCCCACCGCGATCCTGCCCGAGGTGCGCGACTGCGCCAGCGATTTCGGCCTGACCCGCGCCGACCTGTTCGGCCGCGAGATCCCGATCTTCGGCGTGGCGGGCGATCAGCAGGCGGCGACGCTGGGTCAGGCCTGTTTCCAGCCGGGCATGGTGAAATCCACCTATGGCACCGGCTGCTTTGCGCTGGTGAACACCGGCACGCAGCACCTGACCAGCCGAAACCGGTTGCTCAGCACCATCGCCTATCAGCTTGACGGCACGCCCTGCTATGCGCTCGAAGGGTCGATCTTCATTGCCGGGGCCGTGGTGCAGTGGCTGCGCGACGGGCTGCGGATGATCCGCGACGCGGCCGAGACCCAGCCCCTTGCGGAACAGGCCGATCCGCATCAGGCCGTCTATCTGGTTCCCGCCTTCACCGGTCTTGGCGCCCCCTATTGGGATGCCGAGGCGCGCGGCGCCATCTACGGGCTGACCCGCGCGACCGGTCCGGCGGAACTTGCGCGGGCGGCGCTGGAAAGCGTGGGCTACCAGACCCGCGACCTGATGGAGGCGATGGCCGCCGACATGGAGGGGCTGACCGTCGCGACGCTGCGGGTCGATGGCGGCATGTCGGCCAGCGACTGGACGATGCAGTTCCTGGCCGACATTCTGGGGGCACCCGTGGACCGGCCGCAACTGCGGGAAACGACGGCGCTCGGGGCTGCCTGGCTGGCGGGCATGCGCGCCGGCATCTACCCCGACAAGGAGGGCTTTGCCCGCGCCTGGGCGCTGGATCGCCAGTTCACCCCGCAGATGGCGCCCGAGATCCGGGATGCGAAATATGCAGGGTGGAAGGACGCGGTGCGCCGGACGCTGCACCAGACGCCTTGAACATTGACCTTTGAGCCGTTTTCCGCTAGTCGCTCTGCATCCGCTCTCGCGGCCTAATCCCGTCGGGGCGCCCCGGAAACCCGCGTCCCTCAACCTTACGGCCCGATGCCGTAACAAACTGGACGCTTATGACCAAATTTACCGATCTCGCATTGGACCCGAAGGTCCTTCAGGCGATTGCCGAAGCCGGCTACGAAACTCCGACGCCGATCCAGGCACAGGCCATTCCCCACGCGCTGGAAGGCCGCGACGTGCTGGGCATCGCCCAGACCGGCACCGGCAAGACGGCAAGCTTCACGCTGCCGCTTATCACGATGCTGGCGAAGGGCCGTGCGCGGGCGCGCATGCCGCGCAGCCTGGTGCTGGCGCCGACACGCGAACTGGCGGCCCAGGTCGCCGAAAACTTCGACATCTATGCCAAGCATACCAAGCTGACCAAGGCGCTGCTGATCGGCGGCGTCAGCTTTGGCGAACAGGACAAGCTGATCGACCGCGGCGTCGATGTGCTGATCGCCACGCCGGGCCGGCTGCTGGACCATTTCGAACGTGGCAAGCTGCTTCTGACCGGCGTGCAGGTGATGGTCGTGGACGAGGCCGACCGGATGCTCGACATGGGGTTCATCCCGGATATCGAACGGATCTTCCAGCTGACCCCCTTCACCCGCCAGACGCTGTTCTTCAGCGCCACCATGGCGCCCGAGATCGAGCGGATCACCAACACCTTCCTCACCGCCCCCGCGCGGATCGAGGTCGCGCGCCAGGCCACGACCAGCGAGAATATCGAACAGCGCCTGATCGAGGTGAAACCCTCGCGCAAGGATCGCAGCTTTGCCGAAAAGCGCGCAGTGCTGCGCGCGCTGATCGAGGCCGAGGGCGAAGCCTGCACCAACGCGATCATCTTCTGCAACCGCAAGATGGATGTGGATGTGGTGGCCAAGTCGCTCAAGCAGCACGGGTTCAATGCCGCACCGATTCATGGCGATCTTGACCAGTCGCAGCGCAGCCGCACGCTTGATGCCTTTCGTGACGGGTCGTTGCACCTTCTGGTCGCCTCGGACGTGGCGGCGCGCGGGCTGGACATTCCGGCCGTCAGCCATGTGTTCAACTTCGACGTGCCCAGCCACCCCGAGGATTATGTGCACCGCATCGGCCGCACCGGGCGCGCCGGGCGCAAGGGCAAGGCCTTCACGCTTGCCACGCCCTCGGACGAGAAATACCTGGCCAATGTGGAAAGCCTGGTGAAACAGCCGATCCCGCGCGGCGAGAACCCGCTGCCGCAGGTCCGTCCCGAAGCCGAGACCGCCGAGGAAAGCGCGCCGCGCCGCACAAGCCGCAGCCGCAGCACAAGCCGCAACACCCCCCGCGGCGCCCCGCGTGAGGGCGCCGAGGTCGTGGCCGAACGCGCCCCGGAGCAGGACGCCGCACGTCCGGCCGAACGCAGCACGGATCGTCCGCATGACCGCGCGCCCGAACGTGCTCCGCGCGAAGACCGCAGCCGGTCCGGCCGCAGCGACCGCCGCGACCCTGTGGTGGTGGGCATGGGCAGCCATGTGCCGGACTTCATCCTGCGCAGCCTGGCCCGCAGCCGTCCGGCCAGCGATACCGAAGCGGCCCCCGAGACGGGCGCCGAGGCTGACGGCGAGTGAGAGCGGCCGGGGTTTTCCCGGCCTTTCCCCAGGCCTCGGCCGCGCGGCCACAGAACATCGATCAGTGCCTGTTACGATGATGTGACATCGCGCGGTCGCCGGAGGTGGGCTCGGGATGCCAGACAAGCGCCCACCCCGGCCTCCGCGTGCGCGCCGGGCGCGCGAATGTGAGGGGCGACCGAGCGCCTCGGGCCTGCCTCGCCATCCGTCCTCCACCCCCAGATGCGGCCGTGATGCGCCGGATACATGCCAGCGCAGCTCGGTCTGTGTCAGAACCACTGCCCCGCGGCCCGGGACCATCGGCTTGCCGCAGCCTTGCGCCGCGGCACGGCCCTGCTCGGCCCCGGATGGCGGCGCGCCGGGGTGGCAACCGGCCACCACCGGGCGCGCATCGGGCTAGTCCATCAGGCGGCTGACGACCACCGAAACCTCGGGTTTCTTGCCGATCTCCTCCATGCAGACCTGGCGCACGATCCGACGGATCGCATCGTCAAGCTTGTCGTCATCGGCGATCACCCGGTCATCGGCCCGGACGAGGAAGCTGTTCAGCTCGGTTTCCAGCGTCTCGGTCAGGGGCGCGCCGGTGCGGCCGGTCTCGGCAAGGCCCAGCGTTTCGGCCCAGGGCTCGCCCAGGATCTCGTCGTCTTCATCGACAATCAGCGTGATCATCACATGGCCATTCATCGCCAGGCGCAGCCGATCGCGGATCACCCCGTCCAGCGCGCCCACCTGGACCGAGCCGTCAAGATAGATCCGCCCGGTTTCGATATGCTCGACCACCTTGGGGGCGTCGCCGGTCAGATCCACCATCATGCCGTTGCTGACGATCTGCGACGTGATTCCGCGCGTCATCGCCAGTTTGACATGTTCGCGCAGATGGCGATGCTCGCCGTGCATCGGCAGAAGGATCTGCGGGCGGATCAGTTCGTGAATCCGCTCAAGATCCGGGCGGTTGGCATGGCCCGACACGTGATACTTGCCGCCCGTGTCATCGACGACATCCACGCCCATTTCGGAAAAGGCGTTCATGATCCGGATCACACCGGATTCGTTGCCCGGAATGGTCTTGGAGGAAAACAGGAACAGATCGCCCTCTTTCAGCGACAGACCCAGATACTTGCCGCGGCTGAGCTGCGCCGAAGCGGCCCGGCGTTCGCCCTGGCTGCCGGTCACGATCAGCATCAGGTTCTCGCGCGGGATCTGCGCCGCCTCTTCAGGGGAAACGGTTGAGGGGAAGTTCGTCAGCACCCCGGTTTCGACCGCCGCCGTCACCATCCGCTTCATCGCCCGGCCCAGCAGACAGACCGAGCGGCCATTGGCCACCGCCGCATCCGCAAGCGTCTGCAACCGCGCCACGTTCGAGGCGAAGGTCGTGGCCACCACCATGCCCCGCGCGCCCGC
This sequence comes from Halodurantibacterium daqingense, assembly GCF_042666235.1. Classification (NCBI taxonomy): domain Bacteria; kingdom Pseudomonadati; phylum Pseudomonadota; class Alphaproteobacteria; order Rhodobacterales; family Paracoccaceae; genus Halodurantibacterium; species Halodurantibacterium daqingense. Next base: position 229,199 of record NZ_JBHTFQ010000002.1, on the reverse strand, counting down.
GACGAGTTCGGTCAACGCCTCGGGCAGCGAGGATTCCGAACGGCCGGGATGCAGCGAAAAGACGTTGGTGGAATCGCACAGCAGAACCTTGACCCCTTCGGCCCCGATGCGTGCGGCTTCTTCAGGATTGAACGGCTCGCCCACGACGGGGTTGTGGTCGAGCTTGAAATCGCCCGAGTGGAAAATGCGGCCCGCCGGCGTATCGATGATCAGCGCCGAGCTTTCGGGGATCGAATGGCTGACCGGCACGAACTGCACCTTGAAGGGCCCCGCCTCGACCGTGTCGGGGCGCGCGCCGACAATGTTGATCACGTCGCGCGGATGGCCGTGTTCCTCGAACTTGAGGCTGGCGATACGGCCCGTGAAGCGACGCGTATGGATGGGCGCGCGCAGGCGGGGCCACAGGTGCCCAAGGGCGCCCACATGGTCTTCATGGGCATGGGTGATGAAGATCGCCTCGATCCGGTCTGCGCGTTCGGCCAGCCAGGTCACGTCGGGCAGGATCAGGTCCACGCCCGGCGTCGTTTCCATGTCGGGGAAGGTCACGCCAAGATCCACGACGATCAGGCGTTCCTTGCCAGGCCGCCCATAGCCGTAGACATAGCAGTTCATCCCGATCTCGCCCGCCCCGCCCAGGGGCAGATAAATCAGTCGTTCATTGGTCATCTGTTCTCCAGATCCTTGTTGTAGCTGTGGATGACCGTGAGACCATGCATGGTCAGGTCATCCTCGATTGCGTCGAACAATGCCTCGCCGCTGGCAAATAACGGTGCGAGCCCGCCCGTCCCGATGATCCGCATCGGACGGCCGTGCTCGGCTTTGATCTGCGTGCATATACCCTGGACGAGACCGACATAACCCCAGAACACACCCGCCTGCATGCAGGCGACGGTGTTCTTGCCGATCACGGATTCGGGCTTGGTGATATCGACATGCGGAAGGGCCGCGGCTGCCATGTGCAGCGCCTCCATCGACAGATTGACGCCAGGCGCGATCACCCCGCCGATATAGGCGCCGTCGCTGTCCACGACATCGAATGTGGTTGCGGTGCCGAAATCGACCACGATCAGGTCCCCGCCGTGGCGATCAAAACCCGCCACCGTGTTGACCAGGCGATCGGGGCCCACCTGCGTGCCGGGATCGACCCGCACATCGACCGGCAGCCGGCAGTCGGGCTTGCCCACCACCAGCGGGCGGCAGTCGAAATAGCGGTTGCAGAGCACCCGCAGATTGAACACCACCCGCGGCACGGTCGAGGAGATGATGACCTCGGTCACCTGCGCCTCGATCTTCTGCAGGCTCATCAATGTGGAAAGCCAGACGAAATACTGATCTGCGGTGCGCCGATGATCCGTGGCGGTGCGCCAGGTGGTGACGAAGCGACGTCCGTCCCACAGGGCGAAAACGGTGTTGGTGTTGCCGCAATCGATGGTCAGAAGCATCTTGCCCCCCTAGCCGAAAAACACTTCGCCCGCCGGGATCGCCACGCGGCCCCGGGCGGTGACAAGGATCAGCGCACCCTGGTCGTCCAGCTCGATGAACCGGCCCTCATGGCTCTGGGTTCCGGCACGGGCCATCACCGTTTCGCCCAGACGCGCGGCGCGGGCCATCCAGGCGGTGCGGATCGGGCCGAAACCATAGGTCGCGAACTGCGCCTCCCATCGGGCGAAGGCGGGGGCGAGGATGTCCAGAAACTCTTCCGGCGTCACGCGCGCACCGGTTTCCGACAGAAGCGAGACCGGACGCAACGCGCCCGCCTCCACCTCGTTACCGCCGGGGGCGCTGACCAGATTGACGCCGATGCCGATTGCCAGATGGCCCGTGCTTGCGCTGCTGCTTTCAAGCAGGATGCCCGCCACCTTGGCGCCGTTCAGAAGCACGTCATTGGGCCATTTCAGGGCAAAGGGCTCGGCCCGGCCGGTGACAGTCACGAAGGTTTCATGCAGGGCAAGCGCAGCCACGAAGGACCGCAGGGCCATTCTCTCGGGCGGATCAGCGGGCCGCATCACCAGCGTCGCGGCAAAGTTGCCCGCCGGATCGACCCAGGCGCGCCCCCGCCTGCCCCGGCCGGCCGTCTGGCGCAGGCCGAGAATCCACGCAGGCCCCGACAGGGTCGGAGCCATGCGCGCAGCCTCGGTCATGGTGCTGTCAACCACATCGAGGACATGACGGCCCACCCCGGTGGGCCATGTCAGCCTAGCGGACAAGCGTCTGCGCCGCGACCGCTGCCAGCGGGTCGATCCCGAACAGGTTGACCACACCCACCACCATCACCACGGCCGACGCCATCAGCAGCCCCCACTGAACCGTGGGCATGCGCCGGTCAAGGCCCTCACCCTCTTCGCCGAAATACATGAAATAGACGATGCGAAGATAGTAATAGGCGCCGATCACCGAGGCCACGCCGCCGGCGATCGCCAGCCAGACCATGTCGGCATCCACTGCGGCACGCAGCACATAGAACTTGCCGAAGAAGCCCACCATCGGCGGGATGCCAGCTAGGCTGAACATCAGCACCAGCACCGCCAAAGCCTTCATCGGCTCGTGCCGCGAATACATGTTCAGGCTGCGGATATCGCTGACCGGGCGGCCGTCCCGTTCCATCGACAGGATGAAGGCGAAGGTGCCCACGTTCATCGTGACATAGATGGCAAGGTAAACCAGCATCGCCTGGACCCCGCCCGCCGTGCCCGCGGCAAGACCGACCAGCGCATAGCCCATATGGGCGATCGAGGAATAGGCCATCAGGCGCTTGATGTCACGCTGGCCGATGGCCGCAATGGACCCGACGAACATCGACAGCACCGCCAGCAGGGCCAGGATCTGCCCCCAGTCGGCCGCGGCCGGCCCGAAGGCGTCATGGGCAATGCGCGCCAGAAGCGCCATGGCGGCGACCTTGGGCGCGGTGGCGAACACCGCCGTGACCGGCGTCGGTGCCCCCTCATAGACATCGGGCGTCCACATGTGGAACGGCACGGCCGAGACCTTGAACGCAAGCCCGGTGATCAGGAACACCAGCCCGAACAGCAGCCCCAGCGACACCTCGCCCGCATGCACCGTGGTGATGATCCCCGAAAACAGCGTCGTGCCGGTATAGCCATAGGTCAGAGATGCGCCGTAAAGCAGCAGCCCCGAGGACAGCGAGCCCAGCATGAAATACTTCAGCCCCGCCTCGGTGGATTTCGCATGGTCGCGCCGGAACGAGGCCAGCACATAAAGCGCCAGCGACTGCAGCTCCAGCCCCATGTAAAGCGCCATCAGATCGCCCGCCGACACCATGATCATCATGCCGACGACCGAAAGCGTCACCAGCACCGGATATTCGAAGCGCAGCATGTCGCGGCGCGCCATGTAGTCCTGGCCCATGACCAGCACTGCCGCCGCCGACAGCAGGATCACCACCTTGGCAAAACGCGCGAAGGCGTCGTTGATGAACATGCCTCCGAAGGCCGCGCGGTTGCCGCCGCCGGTCATCCCCAGCCAGAGCGCGAGCGCCACCATGACGCCCGCAGTCACCCAGATCAGAAGTGGCGCCGTGCGGTCCTTGCCCGCGAAGGCCCCGAACATCAGCGCAGCCATGGCGAAAAGCGCCAGCAGCAGTTCGGGCAGGACGATGGAGATATCGGCAGAGATCATGATCCGGTCCTTCAGTTCGCAGCAAGGCGCAGCGCGGCTTCCGCCGCGGCCACCGCCGTCTGCACGTCATCCACCAGCGCACCCACCGAGGGGCCGATGATGTCGGTCACAAGCGAGGGATAAACCCCCAGAAGCAGCGTCATGGCGACCAGCGGCGCAAAGATCGCCTTTTCCCGCCGGGTCATGTCGGTGATCGACCTCAGGCTTTCCTTGATCAGGTCCCCCCAGACGACGCGGCGATAAAGCCAGAGCGCGTAGCCCGCCGACAGGATGACGCCGGTGCAGGCAACGAAGGCAACCCAGGTGTTGACCTGGAACACGCCCATCAGCGTCAGGAATTCGCCGACGAAACCGCTTGTGCCCGGCAGGCCGACATTGGCCATGGTGAACAGCATGAAGACCAGCGCATAGACCGGCATCCGGTTCACAAGCCCGCCATAGGCCTCGATGTCGCGGGTGTGAATCCGGTCATAGATCACGCCGACACAGAGGAACAGCGCGCCGGAAATGAAGCCGTGGCTGATCATCTGGAAGATCGCCCCGTCGACGCCCTGCTGGTTGGCGGCAAAGATGCCCATGGTCACAAAACCCATATGCGCCACCGAGGAATAGGCGATGAGCTTCTTCATGTCCTCCTGCATCAGCGCGACGAGGCTGGTGTAGACGATGGCGATCGCCGAAAGCCATAGCACCAGCGGCGCCATCAGGTCGCTTGCCACCGGGAACATCGGCAGGCTGAAGCGCAGGAAGCCATAGCCGCCCATCTTCAGAAGGATCGCCGCCAGTACCACCGACCCGGCGGTCGGCGCCTGCACGTGGGCATCCGGCAGCCAGGTATGGACCGGCCACATCGGCATCTTGACCGCGAACGAGGCGAAGAAGGCCAGCCACATCAGCGTCTGCGCCCCACCCACGATCTGCCAGCCCAGCAGACTGATGGGGCCGGCGCTGAATTCGTGCCGCAGCAGCGCCACGATATCGGTCGTGCCCGCATCCACATACATGGCGATCATCGCCACCAGCATCAGCACCGAACCAAGGAAGGTGTAAAGGAAGAACTTGAAGGCCGCGTAGATCCGGTCCTTCCCGCCCCAGATGCCGATGATCAGGAACATCGGAATCAGACCGGCCTCGAAGAAGAAGTAGAACAGCACCAGATCCAGCGCCACGAACACGCCGATCATCAGCGTTTCCAGCAGCAGGAAGGCGATCATGTATTCCTTCACCCGGTGCTGGACGTCCCAGCAGGCCGCGATGGTGATCGGCATCAGGAAGGTGGTGAGCATCACGAACAGGATCGATATGCCGTCCACGCCCAGCTTGTAGCGCAGGCCCATGATCCAGTTGTGATCCTCGACGAACTGGAAGCCGGTGTTCTGCGGGTCAAAGCCCGCCAGCAGGAACAGCGACACGAGGAAGGTGGCGCCGGTGGTCACCAGGGCAAGCCATTTCGCATTGCGCTGCGCCGCCGGGTCATTGCCCCGCAGGAACACGGCAAGGATCAGCGCGCCGACAAGGGGCGTGAAGGTGATGATGGAAAGAAGGTTTCCCATTATTCAGCGCCCCCCGAGAGCGTCATCCAGGTGATGAGCACGGCAATGCCGATCACCATGGCAAAGGCATAGTGGTAGATGTAGCCGGTCTGCGCCCGCACGGCGAGCCGGGTGAAGAACGGCACCGCGCCAAGCGCCACACCGTTGATCGTGCCGTCGATGACCGCACCATCGCCCTTCTTCCACAGGAACCGTCCCAACGCCTTGGCAGGCCGCACGAAGACAAAGTCGTAGATCTCGTCGAAATACCATTTGTTCAGAAGGAAGCGGTACAGGATCTGCTGGTTCTCGGCCAGCTTGCCCGGCAGATCGGGACGACGGATGTAGAAGGCATAGGCCAGCGCCAGCCCCAAAAGCATCGCGATGAAGGGCGACAGCCGCACCCACACGGGGACGTAATGCGCGTCATGCAACACCGTGTTTTCGCCATGCATCAGGATCGAGGTGCCGAACCAGTCCACAACCGCATGCTCATCGCCGAAGAAGGGCGTGTACCAGATCATCCCGGCGAAGACCGCGCCAAGGCCAAGCACCGCGAGCGGAATCAGCATCACCAGCGGGCTTTCATGCGCATGGTCATGCGTATGCTTGTCGCCGCGCGGCTTGCCGAAGAAGGTCATGAACATCAGCCGCCAGCTGTAGAAGCTTGTCATCGCCGCCGCGATCACCAGCAGCCAGAAGCCATAGGCGGTGCCGCCGGCATAGGCGCTCTCGATCACCGCGTCCTTCGACAGGAAGCCGGCAAAGCCGATATGGGTCAGCGGGATGCCGACGCCGGTGATGGCCAGCGTGCCGATCATCATCGCCCAGTAGGTATAGGGGATCTTCTTGCGCAGCCCGCCATAGTTCCGCAGATCCTGTTCATGGTGCATCGCATGGATCACCGAGCCCGCGCCCAGGAACAGCATCGCCTTGAAGAAGGCGTGCGTGAAAAGGTGGAACATCGCCACGGAATAGACGCCCACACCGGTAGCCACGAACATGTAGCCAAGCTGCGAACAGGTCGAATAGGCGATCACCCGCTTGATGTCGTTCTGCACAAGGCCGACGGTCGCCGCGAAGAAGGCGGTGGTTGCGCCGATGACCACGATGAAGTTGGCCGCCTCCGGTGCATATTCGATCAGCGGCGACATCCGGCACACCAGGAACACCCCGGCCGTCACCATGGTCGCCGCGTGGATCAGGGCCGAGACCGGCGTCGGCCCCTCCATCGCATCGGGAAGCCAGGTGTGCAGGAACAGCTGGGCCGATTTGCCCATGGCGCCCACGAACAGCAGGAAGGCCAGCAGGTTCGCCGCGTTCCACTCGGTCCAGAGGAAGGTGATCGAGGTTTCCGCGATCTGCGGCACCGCATCGAAGATCGTGTCGAACTGGATGCTGTCGGTCAGGTAGAACAGGCCGAAGATGCCCAGAAGGAAGCCGAAATCCCCGACCCGGTTGACGATGAACGCCTTCATCGCCGCCGCGCTGGCCGAGGGTTTGCGCCAGTAGAAGCCGATCAGCAGATACGAGGCCACGCCGACGCCTTCCCAGCCGAAGAACATCTGCAGAAGGTTGTCCGCCGTCACGAGCATCAGCATGGCGAAGGTGAAGAACGACAGATAGGCGAAGAACCGGGCCTTGTAGGCCTCGCCAGGCTTCCAGTTCTCGTCATGGGCCATGTAGCCGAACGAATACAGATGCACGAGCGCCGAGACCGAGTTGATCACCACCAGCATGATCGCGGTAAGACGATCAAGGCGGATCGCCCATTCGGCGGCAAGGCTGCCCGAGTCGATCCAGCGGAACAGGACGATCTGGCGCGGCGTGCCATCATAGCCCAGGAACACGACCCAGGACAGAAGCGCGGCAAGAAACAGCAGCGCCGTAGCCGTGACCTGGCCGCCCTTCTCGCCGATGACGCGCCAGCCGAAGCCGCAGATCAGCGCGCCGACCAGCGGCGCGAAAAGGATGATCGTTTCCATCTGGCCTTACCCCTTCATCACGTTGACGTCTTCGACGTCGATCGTGCCCCGGTTGCGGAAGAAGCAGACAAGGATCGCAAGGCCGATCGCAGCCTCGGCCGCGGCCACCGTCAGGACAAACATCGTGAAGACCTGCCCGGCCAGGTCGCCGAGGAAGCTCGAAAAGGCCACGAGATTGATGTTCACCGACAGCAGCATCAGCTCGATCGACATCAGGATCACGATGACATTCTTCCGGTTCAGAAAGATGCCGAAGATCCCGATGACGAACAGCGTCGCCGCCACCGTCAGGTAATGTTCCAGTCCTACCATCATCGTCCCTCCGGGCCTGCGCCCACCTTCTTTTTCGTCTCTGCCATGCCCGGGGCCGCACCACACGGGCGCCCCCGTCTGCAGGATCCGTCAGAGCCCCTGACCGGGCTTCACATCCTTCAGTTCCATCGCCTTGGCCGGATCGCGATACATCTGCGCCAGCACATCCTGCCGCTTGATGCCCACCCGATGGCGCAGCGTCAGGACGATGGCGCCGATCATGGCCACCAGCAGGATCAGCCCGGCCGTCTGGAACAGGAAGATGTACTGGTCGTAGATCAGAAGCCCAAGCGCGCGGGTGTTGTGCACCTCGTTCAGATCCGGGGTGACCGCCTGCCGCAGCCCCAGCGCACCCTCGGCCTGCTGCCAGGCGCCATAGGCCAGCGTCAGCTGCATCAGGATCACAAGGCCGACCAGCGCGGCAATCGGCATGTATTTCGCCATCTCGGCCTTCAGCGCGGCGAAATCGATGTCGAGCATCATCACCACGAACAGGAACAGCACGGCCACCGCGCCGACATAGACGATGATCAGAAGCATCGCCACGAATTCGGCGCCCAAGAGCACGAACAGGCCGGCCGAGGACAGGAAGGCAAGGATCAGCCACAGCACCGAATGCACCGGATTGCGGGCGACCACCACAAGCAGCCCCGCCGCGACCGCGACCAGGGCAAAGGCATAAAAGGCATAATCCGCGACAGTCACGCGCTGTCCTCCTCGGTTTCGTCAAAGACGCTCTGGGCGATCTGGAGCGCCTTCGTGGCAGCGGGCAGGCCGCCGAACATGGTCATCTGCTGGATCACTTCCGCGATCTCGCGCTTGCGCGCCCCGGCCTCGAGCGCATGGCGGATGCTCAGCTTCAGCTGCGCCTCGGCCTGCGCGCCCACCACCGTCAGCGCCGCGATGATCACCAGCAGCCGGGTCTTGGCATCCAGCCCCTCGCGGTTGAAGGTGTTGCCGAACGCCATCTCCATGAAGCTCTTCGAGAGCGTCGGCATCAGGTCTTCATAGCCGGTCAGACGAAAATGCTCGAGCGCAGGATTGAACTTGCGCGCCATCTCCTGGCTTTGCGCAATCATCGTCTCGAAGAGTTTGGAGAAATCGTTGCTCATCGGTAGGGCGCATCCATTTCAAGGTTGCGCGCAATCCGTCCTTCCCAACGATCCCCGTTCGCAAGAAGCTTTGCCTTGTCGTAGAACAGCTCTTCCCGCGTTTCGGTGGAGAACTCGAAGTTGGGCCCCTCGACGATGGCATCGACCGGGCAGGCCTCTTGGCAGAAGCCGCAATAGATGCACTTGGTCATGTCGATGTCATAGCGCGTCGTGCGACGGCTGCCATCTTCGCGCGGCTCGGCCTCGATGGTGATGGCCTGCGCCGGGCAGATCGCCTCGCACAACTTGCAGGCGATGCAGCGTTCCTCGCCACTGGGATAGCGGCGCAGCGCATGTTCACCGCGGAACCGGGGCGACAGCGGCCCCTTTTCATGCGGGTAGTTCAGCGTCGGTTTCGGCGCCACGAAGTACCGCAGGCCAAGGCCGAAGCCCTTGATGAAGTCCGTCAGGAGGAAATACTTGACGGCGCGGGTGATATCGATCCCCATTTGTCAGCCTCCGGTTGCCCAGCGGGCCCAGGCGCCGCCGAGAATTTCAAATTTCGCCAGGAAAGACACGAGCACAACCCAGCCCAGCGACAGCGGCAGGAACACCTTCCAGCCGATCCGCATCAGCTGGTCATAGCGGTAGCGCGGCACGATCGCCTTCACCATTGCGAAGACAAAGAAGAAGAAAGCCATCTTGGCGACCATCCAGAGCGCGCCATCGGGCAGGCCCGGAATGGGCGACAGCCAGCCGCCGAAGAACAGCAGGCTCATGAGGGCGCACATCAGGAAGATGGCGATATATTCACCGGCCATGAACAGAAGGTAGGGCGTCGAGGAATACTCGACCATGAAGCCGGCGACGAGTTCGGATTCCGCCTCGGGCAGATCGAAGGGCGGGCGGTTGGTCTCTGCCAGCGCCGACACCAGGAACAGCACCACCATCGGCAGATGCGGCAGCCAGTACCAGCTGAAGATGCCGTAGGGGCCATCCTGCGCCGCGACAATCGCCCCGAAGTTCATCGAGCCGGTCGAGATGATGATGCCGATGATGATCAGGCCCAGCGACACCTCATAGGAAATCATCTGCGCCGCCGACCGAAGCGAGCCAAGGAACGGGTATTTGGAGTTCGAGGCCCAGCCGCCCATGATCACGCCGTAAACCTCGAGCGAGGACACCGCGAAGACAAAGAGGATCGCCACGTTGATATCGGCCAGAACCCAGGTTGGGTTGAACGGGATCACCGCCCAGGCCGTCACTGCAAGGACGAAGGACAGCATCGGCGCGAGGAAATAGACCGGACGGTCGGCCCCGGCCGGCACCACGATTTCCTTCACCACATATTTCAGCGCATCCGCCACCGATTGCAGCAGGCCAAAGGCGCCCACGACGTTCGGGCCACGCCGCATCTGCACGGCCGCCCAGATCTTGCGGTCGCCATAGACAAGGAACAGAAGCGAAATCATCACGAACATGATGACCAGAAGGCTCTGCGCCACGATGATCAGCGCGATCCCGAGCCCCGATTGCAAAAAGTCAGCCATAATGCCTCACATCCGTCCGCTCCGGCCTCTGCCGGACACTTCGTCGCATCGCCCGCTGTAAAGCGCATTCGCGCCCGGCGTGCCACCCTTTTCGTCAACCGGCGCGCCGGGCGCGCCGGCCAGATCATTCCGCCGCAAGCGGCGCCGCCTGCCGCCCGCGTTCCAGTGCCGAAAGTTCGGCCATCAGGGCCGAGGCACGGGCAATCGGGTTGGTCAGGTAGAAATCACCAAGCGCATAGCGGAAGCTCGCCGTTGCCGGTTCCTGCAGCGGCAGGCGCTGCCAGGCGTTCTGCGGCACCTCGTCGATCAGTTCCAGATGCGGAACTTCCGCAACCAGCGCCTGCCGCAACTGCGCCAGGCTGTCATAGGGCAGCACCGCCCCCAGCTCGGCCGACAGCGCCCGCAGGATCGCCCAGTTGTCCCGCGCGTCGCCGGGCGCAAAGCCTGCGCGCAGCGCCAGTTGCGGACGGCCTTCGGTGTTCACGAAAATGCCCGGTTCCTCGGTATAGGCGGCGCCAGGCAGAACGATATCCGCCCGATGCGCGCCACGGTCGCCGTGGCTGCCCTGATAGATCACGAAGGGCCCCTGGCCGATCTCGATCTCGTCCGCGCCGAGATTGTAGATCACCTCGGCCCCGTCCAGCGCCGCGGAAATCCCGCCTTCGGTCACGGCGCCGATGTCCATCGCGCCCACGCGCGACGCGGCGGTGTGCAGCACCAGAAGCCCGCCGCCCAGGCGTTCGGCCAGCTTCATCGCCTGCGACAGGACCGCCGCGCCATCGGATTCGTTCAGCGCCCCCTGCCCCAGGATGACGATCGCGCCCTCGGCAGGCTCGGCCTCGCGGGCAAGCGACACAAGCGCGGCGCGGTCAGAGCCGTGCTCGACCACATCGAAGGTCAGATCCGCGACCGGCCCGACACGGTGCACCTCGGCGCCCTGCAGCCAGGCCTTGCGGATCCGCGCGTTCAGAACCGGCGCCTCGATCCGCGGATTGGTGCCGATCAGATAGATGCTGCGGGCGCTGTCGATATCCTCGATCGCCGCCGTGCCGACATAGGCCGAACGGTTGCCCGCCGGCAGCTTGGCACCATCGGTCCGGCATTCGGTCACGCCGCCGATGCGGTCCATCAGCTGTTTCAGCGCGAAGGCGGCTTCGACCGAAACCAGATCGCCGACCAGGCCCGCAACCTTGCGGCCCTTCATCGCCGCGGCCGCGCGGTTCAGCGCCTCGGCCCAGGTGGCAGGGCGCAGGCGCCCGTTCTCACGGATATAGGGCTTGTCCAGCCGCTGCCGGCGCAGCCCGTCCCAAACAAAGCGCGTCTTGTCGGAAATCCATTCCTCGTTCACACCGTCATGGTTGCGCGGCAGGATGCGCATCACTTCGCGGCCGCGGGTATCCACCCGGATGTTCGAGCCGAGCGCATCCATCACGTCGATGGTTTCGGTCTTGCTCAGTTCCCACGGACGGGCCTTGAACGAATAGGGCTTGGAGACCAGCGCGCCCACCGGACACAGATCGATGATGTTGCCCTGCAGGTTCGAGGCCAGCGTCTCGTTCAGGTAGCTGGTGATCTCGCTGTCTTCGCCGCGGCCGGTCTGTCCCATCTGGGTGATCCCGGCGACTTCGGTCGTGAAGCGCACGCAGCGCGTGCAGGAAATGCAGCGCGTCATGTGGGTTTCGACCAGCGGGCCGAGGTTCAGGTCTTCCGTGGCCCGCTTGGGTTCGCGGTAGCGGCTGAAATCCACGCCATAGGCCATCGCCTGGTCCTGAAGGTCACATTCGCCCCCCTGGTCGCAGATCGGGCAATCAAGCGGATGGTTGATGAGCAGGAACTCCATCACCCCTTCGCGCGCCTTCTTGACCATGGGCGAATTCGTCTTGACCACAGGCGGCTGGCCCTCCGGCCCCGGCCGCAGATCCTTGACCTGCATCGCACAGGAGGCCGCGGGCTTGGGCGGGCCGCCCACGATTTCGACAAGGCACATCCGGCAGTTGCCCGCGATCGACAGGCGTTCATGATAGCAGAAGCGCGGGATCTCGATCCCGGCCTGTTCCGCCGCCTGGATGAGGGTCATCGCCGGATCGACCTCAAGCTCGATCCCGTCGATGATGATTTTACGCAGGTTGCTCATCGCCTTACTCCGCCGCGACCGCGCTGACGCGGCCGGTCCGTTTCGCCTTGATGCGGTCCTCGATCTCGTTCCGGTAGTGCCGGATCAGGCCCTGGATCGGCCAGGCCGCCGCATCGCCAAGGGCGCAGATCGTATGCCCCTCGACCTGCTTGGTCACGTCAAGCAGCATGTCGATCTCTTCGACCTCGGCCTCGCCGCGCACCAGCCGGTCCATGACCCGCATCATCCAGCCCGTGCCTTCGCGGCAGGGGGTGCACTGGCCGCAGCTTTCGTGCTTGAAGAACTTGGCCAGCCGCCAGACCGCCTTGATGACGTCCGTCTGCTGGTCCATGACGATCATGCAGGCGGTGCCAAAGCTCGATTTGAGCTCGCGCATCCCGTCATAATCCATGATCGCGGTGTCGCACAGATCGGCCGGCAGGATCGGGCAGGAGGCCCCGCCCGGGATCACCGCCTTGAGGTTCTTCCAGCCGCCGCGGACGCCGCCGCCATGCCGCTCGATGAGTTCCTTCATCGAGATCGACATGGATTCCTCGACCACACAGGGCGTATTCACATGGCCTGTCAGGCCGAACAGCTTCAGCCCCGCGTTGTTCGGGCGGCCAAAGCTTGCGAACCATTCCCCACCGCGACGCAGGATGGTCGGCACCACCGCTATGGATTCCACGTTGTTCACCGTGGTCGGGCAGCCGTAAAGGCCGGCGCCGGCCGGGAACGGCGGTTTCATCCGCGGCATGCCCTTCTTGCCCTCGAGGCTTTCCAGAAGCGCGGTTTCCTCGCCGCAGATATAGGCGCCGGCGCCGTGATGCAGGAACAGGTCGAAATCCCAGCCCGAGCCCGCCGCGTTCCGGCCCAGAAGGCCGTTGTCATAGCATTCGTCGATCGCGGCCTGCAGGGCCTCACGTTCGCGGATATATTCGCCGCGGATATAGATATAGGCCGTATGCGCGTTCATCGCAAAGCTCGCGATCAGCGCGCCTTCGATCAGCGTATGCGGATCGTGGCGCATGATCTCGCGGTCCTTGCAGGTCGCGGGTTCGGATTCGTCGGCGTTGATGACCAGATAGGCCGGGCGTCCGTCGCTTTCCTTGGGCATGAAGGACCATTTGAGCCCCGTGGGAAAACCCGCGCCGCCGCGGCCGCGCAGCCCGCTGGCCTTCATCTGGTCGATGATCCAGTCGCGCCCCTTTTCAATGATGCCCGCGGTGCCATCCCAATGCCCGCGCTTCTTGGCGCCAGCGAGGGTGCGTTCGTGCATCCCGTAGAGGTTGGTAAAGATCCGGTCCTGATCCTTCAGCATCGCTTCGCTCTCACTTCTCCTGACGCCTGCGCCAGATCCGATATGTCACCACAAGCGACCAGACGAAGGCCGCCAGCGCCGCCAGGTCGAACAGGAAGGCAAAGCGCGCCTCCCAGCCGAACCGTCCGCCAAGCCATTGCGCGGCGATCCACAGCACCATCGTGGCAACCAGCACCACGGCTACAAGCCGTGCCTGCTGTGCCAATGCGCGGTCCTGATCGGATATTGCCATCGCCGTCCCTTCCAGGCCTCATCGCCTTGTTCGCCCCGGCGCGACCGCGCCGGCAGCCGTCAGTTCCCGTCCGCCTTCAGAAGCGCCTGCGCCGCGGCGACCCAGCCTTCGCGGCTGGCACGGCCGGCATGACCCTTCAGATTGGCATCGACCCAGGCCAGTTCTTCCGCCGTCCAGGCGGCGATCTGGTCCAGATGCCAGATGCCCAGTTCGTTCAGCGCCGCCTGCGTATCGGCATCCACACCTTCCAGCCGGGTCAGATCCTCGCGCTGATCCGTCCGCGGAGAGGACAGCGTCACCGGCTTGACCCCGCTGCCCGAGGCGCGATCGGCCGCTTTCGCGGGCTCGGTCCGTTCGGCGCGCGCAGCAGTTGTCGCCGGGGCCTCCTGCACCGTCACGCCGGTATCATCGGCCGGAACGCCGGCACCGGGGGTGGGCTCGGTCGCCTCGCCCTCGGCAGGGCTGGGACGCTCGGCTTGCAACCAGGGCGTCAGGATCGGCACTTCGGTTCCGTCGATGCGCTTGACCGTGTCGCCGATATCCAGCGCCAGCCGAACCGAGGCGTTATGGCTGTTGCGCCCCTCGACATGGTCCACAAGCGTCGTCGGTCCGCCCTCGGGTTCCGAGGAATAGCGTCCGTTCTGCGGCCCCGGCACCGGAACCCGTCCGGCGGCAAGCTCGGCAATGATCTCGCGCAGACGCGCGGCGGTAAGGTTTTCGTAATAATCCTTGCCGATCTGCGCCATCGGCGCATTGGCACAGGCGCCCAGACACTCGACCTCTTCCCAGGAAAACTTGCCATCGGCCGAAAGCGTGTGCGGCTTGGCGGCGATCAGTTCCTGACAGACGCCGACCAGATCCTCGGCGCCACAGATCATGCAGGTTGTCGTGCCGCAGATCTGGATGTTGGCAACGGATCCAACCGGCTGCAGCTGGAACATGAAGTAGAATGTCGCCACTTCCAGGGCACGGATATAGGCCATGCCCAACATGCTGGCGACATATTCGATCGCCGGGCGGGTCAGCCAGCCCTCCTGCTCCTGGGCACGCCACAGAAGCGGAATGATGGCCGAAGCCTGGCGCCCTTCGGGATACTTGCTGATCTGTGCCTGCGCCCATTCAAGGTTGGCGGGCGTGAAGGCAAAGCTTGCAGGCTGTTCGGGATGAAGACGACGCAGCATCAGCGGCAGTTCTCCGTCATGAGTTGGATCGAGTCGGCACCCGATACACGAACCAGACCGGCCTGCACCAGTTCAGGCGCAAGCGCCCGGATCTGTGCCTCGTTCAGGCCCGAGCTTTGCTGGATGCGTGCGGAATTGGACGGGCTGATGGTGCAGCCCGCTGCCTCGACGGCGGCGATCAGACGCTCGCGCGGGGTGCCGGTGAACTGCGGCTGCGGCGCCGGAGCCTGACAGGCGGCCAGCGCGGCAAGCGCGACGAACAGGGTCACGATACGCATCACCGATCCACCTCGCCAAACACGATGTCCATCGTCCCGATGATCGCCGAGACATCCGCAAGCTGGTGCCCCTTGCAGACGAAATCCATCGCCTGCAGATGCAGATAGCCCGGCGCACGGATCTTGGCGCGGTAGGGACGGTTGGTGCCATCGGCCACCAGATAGACGCCGAACTCGCCCTTGGGCGCCTCGACGGCGGCATAGATTTCGCCCTCGGGCACGCGGAAGCCTTCGGTGTAAAGCTTGAAATGATGGATCAGCGATTCCATCGAGGTCTTCATCTCGGCGCGCCTGGGCGGGGTGATCTTGCCGCGGGCCAGCACATCACCCTTTTCAACACGAAGCTTTTCAATGCATTGCCGGATGATCTTCACGGATTCCCGCATCTCGGCCATGCGGCAGAGATAGCGGTCATAGCAATCGCCGTTCTTGCCGACCGGGATCATGAAGTCGAATTCGTCATAGCATTCGTAGGGCTGCGCGCGCCGCAAGTCCCAGGCAAGGCCCGAGCCGCGCACCATCACCCCCGAAAAGCCCCAGTTCTGGATATCCTCTTCGGTGATGATCCCGATATCGGCGTTGCGCTGCTTGAAGATCCGGTTCTCGGTCAGCAGCGTGTCGATATCGTCAAGACGGGCCGGGAACTGATCGGCCCAGGCTTCGATATCGTCCAGAAGCGCAGGCGGCAGATCCTGATGCACGCCCCCGGGGCGGAAATAGGCCGCGTGCAGCCGCGCGCCGCTGGCGCGTTCGTAGAAGATCATCAGCTTTTCACGCTCTTCGAACCCCCAGAGCGGCGGGGTCAGCGCGCCGACGTCCATGGCCTGCGTGGTCACGTTCAGCAGATGGTTCAGCACCCGCCCGATCTCCGAGTAAAGCACCCGGATCAGGCTGGCGCGGCGCGGGATCTGCGTGTTGGTCAGCCGCTCGATCGCAAGACACCAGGCATGTTCCTGGTTCATCGGCGCCACATAGTCGAGCCGGTCGAAATAGGGCAGGTTCTGCAGATAGGTCCGCGTCTCCATCAGCTTTTCGGTGCCGCGATGCAGCAGGCCGATATGCGGATCGCACCGTTCGACAATCTCGCCGTCCAGCTCCAGAACAAGCCGAAGAACCCCATGCGCCGCAGGATGTTGCGGGCCGAAGTTCAGGTTGAAGTTGCGGATTTTCTGTTCGTGCGTTTCCGCGTCCTTGAAGGAACCGTCCATCATTTTGCCTCTGCCTTCTGATCGCCCGGCAGGATGTAGTCGCCACCTTCCCAGGGACTCATGAAGTCGAACATCCGGTATTCCTGAACCAGGCTCACCGGCTCGTAGACCACCCGCTTCTGCGTTTCGTCATAGCGCACCTCGGTATAGCCCGTCGTCGGGAAATCCTTGCGCAGCGGATGCCCCCGGAAGCCATAGTCGGTCAGGATGCGGCGCAGGTCGGGATGGCCCGAAAACAGGATGCCGAACATGTCGAACACTTCCCGCTCGAACCAGTTGGCCGAGGGATGGATACCGGAGATCGACGGCACGATATCCTCTTCCCGCACCTTCGCCTTCAGCCGGATACGCTGGTTCCGGTACATCGACAGGAAGTGATAGACCATGTCGAAGCGTTGCGTCCGCTCGGGGTGATCCACCGCGGTGATGTCGATCAGGGACGAAAACCGGCAGTTCGGATCGGTCCGCAGAAAGGCAACCAGGTCGACAAGGCCCGACAGGGCCACATCGACCGTCA
This sequence comes from Halodurantibacterium daqingense, assembly GCF_042666235.1. NCBI lineage: Bacteria > Pseudomonadati > Pseudomonadota > Alphaproteobacteria > Rhodobacterales > Paracoccaceae > Halodurantibacterium > Halodurantibacterium daqingense. The sequence continues at coordinate 212,243 of NZ_JBHTFQ010000002.1, read as the reverse complement.
GTTCGTCATGCGTCACGCGGTATCCGGCCACCGCATCGGGCCGCTTCAGTTCGATATGCGCGCCAAGCTCTTGCAGGGCTTCGGACATGGCCTCTCTCCTCAGCGGGTGATTGTGCCGGTGCGGCGGATCTTGCGCTGCAACTGCAGCAGACCGTAAAGCAGCGCCTCGGCGGTGGGGGGGCAGCCCGGCACATAGATATCGACCGGCACGATCCGGTCACAGCCGCGCACGACGGAATAGCTGTAGTGGTAATAGCCGCCGCCATTGGCGCAGGAGCCCATCGAGATGACATAGCGCGGCTCGGGCATCTGGTCATAGACCTTGCGCAAAGCCGGCGCCATCTTGTTGGTCAGCGTGCCGGCGATGATCATCAGATCCGACTGGCGCGGGCTGGCGCGCGGGGCGATGCCGAAACGCTCCACGTCATAGCGCGGCATCGAGGTGTGCATCATCTCGACCGCGCAGCAGGCAAGACCGAAGGTCATCCAGTGGAGCGAGCCGGTGCGCGCCCAGTTGATGATGTCTTCGGTCGAGGTGAGCAGGAAGCCCTTGTCCTGCAGTTCGCGGTTGAGCGCCTGGGTCGCGACCTCCTTGTCGGGGCCAGCGCCATAGGCTGTGGTCGTCACTCCCATTCGAGAGCTCCTTTCTTCCATTCATAGGCAAAGCCGACGGTCAGGACGCCCAGGAAGGCCATCATCGACCAGAAGCCCACCATAGATATGTCGGCAAAGGCCACAGCCCAAGGGAACAGGAACGCGACTTCGAGATCGAAGATGATGAACAGGATCGAGACAAGGTAGAACCGCACGTCGAACTTCATGCGCGCGTCGTCAAAGGCGTTGAACCCGCATTCATAGGCCGAGACCTTTTCGGCATCCGGGTTGCGCACGGCAATCACCGCCGCCGAGAGCAGCAGGATGAGCCCGAAGGCAACCGTCACGCCCAGGAAGATCAGAATGGGAAGGTATTCTCTCAGCAGAGCGTCCACTGGTGGCTCCTTCGGCTTGCGCAGACTGCGCCGGAAACTGGCTGCGCCCGGTTTACTCCTGCCTCCGGCCCGGGTCAACCAAAGCCGGAGGGCCGGAACCCCCGCAAAACGACGGATTTTCGGGATGCCATGCTGCAGTGCAAAGATAATGGCCACCGGAAGGGCGAGTCGGACATCCTGGAGCGACTCGCCCCATCGGCGATTTCATCAGCCGGGCCGGCAGGGCTGCGGCCGGCGGGACGTTACTCGGCCCAGCGCGGCTTGCGACGGTCGAAGAAGGCGCCCACGCCCTCGGCGGCCTCGTCACTGTCCCAGCGGGCGACCAGAGCCTCGATACTCAGCGCGATCACCGCGTCATCCGTTGCCGGCCCCAGACGGCGGGCCAGCGCCTTGGCTTCGGCCACGGCACCCGGCGCGCAGGCCAGATAGGGCCGCACCTCTTCCTCCACGGCCGCGTCCAGCGCCTCGGGCGCGACGGCCTGCGCCAGAAGCCCGAGCCGCACCGCCTCCTCGGCGCCAAAGATCCGCGCCGACATGAACACCCGCCGGGCCATCGCGGCCCCCATCCGCGCGATGACATAGGGCCCGATCGTGGCCGGGATCAGCCCCAGCCCGGTCTCGGTAAAGCCGAACCGTGCCGGGGCCACGCCGATCGCCACGTCGCAGACCGAGATCAGCCCCATGCCGCCCCCCAGCACCTGCCCCTGCACGCGCCCGATCAGCGGTTTCGGCAAGGCATCGAGCCGGGCCAGCATCTCGGCCAGACGGCGCGCCTCGCGGGCACGGGCCGCGCCATCGGCGGCCATCTGGTCGCGCATCCAGCCCAGATCGCCGCCCGCGCAGAAGCTGTCGCCGGCGCCGGTCAGCACCACGACGCGCACCGCCGGATCACGGCCAAGCCGGTCGGCCGCCTCGGTCAGCTCATCCATCATCTGCGGCGACAGGGCATTGTGCTTTTCGGGCCGCGCGAGTGTCAGCGTCGTGACGCCGCGCGGATCGGTTTCAGCGGTGATGGTTTCGTACATCTATTCTCATCCCATACGCAGGGCGCGGGCCATGCCGCCGGCCTGCAGCAACAGATCGCGGTTCAGCCCGGTGTCATGGCCCCGCGCCGTCAGGTGGTCATGAACAGCCTCGGTGGCAACATTGCCGGCCGCCCCCGGCGCATAGGGGCACCCGCCCAGGCCCCCCACCGCCGCATCGAAAACCCGCAGGCCGCGGCCCAGCGCCACATCGATGTTTTCCAGCGCCCGCCCAGAGGTATCATGGAAATGCCCCGCCAGACGCAGCGCGGGCATTTCCTCGAGCACCGCCGCCAGCATCGCATCGACCGCCTCGGGCCGGGCCTGGCCGAGGGTATCGCCCAGACTGACCTCGTAACAGCCCATGTCGCGCAGTTGCGCCACGACCCGCGCCACCGCCCCCGGCGCGACCGCTCCATCGAAGGGACAATCGGTCACACAGGAGACATAGCCCCGCAGCGGGAGGCCATCTTCCCGCGCCGCCTGTGCAACGGGGGCAAAGCGTTCAAGGCTTTCCGCGATGCTGCAGTTCAGGTTGGCCCGGCTGAACCCCTCCGAAGCGGCGGCAAAGATCGCCACCTCGTCGGCGCGCGCGCTGCGTGCGGCGTCATAGCCCTTCATGTTCGGCACCAAGGCCGCATAGCTCAGCCCCGGCACGCGGGTGATCCCCGCCAGAACCTCGCTGCCATCCGCCATCTGCGGCACCCAGCGGGGCGAGACGAAACTTGCCACCTCGATCCGGCGGAAGCCCGCGGTGGACAGAAGATCGATCAGCGCGATCTTTTCCACCGCCGGGATCAGGCGCTTTTCGTTCTGCAACCCATCGCGCGGGCCAACCTCGAAGATCTCGACAGGGTCCATCTCAGGCCTCCGGCGGCGCATAGTGATCCCGGGTATAAAGCTCGGCCGGGCCGTCCTGTTCCAGCGCGCGGCGCCAGGCCGGGCGGGCCTGCAGGCGGGCGCAGTAGTCTGCAAGCCCCGGCACGGCATCGGGCGCAATGAAGCGCCGCGCCAGCAGCGCGCCATAGCCCAGCGCCACATCCACCGCGCTGAAGCCCGACAGAAGCCAGTCGCCCGTCCGCCGCGCCATTGCGCCGGCAAGCGCCTTTTCCAGCCGCACCGCCTCAAGCCGCATGACCGTGGGGCTGCGCATCCAGTCCTCGCGCAGGACGATGTGCTGCTGGGTCAGAACCGCCAGATGCTGACCGATCGTTTCGGCATAGTGCAGCCATTCGAGGTAATCCGCACGTTCCGGATCCCAGGCCGCGCGGCCAAGGTGCGGGGCGCGGGTTTCGCACAGCCATTCGGTAATGGCCCCGCTTTCGAACATCACCCGTCCGTCGATTTCCAGCGCCGGCACCCGTCCCGCCGGCGACAGTGCCAGAAACGCGGGCGCGCGCAACGACCGGTCGAAGAAGCTGTGGCGCACCAGCATATAGTCCAGCCCGATTTCCTCGAGCAGCCAGAGAATGCGGAAGCTGCGCGCCTGCGCGCAGTGATGCAGTCGGATCATGGCTCCTCGTCCTCCAGCCGCACCAGCGCGGCCCCGGCTTCGACCTGCGCGCCTTCCTCGGTCAGCACCTCGGCCACGGTGCCGTCGCGCCCGGCGATCAGCGTATGCTCCATCTTCATCGCCTCGAGCACGGCAAGACGATCGCCTGCCACCACCGCCTGGCCCGGCGCCACGAACACCGCCTTGACCAGTCCCGGCATCGGCGCCGCGATCACGTTGCCCGCAACAGCCGCCTCGGCCGCGCGCGACAGCGGATCGAGCCGTTCGAAGGTGAAGGCATGATCGGCAAAGACGGTGACCGTGCCCTCCGCGCCCGGCACCACCTGCGCCCCCGACTTTGCCCCGTTCAACCACCACTGCCCGTCGCGCCAGCGGCAGTCGATCACACCTTCCTCAAGCGTGACCAGCACGCGGTCGGCATGGCATTCGACCGTGGCAGGGATCTCGCGCCCCGCCCGCAGCAGGATCACCGCGCGGCGCAAAGGCTGCCAGAGCGTGAAGCCCTGCATTCCGTCCGCCGCGGGAAGCCGCAGCGCGGCCAGAACCGCAAGTGCCGTCACTTCGGGGGAAGGCGCCGGGTCCACCACCAGCCGGTCCAGATCCCGCGCGATAAGCCCTGTGTCCACGTCGCCCGCCGCAAAATCCGGGTGGCGTGCCAGCGCGCCAAGAAACGCAAGATTGGTGACCGATCCGGCCACCTGCGTTTTCGCAAGCGCGAAGGACAGCTGTTGCAGCGCCGCCGCACGGCTGGGTCCATGAACGATCACCTTGGCGATCATCGGATCATACCAGGGCGAGATTACGTCGCCGGCCCGAATGCCGCTGTCGGCCCGCACGCCCGGCGGAAAGGCAAGATGCGCAAGCCGCCCCGTGGCCGGCAGAAAGCCCGCCGGCACGTCCTCGGCATAAAGCCGTGCCTCGAAGGCGTGGCCCCGGATCGTCAGATCCTCCTGCCGGGCGGGCAAGGCTTCGCCGCTTGCGATGCGCAACTGCCATTCCACCAGATCGATGCCGGTGATGGCCTCGGTCACCGGATGTTCGACCTGCAGGCGGGTGTTCATCTCCATGAACCAGAACCGATCCTCGCGCAGGCCCTCGCTTGCATCGACGATGAACTCGATCGTGCCGGCGCCGCTATAGCCGATGGCGCGGGCCGCGCGCACGGCCGCCTCGCCCATCGCCGCGCGCATCGCCTCGGTCATGCCGGGGGCCGGGGCCTCTTCGATCACCTTCTGATGGCGGCGCTGCAGCGAGCAGTCGCGTTCGAACAGATGGATGGCGTCGCGCCCGTCGCCAAAGACCTGCACCTCGATATGGCGCGGCTTTTCGACGTATTTCTCGATCAGCACGGCGGGGTTGCCGAAGGCGGTCCGCGCCTCGCCCTGTGCGCTCGCAAGGGCGTCGGCGAAATCCGCCGCGCGGTCGACGCGGCGCATGCCCTTGCCGCCACCACCCGCCACGGCCTTGATCAGGACCGGATAGCCGATGGCATCGGCCGCACCGGCAAGATGGCCCGGATCCTGGTTTTCGCCGTGATAGCCGGGCACAACCGGCACGCCGGCCCGCGTCATCAGCGCCTTGGCCGCATCCTTCAGCCCCATGGCCCGGATCGCCTCTGCCGACGGCCCGATGAAGACCAGCCCCGCCGCCACCACCGCATCGACGAAATCCGGGTTTTCCGACAGGAAGCCATAGCCCGGATGGATCGCCTGCGCACCACTTTCAAGCGCGGCCTCGATGATCCGGTCGCCGCGCAGATAGCTGTCAAAGGGCGCCGGCCCGCCGATATGCACCGCCGCATCGGCAAGCGCGACATGCTGCGCGCCCGCATCGGCATCGGAATAGACGGCCACCGTAGCGACCCCCATGCGACGGGCGGTGCGGATGACGCGGCAGGCGATTTCGCCGCGGTTGGCGATCAGGATCTTCGTGAACATCTGAGCCTCACATCCGGAAGACGCCGAAGCGCGTTTCGTCGATCGGCGCGTTCAGCGCCGCCGAAAGCGACAGGGCCAGCACATCGCGGGTCTTGCGCGGGTCGATGATGCCATCATCCCAAAGCCGGGCGCTGGCATAAAGCGGATGGCTCTGCCGCTCGAACATTTCGATGGTGGGGCGCTTGAACTCGGCCTCCTCCTCGGCCGTCCATGTGCCGCCGGCGCGTTCGATCCCCTCCCGCCGGACAGTGGCAAGCACGCCCGCCGCCTGTTCGCCCCCCATGACCGAGATCCGGCTGTTGGGCCAGGACCACAGGAAGCGGGGGGAATAGGCCCGTCCCGCCATGCCGTAGTTCCCCGCGCCAAAGCTGCCGCCGACCAGCAGGGTGATCTTGGGCACCGATGTCGTCGCCACTGCCGTCACCATCTTGGCGCCGTGGCGGGCGATGCCCTCGTTCTCATACTTGCGGCCCACCATGAAGCCGGTGATGTTCTGCAGGAAGACCAGCGGGATGCGGCGCTGGCTGCACAACTCCACGAAATGCGCGCCCTTCACGGCGCTGTCGGAAAACAGCACGCCGTTGTTGGCGACGATGCCCACCGGGCAGCCCCTCACATGGGCAAAGCCGGTCACCAGCGTCTCGCCGAAACGGGGCTTGAACTCGTCGAAGCGGCTGCCGTCCACGGTGCGGGCGATGACCTCGCGGATGTCATAGGGCGTGCGCAGACCGGCAGGCACGACGCCAAGGATTTCCTCCGGGTCATAGGCAGGCTCCTCCGGCGCGGCCCAGACGACGGTGTCGGGCTTGCGGCGGTTCAGGTGGCCGACCGCGCGCCGGGCAAGCGCCAGCGCATGCGCGTCATCCTCCGCCAGATAATCCGCAACGCCGGACAGGCGGGTATGCACATCGCCGCCGCCCAGATCCTCTGCGCTCACCACCTCACCTGTCGCGGCCTTCACCAGGGGTGGGCCGGCCAGGAAGATCGTCCCCTGATCCTTCACGATGATCGTCACATCCGACATGGCGGGCACATAGGCGCCCCCCGCCGTGCAGCTCCCCATCACCACGGCGATCTGGGGGATGCCCTTGGCGCTCATCTGCGCCTGATTATAGAAGATGCGGCCGAAATGGTCGCGGTCGGGAAAGACCTCATCCTGCTGCGGCAGGTTCGCGCCGCCGCTGTCCACAAGGTAGATGCAGGGCAGATGGTTCGCCTCGGCGATCTCCTGCGCGCGCAGGTGCTTCTTCACCGTCATCGGGTAATAGGTGCCGCCCTTCACGGTGGCGTCGTTGCACACCACCATCACGTCCTGCCCCATGACACGGCCGATGCCCGCGATCACACCGGCGCAGGGGGCTGCGCCGTCATACATGCCATGCGCCGCCGTCGCGCCGATTTCCAGAAACGGCGCGCCAGGATCAAGCAGGTTCGCCACCCGTTCGCGCGGTGGCATCTTGCCCCGCGACACATGCCGGGCCAGCGCCTTTTCTCCCCCGCCCGCCGCGGCGCGCAGCGCAGCCTCGCGCACCTCGGCCAACGCAGCCTCATGGGCGGCCCGATTCGCGCGGAAGGTTTCAGAGCCGGTGAGAACCTTGCTCTCGAGCTTCATCGTCCAACTCCTTTCACGGCGCGGCAAGGCGCCGCAGCGGCCCGAAACCGCCCTGCTTCTTGATCTACATCAACGTCAGATCCGCCGCGCGGATCAAGCCTTGCCCGCATCGACAACCGAGGGACACGAAAATGAAAACGACCGCTTTCGCCTGCAGCCTTGTTGCAGCCTGCGCCCTGGCCGCCCCGGCCGTTGCGCAACAGGCCGGCGACTGGACGCTTGGCTTTGGCCTGCACAGCGTGCAACCGCGCAGCAACAACGGCAGCCTTGCCGATGGCACGCTTGCCGTGGACGTGGGCAGCAACATCCGCCCCACCGTGACCTTCGAATACTTCATCCGCGACAACGTCGGGATCGAGGTTCTGGCGGCATGGCCCTTCAAGCATGACATCAGCATCGACGGCCTGGGCAAGGTGGGAACCACGCAGCATCTGCCGCCGGTCGTGTCGCTGCAATATCATTTCACCGGGCTGGGCAGCGTCACGCCGTTCCTGGGTGCCGGCGTCAACTACACCGCCTTCTTCAGCGAAAAGACCACCGGCGCGCTGACTGGCAACGACCTGTCGCTGAAGAATTCGTGGGGACTGGCGCTGCATGCCGGGCTTGACTACCGGATCAGCGACCGCGGCGCCCTGCGCGCCGACCTGCGCTGGATCGACATCGACACCAAGGTGCGCCTGAACGGCGAAGAGATCGGCACGGTCAAGATCGATCCGGTCGTCGCGGGCCTCGCCTACGTGCACCGCTTCTGAGCCCTCGGCCGGGCCGTCTCCCGCGGCGGCCCGGCTCATTCCGTTGCGGCCATCAGTTCCCGCCCGATCAGCATCCGGCGGATTTCCGATGTCCCGGCGCCGATCTCCATCAGCTTGGCGTCGCGGAACAGCCGCGCCACCGGCGCATCGTTCAGGAAACCCGCCCCGCCCAGCGCCTGCACGGCCTGGTGCGCCTGCACCATCGCCTGTTCGCTGGCATAAAGCACGCAGGCCGCGGCATCGGCACGGGTGACCACGCCCCGGTCGCAGGCCTTCGCCACCTCATAGACATAGGCGCGCGCGGTATTGAGCGCGGTGTACATGTCGGCGATCTTGCCCTGCATCAACTGGAAGTTGCCGATCTTTTCCCCGAACTGGCGACGCTCGTGCATATAGGGCATCACCTCGTCCAGGCAGGCAGCCATGATGCCGGTGCCGATGCCCGCAAGCACCACCCGTTCATAATCCAGCCCCGACATCAGGACGCGGACGCCGCGCCCCTCCTCGCCCAGCACGTTTTCGAAGGGCACCTCGCAATTCTCGAAGATCAGTTCGCCCGTGTTCGATCCCCGCATCCCGAGCTTGTCGAAATGCGGGCTGGTCGAGAATCCGGTCATGCCGCGCTCGACGATCAGCGCGGTGATGCCCCGCGCGCCGGCCTCGGGATCGGTCTTGGCATAGACAACCAGCACGTCGGCATCGGGGCCGTTGGTGATCCAGTATTTCGATCCGTTCAGCAGGTAGTGGCCGTTGCGGCGTTCGGCCCGCAACTTCATCGACACGACGTCCGATCCCGCGCCCGCCTCGGACATGGCCAGCGCACCGACCTTGGCCCCGGACACCAGCCCCGGCAGAAAGCGCGCCTTCTGCGCGGACGAGGCGTTGAGCTTGATCTGGTTCACGCACAGGTTGGAATGGGCGCCATAGCTCAGCGCGACCGAGGCCGAGGCACGGGCGATCTCCTCGACCGCGACCACATGCGCCAGATAGCCCATGCCGCTGCCGCCGTCCTCCTCGGGAACCGTGATGCCCAGCAGGCCAAGCGCGCCCATTTCCTGCCAGAGCGCGGCCGGAAAGGCGTTGCTGCGATCGATCTCGGCCGCCATCGGCGCAACCCGTTCCTGCGCCCAGCGATGCACCATGTCGCGCAAGGCGGCAATGTCTTCGCCCAGATCGAACTGCATCGATGCCATGAACATGGCCGCTCCTCCCATTACTGAACGACTGTTCAATAAATACCGCCTCGGCGCCTGCCCGTCAACGGGTCAGGGCGGTGTCGGAAGGGCCACCATGGCGCCGAGTCCCGCCTTTCGCCCCGAAACCCCGGTTTTCTTAGGACTTAATTAACCATTTGTCGGCAAGACAGGGTTGGGCGCGGCCCGGTGCATGGTTTGGCCAGTATGGCCTTCACAGAGCTAGCCAGCGACGGGGGGCAGAATGTCCTACTACGACCTGAGTGAGGAAGGGCATCGGGCCGGCGTCTCCGGCAATCAGCCGGGGCTTTACCGGCACTACGGAAAACGCCTGTTCGATCTGATGATGGTGCTGCTTGCCGCGCCGCTCGCCTTGCCGCTGGTGGGCCTTCTGGCGCTTCTCATCCGGCGCGACGGGGGGCCTGCGTTCTTCGCGCAGCCGCGCGTGGGCCGTGACGGGCGCATGTTTCGATGCTGGAAACTGCGCACGATGGTTGTCGATGCCGAAGCGGTGCTGGCCGCGCATCTGGCCCGCCATCCGGATGCCGCGCACGATTGGCACAGCCGCCAGAAGCTGCGGGACGATCCGCGCATCACCCGTCTGGGCCATTTCCTGCGGCGCACCAGCCTGGATGAGCTGCCGCAGTTCTGGAACGTGTTGCGCGGTGAGATGAGCCTGATCGGCCCGCGTCCCTTCACCCCGGATCAGCGCATCCTCTACCATCAGGGACGCGACGATGCGCCCTACTACCGGATGCGCCCCGGCATCACCGGCCCCTGGCAGGTAGGCCCGCGCAGCGAAAGCGCCTTTTCGCAACGCGAACGCTATGACGGGGCCTATTGGCAACGGCTGAGCCTTGGGCTTGACCTGCTGATCCTGCTTCGCACCATCGTCGTCGTCCTGCGCGCGCGGGGAAGCTAGTTTCGCGGCGCGCAGCATGCGGTCGGACCCGTCGTCCTGCGCGCGCGGGGGAGCCATCCGGTGTAACGTCGAAGATTAACTGATTGCCCCCGTCGTCCTGCGCGCGCGGGGGAGCCACCCGAAACACCGAAATTCGGGTTTGCCTTCCGCACGTCGTCCTGCGCGCGCGGGGGAGCCACCTCCATGTGCCGATACCGTCCGCAAAGGTGGACCGTCATCCTGCGCGCGCGTAGCCGCATCGACCCCCGCCCTGTCGTTTGGCGCCCGCTGGTCGCGCGGGAGAGAGCTCTGGCTGCAAACAGCCGGGTTCCGCCACCTGAAGGGCCAGGCCGAGAGCCGCAGAGCGCGGTTCGGATGGCGACGCGCGGGCCGAGAAGAAGGCAGCATGTCCGGACGCAGGGGCACCTGGATGGATCGGAACGTTCCTGGTCGACCAACTCGCCATCCAGGCCCCTCCGGCCGGGGCTAACGGCGGCGCAGCGCATCCAGAAGTGCGGCGCCCAGGGCTCCGGTCGGATCCGAGCTCGGACCCTTGCGCTCCGGGGCATGCGCCGCCCCCGGCCCGCGCCCCGCAGGGGACGGTTTGCCGCCTTTCTGCGGACCTCGCTGCGCCGCGCCCGCGCTGCGCTGATCGGGGCGGCCCGTGGCGGCTGGTTCGGCATCCTTGCGCATCGTCAGGCCGATGCGTTTGCGCGCCACATCCACCTCGACCACGCGCACCGAGACCACATCGCCGGCCTTCACCACCTCATGCGGATCCTTCACGAACCGGTCGGCCAGCTGCGAGACATGCACAAGCCCGTCCTGATGCACCCCGATATCCACGAAGGCGCCAAAGGCCGCGACATTGGTGACCGTGCCTTCCAGCCGCATGCCGGGACGCAGATCCTTGATGTCCTCGATCCCCTCGGCAAAGGTCGCGGTGCGGAAGCTGGGGCGCGGATCGCGGCCGGGTTTCTCCAGCTCGGCCAGAATGTCGCGCACCGTCGGAAGGCCGAACTGATCGTCGACGAAGGCCTCGGGCTCGACCGCGCGCAGCCGCGCGGGATCGGCCATCAGGCTGCGCAGGTCGCGCCCACAGGCCTTCACGATGCGCCGTGCCAGCCCATAGGCTTCGGGATGCACGGCCGAGGCATCCAGGGGCTCGGCGCCGTTGGGGATACGCAGGAAGCCCGCGCATTGTTCATAGGTGCGCTTGCCCAGCCGCGGCACCGTCAGAAGATCCTTGCGGGTGGCAAAGGCCCCCACCGCATCGCGATGGGCCACGATCGCCTCGGCCAGCGACGGCCCCAGCCCCGACACCCGCGCCAGAAGCGGCGCCGAAGCGGTGTTGAGATCCACGCCCACCGCGTTCACCGCATCCTCGACGACCGCCTCAAGCGCCTTGCCCAGCCGATACTGATCGACGTCATGCTGATACTGGCCCACCCCGATCGACTTCGGCTCGATCTTCACCAGTTCGGCGAGCGGGTCCTGCAGCCGGCGCGCGATCGACACCGCGCCACGCAGCGACACGTCAAGGGCCGGGAACTCGGCCGCGGCAAGCGACGAGGCCGAATAGACCGAGGCGCCGGCCTCGGAGACGATCACCTTGGTGGGCTTCGGCGCCGGCAGCGCGGCCAGCAGGTCCGCGACCATCTTCTCGGTCTCGCGGCTGGCGGTGCCATTGCCGATGGCAATCAGTTCCACCCCATGACGGCGGATCAGCGATGCGAGTTCGGTCTGCGCGCCGCGCAGATCGTTCTTCGGCTGGAACGGATAGACGGTGCTGGTGGCCAGGAGCTTGCCGGTCGCATCCACGACCGCCACCTTCACGCCGGTGCGGATCCCGGGATCCAGCCCCATCGTGGCGCGGCTGCCTGCGGGCGCGGCCAGCAAGAGATCCTTGAGGTTGCGGGCAAAGACGCGGATCGCCTCGGCCTCGGCGCGGTCGCGCAGATCGCCCATCAGATCAAGGCCAAGCGACAGGCGCAGCTTGACGCGCCATGTCCAGCCCGCGACCTCGGACAGCCACTGATCGCCCGGCCCCTTGCCCGCGACCTCCAACGCCGCCCGCACCATCCGCTCGGCTGGGCTCTGCCCTGCGGCGGCCTCGGGATCGACCTCCAGATCAAGCGTCAGAATGCCCTCGTTGCGACCGCGCAGCATGGCCAGCGCGCGGTGGCTGGGCACGCCGGACCAGCGTTCGGAATGGGCGAAGTAGTCCGAGAACTTGGCGCCTTCGGTCTCTTTCCCCGGGACGAGCGTCGCCTTCAGAACGGCGTGCTGCTTCATATGCGCCCGCAGTTGGCCCAGAAGCTCGGCATTCTCGGCCAGCCCCTCGGCGATGATGTCGCGCGCGCCCTCCAGCGCCGCCTTCGCGTCAGGCACCGCATCAGACAGGAACCCGGCCGCAAGCTGCTGCGGATCGGCGCCGCGGTTCGCCAGGATCGCCTCGGCCAGCGGGCCAAGCCCGTTTTCACGCGCGATCATCGCCCGGGTGCGGCGCTTGGGCTTGTAGGGCAGATAGATATCCTCAAGCTCGGCCTTGGTGACGGCACCCGCGACCGCCTTTTCCAATGCCTCGGTCAGCTTGCCCTGCTCGCGGATCGAGCCCAGCACTGCCTCGCGCCGCGCCTCGAGTTCGCGCAGATAGGCCAGCCGGTCCGAGAGCGTGCGCAACTGCGTGTCGTCCAGCCCGCCCGTCACCTCCTTGCGATAGCGCGCCACGAAGGGCACGGTGGCGCCTCCGTCCAGAAGCGCGATGGCCGCCGCGACCTGATCGGGCCGGGCCTGGATTTCCGAGGCGATAAGGGCGGGAATGCGGCGCTGCGGGTCTGGGGTCATCCGGGCTCTCTGACTGTGATTTGCGTCTGGCAGGGCGGCCACAGTATCGTCGCGGCGCGGCGCCGCCAAGTGCCGGAGGCCGGGGGAATGACGTCTTCGTGATTATCCAAGAAAATTGATCGGGATTGACAGCCCAAGCGAAACACTCAACATTGGCCCTGCTCAGCATTCGAGGTTCCCGGCCATGATGATCTGCCACTGCATGTCGATCAGCGATCACGAAATCCGCGCCGCCGTGGACTGGATGCGCGCCTCGGACCCGGAGACGATCATCACGCCGGGCAAGATCTATCGCGCCCTCGGCAAACGCGCCGATTGCGGCGGTTGTTTGCCGCTCTTCCTTGACACGATGCGCAAATGTGACAGCTTGGAGGTACCCATGAACCTCCGCGGCTTGCGCCGCGCGTCAGCACAGGAAAGAAGAAATGAAGGGCGATCCGCAGGTTATCGAATATCTGAACGCGGCTCTGCGCAGTGAACTGACCGCCGTCAGCCAGTACTGGCTGCACTACCGTCTGCAGGAAGACTGGGGTTATGGTCGCCTCGCGCGGAAGTCCCGCGCCGAGAGCATCGAGGAAATGCACCACGCCGACAAGCTGATCCAGCGGATCATCTTCCTTGAGGGCCATCCCAATCTGCAAAAGCTGGATCCGCTGCGCATCGGCCAGACGCTGCGCGAAACGCTGGATTCGGATCTTGCCGCCGAACACGACGCCCGCACGCTCTATATCGAGGCGCGCGACCATTGCGAGAAGGTCGGCGACTATGTCTCGAAGATGCTGTTCGAAGAACTGATCGCCGATGAAGAGGGTCACATCGATTTCCTCGAGACGCAGATCGACCTGCAGGAAAAGCTGGGTGACGAGCGTTATGGCCTGCTGAACGCGCTGCCCGCCGACGAAGCGGAATAAGCGAAGAACCGCGTGCGCGCCGGGGGCCCTGGCCTTTGGCGCGCCGTTCAATCAGGCTGGGCGCGCGTCCATCGTCGGCCGCGGACCACATCCCGAATTCCCCCCACAGATGCCCGCCCCGCAGATGGGCAGACATCCTGCGGAGGGGTGTCCCTTCCCCGCTCCGCCCTCAAGCCAGACCCAACCGCAGGAACACGCGATGCAGATCATCCCCATCCGCCTGCATGGACTGCTTGATTATCTGTCGGCTGCTATGTTGATTTCGGCGCCATGGCTTCTGGGGTTCGCGGATGGCAGCGCGGCACAATGGGTGGCCGTGGCGGCAGGGGCCTTCATCCTGATCTACAGCCTGCTGACACGCTATGAGCGGGGCGCCGTCCCGCTGATCCCGATACGGGCGCATCTTGCCCTGGATGTCGCCACCGGCACTGCGCTGATCGCCTCGCCTTGGGTTTTCGGATTTGCGGATCACATCCTTTGGCCGCATCTGGCCTTCGGCCTGCTGTCACTGGCTGTCCCGGCGCTGACGCGCCGGGCCTAGGCCAGGTCCTACAGGTCGCGGAACCTCTTTTCCTGACGCGCCGTCCAGCGCAGGGAGAGCCTGTGCCCGCTCTCATCCTCGGTTTCGCTTTCGACCACGCCCTGCTCGTGCAGCCAGGCACGCTTGCGGCCCTCGGCAAAGGGCAGATGCAGATCGCGCGGGAACTTTTCCTCTTCGAGCGCGGCGGAAATCGCGGCCAGAAGCGCCTCGACCCCCTCGCCGGTCAGGGCCGAGATCGCGAAGATATCGTCCGACCGCGCAGCCTGCCCCTCAAGCGCGACGCGCGCCTCGCCCTCGACCAGATCCAGCTTGTTCCAGACCTCGATCTGCGGAACGCTGTCGCGCACCCCCAGTTCGGCAAGGATCGCGGCCACATCCCGCGCCTGTTCGGCTGTTTCGGGATGCGAGATATCGCGCACATGCAGGATCAGATCGGCCTCGAGCACCTCCTCCAGTGTCGCCCGGAAGGCCGCGACAAGCTGCGTCGGAAGGTCGGAGATGAAGCCCACCGTATCGGACAGGATCACCTTGCGCCCCGAGGGCAGCGCAACGCCGCGCATCGTCGGATCAAGCGTGGCAAACAGCATGTCCTTGGCCAGAACCTCGGCCCCGGTCATGCGGTTGAACAGCGTCGATTTGCCGGCGTTGGTATAGCCCACCAGCGCCACCACCGGGAACGGAACCTTCTTGCGGGCCGCGCGGTGCAGCTCGCGAGTTTTCACCACCCTGGACAGCTGGCGGCGGATCCGGGTGACCGCCTCGTCGATCGCACGACGGTCGGCCTCGATCTGCGTTTCGCCCGGGCCACCGACAAAGCCAAGCCCGCCCCGCTGCCGTTCAAGGTGGGTCCAGGCCCGCACCAGCCGGGTGCGCTGATAGGACAGGGCCGCGAGTTCGACCTGCAGAACCCCTTCCCGGGTGCGCGCGCGATCGGCAAAGATTTCCAGGATCAGCCCGGTCCGGTCCAGAAGCTTGACGCCCCATTCCTTTTCCAGGTTGCGCTGCTGCACCGGAGAGACCGGCCCGTCGATCAGCACCAGCCCGACCTCAAGCGCCTCGATCCGCTCCTTGAGTTCCTGCAGCTTGCCCGAACCGAACAGCTTGCCGGGATGAACCGTCGGCAGGCGCACGATCTCGGCGCCCACGACCTCGAGGTCGGGCAGCGCAAGCGCAAGCGACACGGCCTCGCCCAGCGCGTGTTCGGCCAGGCGCCGGTCACGGTCGGACTTGATTTCGGGATGCAGAACCAGCGCGCGCATGGCGCCCTTCTGCGTGATATGCGGATCTTCGGTCAGTCTTCGGCCTCATACAGGCTGATGGGTTGTCCCGGCATGATCGTCGAGATCGCGTGCTTGTAGACCAGTTGCGACTGCCCGTCACGGCGCAAGAGCACGCAGAAATTGTCGAACCATGTGATCACGCCCTGCAGCTTGACCCCGTTGATCAGGAAGATGGTCACGGGAATCTTCGCCTTGCGGACGTGGTTCAGGAATGCATCCTGCAAGTTTTGCTTGTCTGAGGCCATTTGCTTCGCCTTTTTGTTGTGCCTTCGGTCGCCTGGTTCATGCCCCGGGGTTTCCCTCGCCCGTTGCTGTCCTTGGACAGACACCGCAAGTATGAAGCCCCTTGGCAAGAGATTCCAGCCCCAAATCAAATCCCTGTGCGCTGCGCAGTCAGTTGCGCCAGGTCACCGGCGCAAAGAGCGCGATGATGGCCAGCGCTTCCAGCCGGCCCAGCACCATCGCCCCCGCCAGCACCGCCTTGGCAGGGCCGGACAGCGCCGCATAGATCAGCGGCGCATCCCCGGCAACCGCGGCAAGCGGCCCGGTTGTCGAGAGCGCGGCGATGGTCAGGATCAGCGCGGGCTCGAAGGTCAGCCCGGTGAGGGCCAGCGCCGCGACGACGATGCTGATCGACGCGGCAAACAGCATGAAGAACACCCAGGCCGCCTGCGCCCCCTCGCGGCGCAGCCGGCGTTCCTGCGGACCGGCGCCGCCGATCGAGGCAGGATGGATCAGACGCTCCATCTCGCGCTGTGCATGACGGCCCAGCGCATAGACGCGCAGCAGCTTGACCCCGCCGGCCGTCGTCGCAACGCCGCCCCCCACCACGGCAAGCCCCAGCAGGATCAGGCCCGGCGCGCGCAGCCCGGACCAGACCCGCGCCTCGGCCCAGTCGGCCGAGACGAAGCCGTTCGTGCTGAGAAACGAAAGCGTCGTGAAGATGCTGCCCCAGGCCGCACGAAGCGCAAAGGGCAGGTCGTCAGGCTCGGCTGTGTCGATGGCGCCGAACCAGTGGCGCAGGAACAGCACCGTCGGCGCCAGCAGCAGGATGAACAGGCCGATCCGCACCTCGGGATCGCGGCGCAGCGGGTGCTGCCCGACCAGCGGCGCGGCTGGCCAAGCCCGCCGCGACAGCGCCGGCAGCAGCGCCAGAAGGATCAGGGCCTCGCCGGCGATGCCGGCCTGCGCCCGTTCAAGCCCGCCCACGGGAGAAATGCCGCTGGTCGCCAGCGTGGACATTGCGTGACAGGCTGCGACAAGCGGGGTTTCGCCCGCGATCAGCAGCGCGATCCAGAGCACGAGCGTCATCGCGCCATAGACAGGAAACAGCACGCGGCTGTAGCGGATCAGACGTTCCGCGGGATCGGCGATGCGGGTGATCTGGGTGGTTCCGACCGCCCCCCGCCCCGCGGCAGCGCCCGTCGCCACCTCGAACCCGCCCAGGTTCAGCGGTGCCAGGATCGCCAGCGCCGCAAGCAGGATGAACGCGCCGCCGAACCATCCCACCAGCGCACGCCACAGATGCACGCTGGGCGCCAGCCGGCCCGGAGTGTCAAAAAGCGTGGCGCCGGTGGTCGTGAAGCTCGAGACCATCTCGAACCAGGCATTCAGGAAGGTGGTATCGCGCACCGCCTCGTGGAACGGGACCGCCAGCATGACCGGCAGCACCAGATAGGCCGAGAGCAGCGCCGCAAGATGGCTGCGGGCAAAGTTGCGTGGCTGATACTGCGCAGTGGCGATGCCGATCATCACCGTCAGCAAGGAAAACAGCGCCGCCGAATAGAAGAACGCCCGCGCGCTGCGATAATCGCTGACCATGAAGCCGTGCAGCGCCGGCACCAGCATCGCCAGCGCGCCCAGCCCCATGAGGATGACCAGAAGCGGAAGGTCCAGAAGTCGTGCCATGGCTAGAAATAGTCGATGGAGACCTGCAGCAGGCGCTCCACCTCGGGGATGTCGGCGGCCATGGCGAACAGGGCGATGATGTCGCCCTCCTGGATCCGGGTGCCGCCGGTCGGCTTGATCAGCTTGCGCTCGCGCAGGACAGCGCCCACGAGAACCCCTTCGGGGAAATCGATATCGCGGATGTCGCGGCCCGCGATCGGCGAGGTGGAAAGCACCTGCGCCTCGATCACCTCGGCCTCGGCATCGCCGATCGAATAGATCGCGCGCACCCGCCCATGGCGGATGTGGCGCAGGATCGACGATACGGTGGTGGCGCGGGGGTTGATATAGGCATCGATGTCCAGCGGCGCCATCAGCGGCACCAGCGTCGGATCATTGACCAGCGCAATCGCCATCGGGCACCCCGCCGATTTCGCCCGCACCGAGGCCAGCATGTTGGTCTTGTCGTCATCGGTCACGACAAGCACCGCATCCGCGCGCTCGATATTGGCCTCCATCAGCAGGTCGATGTCCATGCCGTCGCCGTTCAGCACGATGGTCCGTTCCAGCGCATCGGCGGCGCGTTCGGCGCGGGCGCGGTCCTTCTCGATCATCTTGACGCGCACACGGTTGGTGCGCCGCTCCAGCGCCTGCGCCACCGCGAGCCCGACGTTGCCGCCGCCGATGATGACGATACGCTCCTGCTTCTTGGTGGTCTTGCCGAAGATCTCGAGCGTGCGGTTCACGTCCTCGGTATCGGTAAAGACATAGATCTGATCGCCGGCGAACAGCTGGTCGCCCGACTCCGGTGCAAACAGCCGATCCTCGCGGCGCACGCCCACCACGATCGCGCGCAGCGTCGAGAACAGATCGTTCAGCTGACGCAGCGGCGTGTTCAGTACCGGGCAATCCTCGTCCAGCGCGATGCCCAGAAGCTGCGCCCGCCCGCCCATGAAGCTTTCTGTGTCAAAGGCCGCCGGCGCCGCCAGCCGTTGCAGCGCCGCCTCGGCCACCTCGCGCTCGGGGCTGATGACCACGTCGATCGGCAGATGTTCACGCCGGAACAGATCGGCATAGATGGCTTCCAGATAGCTTTGCGACCGGATGCGCGCGATCTTGCGGGTGATGTCAAAGACGGAATGGGCCACCTGGCAGGTGACCATGTTCACCTCGTCCGAATAGGTCGCGGCGATGATCATGTCGGCATCGCGCGCCCCGGCCCGTTCCAGCACATCGGGATGGCTGGCAAAGCCGGTCACGCCCTGCACGTCCAGCGTGTCGGTGGCGCGCCGCACCAGATCGGCATTGCTGTCCACCACGGTGACCGCGTTCTTTTCGCCCGAAAGCTGTCGGGCGATCTGCCATCCGACCTGCCCGGCCCCACAGATGATGACCTTCATTCAACGTCCTCCCTCTGCGGGCCAGCTTGCCGGCCCTGCATCGCAGATGCGCACGAGAGGGTCAATCGGCGCTCACTCGTCTTCCGTCAGCAACATCCGCGCCATACCCTTGCCGTTCGCGACGCCCAGCGACTTGAGCTTGCGGTGCAGCGCCGAACGTTCCATGCCGACGAAGGTGGCGGTGCGGCTGATGTTGCCGCCAAAGCGGTTGATCTGGGTCAGAAGATATTCGCGTTCGAACAATTCGCGCGCCTCGCGCAGCGGCAGCGTGGCCAACCCTCCGGCCAGCACGATGCGCCCGTCGCCGCCCCCGTCTTCCTGGCCCGGAAGGTCGCGCGGCTCGATCGGGCCGGTGCCCTCGCCGAGGATCAGCGCCCGTTCGATCACGTTGCGCAGCTGGCGCACATTGCCCGGCCAGGTCATCGTCTGCAAGACCGCCTGCGCCTCGGAGGACAGCGGGCGCAGCGGCAGGCCCTGGGTCTTGTTGAAATACTCGATGAAATGCCGCGCCAGTTCCGGGATATCCTCGCGCCGCTCTTCCAGCGAGGGCACGGCCACGGGCACCACGTTCAGCCGGTCGTACAGTTCTTGCCGGACGCGGCCGGCGGCGATCTCGGCCGCAAGGTCGCGCGTGGTCGAGGAAATCACCCGCAGATCCACGCGCACGCGGTCAGACCCGCCGACGCGGGTGAAGGTCTGATCCACCAGAACCCGCAGGATCTTGGACTGGGTGCCAAGGGGCATGTCGGCCACCTCGTCGAAATAGATCACCCCGCCATGGGCCTGCTCCAGCAGACCCGGCTCGACCCCGCGTTCGGGCGACTCGCGGCCGAACAGGACCTCTTCCATCCGCTCGGGCTCGACCGAGGCGGAAGACACGGTGATGAACGGCGCCGCCGCCCGGGCCGAATGGGCATGGATATAGCGTGCTGCCACTTCCTTGCCGCTGCCCGAAGGCCCGGTCAGCATCACCCGCCCGTTCGATTTCGTCACCTTGTCAAGCTGCATGCGCAGGGACTTGAACGCCGCCGAGGATCCGACCATCTCGGCGCTGGTCACATCGCGGCGACGCAGGTCCGAGTTTTCGCGCCGCAGTCGCGACGTTTCCATCGCGCGCCGGATCACCACCAGCAACTGATCGATGTTGAAGGGCTTTTCGATGAAGTCATAGGCGCCCTGCTTGATCGCGGCGACCGCGATCTCGATATTGCCATGGCCCGAGATGATGACCACCGGCACATCGGGATTGTCGCGCTTGACCGTCTTGAGAATGTCGATCCCGTCCATCCGGCTGTCCTTCAGCCAGATGTCCAGCACCATCAGCGCCGGTGCCTCGGCGTTGATGGCCGCCATGCATTCGTCGGAATTCGCGGCAAGCCGGGTGGCATAGCCTTCGTCGCGCAGGATATCGCCGATAAGCTCGCGAATGTCGCGTTCGTCATCCACAATCAGAATGTCACCCATGCCTCACCTCTAAACCGTGTTCGTCATATTCCTGTCGCGCCGGTCCCGGCGCAGCCGCGGCAGGCGGATCTCGGCCATTGCCCCGGGCCGGTCGCTGCCGCCATAGATCGGCGCATCCAGCAGCTGCAATGTGCCGCCGTGTTCCTCGATGATCTTGCGCACGATGGCGAGCCCGAGCCCCGTGCCCTTTTCGCGCGTCGTCACATAGGGCTCGAACAGCCGGGCACGATCTTCCGGCAGGCCGATCCCGTTGTCGCAGACCTGGATCAGCAGATGATCCTCGTCCTCCTTGAAGGTGACGCGCACCTCCGGCTGATGGCCTGCAGGCGCGCCCTGCTCATAAAGGCTTTCGATCGCCTCGCCCGCGTTCTTGATCAGATTGGTCAGCGCCTGCGACATCATGGTGCCATCCACGTCCACCACCACCGGATCGGCCGGCAGGCTTGCCGTCAGCCGCGCCGCGCCCAGCGCGCCCTCCTGCAGGACCACCGCGTCACGCACCAGCCGCACGATGTCGTGGCTGCGCCGGTCGGGTTCAGGCATCCGCGCGAATTTGGAGAATTCGTCCACGATCCGCCGCAGATCGTTGGTCTGGCGGATGATGACATCGGTATACTGCTCCAGATCGGCGGCCTGATCGCCCAGCTGGCCGCGGAACTTGCGCTTGATCCGTTCGGCCGACAGCTGGATCGGCGTCAGCGGGTTCTTGATCTCATGGGCGATGCGGCGCGCAACATCCCCCCAGGCGGCCATGCGCTGCGCACTGACCAGATCGGTAACGTCGTCAAAGGCAATCACATAGCCTTCGGGGCCTGTGCCGTTGCCGCGCCGTTCCGCCATGCGCACCAGCAGGTTCTCAAGCCGCCCGCTGCGTGCAAGGCGCAGTTCTTCCTGTGCTGCGGCTGCCCCGCTTTCGGTCAGTCTCTGGAACAGCGGCGCGAATTCGGGGACCGCTTCGGCCAGCAACCGCCCCTCGGCCGCGTCGGCAAGATCGAGGATCCGCAAGGCCGAGCGGTTGACGAATTCGATCCGCCCCGCCGCATCCAGCCCGATCACCCCCGCCGTGACCGAGGACAGGACGGAATCGAACAGCCGCCGGCGCCCCTCGATCTGACGGGTGTTTTCCAGCAGCGCCTCGCGCTGGCGGGCAAGCTGCCGCGTCATCTGGTTGAACACCCGGCCCAAGGTGGCAATTTCATCATCGCCCTTTTCCTCGATCACCCGCTGGTTCAGGTCGCCTTCGCCCACCCGCTCGGCCGCGGCGGCAAGGCGGCCCACCGGACGGGCCAGCCGTTCCGCAAACCAGAGCCCCAGCCAGACCGCGGCAAGGATCAGGATCACGGCGAAACCCAGATACAGCAGGCCGAATTCGAACACGAGCCGGCCGCGTTCGCGTTCAAGCTGCTGATAAAGCCGCACGGTTTCCTGGGTTTCGTCCAGCAGGCTGAGGATCGAACCATCGACCGTGCGGGACACGAAAAGATAGCGGTCCACGAATTCGCCCAGCTTCAGCAGCGCCCGGAACTCGCTTGCGTCCCAGTCGTCGATGATGACCAGTTCGCCCGCATCGGCGCGGGCGATATCGTCCTGACCGGGGCGTTCATATCCGAACAGATAAGAGCGTTCGCCGCGGGCGCGGATCTCGCCGGCACCGTCGATCACGAAGGCCTCGCGCAGGCCGCGCTGGATCTGCGTCTGCCCCTGGGTCAGCAGTTGACGCAGATCGCCATCAGACAGGAAGCTGGTGGTGCGCTGCGCGACGTTCAGATATCCCGCCAACGCATAGGTATCCTGCGTCAGATCGCGCCGGTGTTCGCCCTCATAGGCCTGGGCCGCGGCAAGCGAATTGCCCACCACCTGCCGCACCCGGTCCGAAAACCACCCCTCGAGCCCGACATTGATGGTCAGCCCGGCAAAGATCGCCACAAGCACGGTCGGCACAAGGGCCACGCTGGCAAAGACGCCGGTCAGCCGCAGGTGCAGACGCGATCCTGCCGAGCGGCTGCGCCGATCCGCGATCATCCGTGCCACGCGCGCCATGACCAGCGCCGCCACCAGCAGCGCATAGATCAGGTCGGCCAGGATGATCATCCGCAACGCCGGAGAGGACACGCCCTGCCCGAACGGACCCAGCGCCATCAGCGTGGTCAATGCCAGAACCGGCCCCAGAAGCACGACTCCAAGGGTCACCGTGTTCTGGACGCGCCGCTGCCGCCGAAGCCGCGCCAGCCGTTCCCATGTCGCACTTCGTCCGGCCCGTTGCACCGGCACTGCCCTCAGTATTGGGTCGCTGTCGCGACCGACCGCCATATCGGGTGATCCTCAACCGGCTGACGCCGATTTGCCACGCCTTATGTTGCGGTTTTACATCAACTTGCGGCGGCGTGTCACGCGAATATCGAGGTCGGTAATCTTCTTGCGCAGCGTATTGCGGTTGATGCCAAGCAGATCGGCGCATTTGGCCTGATTGCCGGCGGTGGCATCCAGCGCGATCTCGATCAGCGGAAGCTCTACCTCGCGCAGGATCCGGGTATAGAGGCCCGGGGGCGGCAACTGCCCGCCGTGCAGATCGAAATACCGCTTGAGATGCCGCGCCACCGAGGCCGAGAGCTTTTCGCCCTCGCCGCCGCCGCGCAGGGGCTCCATTGCCGGCTGGTTGCCCAGAACGGCCTCGACCTCGGGACGGGTGATTTCCTCTTCCGGGCTGGTCACGACCAGACGGCGGATGGTGTTTTCAAGCTGCCGCACGTTCCCCGGCCAGCTGTAGGCGCGGATGAGATCCATTGCCGCGGGTGCAAACCGGCGCAGCGTCCCAGTGTCGCGTTCGGCCCGGGCCAGGAAATGCTCGGCCAGCAGCGGAATGTCATCGACCCGTTCGCGCAGCGAAGGCACGGTGATCGCCACCCCGCCCAGCCGGTAGAACAGATCCTGGCGGAACTGCCCCGCCTCCATCCGCCGCATCAGATCGGCCTGCGAGGTCGCCATGATCCGCGGCGCGTTGTCGCCCATCGTGTCCAGCATCCGCACGATCCGGGCCTGTGCCTCTTCGTCGTAATCGGCGACCTCGTCGAACACCAGGCTCCCGCCCCGGGCCTTGGCCAGCAGCTGCGCCGGACCGTCAGCCCCCGCCAGATCCGCCGCCGCTGCCACCACGAAGGGCAGGCTGCGCCGGTCGGAAAAATCGTGGATCGCGCGGGCGATCAGCGATTTCCCGGTGCCGCTTTCGCCGGTGACCAGCACGGGGATATCGGTATTCATCACCCGCGCCACCAGCCGATAGAGCGCCTGCATCGCCGCCGTCCGCCCCACCAGCGGCAGGTCATCGCCGGCTTCGCGCATCTCGGTCTTGCGCGGCGCGGCGCGGCGCTTGGTTTCAAGCGCCCGCGCGGCCCGCTTCATCAGATCCGGCAGATCGAAGGGCTTGGGCAGATAGTCATAGGCCTCGGCCTCGGCGGCCTGGATCGCGGTCATGATCGTGTTCTGCGCCGAGATCACGATCACCGGCAGGCCCGGGCGCACATCGCTGATCTTCGGCAGCATTTCCAGCCCGTTGCCATCGGGCATGATGACGTCGGAAATCACCAGGTCGCCCTTGCCCTCTTCCACCCAGCGCATCAGCGTCATCAGGCTTGAGGTGGCGTGCACCTTGCAACCGGCGCGCGTCAGGGCCTGCGTCAGCACCGTACGGATCGTGCGGTCGTCATCAGCGACAAGTACCGTTCCGTCCATCACTCAGACTCCTTCTCTTTGGGCACCAGCGGCAAGGAGACGCGGAAGACGGTGCGCCCGGGCACCGAATCCACCGCGATCCATCCGTCGTGGTCGGAAATGATCTTGGACACCAGCGCGAGGCCCAGCCCCGTGCCATTTTCGCGCCCGGAAACGAAAGGTTCGAAGATGTTGGCCGCGATTTCCGGCGGGATGCCCGGGCCGTCGTCGATGATCTCGACCGTCAGCGGCAGGGCGCGCCCGGTGCCGTCCTTCTGCCGCATCCGCAGCGAGATGTCGTAGAAGGTGCGCAGCCGGATCGTGCCCCCCTCGGGGCCGGCGGCCTCGGAGGCGTTCTTGAGCAGGTTGAGAAACACCTGCAGCAACTGATCGGCATCGGCCCAGGTCGGCGGCAGCGAGGGATCGTAATCCTCGACGATCTGCATACGCGCCGCAAACCCCATCCGGGCCGAGCGGCGCGCCCGGTCCAGCATGTCGTGGATGTTGACCGCGCGGCAATCCGGCGGGCGCAGGTTGCCGAACTGCTCGACCTGCTCCAACAGCTTCACGATCCGCCGCGTTTCCTCGACGATCAGGTCGGTCAGTTCCCGGTCGCTGCTGGAAAGGCCCATCGACAGAAGCTGTGCGGCGCCCGAAATGCCGGCCAGCGGGTTCTTGATTTCATGGGCGAGCATCTCGGCCATGCCGATCGCCGATTTT
Organism: Halodurantibacterium daqingense; assembly: GCF_042666235.1. NCBI lineage: Bacteria > Pseudomonadati > Pseudomonadota > Alphaproteobacteria > Rhodobacterales > Paracoccaceae > Halodurantibacterium > Halodurantibacterium daqingense. The sequence goes on along the minus strand of NZ_JBHTFQ010000002.1, from coordinate 187,566 downwards.
GCCGCCGACTTGACGGATGAGGCCCGGCCCAACCGCCCCGCAATTTCGCGCGGCGTGATCAACAGCAGCACGTTGCGCGGGGAATCGCTGATCGGGGCGATCTGGATGTTGCACAGCACCGGGGCCTTTTCGAAAGTTCCGACATCGACATCGTTGATGAACAGCGCCGACTGGTTGATGCGCACCCGCGCCACCGCCTCGGTCATTTGCGCATCCACCAGAATCCGGTCGAAGGCCGGCTGCCCCGCAAGGGTGCGCGACGAGGCGTTCAGGAACAGCTCGGCCGCGGGATTGATCTCGAACAGCCGGTCATCGCCGTCGATCAGGAAGGCCGGGATCGGCAGCGATGTCCAGATGACGCCAGGGATCGGCACCGCGTTCATGCCGCAAGCCTTTCGTCAAAGGCACATGGCAGGCGGCGCAGCACCGCCGCGGGATCGGCCAGGGTCAGCAACTCCTGCCGCAGGGCCGACGCCGTTCCGGCCGCATCGCAATACCAGCCCAGATGCTTGCGCGCGGTGCGAAGGCCCAGATCGGCACCATAGAAGGACAGCATCGCCTCGTAATGCCCGGCGACAAGATCGCCAAGCGCCGCGCCTTCCGGCACCTGCGGACGGGCTGAGCTGAAAAGATCCGCCCCCACCTGCGCCAGAAGCCAGGGCCGCCCCTGCGCGCCACGCCCGATCATCACGCCATCCGCCCCCGAAAGCGCCAGCGCCCGGCCGGCGGCGCGGCTGTCGGTGATATCGCCATTCGCCACAACCGGGATCTTCACGGCCTCTTTCACCCGGCGGATCGCGGCCCAGTCGGCGCGACCCTTGTAGAACTGGCAGCGAGTGCGGCCGTGGATGGTGATCATCTGCGCGCCGGCGGCCTCGGCCCGGACGGCAAGGTCGGGCGCGTTCATCAGATCGTCGTCCCAGCCAAGCCGGGTCTTGAGTGTCACCGGCACCTTCACCGCGCCCACCACCGCATCGATCAGCCGCAGCGCATGGTCAAGATCACGCAGAAGCGCCGATCCGGAATAGCCGTTCACCACCTTCTTGGCCGGGCAGCCCATGTTGATGTCGATGAGCCGGGCCCCCTGCGCCTCGGCCATCCGCGCGGCCTCGGCCATCCAGTGCGGTTCGCGCCCGGCAAGCTGCACGGCGGTGCGCGCGCAGCCAAGACCAAGCTCGAGCCGGGCCCGCGCCTTGGCTGAAGGCCGGGCCGTCACCAATTCCTGGCTTGCGACCATTTCCGACACCACCAGCCCCGCCCCGAACCCCGCCACCAGGGTGCGGAACGGCAGATCGGTGATTCCCGCGAGGGGCGCCAGAAAAACCGGCGGCGTCAGCGTCATCTCTGCCAGCTTAATGGACAACTGATTAATCCTTGTGCGCTTGCCTCAGTGGGTAGGCTGTTCCCTCGGGATTGGCAACGCCGCTCATCGCAGGATCGCGTGCGAAAACCGCGCCTGCTCAAAATTTGGGCGCTCCCTGTGATCTTTGCGGCAGCATTGTCTCTGACATTCGCATCTTCTAGACAGATCGGGCGCCAGAGGACAGCCCATGACCGTCACCGCCATCATTCTTGCCGCAGGCCGCGGCACCCGCGCCGGAGGAGAGATTCCCAAGCAGTGGCAGGAGCTTGCCGGCCAGCCGGTGGTCGCCCACAGCATTGCGGCCTTTCGGCGCGCCGGTGTCGGACGGATCGTTCTGGTCCTGCACCCCGAGGATCGCGCCCGTGCCGCCGGCCTTGCCGAGGGGGTGCAGATCGTCCCAGGCGGAGCCACGCGCAGCCAGTCGGTGCGCAATGCGCTCGAGTCGCTGGTGTCCGATCCGCCCTGCCATGTGCTGATCCATGATGGCGCCCGTCCGCTTGTTTCCGCCCGCGTGGTCGGCCGCGTGCGCGCGGCACTTGAAAACGGCCCAGCCGCTGCCCCGGCCGTGCCGGTGACCGATGCGCTCTGGCGTGGCGAGGAGGGCCGCGTGGCAGGGGTCGTGCCGCGTGACGGGCTCTGGCGGGCGCAGACGCCGCAGGGCTTTCATTTCGATGCGATCCTTGCGGCCTATCGCGCCCATCCGGGCGAGGCCGCCGATGATGTGGCCATCGCCCGGGCCGCGGGGCTTGACGTGACGATCGTCGAGGGCGAGGAAGACAATCTCAAGATCACGCTGCCCGCCGATTTCGCGCGGGCGGCGCGACTGGTGAAGGAGCATGCGATGGATATCCGGCTGGGCAACGGGTTTGACGTGCACCGCTTCGGCCCCGGCGACGGCGTATGGCTGTGCGGGGTGAAGGTGCCGCATCCGCGCGGGCTTCAGGGCCATTCGGACGCCGATGTGGGGATGCATGCCCTGACCGATGCGATCTATGGCGCCCTGGCCGAAGGCGATATCGGTCAGCATTTCCCGCCCAGCGATCCGCAGTGGAAAGGCGCCGAAAGCCACATCTTCCTGCGCCATGCCGCGGGGCGCGCGGCGGCGCGCGGCTTTCGCATCGCCAATGCCGATGTCACCCTGATCTGCGAACAGCCCAAGGTCGGCCCCCATGCCGAGGCGATGCGCGCCGCACTGGCGGCGATCCTCGGGATTGGCATCGACCGGGTCAGCGTCAAGGCAACGACCAGCGAACGCCTTGGCTTTACCGGGCGCGAGGAAGGCATCGCCGCCATCGCCACCGCCACCCTGGTATCGGCATGAGCCGCCTGATCGCCACCCTGTTCGGCATCGGCTATCTGCGGCCCGGGCCCGGCACATGGGGATCGGCCGCGGCGATCGCCCTGGCCTATCTGCTGCATGTCGCGGGCGGGTTTCCGCTGCTTGCCCTCGCAACGGTCGGGCTGTTCGGTCTCGGCTGGTGGGCCACCGAACGCGAGACCCGGGGCAAGGCCGATCACGACCCGTCCGAGATCGTGGTGGATGAGGTTGTCGGCCAATGGATCGCGCTGTGGCCGCTGTCGTTCGGAATGTGGCATATCGGCGCCGACCCGTGGATCTTTCCCTATCCCGGCTGGATCGGCGCCTTTGTCATGTTCCGGCTGTTCGACATCTGGAAACCCGGCCCCGTCGGCTGGGCGGACCGCCGCAAGGGGCCGATGGGGGTGATGCTGGACGACGTGATCGCGGGCATGCTTGCGGCGCTTGTGGTCATGGCCGCGGCGCTTCTGTCGCATGGGGTGCTGATGCGATGACGGTGGCGGCGCTTCTGGACCGCGCGCGCAGCCTTGGGCTGCGTATCGCAACGGCCGAAAGCTGCACCGGCGGAATGGTCTCCGCCGCGCTGACCGAAGTGCCGGGATCTTCCGACGTGTTCGAGCGCGGCTTTGTCACCTATTCCAACGCCGCCAAGCAGGAGCTTCTGGGCGTGGCCAGTGCAACGCTTGCCGCCCATGGCGCAGTGTCCGAAGAGGTGGCACGGGAAATGGCCGAGGGCGCGCTGCGCCATTCGCAGGCCGATCTTGCCGTGTCGATCACCGGCATCGCCGGGCCGGGCGGGTCGGAGCACAAACCCGAAGGCCGCGTCTGCTTTGGCCTTGCCCGCCACGACGGCCCGACCCGGACATTGACCGTGGAATACGGCGCAAGGGGTCGCGCGCTGGTGCGGCAGGCTGCCTGCCAGGAGGCGCTGACCCTTCTTGCCGGCGCCCTCGATGACGGTCAGGCCAGGGGCGGGCGGGCGCCGTAAAGTGCCACCGCGCGACGCTCGAAGGCGCGCACGATCCGCTGCATCGCATCGTTGAAGACAACGCCGATAATGCCCTGAAGGATGGCATTGCGAAATTCGAAATCCACGAAGAACTCCACTTCGCAGCCGCCCTCGATATCGGCGAACTGCCAATGGCTCTTCATGTATTTGAACGGCCCGTCCAGATATTCGGTGTCGATTCGCTTGCGCCCGGGCCAAAGGGTGACGCGGCTGCCGAAACGTTCGCGGAACACCTTGAACGAGATGACTAGGTCGGCCTCCATCACCTCTCCACCCTCGATCGGCGTCCGCGACCGGATCCGCGCCGCCGAGTTCCAGGGCAGAAACTGCGGATAGCGCGCGACATCCGCCACCAGGTCGTACATCTCTTGCGCGGAATAGGGCAGCTTGCGCTTTTCGGTATGGGTCGGCATGAGGCCCCCGGGACTGTTCAAGGTGGCCCGCGTTCTCGTATGATGCGGCTGCGAAATCAAGGGGCGGATATGTCAACGAGACCTTATGTCATAGATCAGATGATCTCGGCCAAGGCGATTGCGGCGCGGGTCGAGGCACTGGCAGCCGAGATCACGGCGCATTTCAGCGGCACCGACAAGCTGGTCGTCGTGGGGCTTCTGCGGGGGTCGTTCGTGTTCATCGCCGATCTGGTGCGCGAACTTGACCTGCCGGTCGAGGTCGATTTCCTCGAAGCCTCGAGCTATGGCGACGCGATGAGTTCCAGCCGCGAGGTCCGGATCCTGAAAGACCTGCGCGGCGAAATCGCCGGCCGCGATGTGCTGGTGGTCGAGGATATCGTGGATACCGGCTTCACGCTCAAGCATGTGGTGGCGCTGTTGCAAAGCCGCGAGCCGGCGCGCCTTGAGGTCTGCGCCCTGCTGGACAAGCCGTCGCGGCGCGAGGTGGACATGCGCGCCACCTGGACCGGCTTTACCATCCCCGATGAATTCGTCGTGGGCTATGGCATCGACTTTGCCCAGCGCAACCGCAACCTGCCCTTCATCGGCAAGGTAAGGTTTCTGGAATGAACCTGATCTGGCTTCTGCGCGCCGCGCGCTGGGCCCGGAACCCGCCCTCGGCCAAGCGGGTGAAGCTGGTGCTGGGCATCATCGCCTTCTGTCTGTTCATCGCGGGGCTGGAACTGATCTGGGGCTGGCCCGAATGGCTGACCGTGCCGAACCCCAGCGGCGGCGCGCGGCGGTTCACGCCCTGAGCGCGGCTGCCCGGTGCGGCGCCACAACCGGCGATGGCGGCGGTGACGGGTTTGTGAAGCAGCAGAGATCCGCCCCCGGGTTTGCCCTTCAGCGCCCGAGGTGCTAGCGTTTCCCCGTGTTCCCGCCCTCACCGGGCCCGAAAGCGCCAGAAAGGAAGTGCCATGAAGTGCCTTTGCAGCCTGTCCCTGTTTGCCGCCCTTGCCCTGGCCGGCCCGGTTGCCGCGCAGGATCTGCCACCCGAGGTTGTAGCCCGCAAGGCGCAGTTCAAGGAACTTCAGGATCATCTTGCGGTGCTGGGCAACATGGCGCGCGGCACGGCCCCCTACGATGCCGGGGCCGCCGACCAGGCCGCGCGGGCGATCTCGGAGGTCGCGGCGCGCGATCAATCGGGGCTGTGGCCCGAAGGGACCGACAGCGCCAACCTTGCCGGAACGCGCGCGCTTCCCGCGATCTGGGAGAATCCCGAAGACTTCGCGGCGCGGTTCGAGGGCCTGCGCCTGGCGGCCGGGCAGATGGAGGCCGCCGCCGGCCGCGACCTTGCCGCGCTGCAGGGCGAGATCGGCAACCTCTCGGGCGCCTGTGGCGCCTGTCACCGGCCCTTCCGCGCGCCGGAGTAATTCCGCGTGGATTTCAAACGCAAACGGCGGCCGTGGCGGCTGCTGCGGCTGATCCAGGCGCTGATCGTTCTGGGGCTGATCCTTGGCGCCACCGCGCTTTGGGTCGCCCGCCCGGTGCCCCTGCCCGATGATCACTTCGCAGGCCTGACCGGCGACGCGGCGCGGGGCGAGACTGTCTTCTGGGCCTCGGGCTGCGCCTCCTGCCACGCGGAAGAAGGCGCCGAGGGCGACGCGCGGCTGATCCTGACCGGAGGGCGTCAGTTCGTTTCGGATTTCGGAACCTTCGTGGCGCCCAACATATCGTCGGACCCGGTCTACGGGATCGGCGGCTGGACAGTGCAGGATCTGGGCAATGCGGTTCTGCGCGGGGTCGCACCGGACGGCCGGCACTATTACCCCGCCTTCCCCTATGCCAGCTATGCGCGCATGACGCCGCAGGATCTGGTCGATCTGCATGCCTTCATGGCCACATTGCCCGCCAGCAATCGCCCGAACGAGGGGCATGATCTTGCCATGCCCTTCGCCTTCCGCCCCGGCATCGGACTCTGGAAGCGATTTGTGGCCCATGATGAAGGCTGGGTCGTCACCGACGCGCTGTCGCCCCAGGAGAAGCGCGGCCGCTATCTGGCCGAGGGGCTGGCCCATTGCGGCGAATGCCACACGCCACGCACCGCGCTGGGCGGACTTGATCGGAGCCGCTGGTTCGCAGGCGCCCCCAATCCTTCGGGCGAGGGGCGCATCCCGAACATCAGCCCCGCCCTGCTGCGGTGGTCCGAGGAAGACCTTGTGGCCTATTTCACCTATGGGCTCACCCCGGATTTCGACAGCGCCGGAGGCAGCATGACCGATGTGATCCACAACCTCGCGCGGCTTCCCGAAAGCGATCGCGCGGCCATCGCGGCCTATCTGCAGAAGGTGAGGCCGGTGCAGTGAGGTGAGCGCCTGCGCAGCGTCCCGGCGCCTTGTGTGCCCGCCAGCGCCGGTTTCCCTGGCTCCCCGTCAAAGGCACGCGCCAACGTCAGGGTCGCGCGCGACCCAAGAACGGACTGTGTGCAGCAGTGCCGGAAGCGCCGGTTCTGCGGCAGCAATGCTCCCGACCCGAGGAAGATCCCACGGGGCCCGGACGTTGCCCTTCGCGCCCCTGGTGCCCCGGCCCATGCCGCGATGCCTCAGGGCTGCGAGCGATCCCATTGACGGCGCCGAGAGTTCCCGGGCACCCGTTGGCGCCGCAGCCAACCGGACCTGCACCCTGTCCAGGCGGCGTCACCGCAAAGCACAGCCGCCGGTTGGTCTCCGCCGATGACAACGATGGTGTGACGCCCGTCTGCGAAAGCCGGGCGATCGCGGCCTGCCGCCCCCGGCCTCAGGCGGTGCCGAGCTTCGCCAGCCGCGCCGCGCGAAGCCGGGCGAAATCGTCACCGGCATGATAGCTCGACCGCGTCAGGGGCGTGGCCGACACCATCAGGAATCCCTTGCCATAAGCAGCGCGTTCGTAGCCCTTGAATTCCTCGGGGGTAACAAAACGATCGACCCGGTGATGGCGTGGCGTCGGTTGCAGATACTGGCCAATGGTCAGAAAATCGACATCGGCGGCGCGCATGTCATCCATCACCTGCAGCACCGACTGCCTGTCCTCGCCAAGGCCGACCATGATGCCGGATTTGGTGAACATGGTGGGATCAAGCTCTTTCACGCGTTGCAAGAGGCGCAGTGAATGGAAATAGCGCGCACCCGGCCGCACCTCGGGGTAAAGCCCGGGAACGGTTTCGAGATTGTGGTTGAACACATCCGGCCGCGCCGCCACCACGATTTCCAGCACGGCGGGATCGCATTTGAGGAAGTCCGGCGTCAGCACCTCGATCGTCGTGTCGGGCGACCGGTGGCGGATGGCACGGATCGTCTGGGCAAAATGCTCTGCCCCGCCATCTTCAAGGTCATCACGGTCCACCGAGGTCACAACGACGTGGTTCAGCCCCAGCTTTGCCACCGCATGGGCCACGCGCCCCGGCTCGAAGGCATCAAGCGTCTGCGGCTTGCCGGTGGCCACGTTGCAGAAGGTGCAGCCACGGGTGCAGATCTCGCCCATGATCATCATGGTGGCGTGACCCTGGCCCCAGCATTCGCCGACATTCGGGCAGCCAGCCTCTTCGCAGACGGTGACAAGGCGGTTTTCGCGCATGATGTCGCGCGTCTTCTTGTAACCCTCGGATACCGGCGCCTTGACGCGAATCCAGGACGGCTTCTTGGGCTGTTCGCTGACCGGGCGATGCGCCTTTTCCGGGTGGCGCTGGTCGGGTATCTTGAGATCGCGCAAGGGTTTTCCCCCATGGTTGCGGGCTGTCACTGACCATAAGCCCTTCGATGCGGAAGGGCAACATCGCTCAGGCGGGGGGCGGGCAGACCCTCTGCGCATGGTCCAGCAGTTCGGCGGCGGCGGTTCGCACCACCTCGGCCAATGCCGCGAACCAGCCGTCGTCGGTGGTGGCCGCGCGGCGCACGATGACGATCTCACGGGCGGGCTCGGGCGCAGCAAAGCGCAGAACCCGCATTTCGGGCGCCGCCGCCTCTTCCGAGCGCAGGGCGATTTCGGGCAGGAAGGTCAGGCCGAAGCCCTGGGCAACCAGCCCGCACAGCGTCGACAGCGACGAGGCGCCAAGATCGATCCGCGTCTGCCGGCGATCCAGCGCGCAGACCTCAAGCGCCTGATCGGCAAGGCAATGCCCTTCGTCCAGCAGCAACAGCTGTTCGGGATCAAGCGTCACAGGGCGCAGATGCTCGCTCACCCCCGCAAGCCCGCGCAGACGCGTGGCCGACCCGGCAAGCAGGAACCGGTCCTGAAACAGCGGCAGGATCGTGCGGTCGGGCGCATCCGCAGGGCGCGCGATGATCACCGCGTCAAGTTGGCCCGCATCCAACGCCGCAAGCAACTGGCCCGTCTGGGCTTCGCGCACGCGCAGGTCACGGGTCAGATCCGCGCCCCGCAGCCCCGTCAGTACCAGCGGCAGAAGATAGGGCGCGACCGTGGGGATCACACCCAGGTTCAGCCGCCCGAGAAGCCCCTGCCGCCGTGCGGCGGCTTCGAGTTCGTGGGTTTCCGACAGGATGCGGCCGGCGCGCGCCAGAACTTCCCGCCCCACGCGGGTCAGCCGGATGTCGCGCGGACGCCGCTCGACCAGGTTTGCATTCAGGGTCAGCTCCAGTTCCTTGATCTGCATCGACAGCGCCGGCTGCGTCACATGCATCCGTGCGGCAGCACGACCAAAGTTGCCTTCCTCGGCCAGTGCCTGAAAATAGGCCAGTTGCTTGAGCGTCACCCTCATAAGACCAACTTATCGTTCCCGTAAGAAAATACGATTTATATTTATTCTAAAGCAGGGGCATAGTCACGCCGGATTCGGAACAAGAACAAGCAAGGAGGGTTACCCCGTGACCAAGCGACTGACCACAACCGCCGGCGCGCCGATCGCCGACAACCAGAACAGCCTGACCGCAGGCCCCCGCGGCCCGGTGCTGCTCGAGGATTACCAGCTTCTCGAGAAGCTCGCCCACCAGAACCGCGAGCGGATCCCCGAGCGCGTCGTGCACGCCAAGGGCTGGGGCGCCTATGGCACCTTTACCGTCACCAACGACATCACGAAATATACCCGCGCCAGCATCTTCGCCGAGGTCGGCAAGAAGACCGAACTGGTCGCGCGCTTCTCGACCGTTGCGGGCGAACTGGGCGCCGCCGACCATGAACGCGATGTGCGCGGCTTTTCGGTGAAGTTCTACACCGACGAAGGCAACTGGGATGTGGTGGGGAACAACACCCCGGTCTTCTTCGTGCGCGATGCCTACAAGTTCCCCGATTTCATCCACACGCAGAAGCGCCACCCCAAGACCAACCTGCGTTCCGCCACCGCGATGTGGGACTTCTGGAGCCTCAGCCCGGAAGCCATCCACCAGGTGATGATCCTGATGTCGGACCGCGGCCTGCCGCAGACGCCCATGCACATGAACGGCTATGGCAGCCATACCTATTCCTTCTGGAACAAGGATGGCGAGCGGTTCTGGGTCAAGTTCCACTTCAAGACCCTGCAGGGCCACGCCCACTACACCAACCGCGAGGCCGAAGAAATCATCGGCCGCACCCGCGAGGGCTACCAGGAAGCCCTGTTCGGCGCGATCGAGAAGGGCGACTTCCCCAAATGGAAGCTCTGCGTGCAGATCATGCCGGAACTGGACGCCGAAAAGACGCCCTACAACCCGTTCGACCTGACCAAGATCTGGCCGCACAGCGACTACCCGCTGATCGAGGTCGGCATCATGGAGCTGAACCGCAACCCCGAAAACTACTTCGCCGAGATCGAGCAGGCCGCCTTCAGCCCGTCGAACAAGGTGCCCGGTGTCGGCTTCTCGCCCGACAAGATGCTGCAGGCCCGCGTGTTCAGCTATGCCGATGCGCACCGCTATCGCCTGGGCACCCATTACGAGGCCCTGCCCGTCAACGCCCCGCGCTGCCCGGTTCATCACTACCACAAGGACGGGAACATGAACTTCTTCGGCCAGCGGACCGGGCATCTCGATGCCTATTACGAGCCGAACTCGTTCGCCGATTCGGCCAAGGAGGATCCGAGCGTCGCCGAGCCGCCGCTGCGGATTTCCGGTGATGCGGCCCGCTACAACCACCGCGAAGGCAATGACGACTACAGCCAGCCGCGGGCGCTTCATGACAAGGTGATGAACGAGGAACAGCGTCAGCGCCTCTATCAGAACATCGCCGAAGCCATGCAGGGCGTGCCGGACGAGATCATCGAGCGGATGCTGGGCCACTATGCATTGGTCACGCCCGTTTTTGCCGATGGCGTTCGCGCCGCACGCGCAACCCTGAACGGATCGCTTGCCGCCGCCGAGTAACTGCGCGGTTGCAATGAAACGGCCCGCCAGATCCTCTGGCGGGCCGTTCTTATTGAAGCCGCGTCAGCCAATCAGCGGTGCGGCAAGGCCGCCGTTTTCCTCGTAGTGGCGGCGCAGGCGCTGCAGCGCGATCCGCAGCACGATCTTGCCCGACCGCGCCGACCAGCCCAGCCGCCGTTCCGCCTGTTCCAGCCCTTCGAGATAGCAGCAGCAGCGCAGGACCATGTCCCCCAGGCCCGGCCCCAGATCACGCAGCGCAGCGGCCACCCGGTCGCGGGCAGCACGAGGCCCCTGCGCCGGCCCCGATCCGGGCTGGAACCCGCCCCTGTCGCCCCCGGTCAGGAACCGGTCCCAGTTCTGCGCCACGCGCGGCCCCATCTGCGCAAGTTCGAAATCCTCGCGCAGCCTTTCGCCCGCTGCCACCAGATCCGGCGTGAGGAAGGGCACGCCGTCCTTGTCGCGCCGACGCGCCAACACCGCCACCGGGCTTTCCGCAAGGTTGTAGCGGATGCGGCGCGGTGCCTCGCCCGGCCGCTCCTGAACCAGCTTTTCCTCCCAGACGCGGTGCTGATCTGCAAAGGGCATCGCCGCCTCGGCGCATCCCGCCGCCGGCTCCTGCGCGAGCAACCGGCGCAGTTCCGCCCGGCCCGCCGCCGTGATCTCGTAGGTCGCAACCCGGCCCGTGCTGCGGCAGGTGATCCAGTCCTTCAGCGCGAAAGCCTCGGCGGTGGCACGGGGGACAACCGCAATGCGCGCCGTCACTCCGTCCGGCATTTCCCGCAGCACGGCCGCCTTGTCCATGTTCGGTGCAATGGCCAGAACCGCGCCCGGCTCGCACAGCCGGCGCAAGACCCGACGCGCCTCCTGGGCAAGGGTGACATCATCGGAAACGTGCTGTTCGGGGCGGAAGGCTGCGGTCATGGGCGGGATGTCCTTGTTGTTCGGGATCGTCTTGCCTGCGGCACGCGCGCGCCCCAGGCGGGCAAGCGCCTCGTCGACCAGAGGGTCGTCGCGACGGTTTTCAAAGCGGCGCACCTGGCGCATCACGGTCGAGGCATGGCACCCCTCGCGTCGGGCCAGCGCCCGCAGCGAAAGCCCGTCCTCGGTATGCGACAGGTACAGGCGGACAGCATCCGGCAGCCATCCGGGTAAGGGAGCGTGGGTTCGTTGTGCCGTTGCCATGGGTTCTGCTACTGCCTCCTTCCAGCGGACTCGGTGCCGAAGTTGGTTAACAACCAATCGCAGCAAACCTTACCTGCCGGTTAATAATCGAACAGTTCCCGATAATTGGGGGTAATTCCTAAACTCTTCTGAAAGGAGCGCGCGCTAACTCACCGCAAAATGCAACACCCGCTTGGGTTGAGTCATCCTGACCAGCAACAGTCAAAGCGTGAGGATGACATGAGCCAACTTGGAACAACTGCCTTCGACGGAACCGATGTCCTGGACACGCTGCAGTCGCTGAGGCGTCCCCGGCTGCTGATCCGGGCGGCGCGGGCGGGAATGACCGAGTATCGGCGCGACCGCGACCTGCGCAAGCTGCTGCGCATGGCCGCGCTGCCCGCCCCGGCGCGGGCACTGGACCTTCTGCTGCACGAAGAGGCGCGCCTGAACCAGATCCGCACCAGCGGTGACGCCTGTTACAATGTCGCGCGACATGTTCTTGTGATGATTGCCATTCTTGGAGAAGCGCGGCTTCTGCCCCGCCCGGTCATCGCTGCCGCCGGCCTCATCTAGCGGACGCCGCCTGGCCGATCATTCGTGACGCCCGGAGCGGCCTAATCCCTATTGCGTGCGAGGGCTCGCGGGCTTAAAGACCGGCCATGACACAGATCGCCCATGACCGCCTTCTCATCATCGACTTCGGCAGCCAGGTGACGCAGCTCATCGCGCGCCGCCTGCGAGAGCTGAACGTCTATTGCGAAATCCATCCGTTCAACAAGGTCGATGACGCCTTCCTGCGCGACTTCGGCGCACGGGCAGTGATCCTGTCGGGCGGTCCGGCCAGCGTGACCGAGGCCGCAAGCCCGCGGGCGCCGCAAAGCCTTTTCGATCTGGGGCTGCCGGTGCTGGGCATCTGCTATGGCCAGCAGGTGATGATGGAGCAGTTGGGCGGCAAGGTGGAATCCGGCCATCACCGCGAATTCGGCCGGGCCTTTGTGGAGCCTGCTTCGGGCCATCGTGGCGACGGGATCTTTGCCGGTCTGTTCGCGGCCGGGCGTGAAGAAGTCTGGATGAGCCACGGTGACCGGGTCACGACCCTGGCCCCCGGCTTCGAGGTGATCGGCACCTCGCCCAATGCGCCGTTTGCGATCGTCGGCGACGAAAGCCGCCATTTCTACGCCGTTCAGTTCCACCCCGAGGTGCATCACACCCCGAACGGGCGCGTCCTGCTGCAGAACTTCGTGCGGCTCGCCGGCTTCACCGGCGACTGGACGATGGGCGCCTACAAGGACGAGGCGATCCGCAAGATCCGCGAACAGGTGGGCGATGCCCGCGTGATCTGCGGCCTTTCGGGCGGCGTCGACAGTTCGGTCGCCGCCGTACTGATCCACGAGGCAATCGGCGATCAGCTGACCTGCGTCTTCGTCGATCACGGGCTGATGCGCCAGAACGAGGCCGAGGAAGTCGTGGCCATGTTCCGCGACACCTATAACATCCCCCTGATCCACGCCGACGAGGCCGACCTTTTCCTTGGCGCGCTGGAGGGCGTGTCGGACCCGGAGGTGAAGCGCAAGACCATCGGGCGACTGTTCATCGAGGTGTTCGAGAAGCACGCCAAATCGGTGGGCGGCGCCGAGTTCCTCGCCCAGGGCACGCTTTACCCCGACGTGATCGAAAGCGTCAGCTTTTCGGGCGGGCCGTCGGTCACGATCAAGTCGCACCACAACGTGGGCGGACTTCCCGAAAAGATGGGCATGAAGCTGGTCGAACCGCTGCGGGAACTCTTCAAGGACGAGGTGCGCGCGCTGGGGCGCGAACTTGGTCTGCCCGCGCATTTCATCGGCCGCCACCCCTTCCCGGGGCCGGGCCTCGCCATTCGTTGCCCCGGCGAAATCACGCGCGAGAAGCTGGAGATCCTGCGCAAGGCGGATGCGGTCTATATCGACCAGATCCGCAAGCACGGGCTTTACGATGCCATCTGGCAGGCCTTCGTGGCGCTGCTGCCGGTGCGCACCGTCGGCGTGATGGGCGACGGACGCACCTATGACTACGCCTGCGCCCTGCGTGCCGTCACCTCGGTGGACGGGATGACCGCCGATTACTATCCCTTCACGCACGAGTTCCTGGGTGAAACCGCCACCCGGATCATCAACGAGGTGAAGGGCATCAACCGCGTCACCTATGACATCACCTCGAAACCACCCGGAACGATCGAGTGGGAGTGATTCCAGGCCATCGAACAGCGCCGATTTACGCTGAACAACGATCCAGCCAACTGGCAACAAAACAACCCTTTCCCATGCCTATCGACATCTGTCGGTGGGCATGAATCACCTCCGGCAGCCTGGCTGACGGGCCCCATTGATCAACCGGAAAAACGAAAGCACCGTCACGAGCCTCATTACTCCTGACGGTGCTTTCTTGATCCGAGATGCCGAGCAAAAAGGGATTCTGCGCAACTGGCCTCCAGAAACCGCGTGACGGCGCTTCCGCGAGGAAGCGCGGGCATGTTTTCGATCCGGTTGTCCCGGGGCATCGTGGAAAAACCACAGCCATGCGTGCACATTCCACATAGCCAAAGCGCGAAAATTCCGGATCCATGCCGAAGACAATCATGCCGTCCATTGCCACCATGTCCGGTCAACCCGATCTGGGCACTTCCTTTATCACCTCGTAGGTTTGAAGCTCGCCTTTCATCCGGTCCCCCCAGTCTGTCAGGAACGCCATCGTCTCCGCCCTTTCAAGATGGGCTGTCAGCGCCTGCTGATCCCGCCAGCGCTCTGCGACCAGAAAGCGTCCTGTTGGCCTGTCATCCAACGTGATGCCATAAAACAGACATCCCTCTTCAGCTTTCGTGCTGAGACTGATCGTGCGAAGGTCGCGGACGAAAGTGTCGACGTCAAGCGGATCGATGTGGATGTACCCCATGAGAATGAGCATGTCGGCATCCCCCTATTCAGTTGCCGACGGTCAGCACGATCTTTCCCCGGATATGGCCCCTGGCGGCCCGTTCATGCGCCTGGCGTGCCTCGGCAAGCGGATAGATGCTGTCGATGACGACTCGGATCGTTCCATCACCGAGCAGGCGGGCAAGCTCCGTCAGTTGAGCGCCGCTGGAACGGACCTGGGTCGTGGAGACCGTGATGCCCCGTTGTTCGGCGTCCTCGGCATCTGCAAAACCAAGCGGGTAGACGGGGAACAAGGCTCCTCCCCGCTTCAGGGTCCGAAGGAAACGGCCCGTTGTCGGACCACCCAGCGCATCGACCACAAGATCGAGATCCCGGGCGACGTCTTCGGGAGGGGTCTTGGTGTAATCGATGAACTGGTCGGCACCGAGGTCGCGCAGGATGGCCTCATGTCCGCCTGAGGCTACGGCAATGACCCGCGCGCCCTTCAGCTTGGCCACCTGCACCGCGAAGTGCCCGACGCCGCCTGCGGCCCCGTTGACCAGCACCGTCCTGCCCTCAAGCGGGACCGGTTGATGCGGGCTTGGCTGCAGCGGGTTCGGCGCGCTGTGCCCGAGGTCCACCATGAACTGCCAGGCGGTGAGCAGCGACATCGGGGCTGCGGCGGCATGGATGTGGTCGATGCCGGCGGGCTTCAGCGCAAGCTCCGACGCCGGCACGCTGACATATTCCGCATAGGCCTTGCTTTCCCCGACGCTGAAGAACCGCACCATGGAATAGACTTCGTCGCCGACGGAAAAGTCCTGAACATCCTCGGCAACCGCCTCCACGATTCCGGCAATGTCCGTTCCCAATACGAGGGGAAAATCCACCTGCGGCCGCCATTCCGGCGGCAGGGCCCTGTAGCCGTCGCGCAGGTACCAGTCGGGCGGATTGATCCCGATGGCATGGACGCGAACCAGAACCTCGCCCGGCTCCAGCACCGGCTTCGGTGCATCTTCGTATTGCAGGACGTCCGGGCCGCCGAAGGCATGAATCCGCACGGCTTTCATTGTTTCATTCGACATGGCTTTGTCCTTTAGAAGCAAGCGTGCTACAGCTGGAGCACTGCTCCGCATTATGTGGAGCGATGCCCCGATTAAACGGGGCACCGCTCCATTTGTCAAGTTGATATCATGAGATCAGACGCCCGAAAGAACTACGACCATATCCTCGCCGTCGCGCGCGACCTTCTTTCCGGCGACGGCGGGGATGCGTCGCTGCGGGACATCGCCCGCAAGGCGGGAGTTGGCGACGGGACGCTGCATCGCCACTTTCCCACGCGCGAAGCCTTGCTGGAGGCCCTGCTCCGCACGCGCTTCGATGAACTGACCTTGAAGGCCGGAGAACTTGCCCAGTGGGACCAAGCCGACGAGGCTCTGTTGCGCTGGCTGCGCGAGGCGATCGCCGTGACGCACAGCTACAAGGGCGTCATCGCGCCGATGGTTGCCGCCATCGCCGACGAGACTTCCGCCCTGCATTCCTCATGTGTCGATCTGCGCCAGGCGGGAGCCGAGCTTCTGCGACGGGCGCAAGCCAAGGGTCTGGCACGGCAGGACATGGACGGAAACGATCTCTTTGCCCTGATCAGCGCCCTGGCGTGGCTTGCCGATCAGCCTCCGCTCGTACCGCGTGCGGATCACCTCTTCGACATCATATCGGACGCCATTCTTCCGGGGCGAACCGGCGGCGTTCCTGAAAACCCGCGCCTGTAAGCGGCCTGAGAAGATCTGCTGGGCGTCTAATCGGGCTTATGTCGGAGACTTGCGGCGCGCTCCGGACCGGCCGCGCGATAACGCAGCCCGTCAACCAGAAGTGCCACGAGCCGGCGAGCGGCAGAAGGATCTCCGTTGCTTGACGGCATGCACAGGCTCGCAACGGCGCGCAAGAGATCATAGGGATTTGCATCCGGCCGGATTTCTCCGGCGGTGACGGCCGCGTCGAGCAACCTTTGCAGTGCGGGCTCAAACCGGCTGTCGAAATAGGCCGGCAAAGCCTCAAACGCCGGGTCGCCCGAATGCAGGGCGGCAGCAAGTCCACGCTTGGCAACGATGAAATCGACATAACGTTGCATCCAGCGATCGAGCGCCTCCCCCGGAGGAAAGGCTGCCGCGAGACTGGCCGCGGCGTCGGCGCAGGCATCAACCTCACTGCGAAACACTGCTGCAATCAGATCCGAGCGCTGCGGAAAGTTGCGATAGATGGTCCCGACGCCGACACCTGCCTTTTCGGCGATCTCGCGCATCGGTGCCTCGACACCGGATGTGGCGAACACGTCCCGTGCCGTGCGCACCAGTGTCTCCATATTGCGCTGCGCATCGGCGCGCAGGGTCCGTTCCGACGGTCTGCCCGGCATGACTCTCAGAAACTCCTCGATAGGCGCTTGCTAAACGGAACACCGTTCCGTATATAGGCGGAAGATTGTTCCGCTTAATACCTCTCCTGACCTCGGAAAGCGAGCGAGAAAGAAGGATTCCATCATGTCGGACGAGCGCGTTGCTCTCGTTACGGGCGCCACTCAAGGCATCGGCCTCCAAATAGCGAAGGACCTGGTTGCAAAAGGACTGACGGTGATTGTCGGCGCGCGCGTCCTTGAAAAGGGCGAGAAGGCGGTGCAGGACATCGGAGCGGGAGCCCACGCCATCCAGCTCGACGTCACGGATGAAGCTTCGATCGCTCAGGCGGCGGCTCTCATCCGCTCCAGGTTTGGCCGCCTTGACATCCTGATGAACAATGCCGGGATCTCACGGGCGAAGCCGAACCAGGACTTCGCAGACGCTGTCAGGACGAACCTGCTGACTGACGCGCCTCTTGACGAGATCCGGACGGTGTTCGAGACCAATGTGTTCGGCGTCATTGCCGTGACGCAAGCGATGCTTCCGCTTCTGCGCGAGTCGCCTGCGGGCCGTATCGTCATCACCGGCAGTTCTGGCGCATCGCTGACGCTCAACTCCGACCCCGCCAACGCGCATCGGCGGATGTTCGGCAATTACTCCGCGTCAAAGGCAGCGGCGCATGCCGTGATGCTGGCCCTTGCGCTGGCGCTCGAAGGAACGAACATCAAGGTCAATGCCGCCTGCCCCGGCTTCACCTCGACCGCGCTCAACAACTTCAACGGCACGCGCAGCGTGGAGGAGGGCGCGCGCGAGCCGGTGCGGCTTGCCCTGATCGGCGACGACGGACCCACCGGAACCTTCTCGGATGAAAATGGAACCGTGCCTTGGTGACGACGCTGCTCTCAAGAAGCCGAGCCGTGACGGCAACCAACTCCAAGGATATGGAATGCGAGTTTTTCTGACCGGCGCGACCGGCTTCATCGGTTCGGCGATCGTGCCCAATCTGCTTGACGACGGACACGAAGTCCTGGGACTTGCGCGGTCGGAACCGTCTGCCGAGCTCTTGCGGCAAGCGGGTTGCGATGTTCTGAAAGGCGATCTACGCGATCTGGAGAGCTTGCGCCGGGGCTCACAGCAGGCCGATGCCGTCATTCACACGGCCTTCGATCATGATTTCTCCCGCATGGCCGACAACTGCGAGATGGACCGGGTCGCAATCGAGGCCATGGGCAGTGCCCTTGCCGGAACAGGCAAACGGTTCATCGTGACGTCGGGCCTGCCGCCCTTGATGGGACGGGTGTCAACCGAGACCGACATTCTGCCGCCCGGCGCCCATGGTATGCCGCGCGTGTCGGAGCAGGTGGCCATGGCGCTGATCGACAGCGGGGTCAGCGTGTCGGTCATCAGGATGCCGCAGGTCCACGATCGGAACCGGCAGGGATTTGCCTCCTACCTGATGGATCATGCGCGCCGACAGGGTGTCTCGGCCTATGTGGGCGGCGGGCAAAACCGCTGGCCGGCAGTCCATCGGCTCGACGTTGCCCGGCTATACCGCCTTGTCCTCGACAACGGCGTAAACGGCGAACACTACCATGCGGTGGGCGAAGAAGGTGTCGCGGTCCGCGACGTTGCCGAAGCGATCGGCAGACGGCTGGGCGTGCCTGCGATCTCGCTTTCGGAAGAGGAATCGGCGACACACTTTGGCTGGCTCGATCGGATCGCGAGAATGGACGTTCCCGCGTCCAGCGTTCTGACCAGGCAGCACTTGGCTTGGCACCCCCTGCAGAAGGCCGGCCTTGTCCAGGACATTCTGGACTCTCTCTGAACGAAGGCCTGCCCCCTTGGAGCACCATGGCGCGAATGGAGACCGTGACCATGCCAGGCCTGCGCCCAAACCCCGGTGCGCCACGTTGCGAGAATCATGTTCAAGATCGGCGCGCAGCGGCAGGTCGAAAGGCCGGCGCAGGTATGGCTGAGCCGGGCAACGCCGGCTCGCGCAGACCCGCAAGGCGTTTCCGACGGGTTGACTTTCGGCCCGCAGAGGGAAAGCCTGCCTCCGCCCACCGAGGAGGGGTATTTCATGCCGCAAAGCCAGATCCTGCCTGCGCCCACCGATCTCTTGCGCGCGGCGCTCTGGATGATGGGCTCGGTCGCGTCCTTCTCCTCGATGGCGGTTGCGGCGCGCGCCTTGTCCAGCGATCTCGATACATTCGAGATGATGCTCTACCGCTCGATCATCGGGATCGGCCTGGTGGTGCTTGTCGGCGGCGGTGCAGGCACGTTGCGCCAGATCTCCGTCCGGTCATTCCACCTGCAGCTCTTGCGCAACATGTTCCACTTCACCGGGCAGAACCTCTGGTTCTGGGCCATCACCATGCTGCCGCTCGCACAGGTCGTGGCGCTTGAGTTCACCTCGCCGCTCTGGGTGATCCTGCTGGCACCGCTGCTTCTGGGCGAACGGATCACACGCGCGCGGGTGGGTGCGGCGGCGCTTGGCTTTGTCGGCATCCTCATCGTGGCACGCCCCGACTTCAGGGCACTCGACCCGGCCATCCTCGCGGCGGCCGGGGCGGCTGTCGGCTTTGCCGGCTCGGCCGTCTTCACCAAGGTGTTGACCCGCAGCGAGTCGATCACCTGCATCCTGTTCTGGCTGGTCGGCCTGCAGGCGGTCTTCGCGCTTGTCATGGCCGGAATGGACGGTGCCATCGCCTGGCCTCGGCCCGAAAACTGGCCCTGGATCGCGGTCATCGGGGCCGCGGGGCTGGTGGCCCACTTCTGCCTGACGCGCGCCCTGGGCCACGCGCCTGCCCTTGTCGTCATCCCGATGGATTTCATCCGCCTGCCGCTGATCGCGCTGATCGGCGCGGTGCTTTACAGCGAAAGCCTCGAATGGCCGGTGCTCCTGGGCGCGCTGATCATTCTGACCGCGAACCTGCTGAACATGCGCGCCGAGGCGCGCCGAAAGGGTCGCACGACCTGACCTTACGCTGGGTCATAATTGACGCGACAAATTCGCGCAGCTTACGCTTCCGTTACAATAAAAAAACCTCTGTAGGAATCCGCACATGATGAAAACCCTGGCGCCTGCCGGAGCGATGGCGCTTGCGCTCTCGACCACTGCCGCAATGGCGACGGTCGAGCGTTCGCCCCAGTCCATGGCCATCCTTTTCGAGCCAGGCCGATACTTCGAGCTTGGCATCAGCAACGTGAATCCGAAGGTAAGCGGCACGGTCGGGGGCGGCGCCCTTGGCAGCGGCGACATGACCCGTTCGTACCAGAGCCTGTCATTCGGCATGAAGATGCCGATCACGCCTGATCTTGACGTGGCACTGATCATCGACGAACCGATCGGCGCGGACCTTCTGTATCCGACCGGAACGGGATACCCCCTTGCCGGATCGAATGCCGAGATCAACAGCGTCGGCGTGACCGGCGTGCTCCGCTATCGCTTCAACGAGAACATGAGCGCCTATGGCGGCCTGCGCGCCGTGCGCACCAATGGCGAGGTGGAGCTGTTCACGCCCTCGTTCACCTACCGCATGTCGGTGGATGACGACGTGGCCTTCGGCTGGCTGCTGGGCGCGGCCTACGAGCTTCCGCAATACGCGGCGCGGGTGGCCGTGACCTATAACTCGCGCCTCAAGCACAACTTCGATGCGTCGGAAGCCCTGACCACCGGCCTTGGCACCATGTCCCAGGACACGGCCTTCTCGACGATCATCCCCGAGTCGGTGAACATCGAAGCCCAGACCGGCATCGCCGCCGACACGCTGCTCATGGGGGGGATCCGCTGGGTCAAATGGACCGACTTCGACATCACGCCGCCGCTTTACGAATCGGTGACCGGGGGCACCCTGGTCTCCTACCGGACCGAAGCAGTGGTCTATTCGATCGGCATCGGCCGTCGTTTCAACGAAAACTGGTCGGGCGCGCTGATGGCCAGCTACCAGACCGACGGCTTTACCCCCACCTCGAACCTTGGCCCCACGGACGGGCAGCGCAGCATCGGTGTGGCGGTGACCTATACGCAGGACAACATCAAGGTGACCGGTGGCCTGCGCTACATCGATCTGGGCGATGCCACCACCGTTCCCCCGATCGGTGGCCAGTTCAACGACAACCATGCGATCGCGGCCGGTCTGCGGATCGGCTATACGTTCTGAGACCGGCGATGCGGCCCCAGCGGGGCTGCATCTGCCTTGACCCTGCGCTGCGGCTCTGCTTTGGCAGGGACAGCTGCTGACGGGGGGATGATGCTTTACGGTTCGGGTGCAGACTGGCTGAAGGCCACCAACAAGCGCATCGCGCTGTTCGGAATGTCGGGCCTTGGCAAGACCCATGTCGCGGCTCTCTTGCGCGAGGGGGGCGACTGGTTCCACTACTCGATCGATTACCGCATCGGCACCCGCTACATGGGCGAACACATCGCCGACAATTTCAAGCGCGAGGCGATGCGCGTCCCGCTTCTGCGCGAACTGCTACTGACCGACTCGGTCTATATCGCCTCGAACATCACCTTCGACAATCTGGCGCCGCTTTCGACCTATCTTGGCAAGCCGGGAGACGCGGCACGTGGCGGCCTGCCTTTCGACCAGTACATGAGGCGGCAAAGCCAGCACCGCACGGCAGAGATCGCAGCCCTGCTGGACACAGGCCATTTCATCGACCGGGCCGAGGAAATCTATGGCTATCCGCATTTCGTCTGCGACACCGGCGGTTCGATCTGCGAGGTGGTCGATCCCGACGATCCGCAGGATCCGGTGCTGGTGGCACTGTCGTCGCGGGTGCTGATGGTGTGGATCGAGGGCTCGGACGCGCATACGGACGAACTGGTGCGCCGCTTCGACCGGGCGCCGAAGCCGATGTATTACCAGCCCGCCTTCCTGCATCGCGTCTGGGCCGAGTATCTGGCCACGACCGGGCTGAGCGAAGACCGCGTCGATCCCGATGCCTTCGTCCGCTGGGCCTATGCCCAGGCGCTTGCCCATCGGCAGCCGCGCTATGCGGCCATGGCGCGCAACTGGGGAATCAGCGTGACCGCGGCCGAGATCGGTGCCGTCACCGACGCCGCCGCCTTCAACGACCTGATCGCGCAACGACTGGATCAGCGGGCTTGAGCCTGCCACAAAACAGGCCTATCTGCACCTTTCGCTGAAAGGAAGAAGCCATGCCGATCACCCTGCCCGAATCCCTTCCCGCCTACGACGTGCTGTCGCGCGAAGGCGTGATGGTGATGTCGCAGACGCGCGCGGCACGGCAGGACATCAGGCCGCTGCGCATCGGGCTTCTCAACCTCATGCCCAAGAAGATCCAGACCGAGACCCAGTTCGCGCGGCTGATCGGCGCCACACCGCTCCAGATCGACCTGTCGCTGATCCGCATGACGGAACACGAAACCAGGAACACCGCCGCCGAACACATGGCCGAGTTCTATCGCCCCTTCCAGGAGGTGAAGGACGAACGGTTTGACGGGCTCATCATCACCGGCGCGCCGGTTGAACACCTGCCCTACGAGGCCGTGACCTATTGGGACGAACTGCGCGAGGTCTTTGCCTGGACCCAGACCCATGTCCATTCCACCTTCGGCGTGTGCTGGGGCGGCATGGCGATGATCAACCATTTTCATGGCGTGCCCAAACACCTGCTGGAGGCGAAGGCCTTCGGCTGCTTCCGGCACCGCAATCTGGCCCCTGCCTCGCCCTACCTGCGCGGCTTTTCCGATGATCTGCTGATCCCTGTCAGCCGCTGGACCGAGATCCGGCAGGACGAGGTCAACGCGGTTCCGGGGCTGGTCACGCTTCTGGGCAGCGATCAGGTCGGGCCCTGCCTGGTCGAGGATCCGGGGCGGCGTGCGCTTTATATCTTCAACCACTTCGAATACGACAGCGGCACGCTGAAAGAGGAATACGATCGGGACGTTGCCTCGGGCAAGGATATCGCCGTGCCGATCAACTACTTCCCCGATGACGATCCCGCGAAGAAGCCGCTCAACCGCTGGCGCAGCCATGCCCATCTTCTATATGGCAACTGGATCAACGAGATTTATCAGACCACACCTTATGACCTTGCCCAGATTGGCTGCTAACCTTCTTGCGCTTTCGGCGGTGGCGCTGCTGCTTGCCGGCTGCGCAGGCCTTGTCGGACAGCGCGCCGCACAGCGCGAGGCAAGGGCAGAGGCAACCTACCCGCCAACCGGCCGCCTGCTGGATGTGAACGGCGTTCAGGTTCATGCCCATGTGGAAGGCAGCGGACCCGATCTGGTGCTGCTGCACGGCGCCAGTGGCAATACCCGCGATTTCACCTTCGGGTTGGTGGACCGGCTTAAATCGGATTACCGCGTCATCGCCTTCGACCGGCCCGGCCTTGGCTGGACCGAGACCATCGGCGATGACACGGCAAATCCGATCGCACAGGCCGATCTGCTGCGTGCCGCCGCCGACCAGCTGGGCGTGCGCAACCCCATCGTCATGGGTCACAGCTATGGCGGCGCGGTTGCGATGGCCTGGGCATTGCGCGATCCGGACGGGCCGTCGGCGCTGGTGATCGTTTCGGGCGCGACCTATCCCTGGCCCGGCGAATTCGGCTGGTGGTATCCGTTCATCTCGAGCCGCTTCGGCGAGAACGTCGTGGTGCCGCTTGTCACTGCCTTTGCCCCGCACCGTTTTGCGGAACGGGTGGTGATCAAGGGGATCTTCAATCCCCAGGACGTGCCCCCGGGCTATGCCGATTACATTGGCGTCGGGCTGAGCGCGCGGCGGGAGAGCTTTGTCGCCAATACTCGCCAGATCGGCAAGCTGAAGCCCTATCTGCAGTACATGGCACCGCATTATCCGGAACTGACCCAGCCGATCGAGGTGCTGCACGGAAACCGCGACCGCATCGTCGGGCTTGAACTTCACTCGCTTGCGATGGTGTCACAGGTGCCGGGCGCCAGCCTGACCGTGCTCGACGGGATCGGCCACATGCCGCATCATGCCGCGCCGGACGAAGTTGTGGCCGCAATCCACCGCGCCGCAGAACGTGCCGGTCTGCGAAAGGCACAGCTCGTTCCCGCGGCCCACGGCGAAGGGCCCTGACAAGGAGACCGCATGTCCCTGCCCTTTGATGGCGCCATCTCGCGTTTCCTTGCCGAGGACGCCCCGCACCATGTGCGCGCTGCCCTGGACGGCGCCGGCACGAAGGAAATCGTCACGCCGGGCTATCCCTATGATCGCTGGATGGCAAAGGCGGACTATGAATGCGAGCTTTCGGCCCTGCAACTGGAGCTTGTGAAGCTTCAGCATTGGGTCCGCCGCTCGGGCACGCGGCTGGTGATCCTGTTCGAGGGCCGCGATACCGCCGGGAAAGGGGGAGCCATCTCGCGCTTTACCCTCAACCTCAACCCCCGGGTGGCGCGGATCGAGGCGCTGGACAAACCCTCGGAGGACGAGGCCCGCCAGTGGTTCTTCCAGCGGTATATCGAACGCCTGCCGCAGGCCGGGCGCATGGCGCTGTTCGACCGAAGCTGGTATAATAGGGGTGTTCTTGAACCTGTGTTCGGCTTTTGCACCGAGGCAGAGCGCGCGCGGTTCTTCGTGCAGCTTCCCGCCGTCGAACAGATGCTGATCGACGAAGGAATGCACCTCGTGAAGCTGTGGCTTGAAATAGGTCAGGCGGAACAGTTGCGCCGGATGCTGGCGCGCGAACGCGATCCGCTCAAGCAATGGAAGCTGAGCGCGATCGACGTCGAGGGCCTGCACAAGTGGCACGCCTACAGCGCCGCAATCACCGATACGCTTGCCCGCAGCGATTTCGGCTTTGCCCCCTGGACGGTGATCCTTGCCGATGACAAGCATCGCGCGCGGCTGGCGGTGATCCGGAAGGTGTTGTCCTCCGTGGCCTATCACGGCCGCGATGATGCCCTTGTCGGGGTCCCGGACCCGGCGATCTGCGGCGGCCCCGAGCTCCGCCTTGGAAACGGACGTGGCTAAGCGCGGCTATCATCACGGCAATCTGCGCCAGGCGTTGGTCGAGGCCGCGCTTGACCTGATCGGCGAGAAAGGTCCCCAGGGCTTCACCCTGTCAGAGGCCGCCAAGGCCGCTGGCGTGACTCCGGCTGCCGTCTATCGCCACTTTGCCGGGCGCGAGGATCTGATTGCCGAATGCGCAGTTCAGGGCTATGCGATCTTCGCCGATCTGATGGACTATGCCTTCAACGACGGCAAGCCCAGTGCGCTCGCGGCGTTCGAGGCCGTGGGGCGGGCCTATCTCGCTTTCGCGCGGCGCCATCCGGCGCATTACATGGCCATGTTCGAAAGCGGGATTTCCCAGAACCAGACGCCCGAACTTGCGGCCGGCGCCGCCCGGGCAAACGCGGTGCTGGAACGCGCGGCCAACGCGCTGTCCCAGCATATTCCCCCGGACAAGCGCCCGCCTGCAGCGATGTTTTCCGCGCATATCTGGGCAATGAGCCACGGAGTGGTCGAGCTTTTCGCGCGCGGTGCCCCCGGCGCGCGCGCGCCCTTCCCGCCCGAGGATCTGCTGGAAAGCGGCATTGGCATCTATCTGCGCGGGCTCGGCCTCTTGCCGCCGGATCGCTGAACGGCGGCCTCAGCCCGAAGAGCCCGGCTCCGGCTCCGGCTCCACGTAAAGCAGACCCAGCCGCCCCTGGGTCTGATGTGCACGGTGCAACGCCTCGACAAGCTGCACGGCTGACAGCGCCGCCGCGGGCGTGGCAAGCAGAAGGCATGGCCAGCCCCGCGCGAGATACGGCAGCAGATGGCCGGCCAGTTCGCCCGGCATCACGATTCGCATCGTCACAATTCCCTGCACCACCTCGATCAGCGGCGCGGAAGGCGCGCCGGTCGTCGGCGGAAGAACCGGACGGTTCGCGGCTTCAGAGCCGCGCGTCGGGGGGGCCATGCCCCCCTTCAGGCGATGCCGCGCCCGACCGAGATCCTCGGGGCCGGCAAGAACCAGATGGCCCACCCGCCCCCCATCCCCGGGAAGAGCAACGGGGCACAGCCTTTGCCCCAGCGGCGCGCACCAACGATCGCCGAGGTAGTGGGTCAGAAGCCGTTCCGGGTAATCATCGCTCATCCGCCCGAGGATGGCCGGCCTGCGGCGGAACCGCAAGCAGGTTCAAACGCGGCCCGGCCTGGCAAGCGCCAGCGAAACACACGCGGCAAGCCACCGGATCGACAGCGCGCGGACCGATCCGCCCGCTGACCGGCGACAGGGGCACCTTGGGCAGCCGGCAATTGCCGAAACGGGTGATGAGTTCGGGAAGGGGCGGTTTGGGCGTGTGCCGGCCTGCCGGAACTTCCCCGGAAACAATGCGTCGCGGACCACGCCGCCGCGATCATCCCTTTCGTCAGTTTTGCCCCCTCGACCTTTCACTGGTTGCGCCAGAGAGGGCGGGCCGGATGTGGACGGGGCGGCTGACGCTTTCATCACGGCCCTTGTCAGGCTTGTCAGGATCTGGTGCCCGATGGCTCTCGCCATCCTGACCGGACCGCTTTTCTGCCGCGCCCATGAAAGCTGCGCAACCGCCCGATCGTGCCGGCCGAGGGCGAGAATCCGGTGTTACCACATGAACCTGCGGAGGTCGCCGCATCTTGTCACGGCCCGCCCGGCGCTCGGCCTCTCGGCGGAAGCCGCGCATGAGGGCTCTGTTGCAGCTCTCGGCGCGAAGCGTCGGAATCCGTCGCCGCGATGATGGCGCGCGCCGCCGGGCGGACAGGTCAGTCGCAACCGCCGGCACGCGGGCGACCTTTCGGGCCGCGATCGACCTGGGTCGATGTTGCACGATGAACCTGCCCGGGCAGAGCCGCAGACACGGCGGATGATCCCGGTTGCCGCACCGGAGCACACACTTCGGCGGCTTTCCGGCGGGCGGTGGCGAATGCGCGCAAGGCTTTCGCATACTGCGGGTCGATCCAGGCGTGCCGCCTCGCGCTTTGTTCCTGCGCGATCAGCAGGACGGGGCACGGGTGCCGGCGGACCGGGTCGCATCGAAGGGTCCAGAGCCCTCACCGGGTCGAGTTCCAGGTTGGGAGCAGGACGGCAGGAACCCCCCTCGGCGTTGGTCAGCATGCCCCCTGGCCGTGTGGTTCAGCGGATCACGCTCTCGATCGCGATGCTACGCTTCTTCAACTCGGCATAAAGTGCCGGAAGCACGCGGGTCTGATGTATGGCCGCGCGCAGCGCATCACTGAGCCGATGCTCGGCAATGCCGGGGGACGCGACGCGCCACACCAGACGCCGGGCAACGCCGTCGTCAAAGATGATCTCGGTCGTGCCGCTGTCCGTCTTGCGCAGGCCAAGACTGCTGCCGCCACCAAGCGGGTTGTGAAAGATCGATAGACGGGCCATTCGAGGACTCTTGTCTGTACTGCTCCGTTGCAGAGTGAGCCACCCGCACCGCGTCCGTCAATCCTTGGCTGAACATAACCGCGTGATTGCGCCTTGGATGGTTCTCGCATCCTATTCTGCCAGTTCTTAACGAAGCCCTAATGACACGCGAGCAACATCTGTTTGAACTCGGCCGTCCACGACCCGCCGTTACTGAGCCCAGGCGATGCTCCCATCGACCGCGGCACGGACTCCGTGACCGCAGAAAACTGGAACGACGGAACTACATGGCGGATGTGGACGGTTCGCTGGCAGGAAGCGAGGCGTCGACTTGAACGCGACCGGGCTCCGCCACCCTTGACCCCAGCGGTTCGAGCACCCTATGGCGACCCACGGCGGCCACTAAGGGCTCGCCGCGCAGGCGCCGTCAGCGCAATCGAGCTCAGATCAGCGAAGGGCGTGATGCTTCCCGGTGGACATCGAGGACCAGAGCACATCTCGCCGAGGCCTGTTGCCGTTGTCGCGCCCCCGTGAACCAGGCGCAATTCCTCGTCGGGAAGGAAGTGGCATCTTCTACAAGACCTCCAACGGGGACGGCCGGAGGTGATTCACGCGTCTTCGTCGGAAAGTCGTTCGCCGCAGAATCGTTGCGATTGCGCGATCAAGCCCGCGGCGCAAAGCAAGCGGGTGGCCGACCGCGCCGCCATGGACGGCAAGACTTCGAGATGTGGGATTGTGCCAAAAAAACAAGAAAGCGCAGCAGGAACTGCGCTTTCCAGGTCATCGATCGTTCTGCCGTCAGCGTTCTTGTTAACGCTTCGAGAACTGGAAGCTCCGGCGAGCCTTTGCCTTGCCGTATTTCTTCCGTTCCACCACGCGGCTGTCGCGGGTCAGGAAGCCTGCCGCCTTGAGCGCGCCGCGCAGCGAGGGTTCGTAAAGCTGGAGCGCCTTAGAGATGCCGTGCTTCACCGCACCGGCCTGACCCGAAAGGCCACCGCCCTTCACGGTTGCCATCACATCGAACTGCCCTTCGACATTCGTGATCTGGAACGGCTGGCGCAGGATCATCTGCAGCACCGGGCGCGCGAAGTATTCGTTGATCGGCTTGCCGTTGACGGTGACCTTGCCGGTGCCCGGCTTGATCCACACGCGGGCAACCGCATCTTTCCGCTTGCCGGTGGCATAGGACCGGCCGTGCTCGTCGCGCACGGGGGTGCGGGGCGCCTCGGCCTCGGCGGCGGGCGTGCCGGACACGACCGACTTCAGATCGTCGAGGGTTTTGATATCTTCGGCCATGATCATGCGCTCCGCGTGTTTTTCGGGTTCAGCGGCTTGAGGTCGAGAACTTCGGGCTGCTGCGCTTCATGCGGATGCTCGGCGCCGGCGTAGATGCGCAGGTTGGTCATCTGCTGGCGCGACAGCTTGCCGCCGGGCAGCATGCGCTTGACGGCCTTCTCGATCACGCGCTCGGGGTGATCGCCTTCAAGGATCTGGCGCGCGGTGCGGCTCTTGATCCCGCCGGGATGGCCGGTGTGCCAGTAGTAGGTCTTGTCGTTACGCTTGTTGCCCGTCATCTGCACCTTGTCGGCGTTGATGATGATGACGTTGTCACCCATGTCCATATGGGGGGTGAAGGTCGGCTTGTGCTTGCCGCGCAGGCGCATGGCGACGATCGTGGCGAGGCGGCCCAGAACGATGCCTTCGGCATCGATCAGGATCCACTTCTTCTCAATCTCCGCCGGTTTTGCGGTATAGGTTTTCATTGCTGGCCCTACTTCGAGAGAAACGGTCAGGGGCCAGCCTGATGGCGGGCCCGGGATGGCCGTGTTCTAACGACTTCGCTGCTCACGTCAAGCGGCATGTTCATTGAAAAATCGAGCAAAAACATTGTGTTGAAAAATAGGTATCCGAATACCCCAAAGTCAGCGCAGTTTCGGCGGCTTCGACGGGTCCATTCCCGGGGGCTGGGGCGCCACCTGTGAGGGCTGTTCGGGCTGGGGCAGATCAAAACGCAGGCCGACCCGCGCCAGCACCGCCGCCAGCGGATCCTGCGCGCGGAAAAAGGCCACGTCCATTTCGCCTGCATCGATCCCCGAGAAGGTCAGCGCCTCGGCGGCCGCGCGGGCAAGCGGGCCCTCGGCCCCTTCGGCCGTGTCGATGAAGGCCAGCATGTGGCCGCGCCGCCCGCCCTCATAGCGCACCCCGGCAAGATAGGCGGTCGAGGCCAGGCCCCCGGCCCGCGCCAGCTTGCCATCCAGCGCCGTCAGCAGTGCCTCGGGAAGGCCTTTGGGGGCAAGAAACTCCTCGGGGCGGGCCTCAAGCTCGGTCGGGGCGTGACCCAGGGTGCGGGCAAGCCAGTCCACCGCATCGGACGGGATCAGCATCGACGACGGGGCCACACCAAGATTGACGCCCAGCCCAACCCCCTGCCCGGCCAGAAGCGAGGCGATCACCCGCCCCGGCAAGGCGGCATAGGGGGCAGTGGCCCCGACGAACTCGGCCAGGCGTTCATCCTGGTCGAAGATCAGCACATAACTGCCTTCCTCCAGGGGAAAGACCTGCGGCACAAGGGTTTCGCCCTCCGGCTCGGACTCGAGCAGCAGGAACATCTCTCCATCGGCTAGCCGCTCGTAGAACCGCAATCGCGCGGCATCGTCCTCGGGGGCGGCCGTCATGGCGGCATGGGCTGTGTCAAGCGGGGTCATCATCCAGCACCTTTCGCAGATGGACGCGCAGTTCGGGCAGCAACTCGGCCTCGAACCACGGATTCTTCCGGGCCCAACCCGTAGTGCGCCAGGACGGGTGCGGCAAGGGCCAGCGCCGGGGTGCATGATCACGCCAGCGCCCGACCGTCTCGGTCACGCTGGCCCGGGTGCCCAGGTGCCAGCGCTGCGCATAGGCGCCCACGAGCAGCAGCGTCTGCAGGTTTGGCATGCCGGCCATGACCCGCTGATGCCAGGTCGCCGCGCACAAGGACGGAGGCGGAAGATCCGATCCCTTGGCATCATAGCCCGGAAAACAGAAGGCCATCGGCACCACGGCCACACGATCCCGGTCATAGAATTCGTCCTCGGACATGCCGAGCCAGCCGCGCAGCCGGATGCCCGAAGCATCCGCGAAGGGGCGCCCGGCCGCGTGCACACGCAGACCGGGGGCCTGACCCGCGATCAGGATCCGCGCCGTGGGCCGGAACCAGGGAACGGGCCGCGGGCTGTGGCGGGTGGCTGTGGCGGCAAAGCGCCCGGCGCAGAGCCTGCATCCGCCGATCTGAGACAGAAGATCCATGCCGCTGCATCTAGGGATTTGTTCCCGGGCCGCAACAGGAGCCTTGCATTATTCCGTTACTTCGATATTACTAGAATCATGAAAACGAATCCTCCTCCCCGCGCGCCCGGCCTCTCGCTTGAACAGGCAGCCCTTACCTTTGCCGCGCTTGGATCCGAACAGCGGCTTTCGGTGCTGCGCGCCTTGGTGCGGGCCGGGCCGGTCGGGCTGAGCATCGGCGAACTGGGCGAACGCTGCGGCATCACCGGCTCGACGCTGACCTTTCACATGAAGACGCTGGCGCAGGCCGGGCTGGTGATCCAGGCGCGCAAGGGGCGCCAGATCATCTGCGCCGCAGCCGCGCATGCCGAGATCCGCAAGCTTTCCGATTTCCTGCTGCTGGAATGCTGCGCCGACTGTCCAGATCCAACCGGGAGCCACGACCATGGCTGACACCACCCACGTCCACCCTGCACGCACCCGGTTCCGCCCCGATGGCGCAGTGCTGGCACTGCTGCTGATCCCCGTCGCACTGGCGGTGCTTGACCCGACGCAGGTTCGCCCGGCACTGAGCGGCGCGACCGAGTCGCTGCTCGGCACCCTGCCCTACATCCTTTTTGCTGTCGCCGCCGTGGCCTGGCTGCGCGCCGCCGAGGCCGAGGGTCTGGTTGCCCGCGCCTTTCAGGGGCATGAGCTGCGCATGATCGTGCTGGCGGCAGCGGTGGGCGGACTTGCACCTTTCTGCTCCTGCGAGGTCATTCCGCTGATCGCAGCGCTTCTCGCGCTTGGGGCGCCGCTGTCGGCGGTCATGGCGTTGTGGCTCGCGTCGCCGCTGATGGATCCGGCGATGTTCGCGATCACCGCCGGCACGCTGGGCCTGCCCTTCGCAGTGGCCAAGACGATCGCGGCGGTCGGATTGGGTATCGGCGGCGGGCTGGTGGTGCGCAGTCTCGCGCGGTCGCCGATCTTTGCCGATCCGCTGCGGGCCGGGCGTCCCCGGACGTCGTGCTGCGCCTCAAGCAGCTGTGGCAGTGGCGCGTCAGCTCAGGCGGCGCTGGAAACATCGCCCCGCTGGGCCTTCTGGACCGACGGCGCGCGGCGGCAGGTTTTTGGCACCACCGCACTGACCCAGCTTCTGTTCCTGACCAAATGGCTGGCGCTGGCCTATCTGCTGCAGTCGCTGATGCTGGCCTATGTGCCGGCCACGATGATCGGCGCGCTGCTGGGCGGCGACGGCCTTCTGCCGATCGTTCTCGCGGCGCTGGTCGGGGCGCCCGCCTATCTGAACGGCTATGCCGCCGTGCCGCTGGTGCAGACCCTTTTGCAGCAAGGCATGAGCCAGGGCGCCGCGATGGCCTTTGTCATCGCCGGGGGCGTCAGCTGCATTCCTGCGGCGGTGGCTGTCTGGGCGCTGGTCAAGCCGCGCGTCTTCGCGGCCTATATCGGGCTTGCGCTGGGGGGCGCCGTGATTGCCGGCAGCCTTTGGCAGATGGTTTAGCGGCTCTTTGCTGCGCTGCAATATCGCGGTTGTCAAAAGGCAGGCTTTTCCCGCATAATGCGTGTCGTGCCCGGCGCCCTGCCGTGACGGCACGACAAGGCACGCGCCGTGGCGCGGGAATTGGCGCGAATGCTTGAGTTCACGAATGTCAGCAAATCCTTCTGGACCGGCAAGCAGCGCAAGGTCATCCTTGACCGTGCATCGTTCCGGGTGGAACTGGGAAACTCGCTGGGCATCCTTGCCCCCAACGGCACCGGCAAGACCACGCTGATCAACATGATGGCGGGACTGGAAAAGCCCGACGAGGGCACGATCCGCCGCGGCTGCCGCATCTCCTTCCCGCTCGGCTTCATGGGCGGAGTGGTCAGCAAGCACAGCGGCAAGGAAAACGCCCGCTACATCGCCCGTCTCTACGGGCTCGACCCCGATTACGTCGAGGCATTTTCGCGCTGGATCTGCGGCATCGAGGAATATTTCGACATGCCGGTCGGCACCTACAGCCAGGGGATGCGGGCACGATTCAGCTTTTCGCTGATGCTCGCGCTTGATTTCGACATCTATCTGATCGACGAAGGCATGCCAGGCACCACGGATGTGGAATTCAACCGACGTGCGGGCGCCCTGCTGCGCGAACGTCTGAGCAGCGCCACCGTGGTCATCGTCTCGCACCAGCCCGAGACGCTCGAGAAATTCTGCCGGAGCGCCGCGGTGCTGCGCGACGGCCAGCTTTACATGTTCAACTCTCTGGAAGAGGCGAGACAGCTTTATGACTACCAGGCCCAGAGCTAAGAAATACCGTGTCCGCCTGTCCGGCAGCGATGCGGCTGGCCCGGGCGAAGGCGCCGCGGCGGCGAAATCCGCAGCGCGCGCCACGCAGCCCCGCAAGGGCAAGGCCGCGCAGGCATCCGAGCGCGACGACGCGCATATGTTCGAGGCCCCCGATCGCGACGATATGCTTGCCGGAGGCTCCGCCGGAACCGCCGGTCCGGATGCCGGCGACGAAAACCTGACCAGCCGGCAATTGCGCATGGCGCGACGGCTGGCCATCAGGCACGGGATCGACTGCAGTTCGGATCTCGACGCCGTTCACCAGTTGCGCGCCCGCGGCATCGACCCGTTCAGCCGCGAGAACATGCTGGAACTGGTGATCGGCCAGGATGACGGCGCGCCGGGCACCGACATTGCCCGCGTCGAGGGCGATCAGCTTCCGCGCAAACTGCAGCCCGCCCCGCCACCCTCGCCGGAACGCCGCGCCGAGGAAGACCGCACCCGGCAGATCCTGTCGATCCAGCGCGACATCGCGCGCCGACGCCAGCGCCGGATGATGCTGCTGGTGGCGCAGCTTCTGTTCTTCGTCTTCCTGCCGACGGTTATCGCCGGTTATTATTACTACCGGGTGGCAACGCCGCTTTATTCCACGCTGTCAGAGATGGTGATCCAGCAGGCCGAAGGGCAGCAGTCGCAGCTGGGCGGGCTGTTTTCCGGCACCGGCCTTGCCACGTCGCAGGATTCGATCACCGTCCAAAGCTATCTGCAATCGCGCGAGGCGATGCTGCGGCTGGACGCAGAACTGGGCTTCAAGGCGCATTTCAGCCAGGAAAGCATCGATCCGATTCACCGCCTGCCTGCCGACGCCACCAATGAAGCCGCCTATCGCGTCTACAAGCGCATGGTCCAGATCGGCTATGATCCGACCGAGGGCATCCTCAAGATGGAGGTGATCGCCGCCGATCCCGATGTGGCGCGCGCCTTTGCGCTGGCGCTGATTTCCTATGCCGAGGAACAGGTCGATCAACTGACCCAACGCCTGCGCGCCGACCAGATGAGCGGCGCGACGACGAGCTTCGAGGATGCCGAAGCCAAGATGCTGGCCGCCCAGCGGCGTGTCGTGGAACTTCAGCAGAGCTATGAGGTGATTTCGAGCGAGGTCGAGGTAAACCTGCTGACGAACCAGATCTCGCAACTTGAAAACCAGCTGACCCAGGAACGGCTGACGCTTCAGGAGCTGCTGTCGAACCCGAACCCGAACCGCGCGCGTGTTGATCCCCTTGAACGGCGTATCGCAACGCTCGAGAGCGAGATCGCGACGACCCGTGCCCGCCTGACCCAGGACAGCGCGACCGGTCTGTCGATCGCGCGTATTCAAAGCGAGCTTCTGGTCGCGCAGGCCGATGTGCACACCCGGCAGGCCATGCTGGCCCAGGCGCTGCAACAGCTTGAAGCCGCGCGGATCGAGGCCAACAAGCAGGTCCGCTACCTTTCGCTGGGGGTAAGCCCGGTCGCACCCGACGAACCGAGTTATCCCCGCGCCTTCGAGAATACCGCTCTGGTGTTTCTGATCTTCGGAGGGATCTACCTCATGCTGTCGATGACCGCCTCGATCCTGCGGGAACAGGTCTCGGCATGACCAGGAAGATGAAACAGATCCAGATCGGCCCGGTCACGGTTGCGAATGACTTGCCGCTGCTGGTGATCGCCGGCCCCTGCCAGCTTGAAAGCGCCGATCACGCCCAGATGATCGCCGGACGCATGGCTGAAATCTGCGCGGCACTCGGCGCGGGATATGTGTTCAAGGCAAGTTATGACAAGGCCAACCGCACCTCGCTGTCGGGGCGGCGGGGGCTGGGGATGGACAAGGGGCTTGCGGTCCTGCAAGGCGTGCGCCGCAGCATCGGTTGCCCTGTTCTGACCGATGTGCACGAACCGGGCCACTGCGCCCCCGTGGCCGAGGCCGTGGACGTGCTTCAGATCCCTGCATTTCTCTGCCGTCAGACCGACCTTCTGCTGGCCGCGGGCGCAACCGGGGCAGCGGTCAACGTGAAGAAGGGCCAGTTCCTTGCCCCTTGGGACATGCCGAATGTGGCAGCCAAGGTCGCCTCGACCGGCAACGACCGGATCCTGCTGACGGAACGCGGCACCTCTTTCGGCTACAACACGCTGGTGACCGATATGCGGGGCCTGCCACAGATGGCGACCACCGGCTATCCGGTCATCATGGATGCGACGCATGCGGTGCAACAACCGGGAGGGCTTGGCGGCGCATCGGGCGGCCAGCGGGAATTCGCGCCGGTGCTGGCCCGCGCAGCCGTCAGCCTCGGCATTGCCGGTGTGTTCATCGAGACCCACGAAGCCCCCGACAGCGCGCCATCGGACGGGCCGAACATGATCGCCCTTGACGACATGCCGCGCCTTCTCGAAACCCTGATGGCATTCGATGCGTTGGCCAAGGCACATCCGCTGTCCCTGTGACTATAGCGTCATGGTCGCGTGCCACACGGCGATGCAATCAACTGTGACTGAACAATTGCGAGAGTTTACCATATGACACCCCTGCCCACCGTCACGCCGAATACCTGGAGCTTCCTGCGCGACGCGATGATCGCGCCCACGGGCTTTCGCGAATATGACGCGCGCTGGAAATATCCGCAGGAAATCAACCTGCCCGGGATGACGGCGCTTGGTCTCGGCCTTGGCACGCAGATGCACAAGCGCGGGCTGGAGCCGGTGATCGCGGTCGGGAACGACTATCGCGACTACTCGCTCGCCATCAAGAACGCGCTGGTGCTGGGGCTGATGCAGGCAGGCATCCACGTCAAGGATATCGGCCCGGCGCTGTCGCCGATGGCCTATTTCGCGCAGTTCCATCTGGATGTGCCGGCGGTGGCGATGGTAACGGCCAGCCACAATCCGAACGGCTGGACGGGGGTCAAGATGGGCTTTGACCGCCCGCTGACCCACGGCCCCGAGGAAATGGCCGAACTGCGCGACATCGTCCTTGGCGGCCTTGGCGAGGTGCGCGAGGGCGGGCGCTATGAATTTGTCGAGGGCGTCAAGGAAGCCTATCTGGACGATCTGGCCGGCGACTTCCGGCTGTCGCGCCCGCTCAAGATCGTCTGCGCCACCGGGAACGGCACCGCCTCGGCCTTTGCGCCGGAGCTGCTGCGCCGCATCGGCGCCGAGGTCGTGCCGCTGCATAATGAGCTCGACTACACCTTCCCGAACTACAACCCGAACCCCGAAGCGCTGGAAATGCTGCACGACATGGCTGACGCCGTGAAGGCCTCGGGCGCGGACCTTGCGCTTGGCTTTGACGGCGATGGCGATCGCTGTGGCGTGGTTGACGACGAGGGCGAGGAGATCTTTGCCGACAAGGTCGGCGTCATCATGGCGCGCGACCTGATCAAGATCTATCCGGGATCGACCTTCGTGGCCGATGTGAAATCGACCGGGCTTTTTGCCTCGGACCCGGTGCTGAAGGAACATGGCGCCAAGGCCGATTACTGGAAGACCGGCCACAGCCACATGAAGCGCCGGGTGCGCGAGATCGGCGCGCTGGCGGGCTTCGAGAAGTCGGGCCATTACTTCCTTGCGGGGGAAATCGGGCGCGGCTTCGACTGCGGAATGCGCGTCGCGGTCGAGATCTGCAAGCTGATGGACCGCAACCCCGACAAGAAGGTTTCCGATCTGCGCAAGGACCTGCCGGTCACCTATTCCTCGCCCACGATGTCGCCCTATTGCGCGGATGGCGAGAAATATCAGGTGCTGGAGCGGCTGGTCGAAAAGCTCGTCGCGCGTGCGGATGAGGGCGGCACCCTCGGCGGCCGCAGGATCGAGACGGTGGTGACCGTGAACGGCGCGCGGGTGATCCTCGACAACGGGGGTTGGGGGCTGGTGCGGGCTTCCTCCAACACGCCGAACCTGGTGGTGGTCTGCGAAAGCCCCGAAAGCCACGATGAACTGCGCGCGATTTTCGAGGATATCGACGCGGTGATCCGGACCGAGCCTTCGGTCGGCGATTACGACCAGACGCTTTGACCTGCTGCGGGGCGGGTCAGACCGCCTGCCCCGCCGCCCATCCTGATGACCAGGCCCACTGGAAGTTGTAGCCGCCCAGCCAGCCGGTCACGTCCACCACCTCACCGATGAAATAAAGGCCCGGCACCCCCCGCGCCTCCATCGTGCGGGCGTCCAGATCGCGCGTGTCAACGCCGCCCAGCGTCACCTCGGCGGTGCGGTAGCCCTCGGACCCGTTGGGCTTGACCTCCCACTCCGTCACGGCGGCGGTCAGTGCGGCCATCGCCGCCTTGGACTGGTCGGCCAGATTGCCCTTCAGCGCCAGCCGCTCGGCCACTACCTGTGCCAGCCGTTCGGGCAGGATCCGCGCCAGCGCCGTCTTGACCGCGATCCGCCCCTGCGACGCCTTGATCGCGGCAAGGTCCGCGGCCACGTCGCGATCCGCAGCAAGGTTGACACGCAGGCTGTCCCCCTCGCGCCAATAGGACGAAATCTGCAGGATCGAGGGCCCGGAGAGGCCGCGATGGGTGAACAAAAGCCCCTCCTCGAACGCCGCCTTGCCGCAGGACACCCGCGCGGGGACCGCGATGCCGGCGAGGGGGCGCAGAGGGTCCAGAACCTCGGGCCCGAAGGTCAGCGGCACAAGCCCCGGGCGCGTTTCCACCAGCCGCAGCCCGAACTGTTCCGCAATGCGATAGCCAAGGCCCGTCGCCCCCATCTTGGGGATCGACTTGCCGCCCGTCGCCACGACCAGACGCGGGGCGCGGAACGCGCCGTCGTCGGTTCTGACCACAAAGCTGCCGTCATGGCCGATCTCGCGCGGGGTCACGCCCAGCCGCAGCACCCCTCCGGCCGCTGCAAGATCGCGCAGCAGCATGTCCACGATCTGCCCGGCCGAGCCGTCGCAGAACAGCTGCCCCAGCGTCTTTTCATGCCACGCGATTCCGGCCGCGTTCACCCGGGCGATGAAATCGTGCTGCGTGTAGCGCCGCAGCGCCGAAAGCGCAAAGCGCGGGTTCTGCGACAGGAATCGCTCCGGCGCGATCTGGAGATTGGTGAAGTTGCAGCGCCCCCCGCCCGAGATGCGGATCTTTTCGCCGGGCGCCTTTGCATGATCCAGAACCACGACGCGACGCCCCCGCCGCGCGGCCTCGATCGCGCAGTAAAGGCCCGCCGCGCCGGCACCCAGAACGATGACATCGTGTTTTTCCATGCCCCCGCTTACCCGCGAAATCCGTGGCCGACAATGTGGCATCCGATGCGTTTTTGGTCTTGCAGCCCCCGGAATGCTTGGATAAATACCGCCTCACAGTTGGGGCGTGGCCAAGTGGTAAGGCATCGGTTTTTGGTACCGTGTACCGTAGGTTCGAATCCTACCGCCCCAGCCAAATTTTCCAGAGATTACGCTCACGATGCCGCGTCCATCGCCCTGTCGTGCAATGACTCGACAGAAGGCACAGGTCAGTTCGCTGTTCCTTGCGAATGGCTGTGACCAGGCATTGCAACGACAGGGATGGGTAACTGATCGGCCTCCACCCGGGTGCCGTTCGATCAGCCGCATGGTC
Organism: Halodurantibacterium daqingense; assembly: GCF_042666235.1. Taxonomy (NCBI): domain Bacteria; kingdom Pseudomonadati; phylum Pseudomonadota; class Alphaproteobacteria; order Rhodobacterales; family Paracoccaceae; genus Halodurantibacterium; species Halodurantibacterium daqingense. Next base: position 149,257 of record NZ_JBHTFQ010000002.1, on the reverse strand, counting down.
TCAGATGAAGCCGGGCATGGCGCTGTGAAGGCCGCAAACCCCGCGGGTCACCGGCCGCCGACCGGACGCCGCTCCTGTTCTGCCGAACCGCCCCCGGATCGTGTCCATGCTGCAGCAGCCGAGCTGCGCCGGCCCTCCCGCCGGTGATTGCGAGGTGCGCGGGCAAATCGGGCAACGGGTCTTGTCCGAACCGCCGCTGGGGCGGCCCGGATCCGTCCGATCATGCCGGGGTTGTGCCGCCGCGCCATCCGAAGCGCTTCGCGGCCCGCCTTTGCCGCCCGCGCTCCTGCCCCTCGCCGTCGATCAGCGGCGAACCACGAGACAGGGTTGCCAATGGCCCAGCTGCACCACCCCGTCGCGCGGCGCGGCGCTGTTGACCTCGGCGCCGATCGGTTGCCAGTCGCCCTCGGGAAGGGTCAGCTGCACCGAGGTTTCGCCCAGATTGAAGGCACAGAACACCTCCTCCTGCGGAGAAACCCGGTGGAAGGTCAGCAGGTCGCCCTCGGCGCGCACGTCCCGCAGCTTGCCGCACATCAACGCGTCATGCACATGGCGGAAGGCGATGATCCGGCGGTAGTGATGCAGATGTGCCCCGGGATCGGTTTCCTGGGCCGAGACCGCCAGGCGCTGATGTTCGGAACTGATCGGCAGCCAGGGCCGCCCCGTCGTGAAGCCTGCGTTAAGCGCATCCGCCTCCCATACCATCGGCGTGCGACAGCCGTCCCGGCCCTTGAACTCGGGCCAGAACTCGATGCCGTAGGGATCCTGCAGATCCTCGAAACTCACCTCGGCCTCGGGCAGGCCCAACTCCTCGCCCTGATAGATGCAGACCGACCCGCGCAGGCACATCAGCAGCGTGGCCAGACAGCGCGCAGCGGCGGCGCTGAGGTTCCAGCGGCTGATGTGGCGCACCACATCGTGGTTCGACATCGCCCAGCAGGCCCAGCCATGACCAGCGACGCGCGTGACCTCGGCCATCAGTTCGGCCAGCGACTGCGCGGTGGGATTGTCCTTGGAAAGAAGCTCGAACGCATAGCACATCTGCATGAGATCGTCGCCGGCCGTGTATTCGCCCATGATCTCCAGCCCGCGCTGCGCATCCCCCACCTCGCCCACGGCGGCGGCATCGTAAGGCGCCATCACCGCGCGCAGGCGGCGCAGGAAGTCGAGGTTTTCCGGCTGGTTCTTGTCGTACAGATGTTCCTGATGGTTGTAGGGGTTCACCATCGGCGCGATCCGGTCGTTGCGCCGTTCCGGCGGCAGCGGCGGATTGCTGCGCAACTGCCGGTCGTGGAAATAGAAATTGATCGTGTCCAGCCGGAATCCGTTGACCCCCCGCTCCAGCCAGAAACGCGCCACATCCAGCAGCGCCTCCTGCACCTCGGGCTCGTGGAAGTTCAGATCGGGTTGCGAGGTCAGGAAGTTGTGCATGTAGTACTGGCAGCGGCGGCTGTCCCACTGCCATGCCGAACCGCCGAACATCGACAGCCAGTTGTTGGGCGGCGTGCCATCGGGGCTTGGTTCGGCCCAGACATACCAGTTGGCCTTGGGATTGTCGCGGCTCTGACGGCTTTCGATGAACCAGGGATGCTGGGCCGAGGTATGCGAGAGCACCAGGTCAATCATCACCTTGATGCCCAGCGCATGGGCCGTTGTCACAACGGCGTCGAAATCGGCCATGCTGCCGAACATCGGATCCACGTCGCAGTAATCCGAGACATCATAGCCGAAATCCTTCATCGGCGACGTGAAGAACGGCGAAATCCAGATGGCATCCACACCGAGGCTGGCAATATAGGGCAGGCGCGACACGATCCCGAGCAGATCACCCACCCCGTCACCGTTGCTGTCCTGATAGCTGCGCGGGTAGATCTGGTAGATTACCGCCCCCCGCCACCATTCGCGGCTGGTCCGTGTCCCGGGCTGGACCGGGATCGTCATCGTGTTCATGCTGATAAGGTCCTTCCTCTTTTCCGGCCATCGGGGCCGCAGTTTCCGGCAGCCCGCGCGAAACCGGGCGCACCTTGCATCTGCCGGGCGACCGCGCCGGCAGGACCGGGCCTTCCCGGCCTGCCACGGGGTCGGGACAGGCACCCTGTCCATCCGGCACGTTGCCACCTGCCAAGGTCTCTACCGTGAAACCGCACTGCACCCCAAAGTTCAACAGATTCCGCGATCACATCGCCGCAAGAGCGCGCCCTCAGCCAAAAGGATGTATGTCGTGCAGGCGATGCGCCGCGCAAGCGGCCTGGGCCTAGCCGTCGCGATCCGCAGATGCCGGAAAGACTGGCGCAGAGGCATCCTTTCCCTGACGTGGCGCAGCCTGTTCGGCGCCTTCCGACGCCGCGGCTTCCACTCCGGGCCGGGCCGGGGCTTGCGCACCCGCAGCCGCGTCTGTTTCAGCCGCACCTCCCGGCCGGGGTTCGATGATCCCGCGCTGCGGCACGGGGCCACGCTCATCTGCTGCCGGCCGAACCTCTGCTCGGGGCAGCGACGGATCTGCGGGTGCTGACGCAGCAGCCTCGGCCACCGGGGCGGGCTGCAGATCTCCGGTCAGCGACCCTTCGACAAGCCTCACACCCCGCCGCGCCGCGCTGTCGCGCACCGCCTGGCGCAAGGACGGTTGCCGCTCGAGCAGACGCCGGAATCGCGTCTCGTCCAGTGACAGAAGCGTCGAGTGGCTGATGACCGTCACCTGCCCCTTGCGGCGCTGCCGGCCCAACATGGCGAGCTGGCCGAACATCTCGCCCCGGCCCAGACGGATCTTCTGGCCAGCGGTGTCCACCTCGACCGCGCCCGAGGCGATGAAGAACACGCTGCGCGGAGTGTCGCCACGGCGCACGATCACCTCCCCGGGCTCGGCATAGACGGTGGTCAGCGCCCGCGCCAGACGCTTGCGCGCCGCCTCGTCCATATCGGCAAAAAGCGGGAACTGACGCACCAGCTCGGTCTTGCGCACGGCAAGGTCGAGCCTTGGGCGGGGTTCGACCTCGCCGCGCGCGCGGGCCAGTTGCTGCCGGAGTGTCGTGTGCAGCTCCGGGCCGATCAGCCCGTCCGCGCGCAGCACGTCATATTCGCGCTCTTCCAGCCGCAGGGCCATGCGCCGCAGATACTGCCGCTCCAGCTCTTCGGCATAGCCGGGATATTGCAGGCGCAGCCCTGCAAGCGCGCTTTCAGTGCCCTCTTCGCGGCGGGCAAGAAGCTCATGCAACAGGTCCGACACCCGTCGGCCGTGGATGCGCCGGATCTTGGTGTCGATATAGGCGTGCAGATCGCGCAGGATCATGCGCTGGTTCAGCAGGATCTCGAACCGTTCCGCCGTCAAGCGCGCCAGCGGTGCCGCGATGCGCAACCGGTTGTGCAGGGCGACCGCGGCGCGGTAGCCCGGCCCGTAGCCAAGCGCCCGCCGCCCGGCCCGGCGATAACCGCTGCGGCCTTCAAGCCGGGTCGCCTCGATCAGCCGGTCCACATCCGACAGCATCCGCTCTACCAGCCGCTGCGACACAAGCTGTTGCAGGAAGGCTTCAAGCACCAGGTCGCGTTCGCGGCCGGCAAGCGCGATCAGCCCCAGCGTGATGCGGTCGCGGTCCAGGATTTCGGTGCCGGCCTCGGCCAGGCGCACTGCCTCGTCCAGCCTTTCGCCGAACCGCTTGGCCTCGGACCGGACGGTTTCGCGCGACAGTGCGTGATCGCGCGCGCTTTCGGCCACGTCCTCGCGCACATTCTGCAAGGCCACGGCGATCACCTGATGCGACAGCGCCGCATCAAGGGGTGAAAGCCGATCCAGCCCGAGGCGCGAGATCACCCAGCGCAATGTCGTGCCCTGCGCGATCAGCGTGAACAGGGTCAGCCCGGTGGCAAGGATACCGACCAGGCGCTGCACCTCGGCCGGAACACGCAGGTTTTCGGTTACCGCAAGCGCCAGGGCCAGCGTCACCGCACCGCGGAGCCCGCCCCAGAGGATCGCCAGCCGATAGGGCCGCTGCACTTGCGGCGACAGCCGGGCAAAGCTCAGAAGCGGCAACACCCCGAACAGCATGAAGACACGCGCACCCACCGCCGCCAGGATCACCACCAGCAGCAGCCCCAGATCGGCCAGTCGCACATCGCCCATCAGCCGCGGGATCAGCAGCGCCGCCAGCACGAAGATCAGGGCGCCGGCCCAATGGGCAAGCAGGTCCCAGACTTCGCGCAGATAGTTCCAGGCAGCAGGCAGAAGCCGCGCCGGCCCCACAAGGTTCAGCGTCATCCCCGCCGCGACCACGGCCACCACGCCCGACACGCCCAGAACCCGCTCGCCAAGCACATAGGTCAGGTAGGGCAGCGCGACGCTGATCGAGACCTGCGCCAGCAGATAACGTCCAACCAGCGACATCACCGACACGGCAACGCGCCCCATCAACCAGCCCGCGCCAAGGCCGCCGGCGATCAGCCAGGGGAACTGCAGCAGCGCCGCCCCGATATCGGGATCGGGCACGCCCCGCATGACGAACGAGATGAAAAGCCCGAACAGCGCGATCGCCGCCGCGTCATTCAGAAGGCTTTCCCCTTCGACGATGCGCGTCAGGCGCTGCGGGGCGGCGATGTTGCGGAAAATCCCGACCACCGCAGAAGGGTCGGTGGTGGAGACGATCGCGCCGATCAGCAGGCAGGCCGCCAGCGGCAATCCCGAAATCGGCGCGAGCGCATAGCCCACCGCCAGCGTCGCCACGACCACGGCCACCACCGCCATGGTGAGGATGGGCACCCAGTCATCCATCATCCGCCGCAGGTTCAACCCAAGCGAGACCTGAAACAGCAGCGTCGGCAGGAACACGTAAAGAAACACCTGCGAGGTGATCGGCAGGTTCACGATCACCTGCGCCACAGGGTTCAGCGCATCGGTCAGGGGCGTCTGCAGGAAAAAGACCGCAGCGATGCCGATCACGATCCCGACCACCGCCAGCACCACGCTGTAGGGAATGCGCAGGCGGCCGGCCAGCGGCTCGGACAGGCCCATCACCAGGAACAGCGTGGCCACAAGTGTAACAGTGAGAATGACGTCCATTCCATCAGCATAAGTTGCGCGCAGGACAGAAAAAAGTCCCTCTCTTCGCTTCTGCCGCAACTGTTATCCTTGCCGGGCCGCAGCCCGAGGCCGCAGCCCGAGGATCGATCACATCAGCCGCCCGGGCCCGCCCTGTCGTTGCCCTTGGACCTTGGGGAAGGTCCGGTGCAGCCGAGGCGGCATCGCCGCGGACCGGGCCGATCCGCACGGGTGCCTGCGCAGGTTGCGGTGCCGGCCGGCTTCAGGTTCGGGCCTGTCACGTGGCATCGGCGCAAAGCCGGCAAGGCGACGCCGCGCGGCGCCATCCTCGCTTCGGCGGCGCCGGGGCGACCGCGCGGCGGGCACGGCAGCCGCGATCCCCGAACCCGGGCCGAAACCTGCCGTCGGTTCGGGCATCACATCACCAGCAAGGGCGTTTACCGCACCTTGGGGCTGCACTCCGCAACCGCTGCCTCGGGGGGCCTGCGATGGACCCAGGCGTCTTCAGGTCCCGGGCACAAGAAGACGCGGGATGTCCCGGCGCTTCCGCGGACCTCATCATGGGCGTGCCCGGCCGCGGCAAAGGCGCATGGACGGCGGGCGAATCTGTGCCGCCTCGGACCCCGCCGGCCCGGCAGAAGCGCCATTGCCTGTGCCGCGTGCGGGGCGTAGGGTCGCGCCATGGCATGGTTCGGCTCTCTCAGCTCGGCGTCGCGGGGCATTCTGTTGATGCTTTGCGCGGTCTTCATCTTCACGGTGATGGACGCGCTGGCGAAATCTCTCATCGCGAGCTACGGCGCGGTGCAGGTGGTCTGGGCGCGCTATGCGGGGCAGACAGTGATCGTCGTGGCCATCCTTGCGCGACGGCTGCGTCCCCTGATGCGGACCAGCTATCCCGGGGTCCATGTCCTGCGTTCTGTCTTCCAGGTTGCGGCGACGGCGCTGTTCTTTTCAGCACTGCCGCATATCGGTCTGGCCGAGGCGACGGCGATCATGGACATCAATCCGGTGCTCATCACCTTTGCCGCTGCCCTCTTTCTGGGCGAACGGATCGGTGCGCGGCGGCTCTTCGGGGTTCTTGCCGCGATGTGCGGGGCACTGATCATCATCCGGCCCGGAAGCGGCGTCTTTTCCCCGGCGGCGCTTCTGCCCTTGGCGGCGGCGGCCTGTTACGCGGGCCACGCAATTACCACTCGGATGGTCGGGCGCGAGGAGAGCGTCTGGACCGCGCTTCTTTACACCGCGATCATCGGCACCGTGGTCACCACGGCCGCACTGCCATGGGGTTGGAACACGCCTGCCTGGCGCGACGTGCCGGGCCTTCTGATCATCGGCGTCATCGGCGCGACCGGCCAGCTGTTCCTGATCCGGGCCTTTTCCATGGCCGAAGCCGCCGTTGTGGCGCCGTTCGGCTATGTCGGCCTGCTGTTCGCAACCTTCTGGGGCGTAGTGATCTTCGGCGAGTTTCCCGATCTCTGGACGGGGGTCGGCGCGCTTGTGATCGTGGCAGCCGGGCTTTATGTCTGGCATCGGGAAACGCGCGCGGCCAAGGCTGCGCCGGTGGCGGAATGAGCGGGACGGATGCAGAAGGAAACCGAAGGCCGCGGCTGGGGCGACTGGCTTTCCGACCGGTTGTTCCGGGGGCTGATCTGGCTGGCACTGCGCCTGCCTCATGGGGTTCGGGTGCGGCTCATGGGCTGGATGGCCGCCTGGCTTGTCGCACCGCTGGCGGGCTATATCCGCCGCGCCGAAGATAACCTGGCGCTGGTCTTTCCCGACATGCCGCCGCGGGAACGCCGGCGCATCGCCCGCGCGGTGGCGAACAATACCGGACGAATGCTGATCGAGAACTACGCCTCGCAATCCCTGGTTCAGGCTGCGGCCGATCACATCCCGCTGGGGCCGGGCTATGCCGCGCTTCAGGCGGCGCAGGCAGCCGGCCGGCCGGCGATCCTTGTCACCGGTCATTTCGGCAACTTCGGCTTTGCCCGCGCGGCGCTGACCGCGCGCGGGTTCGAGATCGCGGGCCTCTACCGTCCGATGCGCAACGTGTTCTTCAACGAACACTACGTGCGGATGATGGAATCGGTCGGCGGGCAGTCCTTCCCTCAGGGGCGGCGCGGCACGGCCGGTTTCGCGCGTCACCTGCGCGATGGTGGCACGGCGGTCCTGCTGATCGACCAGCATATCAGCGGCGCCCCGCAGCTGGATTTCCTCGGCCATCCGGCGCGTACCGCCCTGTCGGCGGCCGAGCTTGCACTGAAGTACGACGCGCTTCTGATCCCGTTCTATGCCACACGCCAGCCGGACGGGCTGAGCTTTGTCGTCGAGATGGAAGCCCCCGTGCCACATGGTGATCCGGTGACGATGACCCAGGCACTCAACGACAGCCTTGCCGCCCGGGTCCGCAACCGGCCCGAACAGTGGTTCTGGATCCACCGGCGCTGGAAAGCCTGACGCCTCAGGGCAGACGCGCGGCGCCGATCACCGGGCCGAACCCTTCACGCTGGACGATGATCACCACCGGCTGATCTCCCTCCACGCGCGCCAGCATCTCGAGCGGCGCCGCGCCATCCCAGCGGGCGATGGTTTCCCAGAGCGTGACGATGTTGTGGTAGGTCACGGTGCGCCCCGCGTTTTCGCCGCGCGCAATGGTGACGGTTTCCTTCGGCTTGTAGCGAACAAGCTGGACCAGCGCGACCTTCCCGGCGTCGGGCTCGGCGGACGGCGCGGGCGCGAGCCGGATGCGCACCTGATCCTCCGCTTCCCGCGTCAGGGCCAGTTGCACCGGCTGCGCGCGGTCGCGATGGGCCGTGATCAGATCGGCCAGCTGGATGGGCCGGAAGCCTTCGATCCGGTCGGTGCCGCCGACGATCATCTGCGGCGTATAGATCGCGCGGTCGCCGACGGCGCGGGCATATCCTTTCTGCCGCTCGGTGAAGCCCGGCTGCGCGAAGGCATCTGCCCAGCCGATGTAATCCCAGTAATCGACATGGAGCGCGAGCGCGATCACGTCACGATGGTCTGCAAGCCGCTCCAGCAGGGCATCGGCCGGTGGGCAGGCCGAACAACCCTGTGAGGTGTAAAGCTCGATCACCACCGGGTTTTCCTCGGCGACAAGCCCTGCCGTGCCCAGCAAAAGCCCCAGTGCTGCGCCAATGATCACGCGCATGAAAGCGCCCCCCTTGCGGTTTTTTCCCCTTGCTAGCCCCGCCCCGGGGCCTTTGCCAATCAAGGTTTTGTTAGTGTTCCCGTTGCGCCACAGGGCCAAGCGCAAAATTCAGTGCACAATGGTATACAAATTCGGCCCTCCCCCCTTGATCCGGAACGCGCGATCAGGCAAGAGCAGGCCAGCAAGACCCCTGTCCATGCCAAGGGAGCCATCCATGACCATCATCGTCGGACAAGATACCTCCAAGACCCGCCGCACACTCGAAGCCGCGGGCCAGACCGTCGCCTATTATTCGATCCCCGCCGCGCAAGAGGCTGGGCTGGGCGATTTCTCGAAACTGCCGGCCGCGCTGAAGGTCGTGCTGGAGAACATGCTCCGGTTCGAGGACGGCAAGACGGTCAGCGTCGATGACATCAAGGCCTTCGCCGACTGGGCAAAGCTGGGCGGCAAGAACCCGCGCGAGATCGCCTATCGCCCGGCCCGCGTGCTGATGCAGGACTTCACCGGCGTGCCCGCGGTCGTGGACCTTGCGGCGATGCGCGACGGGATCAAGGCGCTGGGCGGTGACCCGCAAAAGATCAACCCGCTGAACCCGGTCGATCTGGTCATCGACCACTCGGTCATGATCGACGAATTCGGCAACCCGCGCGCCTTCCAGCTGAACGTGGACCGGGAATACGAACGGAACCTGGAACGCTATACCTTCCTGAAATGGGGCCAGAAGGCGTTCAACAACTTCCGCGTCGTGCCGCCCGGAACCGGCATCTGCCACCAGGTGAACCTCGAATACCTCTCGCAGACCGTCTGGACCGACAAGGACCAGAACGGCCAGGAAGTGGCCTACCCGGATACGCTGGTCGGCACCGACAGCCACACCACCATGGTGAACGGCCTTGCGGTGCTGGGCTGGGGCGTCGGCGGGATCGAGGCCGAGGCCGCGATGCTGGGCCAGCCGATCTCGATGCTGATCCCGGAAGTCGTGGGCTTCAAGCTGACCGGGCGCATGGTCGAGGGCACGACCGCCACCGACCTCGTGCTCAAGGTCGTGCAGATGCTGCGCAAGAAGGGCGTGGTCGGCAAGTTCGTCGAATTCTACGGCGAAGGCCTTGACCACCTGCCGCTGGCCGACCGTGCGACCATCGCGAACATGGCCCCCGAATACGGCGCGACCTGCGGCTTCTTCCCGATCGACGACGAGGCGCTGCGCTACCTGCGTCAGACCGGCCGGGACGAGGCGCGCATCGCGCTGGTCGAGGCCTATGCCAAGGCCAACGGCATGTGGCGCGGCCCGGATTACGAGCCCGTCTACACCGACACGCTGCACCTCGACATGGGCACCGTGGTTCCGGCGGTGTCGGGCCCGAAACGTCCGCAGGATCATACGCCGCTGACCGAGTCGGCCCAGTCGTTCCTCAAGGTCGTCAGCGAATATCGCGGCGGCGCCGAAGATGGTGATACGCTGGTCGATGTTCGCAAGACCGCCAAGGTCGAGGGCGAGGATTACACGATCCGCGACGGCTCGGTCGTGATCGCGGCCATCACCTCCTGCACCAACACCTCGAACCCCTATGTGATGATCGGCGCGGGCCTGGTGGCGCGCAAGGCGCGGGCGCTTGGCCTGACGCGCAAGCCCTGGGTCAAGACCTCGCTCGCCCCCGGGTCGCAGGTCGTGTCTGAATACCTTGAGGCCGCGGGCCTGCAGGAAGATCTTGACGCCGTGGGCTTCAACCTTGTGGGTTACGGCTGCACCACCTGCATCGGCAACTCGGGCCCGCTGCAGCCCGAGATCTCGAAGGCGATCAACGACAACGATCTGATCGCAACTGCCGTCCTGTCGGGGAACCGCAACTTCGAGGGCCGGATCAGCCCCGATGTGCGCGCGAACTACCTTGCCTCGCCGCCGCTGGTCGTGGCCTATGCCATCGCAGGCGACATGAACATCGACCTGACGTCCGAGCCGCTGGGCAAGGACCGGAACGGCAATGACGTCTACCTGAAAGACATCTGGCCCACGTCGAAGGAAGTCGCGGATCTGGTCGAAAAGACCGTGACGCGCGAAGCCTTCCAGAAGAAATACGCCGATGTCTTCAAGGGCGACGAAAAGTGGCAGGGTGTCCAGATCACGGACAGCGAAACCTACGACTGGCCGCCGACCTCCACCTATGTGCAGAACCCGCCCTATTTCCGGGGGATGAGCAAGGATCCGGGCGTGATCTCGGATATCTCGGGCGCGCGGGTTCTGGCGCTTCTGGGCGACATGATCACCACGGACCACATCAGCCCCGCCGGTTCGTTCAAGGAAACCACGCCGGCCGGACGTTATCTGGTGGAACGTCAGGTCCCGGTGCGCGAGTTCAACTCCTACGGGTCGCGTCGTGGCAACCACGAGATCATGATGCGCGGCACCTTTGCCAACATCCGGATCAAGAACGAGATGCTTCCGGGGGTCGAGGGCGGCTATTCCAAGGGCCCCGACGGGCAGCAGACCTCGATCTTCGACGCGGCCATGGCCTATCAGGATCAGGGCACGCCGCTGGTGATCTTCGGCGGCATGGAATACGGCGCCGGGTCCAGCCGCGACTGGGCTGCGAAGGGCACCGCGCTTCTGGGCGTCAAGGCGGTCGTGGCCGAGAGCTTCGAGCGTATCCACCGCTCGAACCTCGTCGGCATGGGCGTCATCCCGTTCGAGTTCACCAACGGCGACACCCGCAAGAGCCTGGGCCTGACCGGCGACGAGGTGGTGTCGATCACCGGGCTTGCCGGCGATCTTAAGCCGCTCTCGATGGTTCCCTGCACGATCACCTATGCGGATGGCACGGTGAAGGAGATCCAGCTCAAGTGCCGGATCGATACCGAGGTCGAGATCGAATACGTCCAGAACGGCGGTGTTCTGCACTACGTGCTGCGCAACCTCGCGCAGACGGCCTGATCGGACCGGGCCTGCCCTGCCGGGCGGGCCCGCTTCAGGCGCTGCGGTCCTTGCGCAGCGCCTGGCACTTCCATCCGGCGATTGTCCAGCGCGGATGAGAATTGATCCAGTCCGCAAGAACGGGCTGTGCCCGCATCGAACAGGCGGCGGGGGACATGTCGCTGTAAAGCAGGCTGCGCTCTTCGCAGTTCTGCGGCGACGCGCTCAGGCAGACGACAAAGACAAGTTCGATCATGGCGCACCTCTGGCTGGTGATCGGATACCTCCCGCGCCAAATGTGGCAGATCGGCTCTCAAGCAAGGCTGCTTGCGGATGCATTTGATGTCTTTAGACCGCCGTTTTTCTCCTCTGCCCGATTTCGAGGCGCCCTTGCGGGCAGAAAGGTCGCTCTGTTCGGCAACGGAGATCGCGGCGCCTCGCGGACTTGCAACCACAGGATGAAGAAGCAAAGTCCTTGATTTGGCTTGGGGGTTACTGTCACATGCAGGTTACAAAAGACCACTAACAGCGGCGCGTGCGGCCAGCGAAACCTGCGGCTGCCGAAACCCCAGGGGAGATATTTCATGACTAGCACCATCAACCGCCTTGTCGGCGCCTCGGTCTCGGCGCTGTTGGCGACGACGTCGATCGTTTCGGCCCAGAGCATGGACGAGTTGATCGAGGGCGCGCGCGCCGAGGGCATGCTGACCACCATCGCCCTGCCGCATGACTGGTGCGGCTATGGCGCCGTGATCCAGGGCTTCAAGGAAAAATATCCGTTCCTGACCATCAATGAACTGAACCCCGACGCAGGCTCGGCCGATGAGCTTGAGGCGATCCGTGCAAACCGCAACAACACCGGCCCGCAGGCGCCAGATGTGATCGACGTCGGCTTTGCCTTCGGCCCGGCCGCCAAGGAAGAAGGCCTGATCCAGCCCTACAAGGTCTCGACCTGGGATACGATCCCCGATGCCGCCAAGGATGCCGAGGGCTACTGGTATGGCGACTATTACGGCGTGCTGGCCTTTGCGGTGAACACCGATCTCGTGGACGAGATCCCGCAGGACTGGGAAGACCTGCTCAAGCCCGAATATGCCAATTCCGTCGCGCTGGCGGGTGATCCGCGCGCCTCGAACCAGGCGATCCTTGCGGTGCAGGCGGCAGGCCTCGCACGCGGCGCCGAAGCCGGCGAGGCCGCCGGCCAGGCCGGGCTCGAGTTCTTTGCCGAACTGAATCAGGCCGGCAACTTCGTGCCGGTGATCGGCAAGGCCGGCACGCTGGCGCAGGGCGCGACCCCGATCGTGATCCAGTGGGACTATAACGCGCTGTCCAGCCGCGACACGCTGGCCGGCAACCCGCCGGTCGAAGTGGTGGTGCCGGCATCGGGCGTGGTGGCCGGCGTCTATGTGCAGGCGATCAGCGCCTATGCGCCGCATCCGAACGCCGCGAAGCTCTGGATGGAGTATCTTTATTCGGACGAAGGTCAGCTTGGCTGGCTTGCCGGCTATTGCCACCCGATCCGCTTCAACGATCTTGCCCAGCGCGGCGTGATTCCCAACGACCTGATGGAAGCGCTGCCGCCGGCCGAGGCCTATGAAGCCGCCGTCTTCCCGACGCTGGACGAGCAGGAAGCCACGAAGGCCGTGATTACCGGCGGCTGGGACCAGGTCGTCGGCGCAAACGTGCAATAAGCCCCTGCCTTCAGGCCCGCCCCGCATCTGCGGGGCGGGTTTTCGTTTCAAGCACGAGGTACGGATGGACGTTTCCGCCGCCAGAACGCGCCGACAGCTTCCGCTGCACTGGCTGGGCGTTCTGCCCTTTGCCGCCTTCGCAATCCTGTTTCTGCTGTGGCCGACGATGCATATCGTGGCGGGCGCCTTCCGCAACCCGCAGGGCGAATTCACGCTTCAGAACCTTGCCAACCTCTGGACGCCTTCGATCATCGCCTCCTACTGGATTTCGATCCGGATCAGCTTTGCCTCGGCCTTCCTTGGCTGCGTGATCGGCTTTGCCATTGCGGCGGCGGTGACGCTGGGGGGCCTTCCGCGCTGGATCCGGGGGCCGCTGCTGACCTTCTCCGGTGTCGCTTCGAACTTTGCGGGAGTTCCGCTGGCCTTCGCCTTCCTCGCGACCCTGGGACGGCTGGGGCTGGTGACGATCCTTCTGCGCGACTGGTTCGGGATCAACATCTATGCGATGGGCTTCAACCTACTGTCGTTCTTCGGGCTGACCGTCACCTACCTGTTCTTCCAGATCCCGCTGATGATCCTGATCGTCACGCCCGCCCTTGACGGGCTGAAACGGGAATGGCGCGAAGCAGCCTCGATCCTCGGCGCCTCGGGGGCGCAATACTGGCGCATCGTCGCCTTTCCGATCCTCTGGCCGACATTGCTGGGCACATTCGCGCTGCTGTTCGCCAATGCCTTCGGTGCCGTTGCGACGGCCTTTGCGCTGACCGGATCCTCGCTGTCGATCGTGCCGATCCTGCTCTTTGCCCAGATCCGGGGCGATGTGCTGCAGGATCCGCATCTGGGCTATGCGCTTGCCTTCGGGATGATCGTGGTGACCGGCATCGCCAATCTGATCTATGTCGTGCTTCGGGCGCGCAGCGAACGGTGGACAAGATGACGGCGCAACGGATCGCCGCCTGGGTGGCGCTGGCCTTCGGGCTGATCTACTTCTTCCTGCCGCTGATCGGCACGATCGAGTTTTCGCTGCGGATGCGGCGCGGGGAATACAGCCTTGACGCCTATCGCGTGGTTCTCGGCGATCCGCGTTTTCAGCAGACCTTCACCTATTCGGTGGTGATGGCCCTCTGCACGATCATCGTCGGCGTGCTGATCGTGGTGCCCACGGCCTATTGGGTGCGGCTAAAGCTTCCGCGGCTGCGCCCCGTCGTCGAGTTCATCACGCTGTTACCGCTGGTCATTCCGCCCATCGTGATCGTCTTCGGCTACATCCGGATGTACAACACGTCGTCCTTCCTGCCGCTGACGGGGACGGCGACGGGCACCAACTTCCTTCTGATGATGGGCTACGCGACACTGTCGCTGCCCTATATGTATCGTGCGGTCGATACCGGCCTGCGCGCGATCGACATCCGCAGCCTGACGGAGGCCGCGCAAAGCCTGGGTGCGGGCTGGGTGACGATCATGGCGCGGGTGATCCTGCCGAATGTGCTTGTGGCAGTGCTGTCGGGCGCCTTTCTGACCTTTGCCATCGTGATCGGGGAATTCGTGCTGGCAGCACTTCTGAACCGGCCCGCCTTCGGCCCCTACCTGCAGCTTATCGGCGCCAACCGCGCCTATGAACCGGCGGCACTTGCGGTGATTGCCTTCTCGATCACCTGGATCTGCATGGGACTGATCCAGCTTGTGACCCGCTTTTCGAAACATACACAGGTCAGGCGCTGATCCATGGGCTTTCTCGATATCTCCAACCTGTCCAAGAGCTTCGGCGCCACGCAGGTCGTGAAGGATTTCAACCTCAGCGTCGAAAAGGGCGAATTCATCTCGTTCCTCGGGCCGTCGGGCTGCGGCAAGACAACGACGCTGCGCATGGTGGCCGGGTTCGAGGTGCCAAGCGCCGGCACGATCCGGATTGATGGTCGCGATGTGGTGCGCCTGCGCCCGAACCAGCGCAACATCGGCATGGTGTTTCAAAGCTATGCGCTGTTTCCCAACCTGACCGTCGCCGACAACGTGGGCTTTGGCCTGCGCGTCGCCGGCGTGCCGCGCGCCGGGCGGGCGTCGCGCGTGGCCGAGATGCTGGCGATCGTGGGCCTTGCCGATTTCGGCGCCCGCTATCCCTTCCAGCTTTCGGGGGGTCAACAGCAGCGCGTGGCACTGGCGCGCGCGCTTGCGGTGCGCCCGCAGGTGCTGCTGCTGGACGAACCGCTCTCGGCGCTTGATGCCAAGATCCGGGTCAGCCTGCGCGAAGAGATCCGCTCGATCCAGCGCAAGCTGGGCATCACCACGATCTATGTGACCCACGATCAGGAAGAGGCGCTGTCGATGTCCGACCGCATCGTGGTGATGAACAATGGCGTCGCAGATCAGGTCGCACCACCGTTCGAGATTTACAACCGGCCCACGACGCGCTTTGTCGCGAGCTTTGTCGGCACGCTCAACCTGATCGAGGCCGAGGTTGCCGATGCAGCCGCAGGCCGGCTGCGGTTGGGCCCCGACCTGGTGGATCTGGGCCGCCCCCTGCCCGACAACCGCCGGGTGACACTTGCACTGCGGCCCGAAGCCTTGTCGCTTGCGCCCCACGGCGGGCGCGATCTGGCCTTGGCCGGAGAGATCGTCGAGGTGCATTTTCTTGGCTCGGTCATCCGGATCAGGGTGCAGGTTGGCGACGCGCGGCTGTCGCTCGACACATTCAATTCGCCGGACAGCCCGCCCCCTGCGGTGGGCGCGCCGGCAACGGTCTTCCTGAACGCGCGCGATCTGATGGTGCTGGCAGACTAGCCCGCGCCCCGTGCGCTGGCCGGACTGACGCATCAGGATCCGCTCGGACCGTGGCGAAGATCTCGCGCGCCCGGCACGGCGTCCGGGTTCATCCTGCGGCGGCCCGCAGGCTGGCACGCACAGTCTTTCGCCGCGAAACCCCGGTCGCGCCGGATCAGACGGTTTCGCCCAGCGCGCCCGCATGTTCGATGAACGCCACGATCTCGGCCAGGCCCTCGCCGTTACGCAGGCTTGCCATGACGAAGGGACGCGCACCCCTTGCCGCCGCCGCATCGCTGCGCAACAGATCCGGGTCCACGCCGACATGTGGCGCCAGATCGACCTTGTTGATCACCAGCAGGTCGGAGCGCGTCAGCCCCGGCCCCTTCTTGCGAGGAATGTCCTGCCCCGCTGCCGTGTCGATGACATAGATGGTCAGGTCGGCGAGTTCGGGGCTGAATGTCGCGGCCAGATTGTCTCCGCCGGATTCGATCAGGATCACATCCAGATCGGGGAAATCGCGGCGCAGGTCGGCAATGGCGGCAAGGTTGATGCTTGCATCCTCGCGGATGGCAGTGTGCGGGCAACCGCCGGTTTCCACACCGCGGATCCGTTCAAGCGGCAGCGCCTGCGCCCGCATCAGGAATTCGGCATCCTCGCGCGTATAGATGTCGTTGGTGATCACCGCGACCGAGAAACGATCGCGCAGCGCGCGGCAGAGCGCCGCGGTCAGGGTGGTTTTCCCGGCGCCGACAGGGCCGCCGATGCCGATGCGAAGGGGTCCATGCGGGCTTGTCATGTCCTGAAAATCCTTACTTCCATGGTTTCGTGTCGCATGGCGGCCAGATCGAGACGCAGGGCCGCGCCCCCCAGTTCGTCAAGAGCAGTCTCGCAAGCTTCGGCCGCAACCTCAAGCATCAGCGGATGGAGCGCGGCCAGAACGCCCTGCCCTTCGGTCTGGCCCAGCGGCACAAACCGCACCGCCCCCTGCACGAGGTTGGAGGCAAAAGCGTGCAGATACTGCGCAACGATCTGCGCGGGCGGCAGCCCGAGATCGCGCGCCGCCGCACCAAGCGCCACCGGATAGGGCATCTCCGGCCACTCCCGTCCCTGCAAGGCGTTGATGACCTGCAGGAACGCGCGCCCCTGATCCAGCGTCTCGGTCAGTCGTTCGCGCGACGGCGCCAGCGCCTCGGCCAGGGCAGCGAGGGCCGGATAATCGGCGCCCTCACCCAGCGCATGCGCCAGCAGCACCGCGTCTGATCGCCCTGCCCCGAACCGCAGCGCATCCTCCAGCCAGGCCCGAAGGTCTGCCGCGTTGCCTATCTCGCCCGCGCTGATGGCCCATTCAAGCCCATGAGAATAGGCATAGCCCCCAACCGGAAAAGCCGGAGACAGCCACTGAACCAGCGTCAGGGCCGCGCCAGCTTCCGCCTGCCTCAATCTGCTTCCTCCGCAGTGTCGGGATCATCGGCGGTATGCAGATGCGCGGCATGGTGGTGCACATGGCTGTGGCGCCCATGTCCATGGCCATGGCCATGGTCGTGTTCGCCGGGGCCGTGATCGTGGCCCATCGTGCGCCCATGTCCATAGGCGCCGCCCTCTGGACGGAAGGGCGCGGTGATCTCGACCAGTTCCGCCCCCAGCCCGCGCAGCATTCCGGCAAGCACATGGTCCTGGCGGATCAGCAGACGGTCAGCTTCGATCTGGCAGGGCGTGTGCCGGTTGCCCACATGCCAGGCAAGACGCGGCAGATGCGGCCCTGTCACCTGCAGAAGCGGCTCATCGGCGGCAACGATTTCGATCAGGCGGCCGTCCAGAAGCTGCAAGGCATCGCCATGATCCAGGCTGGTCACCTCGGGCAGATCGACGACAAGGCTGGCGCCCCCGGCCGTTGTCAGCCGCTTGCGGCGCAGGAACCGGCCGTCATAGTCGAGCACGACCCGGTCGCAGGCATCGGACCAGCTTCCGGCGCGGCACACGGCCTGGGCGGGGGGAAAGGGCGCGGTCATCATATCCTCCGGGGCAGATGCTTTGCAGCGATCTTAGGCAATGCTCCGGCATAGACAAGACCGCTTGCGGGCCTGCAGCTGCGTTCCGGTGCGGCGTCAGGGAAACAGATCGCGAAAGACGTGGCGGGGGATGTCCCGCCTGTGCAATCCACGCGCCAGCAAGGCCCGATCACTGAGCGCTTCCAGGCGCGCAATCTGGTCGGACCTTTCACGCCGCAAGAGCGCCGGATTGAATCCCAGGCCCAGGCCCGCAAGATACTGGTCGATTCTGGCCCCGGCATCGGGGCTGAGGGGTGAATTCGCTGGCCGCATCCGTCACTCCTGCCGTGTGATCCTGACCTCCCCGCCATCAGAATAAGGCGCTTTCGGCACCTGTCGAGAAATTCTTCCCGACAATGCGAACATTAGGGGAACATTAACCTGGCTCTGAAATAGTGTTCCTGCCGAACGACGGACAGGGGACGCAGATGGAACTTTGGCAGGCAGTCGAGGAACTGGCTTTCATCGAGGAAGAAATGACCCGCTTGCGGATGCGCGAAACCGAATTGCGCGGCACGTTCCTGCGCGGTCCGCAGCGGGTTGAAGGGGTGAACCATATCGTCGAGGTGCAGGAGTATCGCTGCAACGTCTTCGACCGGTCGCGCCTTCCGGAAGAGGTGCTGACGAACCCCGCCCATTACCGGGTCGTGCATCGTCGCGAAGTGGTCCTGAGCCCGCGGCAGGCGCCTCCGCAACGTGCCATTGCCTGAGGGCACAAGCGAAGGGTGCAGCAGAAGGCAGACCCGACGCAGAACGCGTCACAGCACCCGCAGCCAAGAAGCGCGACAAGGCGCCGGTTGAACGAGGCAGGAATGAAGCTGCCGGAGGGCCAGCCCTCCGGCAGAGGGCCCGTTCGCGCGGGCTGTCCGCACCATCGCCCAAAAGGTGATCCAGCGCCGCTTCCCGCGCGGGGGCGCATCCCGATCCGCGACTCAGAACAGGAAATACCGCTGCGCGAGCGGCAACGTATCCGCTGGCGCGCAGACAAGCAGTTCGCCATCGGCGCGGACCTCATAGGTTTCGGGGTTTACCTCGACCTGCGGCATGGCATCGTTCAGCCGCATGTCGCGCTTGCCAATGCCCCGGGTGCCCGAGAGCGGCACCAGATCCTTGGCAAGGCCCAGATGCGCCCCGATGCCGGCATCGACTGCGGCGCCCGAGGTAAAGATCACCGCCGAGCGTTCGACCGAACGACCAAAGGCGCCGAACATCGGGCGCGAATAGACCGGCTGCGGCGTCGGGATCGAGGCGTTCGGGTCGCCCATCTGGGCCATGGCGATCGTTCCCCCGACCAGCACCATATCCGGTTTCACGCCGAAGAAGGCGGGCGACCAGAGCACGAGATCGGCGCGTTTTCCTTCCTCGACCGAGCCGATGTCGCGTGACAGGCCATGCGCAATGGCGGGGTTGATCGTGTATTTCGCGACATAGCGGCGGACGCGGAAGTTGTCGTTGCTGCCCGTCTCCTCGGACAATCTGCCGCGCTGCTGCTTCATCTTGTGCGCAGTCTGCCAGGTGCGGATGATGACCTCGCCCACCCGCCCCATCGCCTGGCTGTCGGACGAGATGATCGAGAACGCCCCCATGTCGTGCAGGATATCCTCGGCGGCGATCGTTTCACGGCGGATCCGGCTTTCGGCAAAGGCCACATCCTCGGGAATCGACTTGTCGAGGTGATGGCAGACCATCAGCATGTCCAGATGCTCTTCGATCGTGTTCACCGTGTAGGGCATCGTGGGATTGGTCGAACTGGGGATCACGTTCGGATGGCTGACCACCTTCATGATATCGGGCGCATGGCCCCCGCCGGCGCCCTCGGTATGAAAGGCGTGAATGGTCCGCCCCCCTATCGCCGCCAGCGTGTTCTCCACGAAGCCGCTTTCGTTCAGCGTATCGGTGTGGATCATCACCTGCACGTCCAGTTCATCGGCCACCGTCAGGCAGCAGTCGATCGCGCCAGGGGTGGTGCCCCAGTCCTCGTGCAGTTTCAGCGCCCCCACCCCGGCCCGCACCTGTTCGACAAGGGCTGCGGGAAGGCTCGCATTACCCTTCCCGGCCAGGGCGACATTCACAGGAACCGCGTCCAGCGCCTGCATCATCCGCCCGATATGCCAGGGACCCGGGGTGCAGGTGGTCGCAAGCGTGCCATGGGCCGGCCCGGTGCCGCCACCCAGCATGGTGGTGACGCCGGAATGCAGCGCATCATCGATCTGCTGCGGACAGATGAAGTGGATATGGGCGTCAAAACCGCCCGCGGTCAGGATCCGGCCTTCGCCCGCGATGATCTCGGTCCCGGGGCCGATGACGATGGTGACAGCGGGTTGGGTATCGGGATTGCCTGCCTTGCCGATCTTCGCGATCCGCCCGTCCCGCAGCCCCACATCGGCCTTGTAGATCCCGGTGTGATCCAGGATCAGGGCGTTGGTGATGACGGTATCCATCGCGCCCTCGGCCCGGGTCATCTGGCTTTGCCCCATCCCGTCGCGGATCACCTTGCCACCGCCGAACTTGACCTCTTCGCCATAGATGGTGAGATCGCGTTCCACCTCGATGATGAGGTCGGTATCGGCAAGGCGAAGCCGATCGCCCGTGGTGGGGCCATACATGTCGGCATAGGCGGCGCGGGAAATCGTGGCAGGCATCCGGTTGTCCTGTGGCTTGGGCGGTCGTTACGTCCTGGGTTTGCGGGGCCCGGCCTTGCGGAGCCGGGCGACATTCGCGGCCGTCACGCGGCCAAGCGGGCGCACGGCGGCATGGGCCACGGCCTCGGGGCCACCGCCCGCGGCGGCCTTGGCCATCGCGGCACGCCCCGATTGGGCGAAGGCGCGCTGCTTTTCCAGAACCATGCGCGCGGCCTCGCCGGGCGGCGCCGTCCAGAGCCCGACCATCCCGAGGCACCGCAACGTGATGACTGCCTGAGCTTCGGCCATCATGCTCCAGATCGCGATGCCCGCGCGCCAGTAATCGACCGGTGTCGCAACTTTCATAGGGCCCCCATCACCTTGCGATTGAAGCCAAAGACCCGCCGCGCACCGGCAAGGGGCACCAGCTGCACCTCGCGGGTTTGTCCGGGCTCGAACCGGACAGCGGTGCCGGCCGCGATATCAAGTCGGAATCCGCGTGCCGCCGCGCGGTCAAAGCTGAGGCCCGGATTGGCCTCGGCGAAGTGATAGTGGCTGCCCACCTGCACGGGCCTGTCGCCGGTATTGGCCACGGTGAGGGTAATCGAGGGGGCTGCCTGATTCAGCACGATCTCGCCCGCAGCCGGGAACAGCTCGCCCGGGATCATCGGCGGTGCCCGTGCAGGCGCCTTTGTGGGGTGACGCGGACCGGAACCGGAACCGGCGCGGGCTGAAGGCCCCTGGTCAGGATGGAGAAAATCCGGCGAATAAGGGCGGGCATGGGGGTATCCTTGCGTTTCAACGAATTGGGTGGTGTACGGTCACCAGCTTGGTGCCGTCCGGGAAAGTGGCTTCGACCTGCACATCGTGGATCATCTCGGCGATGCCGGGCATGCAATCCTCGGCGCGCACCACATGGGCGCCCGCCTCCATCAGATCGGCAACGCTGCGACCGTCGCGCGCGCCTTCGACCACGAAGTCGGTGATCAGGGCGATCGCTTCGGGATGGTTGAGCAGGACCCCGCGCGACAGCCGGTTGCGCGCCACCATGGCGGCAAGGCTGATCAGCAGCTTGTCCTTTTCGCGTGGCGTCAGGTTCATCGCTCGCTCCTATATCTGCCAGACCCTTGGCAACGGCCGTCCGCCGCGCAGAAGATGCAGCACCGCGGCCACTGCCCGTTTCAGGGGTAACGCATCCGCTGCCAGCAACCGCACGACGCATTTTCCGTTCCACGCCGACGCCGCCGCCTCGACCGGGCCGTCCGCGGGCAAGGCCGCGCGCACCTGCTCAAGCATAAGCTCCGCACCCGGCGCCACAAGGGCGATAGTCGCCACCGCGCGATGGGCGCCCAGCATCGCGGCGCTGCCCGACAGGCTTGCATCGGTCAGGCGCAGCGGCTCGACCAGAACGGGCCGCCCCTCGCGCCGGATCTCGCGCCAATCCGACAGCGCGACCTGCCGCAGATGCTCGCCCATCGCAGCCCGGCCCAGCACCACCATTTCGCAGAACAGAAACCGGGCACCGGCGCCAAGATCGGCCAGCGTGCGGCGCCCCAGTGCGCTGGCATCGAACAGGATGGTTTCCTGCGGCAGCCAGTCCAGCCGCGCGTCATCGCCAAGGCCCAATGTCACGCGCACCTCGGCCCTGCCGCCAGAGCTGGCATAGGCACGTTCCGCCGTCTGGGTGGTGGCAACCAGATCGACGCCTGCCCCCAGATCAAGGCTCCAGTCCAGGCGGTCGCCTCCCGTCAGCCCGCCCGAGGTATTGAGAAAGACAATTTCGGGTACCGGCCCGTGGCTGCGCGGCATCATGACCTTGGCCGAGCCAGATTGCGCGAACCGGGCAATCCTCAGGCGCCCGGCATCCCGCCTGAACATGGCCTGCGCCGACCCCGTGCTGCGCTGGATGGCGATCGCTGGCGGGGCGCCGTCAAGCATTGACTGTTGCTCCTCTGGTCCCCGGTGCATTCACTGCCTTGTTTCTAGCCCATGACGGTGTGTCGGCAATGACCGTGAGCGCGAGATGCCCGCTGCTGCTGACCCGCGGATGTTCCCGGACTGTGCCGTGCTCATGAAATGGGCGGAATGCTTATCATTCGGTCACAGGAAAACAATTGGCGGCTTTGCATAAAGCCGCGCTTGCAGTTGGAAGGCGGCGCCAACAGCGCTAACTGTGGGCAAAGCCTTCGGCGGGGCGGGGCGCGATCGTCGCCCGCCCGCCAAAGGATTCGTGAAAAGTACGAGGTAACCGATGACCACAGCCCCCTGCCCCCGCGTTGCGCCGGTTTGGCGCGCTCTTGCCATCGCGGCTCCGCTTGCGCTTGGGGTCGCATCGCATGCATCCGCCCAGCAAGAGACCGCCCCGCCCGCCACGGCGCCAGGCCAGACACAGGGTGATGACGCCCGGCAGCCCCTGCCGGGCCTGTCCGATCCCGGCCAGCAGCAACCCGAACCGGCGGAAGCCGAAGGCACCAGCACCCCCGAAGGCGCGGATCTCAGTGATGACAGCGCCCAACCCGCGCCCGCGGCCAACAGCCTCCTGGAACCCAGCGCCGCCACAGGTGATGCAGGCAGCGAGGGCCCGCACGACTGGCTGCCCGAAGCGATTCTCCTGCCCGAGGACATGGAAATCATCATCAACAGTGCCATCGGCTCGAGCACCCGTCTGCTGCAGTTCTCGACCCATGAGGATGCCGAGGCCCTGATCGCCACCTGGCGCGACCAGTTGCGCGAAGGCGGCTGGCAGGTGGACCTGTCCCCGCAGATGATCGAGGATCAGCAGATCCTGTTTTCCGGTCCGGGCATCGGCAGCGCGCAGGTCATCATCATCCCGTCCCAGTCGGATGGCGCGCAGGTGATCCAGATCGATGCCTCGCTGACCAACGAATAGGGGCGACCGGCACAAGGGTCGCGCAGAACACCCCGCGCCCCCTCGCCTTTGCAGCGCAAACCGTGTAACGGAGCGCCAAACGCGAGGGGATCATGACCAAACTGACGATACGGCGCCCAGACGACTGGCATTTGCATCTTCGGGACGGCGAAATGCTGAAAGGCATCCTGCCGGAAACAAGCCGCCATTTCGCCCGCGCGATCATCATGCCGAACCTCGTGCCGCCAGTGGTGACGGGCGATCAGGCCGCCGCCTACCGCGACCGTATCCTCGCCGCCCTGCCCGAGGGCGCGGCCTTCGAGCCGTTGATGACCCTCTATCTGACGGAGGCAACTGACCCTGCCGATGTGGCTGCCGCGGCCGCCTCGGGCCTTGTGAAGGCCGTCAAGCTCTACCCCGCAGGCGCGACCACCAATTCCCATTCCGGCGTGCGTGATTTCGACAAGGTGCGCCCGGTGCTCGAGAGGATGGCCGAGATCGGCCTGCCGCTCTGCCTGCATGGCGAGGTGACGGACAGCGACGTGGACATCTTTGACCGCGAGGCCGTGTTCATCGACCGTGTGCTTGACCCGATCCGCCGGGCAACGCCGGGGCTGCGGGTGGTGATGGAACATATCACCACATCCGACGCCGTGGCCTATGCGCGGTCAGCCGGCGACGACCTTGGCGCGACGATCACCACGCATCATCTGGTCATCAACCGCAACCACATCCTGGTGGGCGGGATCAAACCGCATTACTATTGCCTGCCGGTGGCGAAACGCGAAAGCCATCGCCTTGCCCTGCGGGAAGCCGCGACCAGCGGCGAGGCGCGGTTCTTCCTTGGCACCGATTCCGCCCCGCATATCGACGCGCTGAAGGAACATGCCTGCGGCTGCGCGGGCTGCTTTACCGCGACGAACACCCTGTCGATCCTGGCCGAGGTGTTCGAACAGGAGGGCGCGCTGGATCGGCTGGAAGGCTTCACCTCGCTCAACGGCCCACGCTTCTACCGCCTGCCCCCGAACGAGGCGCAGATTACCCTGACGCGCGGTGCGCCGGTGATCTATCCCGACAAGATCCAGACGGGCGCGGGGCCGGTGACGGTCTTTGACCCCGGCTTCCCCCTGCACTGGCACGTGAACAACTGAGAGGCCTCCGATGATCCCAACCTCCTTCCCCGACAAGGCCGAGATGGCGCGGATGACCGCGCGGATGCTGCTGGAAATCAAGGCGGTTCACTTCAATGCCGAAGAGCCGTTCATCTTCGCCTCGGGCCTGGCCTCGCCGGTCTATATCGATTGCCGCAAGCTGATCTCCTACCCTCGTATCCGCGCGACGCTGATGGATTTCCTGGCCTGCACCGTGATGCGGGATGCGGGTTTTGAAGCCTTCGACAACGTGGCGGGCGGGGAGACCGCCGGCATTCCCTTCGCGGCGCTGATCGCCGAACGCATGGGCCTGCCGATGACCTATGTGCGCAAGAAGCCCAAGGGCTATGGCCGCAACGCCCGGATCGAGGGCGCGATGACCGAAGGCCAGCGCGTGCTTCTGGTCGAGGATCTGACCACCGATGGCGGATCGAAGCTGTCGTTCGTCGATGCGATCCGCGAAACGGGTGCGACCTGTGGCCACACGGCGGTGATCTTCTACTACGGGATCTTTCCGCAAACCATCAAGACGCTGGGCGATCACGGCGTGCAGCTGCACCACCTCTGCACCTGGTGGGACGTGCTGGTCGAGGCCAAAAGCTCGGGCGCCTTCGACGATCGCACCATGACCGAGGTGGAAGCCTTCCTGACTGCCCCCCAGGCCTGGCGCGACGCCCGCGCCTGAGGCTGCACCCGGACGGCGGGCCATCCCCCGCCGTCCCCCGAAGCCGGTGATTGACCGGCCCTACCCTTGCCGGCAGAATGCGCAAACGGGAGAAGCCGGTTGATCGGCCCACGCCGATCGGCGATACCCGGCGGATCACGAAGGGACAGGACATGAACGACCTTGCAGCTTTGCGGGCCAGACCGGCAGATGCCGAGGCGGGCGAAAGCCTGCCCCACAACATCGAGGCCGAGCAGCAGCTTCTGGGCGCGATTCTCACCAACAACGACGTCTATGACCGGATTGCCGCGATCATCCGCTCGGACCATTTCTTCGAACCGGTCCACCAGCGCATCTTTGAAATCGCGGCGGCCCGGATCCAGAAGAATGCGCTGGCCTCGCCCGTTACACTGAAAGCGTTTCTTGAAGATGACGCGGGGCTGAAGGAACTGGGCGGCCCGGCCTATCTGGCCCGGCTCGCGGGGGCGGCGATTTCGGCCTATGCGGCGCGTGATTACGCGCAGATGATCTATGACCTGGCGGTGCGGCGCGAACTGATCAGCCTTGGCCGCGACATTTCCGCCAAGGCCGCCCGGGTGGAGGTTTCGTCCGAACCGCGCGAACAGATCGTCGAGGCCGAACAGCGCCTCTACAAGCTGGGTGAGCAGGGACACGTCGAGAAGGGGTTCCAGTCCTTCCTCAAGGCGGTGACCGATGCCGTGAACGTGGCCAATGCCGCCTATCAGCGCGATGGCGGGCTGGCCGGCGTTTCGACCGGGCTGATCGATCTGGACAAGAAGCTGGGCGGGCTGCACCGGTCCGACCTTCTGATCCTTGCCGGGCGGCCCTCGATGGGCAAGACCTCGCTTGCCACGAACATCGCCTTCAACATCGCCAAGGCCTACAAGAAGGGCCGCCTGCCTGACGGAACCGAAGGCACCGTCGATGGCGGCATCGTGGGCTTCTACAGCCTCGAGATGTCGGCCGAACAGCTTGCCGCCCGGATCCTGTCCGAGGCCGCCGAGGTGCCCAGCGAACAGATCCGCCGCGGCGACATGACCGAGGCCGAGTTCCGCCGCTTCGTCGAAGCCGCGAAGGCGCTGGAGGCCTGTCCGCTTTACATCGACGACACGCCCGCCCTGCCGATCAGCCAGCTTGCCGCCCGCGCGCGGCGGCTGAAGCGGACGCATGGGCTGGATGTGCTGATGATCGACTACCTTCAGCTTGTCCGCCCCGCGACGGCCAAGGACAGCCGCGTGAACGAGGTGTCCGAGATCACGCAGGGCCTGAAGGCCATCGCCAAAGAGCTTGATATTCCCGTGATCGCGCTGTCGCAGCTGTCGCGGCAGGTGGAAAACCGCGAGGACAAGCGGCCTCAGCTTTCCGACCTGCGCGAATCCGGCTCGATCGAGCAGGACGCCGATGTGGTGATGTTCGTCTACCGCGACGAATATTACAAGGAACGCGAGAAACCGGGCGAGGACAACCTCGAGGCCATGGCGAAATGGCAAGAGGTGATGGAGCGCGTGCATGGCAAGGCCGAGGTCATCATCGGCAAGCAGCGCCACGGCCCCATCGGCACGGTAGAGCTGAGCTTTGAGGGGCGGTTCACGCGCTTCGGAAACCTGGTCAAGCCGTGGCAGCAAGGCGCCGGCCCCGGCGACTACTGAGCGTTTCCGCTTGACCGGCGGCGCCCGCCGGTCAACACCTGCGGCCATGGCAAGCGGAATCCTTCATATCGATCTCGCCGCGATTGCGGCTAACTGGCGCGCGCTTGACGCCGCGTCCGAACCGGCCACCCAGACCGGCGCCGTCGTCAAGGCCAATGCCTATGGCCTGGGGGCGGGCCGCGTGGCCCGTGCCCTGGCCGAGGCCGGCGCGCGCCGCTTCTTCGTCGCAATGGCCGAGGAAGGCGCGGCGGTGCGCAAGGCGCTTGGCCCCGGGCCGCAGATCTGCGTCTTTTCAGGGCATATGCAGGGCGATGCGCCGCTGATTTCCGACCATGATCTGACGCCGATGCTGAACTCGGTCGATCAGCTGACCCGGCATCTGGAGGCGCTGCCCGATCAGCCCTTCGGCATCCAGCTTGACACCGGCATGAACCGGCTGGGGATGGAGCGCGCCGAATGGGCCGCCGTGGCCGAGATCGCGCTGTCGCGCCGGCCGGTGCTGCTGATGAGCCATCTTGCCTGCGCCGATGAGCCGGACCATCCGATGAATGCCCATCAGCTGGCCGAGTTCCGTGCCCTGACCGACGGGACCGGGGTGCCGCGTTCGCTGTCCGCAACGGGCGGGATCCTGCTGGGACCGGACTATCACTTCGATCTCACGCGCCCGGGCGTCGGGCTTTATGGCGGGCTTCCCTTCGAACAGGCGCAGCCTGTCGTGCGGCTGGCGCTGCCGGTGGTGCAGGCCCGGGCGCTGGAACCCGGCGAAAGCGCGGGCTATGGCTGCACCTGGGTCGCCAAGCGCCCCTCGGTCATTGCGACGGTCGTGGGCGGCTATGCCGACGGGCTGCATCGCGCGTTGAGCAACCGGATTCATCTCTGGGCCGGCGATGTGCCCTGCCCCATCGCCGGGCGGGTGTCGATGGATCTCATCACCGTCGATGTCACCGATCTGCCCGAAGTGCCGACCAGCCTCGACATCCTTGGCCCGCAGCAGTTCGTTGACGACCTTGGCGCCGGCGCGGACACGATCGGCTATGAGGTGCTGACGGCGCTTGGGGCACGTTACACCCGCCGCTATGAAGGGGCCGCGGGCTGACCCTGCGCAGGCCCCGCGCCGGCTGGCTGCTGGCCGGCCTGAATCTGTCGCTGCTGGCCATCTGGCCGCTGGTCTGGTTCCAGCCGATGCTGACGCTGCGCCTGTTCCGCTGGTCGTCGGAAAGCACCGTTTCGGTCATCACCGGGCTTCAGGCGCTCTGGCGCGAGGATGTGGTCCTCGCGCTTCTGGTAACCTTCCTGGCCGTGGTTGCGCCCTATCTGAAAACGCTGGGACTGGCACTCGTGCAGTTCCGCCTTGCCTCGCCCAGGCTTGCGCCCGCGCTTTTCTGGCTGGGACGTCTGGCGATGGCGGATGTGTTCCTGATCGCCGTCTGGATCATGGCGCTGCGAGGGCTTGGGGTGGGCCGGATCGAGGTGCAGCCCGGGCTTTACCTTTTCACGGGCTGCATCCTGCTGTCGCTTCTGCTATCGGTGCTGACCGACAAACGGGGGGCCTGATGGCAAAGAACTCCAGCTTCACCTGCACCGCCTGCGGTGCCGTGCACAAGAAATGGGCGGGGCGCTGCGATGCCTGCGGTGCCTGGAACACGATCATCGAGGAGGCGCCGCTGTCGGCGGGGGCAAGAAGCCTTGGCCCGACGCGTGGACGACAGGTGCCGCTGACCGATCTTTCGACCGAGGAAATGCCCCCACCCCGCACGACGTCGACCATGGAAGAGCTTGACCGCGTGCTGGGGGGCGGGCTGGTTCCGGCCTCGGCGATCCTGGTCGGCGGCGACCCGGGGATCGGCAAATCGACACTTCTTCTGCAGGCTGCGGCAAG
This sequence comes from Halodurantibacterium daqingense, assembly GCF_042666235.1. Lineage (NCBI taxonomy): Bacteria > Pseudomonadati > Pseudomonadota > Alphaproteobacteria > Rhodobacterales > Paracoccaceae > Halodurantibacterium > Halodurantibacterium daqingense. The sequence goes on along the minus strand of NZ_JBHTFQ010000002.1, from coordinate 120,798 downwards.
TTTTGCCCGCGCCGGGCTCAAATGCCTCTATATCTCGGGCGAGGAAGCCAGCGCCCAGGTACGGATGCGGGCGCAACGTCTGGGGCTGACCGATGCGCCGGTGCAGCTTGCCGCCGAAACCAACCTGCGCGACATCCTCACGACCCTGGATGCCGAACGCCCGCAGCTGGCCATCATCGATTCCATCCAGACCATGTGGGCCGATCATGTCGAAAGCGCGCCCGGCTCGGTCGCGCAGGTGCGTCAGGCCGCGCACGAGCTTGTGACCTTCGCCAAGCGGCGCGGTGTCTCGGTGATCCTTGTCGGCCACGTCACCAAGGAAGGCCAGATCGCCGGGCCGCGGGTGGTCGAACACATGGTCGATACCGTGCTTTACTTCGAGGGTGAGCGTGGCCACCAGTTCCGGATCCTGCGCGCGGTCAAGAACCGCTTTGGCCCCGCGGACGAGATCGGCGTCTTCGAGATGACGGGCGGCGGGCTGGCACAGGTAAGCAACCCTTCGGCGCTGTTCCTGTCGGAACGCGACCAGCCCAATGCCGGCTCGGTCGTCTTTGCCGGCATCGAGGGAACGCGCCCCGTCCTCGTGGAGTTTCAGGCCCTTGTCGCCCCCTCGCCGCTTGGCACGCCGCGCCGCACTGTCGTCGGCTGGGATGGCGGGCGGCTCGCGATGATCCTTGCGGTTCTGGAATCGCGCTGCGGCATCCCCTTCGCGGGGCTCGACGTCTATCTCAACGTGGCGGGCGGCTTGCGCATCAACGAACCCGCCGCCGACCTTGCCGTGGCCGCCGCGTTGCTTTCGGCGCGCGAGGATGTGGCACTTCCCGCCGATACGGTCGTTTTTGGTGAGATTTCGCTGTCTGGTGCGCTGCGTCCGGTCGGCCAGACGGAAAACAGGTTGAAAGAAGCGCAAAAACTTGGTTTCACGCAAGCCATTGTGCCTCGGCGCAGCAAGACGGGCGGCGGCGAGGGGTTGATGATGCGCGAAATGGCGGATCTGACAACATTTGTGGGCGACATGTTCGGGGCAGGCTGAGCCCGGCGAGGAGAAGATCGCATGGAAGGTTTCACCATCATCGACGGCATCGTGGCAGTCGTCATCGTGGTTTCGGCGGTCCTCGCCTATTCCCGTGGGCTGGTGCGCGAGGTCATGGCGATCGCGGGCTGGGTGGCGGCGGCAGTGCTTGCCTTCATGTTCGCCCCCGCGGCCGAACCCCTGATCCGCGAGATCCCGGGCCTGGGCGGTTTTCTGGGCGAAAGCTGTGAACTGAGCATGATCGCGGCCTTTGCTGCCGTCTTTGCGCTTGCGCTTGTGGTCGCGTCATTGTTCACGCCGCTGTTCTCCTCGGCCATCCAGCGGTCGGCCCTGGGGGGAATCGATCAGGGGCTTGGCCTTCTGTTCGGGGTTGCGCGCGGTGTGCTCCTGGTGGCGGTGGCGCTGCTGGTCTATGACCGCGCCATGTCCCAGGCCAATATCGCGGCGGTCGAGAACAGCCGCAGCGCCCAGGTCTTCGGGAACTTCCAGAACAATCTGAACGACAGCATCCCCGAGGATGCGCCCGGCTGGATCGTTACGCGCTATGAGCAACTGATGGGCAACTGCGTCCGCTGAGGCGCGCGCGGCCGGTAACGGCCATGTGCAGGGCAGCTTTGCCCCGGCACCCCGTGACAGCGGGCCACGAAGGCACTATGTGAGGGGCCAGCCAGCCCCCTTACCGGATTCGGAGGACGGACGCGATGCGTCAACAGCCACCCCAACCGTTTCGCAGCCATCCGTTCGATGACGACAAGCTGAAAGAGGAATGCGGAGTCTTCGGCGTGATCGGCGTGACGGATGCCGCGAACTTCGTGGCGCTCGGGATGCACGCGCTTCAGCACCGGGGGCAGGAAGCCGGCGGCATCGTCGCCCATGATCCCGAAACCGGTTTCAACTCGGCCCGGCGCTTCGGCTATGTCCGCGACAACTTCACCAAGGCCAGCCTGATGGAAACGCTGCCCGGCCCCATTGCCATCGGCCATGTCCGCTATTCCACCGCCGGGTCGAAGGGCAATACCGCGATCCGCGATGTGCAGCCCTTCTTCGGCGAATTCGCCATGGGCGGCTGCGCCATTGCCCATAACGGCAACCTGACCAACGCTGCCGCCCTGCGGCGCGAGCTGATCGAGCGCGGCTCGATCTTCCAGTCGTCCTCGGACAGCGAATGCATCATTCACCTGATGGCGCGCTCGATCCAGAAGAACATCCCCGAGCGGATGAAGGACGCGCTGCGTCGCGTCGAAGGGGCGTTTTCCGTCGTCGCCATGACCCGCACCAAGCTGATCGGCGTGCGCGATCCGCTGGGCGTGCGCCCGCTCGTCCTGGGCCGGGTGGGCGATGGCTGGGCGCTGAGTTCCGAAACCTGTGGCCTTGACATCATCGGCGCCGAATTCATCCGCGAGATCGAGCCTGGCGAGATGGTGGTGATCGACGCGAAGGGCGTCGAAAGCTTCCGGCCCTTCGAGCAGCGCAAATCACGTTTCTGCATCTTCGAGCATGTCTATTTCTCGCGCCCCGACTCGATCCTTGGCGGCCGTTCGGTCTATGAGACCCGCCGCCAGATCGGGGTGGAACTGGCCAAGGAGGCGCCGGTGGAGGCTGATCTCGTCTGCCCGGTGCCCGACAGCGGCACGCCGGCGGCCATCGGCTTCAGCCAGCAGTCCGGCATCCCCTATGCGATGGGGATCATCCGCAACCAGTACATGGGCCGGACCTTCATCGAGCCGACCGAGCAGATCCGCAACATGGGCGTGCGGCTCAAGCTGAACGTGAATCGGGGCCTGATCAAGGGCAAGCGGATCATCCTGGTGGATGACAGCGTGGTGCGCGGCACCACCTCCATCAAGATCCGCGAGATGATCCTTGACGCCGGCGCGGCCGAGGTGCATTTCCGCATCGCCTCGCCGCCCACGGCCTGGCCCTGCTTCTATGGCGTCGATACGCCCGAGCGCGAAAAACTGCTTGCCTCGACCATGACCGAGGAAGAGATGCGCGCCTTCATCGGCGTCGACAGCCTCAAGTTCATCTCGCTGGACGGGCTTTATCGTGCGGCAGGCGAGGCCGAGGGCCGCAACAACGCAAGCCCGCAATATTGCGATGCCTGTTTTTCCGGCGAGTATCCCGTTGCCCCTGCCGACATGATCGCCAAGGGGTTTCAGGTGAAGGCAGCCGCCGAATAGCCCACCAGCCGCAGCACCAGCAAGCCCTGACGCTGCGGGCGATGCCGCGACGCATGCGGGCGCATGAGGCGCGCCGATCCGCGACGGGATCGGCAGCGCCACGACGTCGGAAGAACAGGGTGCCGCCGCCGGCACGGCGGATGCCACGGTCACAGGCCGCAAGTCCCGGGCAACGGCGCCTCGGCCATGGGGAATGCGCCTGTCTTGCCCGCGACGCCTGCCGCTGCGCGGCCGGCACCGGGGCGCCGCGATCATCGCCCTGAAAAGGAGGGGGGCCGGCTGGATCGGCAATACCATCCTGCGCATGCGCAACCTGGCATCGATCCGGATCGATCATACGCCCGTCCGGGTCCGCAACCACGCGGGTCGCCCGGCTTTCCCCAGACCGCGCGTCGGTGATCTGCGACAACCCGGCGCGCACCACGCCCAAGGCGCGCTTCCTGCCGGAGTGCAGAGCGGCTGCCGTTTGCCAATGAAAACGGCCGCCCTTGCGAGGCGGCCGGACGTCATGCGGGTAGGTCCGCAGCCTGCGACTGCGATCTCTGGGCGCTTAGCCGCGCAGGCGGCGCAGCGCTTTCCAGCCTCCGGCCACCGTCAGCGCGGCAAGGCCCGCCTTGACAAGCGCGCCGCTCAGGAACGGCAGCACGGCCGCGTTGAAGGCCGCATCCAGCGCCAGTGGCGTTACCGCCCAAAGCCACAGCATACCGGGCAGGAACAGCGCCAGCGCCGGCAGCAGGGCCGCGACAAACAGCCGGCCAAGGCCGCGGTCAAAGCCACGTTCAACCATCAGGCCGGTCGCCCAGGCCATGGCGATGAAGCCCATGAGAAAGCCCCCGGTCGGACCCAGCAGGTGATGCGCGCCGGCTCCGCCGCCCGCAAAGACCGGCATGCCCATCGCGCCCTGGGCCAGATAGGCCACCATCGTCGCGGCGGCGAGCCGCGACCCATAGGTCAGGCCGATGATCGAAATGGCAAGCGTCTGAAGTGTCATCGGCACCGGCAGCATCGGCACGCTGACTTGCGCCGAAAGTCCGACCACAAGCGATCCGCCCAGCACCAGAAGCGCCTTGGTCAGAAGCGAAGACTGCGCGCCAAGCGCGGCGGAAAGGGTGGTGTCGCGATTCACGGGAAAGCTCCTCCGATTTGAATCCAGAACTTCGCTTATTCCTTGCGCATGGGATGCTGTCAATGTCGCAGGCCGTGCCGCCCTCTTGCCCCGCGCGCGCGGCAATGACATAGGAGGCGCATGACATCGCCTGACATCCCCCTTCTCGCGCTGGTCACCGGCGCATCGCGCGGGCTTGGGTCCGCTCTGGCCGAAGCGCTTGCCGCGCGCGGTTACCATATCGTCGCCGTTGCGCGCACCGTGGGCGCGCTGGAAGAGCTTGATGACCGCATCAAGGCGGTTGGCGGCGCGGCCACGCTGGCGCCGATGGATGTGACCAATGATGATGCCATGCGGCATCTGTGCCGGTCGATCCATGATCGCTGGGGCAAGGTCGATCTTTGGGCACATGCCGCCGTCCACGCCGCGCCACTGGCGCCAGCCGCACATCTGGATGCCAAGGACTGGGACAAGTCGATCGCCACGAATGTGCGCGCCACCGGCAGCCTGATCCCGATGGTCGAGCCGTTGCTGCGCGCCTCGCAGCAGGGGACGGCGCTGTTTCTGGACGATCCGCGCGGCGGAGAGAAGTTCTTTGGCGCCTATGGTGCGACCAAGGCAGCGCAGATGGCGCTGGTGCGAAGCTGGCAGGCCGAAACCGCAAGGACCGGCCCGCGCGTTGTCATCGCAACGCCCGCGCCGATGCCCACCGCCACCCGGGCGCGCTTTTTCCCCGGCGAGGATCGCGCCCCCCTCGCCAATCCGCGCGACGAGGCGGAACGGATCATCGGCACGCTCTGACCCGCCACGCCGGCCCTTTACGCCCCTGCCCTGGTCCACTAATCAGGGACGGGGCAAACATGGGGCAAACATGCGTATTCTGATCACCAATGACGATGGCATCAATGCGCCGGGCCTCGAGGTTCTGACTGCGATCGCGCAGGAGATCGCCGGGCCGGACGGCGAGGTCTGGACCGTTGCCCCCGCCTTTGAACAGTCGGGTGTCGCGCATTGCATCAGCTATACCCATCCGATGATGATCGCGCGCCTTGCGCCGCGCCGCTTTGCCGCCGAGGGAAGCCCTGCCGACTGCGTTCTTGCCGGGCTTTATGATGTGCTTGAGGGCGCGCGCCCCGATCTGGTTTTGTCGGGCGTGAACCGGGGCAACAACGCGGCCGAGAACGTCATGTATTCCGGCACCGTGGGCGGCGCGATGGAGGCGGCCCTGCAGGGCCTTCCGGCCATCGCCCTGTCGCAATACATGGGGCCCGCAACGGCCGATCTGGCCGATCCGTTCGAATGTGCCCGCGTGCATGGGATCAAGGTCGTGCGCGACCTGCTGCACCATGGCCTGTGGGACAAGGGCGATTACCGGCTGTTCTACAACGTCAACTTCCCGCCCGTCGCCGCAGCCGATGTGAAAGGCTTGCGGGTTGCACCGCAGGGCTACCGCAAGGACACATTCTTCGGGGTCGAACCGCATATTTCGCCCTCGGGGCGCAAGTTCCTGTGGATCACCGGCGGGCCGCAGCACATGCCCACCGCCCCGGGCACCGATGCGGCGGCCAATCTCGAGGGTTTCATCTCGGTCACGCCCCTGCGCGCGGACCTCACCGCACATGACGTCCTGGACGATCTGCGCAGCCGGCTGGAAAGCGCCCCCGCATGACCGATCCGGCCGAACGGACCATGCGTTTTCTCTACGCGCTCCGTTCGCAAGGGGTGACGGATGCACGGGTGCTGATGGCGATGGAGCGGATCGACCGTGGCGCCTTCGTGCGCGGCCTGTTCGCCGAACGCGCCTACGAGGACATGCCCCTGCCCATCGCCTGCGGCCAGACGATCAGCCAGCCCTCGGTCGTGGGGCTGATGACACAGGCGCTGAACGTCAGCCCGCGCGACAAGGTCCTCGAGGTCGGGACAGGCTCGGGCTATCAGGCAGCGATCCTGTCGCAGCTGGCACGCCGGGTCTATTCGGTGGAACGCCATCGCCGCCTCGTGCGCGAAGCCAACGACGTATTCGTCAGGCTCGGCCTGACCAATATCACCGCGGTGACAGCCGATGGCAGCTTTGGCCTGCCAGATCAGGCTCCGTTCGACCGCATCATCGTGACCGCCGCCGCCGAGGATCCACCCGGCCCGCTCTTGGCGCAGCTGCGGATCGGCGGTATCATGGTGCTTCCCGTCGGCCAGTCGGATACGGTGCAAAGCCTGATCAAGGTCACCCGCACCGAAACCGGCCTTGACTATGAAGAACTTCGCCCGGTCCGTTTCGTGCCCCTGCTCGAGGGCCTCGGACAGGACTGACCCGCCGCCTTGCGGCCAAGCGCCCGTCAGGGGCCGGTATGATTGAGGATGAGAGCCATGGTGTTTCAATCCCCGCGTTTTTCGCTTCTGCTTGCGGGCTCGGCCCTGATGGTGCTGACGGCCTGCAACAACAACGGGCAATGGACAGGCCCGCGCGACTGGGATCTGCGGGCGGGGGGCGGGCTCAACACCTCGCAGGCGGCACTGCAGGCCACGCTTGCCCGGCCACAGCCCGATGCGCGCGGGGTCATCAGCTATCCAACCTATCAGGTCGCCGTGGCACGGCCCGGAGACACCGTGGCAAGCGTGGCCGCCCGCATCGGCCTTCCCGCCGAAGACCTTGCGCGCCACAATGGTCTGCCCACCGACATGGTCCTGCGCCAGGACGAGGTGCTTGTCCTTCCGCGCCAGGTTGCCGGCCCAGCTGCGACCACGGCGCCCCTGCCCGGCTCGGCGGCGCCCGAACAGATCGACATCACCACCCTTGCCGGAAGCGCGATTGACCGGGCGGCAGGCAGCAGCACGCCATCCGCAGCGGCCCCGCCCCCGGTTCAGCCCAGCGGCCCCGAGCCCGTGCGCCATCAGGTGCGTCGTGGCGAAACCGCCTACACGATCGCGCGCAGCTATAACGTGACGCCGCGCGCGCTGGCCGAATGGAACGGCCTTGGCCCCGACATGATGGTGCGCGAAGGTCAGTTCCTGCTGATCCCGGTCGCCGATCAGGCCACCCGGCAGGCGGCTGCGGCTGCCCCGGCACCAGTGCCCGCGCCGGGTTCGGGATCGGCAACGCCCGTCCCCCCCAGCGCCGCCACGCCACTGCCCGAGCCGGAGGCGACCACCCCGCCGCCCGGTCCCGCCTCGCCCAACATGGGCGCGCAACGGACTGCCGCATCAGGCAGCGCGCGCTTTGCCATGCCGGTGCAGGGCCAGATCATCCGTGGCTATGAAAAGCGTCGCAATGACGGGGTCGATTTCGGGGCGCCGGCGGGCACCACCGTTCATGCCGCCGATGATGGCACCGTCGCCGCGATTACCCGCGACACCGATCAGGTGCCGATCCTCGTGATCCGGCACTCAGGCAATCTGATGACCGTCTACGCGAATGTGGACAATATCGCGGTCGAGCGGAACGAGACCGTGCGGCGCGGTCAGGCCATCGCCTCGGTCCGCGCCGGCACGCCGTCGTTCCTGCATTTCGAGGTTCGGGACGGTTTCGACAGCGTCGATCCGATGCCCTATCTGCAATAGGCGTTAAAGGCGCAGCCCCTCGCGGCCCGCCAGGTCGGTGAAGAACTGCCAGGCGACCCGGCCCGAGCGGCTGCCCCGCGTCGCCTGCCATTCGATCGCCTCGGCCCGAAGCCGATCTGCCGCGATCTTCAAGCCATAGGCGGCGCAATAGCCGTCGATCATCGCCAGAAATTCATCCTGACTGCAGGGATGGAAGCCCAGCCACAGGCCGAAGCGGTCGGAAAGCGAGACCTTCTCCTCGACCGCCTCGGAGGGGGCGATGGCCGAGGAACGCTCGTTCTCGATCATGTCGCGCGGCATCAGATGACGCCGGTTCGATGTGGCATAAAATACCACGTTGTCGGGGCGCCCCTCGATCCCGCCGTCGAGAACGGCCTTGAGCGACTTGTAATGCTGATCGTCATGGCTGAAGGACAGGTCGTCGCAGAACAGCACGAACCGCTCCGAACTGGCGCGCAGCAGCGCCAGAAGCCGACTGACACTGGGCAGATCCTCGCGCTGGATCTCGACCATGCGCAAGTGGTGGCCCTGCCGCAGCGCCTCGGCATGGACGGCCTTCACAAGGCTCGACTTGCCCATGCCGCGGGCACCCCACAACAGCGCATTGTTTGCCGGCAGTCCACGTGCGAACTGCAGCGTGTTCTCCAGCAGGGTATCGCGCGACCGGTCGATGCCGACCAGAAGCCCCAGATCCACGCGGCTGACCTTTGGCACCGGCACCAGCCGGTCTGGCGCGACATGCCAGACGAAGGCCTCGGCCGCGTCGAAATCGGGGGCCCCCAGCGGCGCGGGGCTCAGGCGCTCCAGCGCCTCGGCGATGCGGCGCAGGGCCTCGTCATTCATGCGTCGGCCTCGTCCTCGTCCAGAAGCCCCGCCTCGCGCAGCGCCTGATTGCGCTTGCGTTCAACCCGGCGCACCAGAAGGATCGAGATTTCATAGAGGCCATAGACAACGGTGAAGAGGATAAGCTGCGTGATAACGTCGGGCGGCGTGACCACCGCCGCGACCGTCAGGATTGCCACCATCGCATATTTGCGCACATCCGCCAGACCACGCGCCGATACCAGACCCGCCTTGCCCATCAGCGTCAAGAGTACCGGCAGCTGAAAGCAGAGGCCGAAGGCAAAGATGAACTTGAGCGAAAGGTCGAGCGATTCGCGCACCGATCCCAGAAAGACCGTCGAGAGTTCACTTCGAGGGCCCGTTTCCGCAACCGTTCCCACCTCACCTCCGGTCAGGATCGTTGCCAGCGCCGGAATCGCATCGGAAAAGCCGATGAAGAAGTTCATCGCCAGCGGTGTGACGACGAAATGCGCGAAGGCCGCGCCCATCAGGAACAGCGCCGGCGAGGCGATGATGAACGGCAGGAAGGCGTTCTTTTCCGATTTGTAGAGCCCTGGCGCCACGAACCGCCACAGTTGATGGGCGATGACCGGGAACGCCAGGGCAAAGCCGCCGATGAACGAGATCCGCACCAGCACAAAGAACTTCTCTTGCGGCGCGGTGAAGATCAGGCGCGGATCCTCGCCGCGGGCGCGCAGCACCTCCGCTATCGGTTCCGACAGGAAGCGCAGGATGGGTTCGGCCACCGTGAAACACAGGATCATCCCGACGCCGAAGGCCAGGACCGAACGGATCAGCCGCGTGCGCAATTCCGCCAGATGCTCGATCAGCGGCGCGCTGCTGTCGTCGATGTCGTCGTTCTTCATGCGTCACCCTTGCCGGGCCCTGCCGGGGTGGATCCCTCAGCCGGAGCCGCGGCCGCGTCGGTTGCGGGCCGTGCTGCTGCGGCCTCGGCGCGGGCCGCCGCCTGTTTTTCAGCCAGCTTCCGCGTTGCGGGGCCGGTTTCGGGGCGGGGGCGCGCCGGTGTCTCGGGGTCTCTCGGCCAGGCTTCGCCCGGCTTGGGCCGCACCGCGGCACGGGGGTCGATGCTGCGCAAGTCCTTCACCGCATCCTGAACGCCATCGAGGCCCAGAGACTTGCCCGAGGTCACATCCTTCAGATCCCGCGCCACGTCGCGCACGCCCGCTTCGTCCGCGGCGCTGTCCAGCGCGCGTTGGAATTCGCGCGCCATGCTGCGCATCTTGCCGGTGATCTGTCCCAGCTTGCGGAACATGATCGGCAGGTCCTTGGGACCGACCACGATCAGCGCAACGATCCCGATCACAAGCAGTTCCGTCCAGCCGATATCCAGCATGGCTCAATCCTTCATCGGCCACGAGGCCAGGTCTCAGACCTTTTCCTTGCCGGTCTGGGCATCGACATGCGGCGTCACGTCGCGGGGTTGTTCAAGGCTCTTGTCATCCTCGTCCGCCGCATCCTTGACCCCGCGCTTGAAGGCGGTGATGCCTTTGCCGACCTCGCCCATCAGGCTGCTGATCTTGCCGCGCCCGAACAGCACAAGCACGACGACCGCGATGAGAAGAAGGCCGGGAAGGCCGATATTATTGAGCATGGGTTACTCCCTGATGCTGCCCGAAGGTCCGGGCCGGTGCATGTCATCCCAGCCCCACATTTATGGGTAAGCGGGGCCGGATCAAAGCCCCTATCCATCACTTTCGCGGGTTTTTCTACTCGGCCGCCGCCCGATCGACCGGGAAGACAAAGCAGCGGTCGCGCCGGATCATCAGCCAGAGCGCAGTGCCGGCTCGCGGCAGGAACACACCGGGAACAGTGGCGCGCAGCTGCGACCCATCGTGATCCATCCGGAACTCGACCAGGCTCTCGCGGCCCATGTAGCGCGCGCGCAGCACCGAGGCCCGCGCCGCCTGGCCATCCTGCGGCGTGGGGTTCGGCCCGCGGCCGGCGCGATCAAAATCGATTCGCAGATGCTGGGGCCGGATGATGATGTCGACCTCGCTTCCGTCGGGAACGCCCGGGGTGAGGAAGTCGCCGAAAGGCGTTGCCGTCAGGGCGCCCCGCACCCTGCCGCGGATCACGTTGATGTCGGAAAAGAAACCCGCAGCGGCGCGATCCACCGGATTGTTGTAGATGTTGTAGGGCGCCCCCTGCTGCACGATCCGACCGTGCCGCATCAGCGCGATCTCGTCGGCCATGCGCATGGCTTCGTCGGGTTCGTGGGTCACCAGAAGAACGGCAGTGCCGGCCTCTTTCAGCAGATCAAGCGTGGCGTCGCGGATCTCGTCGCGCAGGCGTTCATCAAGGCCCGAAAACGGCTCGTCCATCAGCATGATGCGGGGGCGCGGCGCCAGCGCGCGCGCCAGCGCCACGCGCTGCTGCTCGCCGCCCGAAAGCTGATGCGGATACTTGCTGCCAAAATCGGGCAAGTTGACGCGTTCAAGCAGTTCGGCCACCCGCGCTGCGTTCCGGGCACGGGTGCCGCGCAGTCCGAAGGCCACGTTTTCAGCGACGCTCAGATGTGGAAACAGCGCGAAATCCTGAAACATCAGGCCGATGCCGCGCTCCTCGGGCGGGACATGGCGCGTGTCGTCCGACAGAAGGAGGCCATCGACGCGCACTTCGCCGCTGTCCTGGCGATCGACCCCCGCGACGATGCGCAAGGTCGTCGACTTTCCGCATCCCGACGGGCCAAGCAGACAGGTCACCTGCCCCGGCGCAATGGTCAGCGACACATCGTCCACGACATTGACCCCGCCAAAGCGGCGGCTGACATGGCGCAATTCGAGCCGAGGCGGTGCAGTCACGCGCAATCCTTGCTGATCGAAACGGATAAGGTCGGATACCAGCACGCCGCCATGCCCGCAAGAATGGCGCCTGCGACCAAGCGCCGGCGTCATCCATGCCGGCGGCGCCTTCTTCGCCGTCCCGCGGTCAGAGCGTGGCGTTCACCGCACCGCCGTCCAGAAGGATGTTCTGGCCCACGATGAAGCCCGCGTGCTGCGAACAGAGAAAGGCGCACATCGCTCCGAACTCTTCTGCGGTTCCATAGCGCCGCGCGGGAATTGTCGCCTGACGCCGGGCGCGCGCCTCGTCAAGGGAGATTCCTTCGGCCTTGGCCACGCCGCCGTCCAGCGACACCGCACGATCCGTGGCATGAATGCCGGGCAGCATGTTGTTGATCGTCACCCCATGCGGCGCAACCTGCCGTGCCGTCCCCGCGACATAGCCCGTAAGACCCGCCCGCGCAGAATTCGACAGGCCCAGCACCGGAATCGGGGATTTCACCGACTGCGAGGTGATGTTGACCACCCGGCCCCAGCCCTGATCGATCATCGCGGGCAGACAGGCCTTCATCAATTCGATTGGCGTCAGCATGTTGGCATCGAGTGCCCGCAGGAAATCCTCGCGGCTCCAGTCGGTCCACATTCCGGGGGGCGGACCGCCGGCATTGGTCACCAGAATATCCACCGTGCCCGCGGCGCGCAGAACCTCGGCGCGACCCGCTTCGGTGGTGATATCGGCCGCGATTGCCGTCACCGTCACGCCATGAGCCGCGCGGATCGCCTCGGCGGCCTCGTCCAGCGGCCCGGCACTGCGTGCATTCAGGATCAGATCCACACCGGCCTCGGCCAGCGCCTCGGCACAGCCCCGCCCCAAACCCTTGCTTGAGGCGCAGACCAGCGCCCGCTTGCCACGAATACCAAGATCCATCGGTTTCTCCCTGCTTGTTCCTGCAGCAGACCTAGCCCGGCTGCCGACCCGACGGAAGGGCGCGCGCATAAAAAAGCGCCCAGCTGAAAAGCCGGGCGCCAGTCGCGGAACGAGGGACAGTGAACTGAAACACGAATGTTCCGTATTCGCGCTTCCTGTTTCCAACATAGGAACGAACGAGTGTCCTGACAGTCCCGGTCGCGAATCTGTGAATGACTGTCGTGGCGTCGCCCCAGGGGGTGCGCCTTCAGGGCCGACGGCCGGGCGGCCAGTGCGCCGCCGCCCGGGCAATAACATCGCCCGGCGCATCGCGCAACCGCGCGCGCGCCGCGGGATCTGCACTCAGGTAAAGGCGCCCGGACAGGATCGTCCAGTATTCCGGATTGCCGGGAACCGCCTCCCCCTGCGCCAGGGCCCAGACGCAATAGCCGCCAAACTGCGGGAAATAGGACATCGGATCCGCCTCGAAGGCCGAGAGATTTCCCGATGAGGTGAAATGCCAGACCGCGCCCCGAAATCTCAGCGCATGTGCGGGTTCTCCGCGCACCGCCCGACCTTCACTGAAATATGCGACCGGGTCATAGCCGGCAAGCGCAATGCCCCCGGGCGCATGAACGGAACGATCCTTGGCCTCGGCGCCTCCGGCCGGCAGAATCAACGGCAGAACGACAGCAAGCACGAAGATGGCGAAACGGAAGCGGGTCAAGGTCAGGCTCCGTGTTGGCGGGCGTGTTGGCGAGCGTGGTGGCCAGCTTGAGGACAGGCGGCTTCAGACAGATGGCGCAAACTGTCGGTCGGGGAAAGCCGCCTCCCGCAAGCGTGAAGCCCCGTCAGAACCCCGTGCGCGACCTGTCCGATCATGGTCTCCGGCTGGCGGCATAAAGCGCCACGGCGGCCGCATTGGAAACATTGAGCGATCCGAACTCGCCGGCAAAGGGGATGCGCACAAGATGATCACAAAGCTCGCGCGAACGGTCGCGCAAGCCCGGGCCTTCCGCCCCCAGAACCAGGCCGACGGGGCGATTGCCCGCTGCCGAAATGCCCTGCTCCAGCGTCTGTTCCGCCTCGCCCGCCAGCCCCAGAAGGACATAGCCCATGGCCTTGAGCGCCTCCATCGAATCGCCAAGGTTCTTGACACGCAGGTAGGGTTGCCGCTCCAGGGCGCCACTTGCCGTCTTGGCCAGCGCGCCGGTTTCGGGTGCCGAATGGCGCGCCGGGGCAATGACCGCCCGGGCGCCGAACACCTCGGCCGAGCGGAGCACCGCGCCGACGTTATGCGGATCGGTCACGCGGTCCAGCAGCACCACCAGCGGGTGGCCTGCCCCGGAAATCGCAAGCTGGTCGAGGCTTGGCCAGCGCAGCGGCTTGACCTCGAGCGCCGCACCCTGATGGACCGACTCGCGGTCGATCGGCACGTCGAACTTGCGCGGATCCACGACTTCGGGCGCCATCCCCGCCGCATCGATCGCATCCTGCAGACGGTCGGCGGCGTTCTTCGTGACCACGAGCCGCAGCCGCTCCCGCGCGGGGTTCAGCAACGCGTCGCGCACGGCGTGAAGGCCGAACAGCCACACGGTTTCGGCTGCCGCAGCGCGCTTGCCGCGTTCCTTTTCAATCACCCAAGTCGGTTTCTTCATCATGCCCCCAGATCAGGCCCGCAAGAATGCTGTCTGCCCTCTGCAGGCGCAAGCTGATTTGGAATCTCGCAGCCGCCGTTTTCGCCTTGACGCCTCTCGGACCCTTCGGTAATCAGCGCCCAGCGTCGGGCGACGTGCTGCAAGGTGCGGCAGCGGACTGTAACTCCGCCGGGGAGACCCACGCCTGGTTCGATTCCAGGGTCGCCCACCACTCCCTCTTTTCCGAATGAAAGCAAGGAGTGGTGGCCGCCGGATTGCGCGCGCTATGACTACTTCTTATTTCCTCAGGGCGTTTTGCATTCGGCATTTCCGAATTTCAGAAGGCATGCCTGCCGCGTGCAGTTCTGGATCTGCGGATCTCTCAGGGGCGCGTTCCGATCCACGGTCCGAACCGCTGGCACCGTGTAGTATTCCGTCCGCATCACCTGATTGCAGATGAGGGTGTTGCCCGAGCCGGTGCAGGTGGTTGTGCCCGTCGGCACCTGGCGCGTCTGGCTTTGGTTATACCACTCCTGCTCGTAGCGCGGAGGGATCTTGGCCATCCAGCTTGCCGTGCAACTGTCTTTCTCCGCCCGGAACTCCGGGGTTCCGCAACTGCCCAGCACAAGTCCGGCAACCACCGACAGAACATGCCTCTTCATGGAAATCTCCGGAACAACGGTCGTCCCTGCAACCAGTAGGACCGCCCGAACCCCATGTCCAGCCGCAGCCTTGCCGGTCGCGGGCCCGGCTTCTGCGCGTGCCACCGGTCTTGTCCGTCACCGCAGCGGTGGATGCAGACCCAGGGCGTGATGAGCATCATGTCGCGCCGCCAGTGGCTGGGCCCTGGTGCCAGCGTCGATGGATCTTTCGGCCGGTCTTTCCGTTCGGGTCATGTCCCGCCAGCGCAGAGGGGCAATGAAGACGGAGGGCGGGATGAGCGTTGATGACATCTGGAAAAGCGAGACGAGCTTCTGGCTCGACGGGCCCGCGTTCTACGCGCGATTCATGGTAGCCGAGGCTCGGATGGTGTTTCCCGCCCCGGTCGGCATCCTGAAGGGCAAAGAGATTCCGGAAAGCCTTGAAGGCGCGCCGCGGTGGGAAGCGGTCGAGATGAAGGAGAAAAGCGCGCTGCAGCTTGGGGCAACGGTGGTTCTTGTCTATCGCGCGACGGGCCGGCGGGGCGGGACAAGCGCCTATTCCGCGCTGTGTTCAAGCACCTATGTGCGCGAGGATGGCCAATGGAAGCTCTTGGCCCATCAACAGACGCCGGTCACCTGAGCTTCGCGCGTCTCTGTCGTGAAGGGGCGATGCCGGTGCCGGGGCGCCAGGATGTGCCGGCCGGACGAGCTCCGAGAGGTCATCGACGACGGGTGGCAAACCCCGGTGGTGGCACAGGTCACCAGGGCGCTGGTCGCGGCGCCCCGGTGCGTGGCCCGGACCCGGCGCATGCCACGCGTAGGCGCGGGGAATGCCGCGACAGCCAGGCCGTCACCGTCCAGCACGGAAGAACGAAGGCCACCGGGCACACCACGCAACAGCGTTCGGCCCTGCCCGGGGGGCGGGCGAATGGCGCCGTTTTCCCGCTTTTGTCGGGCGGAAATTTCCCTATGATCGCCCGGGTTGATGCAAGTCATTTCCAGAGGCAGGTGCATGACCGATCGGCCATTCAATGTGTTCATCATCGGCCAGAACAACCGGCTGCAATACGAGGCGGTGTTGTTCGCCGCATCCCTGCGCAAGGCTGATCCAGCTGCGCGGGCCAGGCTTTTCATCGGCGAGCCGGTGCCAAACCATCTCTGGGACGGCGACCCGCGCATCACCGGTCCGGCGCGCGCGCTTCTTGAGGATCTTGGCGCCACTTTCGTGCCCTTCGAGGCGCGCGAATTTGGCAGGCATTATCCGCAGGGCAACAAGATCGAGGCGTTGACAGCGCTGCCCAAGGGCGAGCCTTTCGTGTTCTTCGACACCGACACGCTGTTCACCGGCCCGCTCGACCGGCTGGTGTTCGACTTCGACCGCCCCTCGGCCTCGATGCGCCGGGAAGGGACCTGGCCGATCCCGGAGCTTTATGGCCCGGGCTACACCGGGATCTGGAAGTCGCTCTATGACCGTTTCGGGCTGGACTTCGACAGTTCGCTCGACCTGGCGCTCCCAGATGAATACTGGGGGCGCTACCTCTATTTCAACGCCGGCTGGTTCTTCTATCGCTGTCCGCATGAATTCGGCGCGCGCTTCCTGTCCTATGCCTGCGAAATCCGGGACAACCCGCCCCCGGAACTGGTGTGCCAGACGCTCTGGCCCTGGCTGGACCAGATCGCGCTGCCGCTGGTGATCCATTCGCTTGGCGGCGGGCGTCCTGGGCCCGACCTGGCAGGGCTGGACGGCGATGTAAGCTGTCACTACCGGCTGCTGCCCCTGCTTTACGCCCGGGAAAGCGATGCGGCCGTGGCGATGCTGGAAGAAATCTGCAACACCCAGAAATACAAGAAGGTTCTGCGCGAACACCAGCCCGTCAAGAAGATGGTCTTTCGCGGCGATGGCGCAAGGATCAGGAGCATGTTCGACCGCGCCGACCTGCCCCGCCGTGAGCAGGCCATCCGCAACGCGATCAAGCGCGAGGGGCTCTGGCTTCGCTAGGGCGTTGCGTTGTGCAGCAAGCACGCCTAGCCTGCGCCAGACCTTTCGGAGAGCCAGTCATGACAAAAACCTACGGGTTCGACACGTTGCAGATCCACGCCGGCGCGCGTCCAGATCCGGCCACCGGCGCACGGCAGGTTCCGATTTACCAGACGACCGCCTATGCCTTCCGCGATGCGGAGCATGCCGCGCGGCTCTTCAATCTGCAGGAAGTGGGCTTCATCTATTCGCGCCTGACCAATCCCACGGTCGCGGCCCTTCAGGACCGGATCGCGGCGCTTGAGGGCGGCGCGGGGGCGATCTGCTGTTCCTCGGGCCATGCGGCGCAGATCATGGCGCTGTTCCCGCTGATGGCGCCCGGCTGCAACATCATCGCCTCGACCCGCCTTTACGGCGGCACCGTCACCCAGTTCAGCCAGACGATCCGCCGCTTCGGCTGGTCGGCGCGCTTCGTGGATCTGGATGACCTTGCGGCGGTCGAGGCCGCCATTGACGAGAACACGCGCGCGATCTTCTGCGAAAGCATCGCCAATCCGGGCGGCTACATCACCGATCTTGACGCTGTCTCAGCCGTGGCGGACAGGGCCGGTCTGCCGCTGATCGTCGATAATACCAGCGCCACGCCCTATCTGTGCCGGCCCTTCGATCACGGGGCGACGCTGGTCGTGCATTCCACGACCAAATACCTCACCGGCAACGGCACCGTCACCGGCGGCGTGGTGGTGGACAGCGGCCGCTTCGACTGGTCGGCCAGCGACAAGTTCCCCTCGCTCTCGCAGCCCGAGCCCGCCTATCATGGCCTGAAGTTCCACGAAACCTTCGGCCCGCTTGCCTTTACCTTCCACGGGATCGCCGTGGGGCTGCGCGACCTTGGCATGACGATGAATCCGCAGGGGGCGCATTACACCCTGATGGGGATCGAAACGCTCAGCCTGCGGATGGAGCGGCACGTGGCCAACGCGCGCCGGGTGGCTGAATGGCTGGAAAAGGACCCGCGTGTGAGCCGCGTGACCTGGGCCGGCCTGCCGTCTTCGCCCTATCATCACCGCGTCGAGCGGATCTGCCCGAAAGGCGCGGGGGCGCTGTTCACCTTTGGCCTGCGCGATGGTTATGACGCCTGCGTCAAGCTGGTCAGCGCGCTGGAACTGTTCAGCCATGTTGCCAATCTCGGCGATACCCGTTCGCTCATCATCCATCCCGCCTCGACGACGCACCGCCAGCTTTCGCCGGAACAGCAGCAGGCGGCGGGCGCGGCACCCGACATGGTGCGGGTTTCGATCGGGATCGAGAATGCGGAAGACCTGATCGCCGATCTGGATCAGGCCCTGGCCGCCGCATCGGCCTGAGCGGCTGCCCGGCGGCCACACGGGCCGCCGGGCGCTGTATCATTCGTCCTCGGCAAGACGGTAGATCACCGTCACCGCCGCATCGACCGTCACCTCGCCCGCGGCGATCCCGCCATCGGCCATCGCGGCCTCCATGCGCATCATCGGTCGGGGAAAATCGGCCGTCTCCGGTTCATGAATCGCGACGACTTCGCCCAGGGTCACCCCGGCGGCCTCGGCGTAAAGCTCCGCCTTGCGGCGCGCATCGGCGATGGCGCGACGGCGCGCCTCGTCCAGAAGCGGTTCGGGATCGGCCATCGAGAAACCCAGACCGTGGAAGGTGTTGGCCCCGGCCTGCACCACATCGTCCAGGATGCCCCCCAAAACCGCAAGGTCGCGCACCCGGACCGTCAGCGTGTTCTGCGCGATATAGCCCGTGATCTGCGGCTGCCCCTGATCGGGGCGTTCGGGGTGATGCCAGCGCGGGCTCAGGATCAGGCCCGAGGTCTGGAGGTCACGCGCCTCGATCCCCGCGGAACGCAGCCGTTCCAGCATTTCGGTCATCTGCCGGGTGGCCTCGCCCATCGCGTCGGCGGCGGCATCGGCCTCGGCGGTGATGCCAAGGGTGAGCGTGGCCATGTCTGGGGCGGTTTCAACCTTTCCCTGGCCGCTGACGCGGATCTGGCCGGGTTCGGCCCCCTGCGCCATCAGGGGTCCCGCCGTTGCCGAAAGAAGCGCAATCATTGCCGCAGTCATCATGGCTCGGGCCGGGACCGCGACGGAAAATGCTGAAACGCGCATCGAACATCCTCTGCTGTTGTTCGTTTGATGGCCCCATCTGCCTATGATTGCAGCATCTTGCCAAGGGGTTGTAACGGGGAACACGCATTCGTGCGGTCCCACCGCGCCCCTGCCGGCCGCGCAGCCGGGTACGGCGGGTTTTCCTCGGCGGTTTCCTGCTGTAGTCTGCCAGCGGCACGGCGCTGCCTTGAGCGCTGCCCCAAACGTGCTAGAGCCTGCCCATGAAACCGACTTTCGCGCTGACCCTTTCCCCCGACGGCCTGAGCCTTCTGCACCGAAGCCCCCGGGGCTGGCTTCTGGTGGGCGAGGCCGCGCTGGACGACCCGCGCCTCGCCCGCCGCCTGAAGGACCTGCGCGACATGGCGCTGCGGATCGCGCCCGACGCGCTTTCCTGCAAGATCGTCCTGCCGCAAGAGCTGATCCGTTTCGTCTCGCTTGGGGTGGCAGCGGATGATACGGTCGGAATTGCCGCGGCGCTGGAGGGGGTGACCCCCTACGCGGCAGACCAGCTTGCCTGGGACAGCCTGGCCGAAGGCCGCGGATGCCGCGTTGCCGCCGTCGCGCGCGAGACCCTGTCCGAGGCAGAAGCCTTCGCCGAAGACCATGGCTTTGCACCGCTGTCTTTCGTCGCCATGCCCGAAGAGGATGGCGCCTTCGAGGAAGAACCGTTCTTCGGCCTGTCAGAAAGGGCGCGCAGTGCGGGCCTCGCACCCGAGACGCTTCGCCACGACGACGCCGCCTTTGTGGTGGGACGCGCGGTCATCCCCACCGATGGATCCCAAGAGTTTTCCGACAGGACGATCTCGCGGGGGCCGGCGCCCGCAGCCGAGGTTCTGCCTGTCGACGCGGCTGCCGGCGATCCGGCAGAACCCGAAGCGGAACCTGAACCCGCCGCGGAACACGCTGAAGTCCCGGCTCGGGGGGGCCTGTCTGCGGACGAGAAAAGCCGCATCGCCGCCGCCGTCCGTGCCGCGCGGGCCGAGCCTGCAGCCACCGTCGTCGCGGACACGCAGGACAAGTCCGCGGTCGTTGCGCCCGAGGTTGACACGGCCCAGCCGGGGCTGGCCCCACAGGCCCCCGATCCTGCGCCGCCTGTCCAGCCAGCAGTTGCCGCCCCGCCTGAGGATACCCCGACGGGGGACGGCGCGTCCACGGATGCGCCCAGTCTGCCCCCGGCCGAGCCTGCGCCCGAAAAGGCAAAACACCCCTCAGTCGCGCCACCTGCGCCTGACGCCGCTGCAACGGATAGCGCCGCGGAACCAGCGGCGCGACCCCCGGCTGTCGGCACCGGTCGCGCAGATTCTGCTTCTGTCCCGCCGCGTCTCGGCCCGGCCGGCCATCGGGTCAACGCGCCGGTCATCGATGCGCCCGACGTTCCGGCCGCCAATGCTGCGGTTGCCGATGGCGCCGCCGCACCGCTCCGCGCAGCCGGCCATCTTACTGCCGGAGCCGCCCGGGCGACCCTTGCCGCTGTTTCCGCCCGGGCGCGTGCGGCCGTCACGCGCCCCGAGCGCGCGTCGGACGGCCCGGCCGCTGCACCGACCCTCGCGGCAGCTGGAGCGCCTGCATCGCCTGCGCCCGTGAGCGAGACACCAGAACAGCAGGCCGCCCGCGATGCCGCCTCGCTTGCCGCACCGTCTGCGGCACTCGGGCGAATGGCGGTGCGCGACCCCGGTTCAAACCGGTCTCGGCGCCTGCTGCTGGCTGGCGCGGCGGCTGTCGCCGTTATCGCATTGGCCGGCGGGCTCTGGTTCCTGCAGTCCCGGCCGGCGAGCGTGCCGGCAGCCGAGGTGGCCGAGTTCCAGCCCGCCCCTGCCGCGATCGAGGGTCCAGGCCAACCCGGCTTTCAGCCCGGTGCGGCAGATGGCCCGACCGAACTGGCCGCCACCGGTGACACGACCGGCGCAGAAGCCGAAACGCTCCCGAACGGCAACAGCCCGCCGACGCTGTCCTTGCCGACTGCGATGCCGCTGCCGGATCAATCGCTGCTGGTGACGGACGCGCCCCCGATCGCGCCCGACGCGCTGCCCGAACCCGCACGCGTGACCGGCGCGCTGGGCCAGGCCGTCAGGCAGCATTCCGTCGCGCTTCTGGCGGCTTCGGGGCTGCGTGGCCCCCAAGCCGAGGATGCGGCCCTGGCTCAACAAAGCGCCGCAAGCGAGACGGATGCCCCCGCGGCGAGCTCTGCGCCAACGGATGATCTTGCCCCGACCACGCCGGACGACACACTTCCTGCGGATGAACCTTCGGCCGAGGGCGAGCCGGAGGTGACCGTGACCCAGGGCCGCCCCCCGGTGGTTCCGCCGGCCCGCCCGCGGGAATTGCCTTCGGCCGCAGATGAAGCCGGTGCGCCTTCCGAACTGACCCCGTCAGCCCTTCAGATGGCGGTGGAGACTGCCGTCGCCGATGCCGTCGCCGACAGCGTCCCCGACGCCGCCGCGCAAGACGCCGAGGACGCCACATCGGCCACGCCGCCACCGCCCACCGCCGAGGTTCTTGCCGGCTTCCGTCCCCGCAGCCGCCCCCGGGAAGGGGATGCGGGCATGACCGAGGATGCGCCCCCCAGCGCCCTTCCGGAAGCCGCCGACACCGAAACGGTTGTGGCCGAGGCCTTCAGCCTGTTGCCCCGCGCGCGGCCAGCCGCCATCGCCGCCCTCGCGGCCGATCTGGAGCCCGAGCTGGATGCCGCAGCCACCGCCCTTGCCGTAGCCGCATCGCCCAAGCCACTTGTGCGCCCCGCCGCCATTGCCGCCGCCGCAGCGCCAAGGCAGGCTGCCGCCGCACCTGAACCCGTCGCGGCGCCGGTTGCCGCAGCCCCGCCGGCGGTTGCCGCTGTTCAGGCGCCGCCCGTCTCTGCGCCCGCCGCCCCGCCGGTCGATGCCCGAGCGGTCGATGCCGCGCTGGCCGCCGCGCTGGCCGCCCCCGTCCCTCCAGAGGTGGATGACGAGCCCGAAATCACCGGCCCTGTGCCCAACATCCCCACTTCGGCTTCGGTCGCGCAGCAGGCGACCGTCACCCGGGCCATCAACCTGCGCCAGGACAATCTGATCGGGATCTATGGATCGGCGCAAAACCGGAGGGCGCTGGTGCGAACCTCGAATGGCCGGATGCTGCAGCTTCGGGTCGGCGATCGCTACGACGGCGGGCAGGTCGCTGCCATTCAGGAGCGGGAACTCCACTACATCAAGAACGGCCGCACCTTCGCCCTGGCCATGCCGCAGGGCTGACCCGCGCCCCGGGCTAGCCGGTAGATACGCGGGCTTCGTCGAACGTTGCCATGCCGGAATGGCAGGCGAGCGCCCCCTGCACCAGGCCGATTGCAAGGGCTGCGCCCGTCCCTTCGCCCAGACGCAGCCCCATCTGCAGAAGCGGCTCCTTGCCCAATGCCGCCAGAAGCCGCCCATGGCCCGGTTCGTCCGAGCAATGGCCGGCCAGCGCGTGATCCAGCGCACCCGGGGACAACCGCTCCAGCACCGCGGCGGCTGCGGTGCAGATGAATCCGTCCAGCAGCACCGGAATCCGGGCGACACGCGCCGCCGCAATCGCCCCCGCCATCGCCGCGATCTCGCGCCCGCCCAGGCGGCGCAGCACTTCAATCGGGTCAAGAAGATGTCCGCGATGACAGGCCAGGCCCGCGGCCACCGCCGCTGCCTTGCGGCCAAGGCCGGCGTCATCGACACCGGTGCCGCGGCCGACCCAATCACGCGGATTGCCGCCGAACAGTGCCGCCGCCATCGCCGCCGCAGCCGTCGTGTTGCCAATGCCCATTTCACCGGCGACGATCAGGCCGGCGCCCGGATCGACAGCTTCCCACCCCACGCGCAGGGCAGTGAGCAGGTCATCTTCCTCCATCGCCGCCCCTTGCGTGAAATCCGCAGTCGGTCGGGCGAGATCCAATGCATGCACGTCGATCCGCGCCCCGAAGGTGCGGGCGAGCTGGTTGATCGCAGCGCCGCCCGCCTCGAAATTCACAACCATCTGTGCGGTCACCTCGGATGGAAAGGCCGAAACCTCGCGCGCGGTGACGCCATGATTGCCGGCGAAAACGATGACCTGCGGCCGGTGCAACTGCGGGCGCGCGCTGCCTGCCCAGCCCGCATACCACAACGCGATGTCCTCCAGCCGACCCAGCGCGCCAGGCGGCTTGGCCAGCGCCGCATTCCGGGCGGCCGCCGCGTCGAACGCCGCGGCATCCGGCGCCGGAAGCCGCGAAAGTGCCGCGCGGAACCCTGTCAGGCTGTCGAAGGGCGCATCAGTCATTTGGGGCCTCGTTGCTGTTGCATGTCACCTTGGTTACCCGTGGCATTCCGGAGCCAACAGCTGCGAGGCCGCTTATGTTCGAGAAAAACTCCTGGATGCAGCCGCAGGACCTGCTGGTGGCGCTGGCGCTTCTGACACGGCTGCTGATCCCCGGAACCTTGACAGATCGGTGCGCGGGCCTTTCCGCCGGCAGGGCCGGTTGTGGGGGCGCTGGTTTCGCTTTCCGGCGCAGTTACGCTGAGCCTCGGCCCACCCGCCTCGATCGCCGCGGCACTGGCCCTTGCGGTGCAGGCCGCGAAAACCGGCCATGCACGAAGCGGCCCGGCCGACTGCTGCAACGGCTTCTGGGGCGGCTGGACGCGCACGCGGCGGCTTCAGATCATGAAGGACAGTGCAATCGGTACCTACGGAATGCCGGACCTGCTGCTTTGCGTGCTCGCGCGCTGGTCGGCGCTGGCGCCTCTGTTCGAAAGCGGCGCCGTCTGGGGCCGGTGATCGCGGTGGCGGTCCTGTCGCGCGCGCCGATGGCGGCCCTGTTGACCTGGTTGCACAATGCCCGGGGAAGCGGCCTGTCGCATGGCCTTGGCCGGGCGGATGCAGCTGCCGCCGGGGTCGCGGCGTTGACGGCTCTGGTCACGCTGAAACTTGCAGGGGGGGCCGGTTTTCCCGAGTGTTCTCGTGACCTCCGCGCTTGCCTGGCTCGCCCGGATCAAAATCGGGGGTCAGACCGGAGATGTGCTGGGCGCCTCCCGGCAACTGACGGAAGTTGCCGCCCTTGCCGCCTTCGCCGCTGCCCTGACATGAAGAGGACCGCAGCCGGCGCTGCGGTCCTCTTCATGTTCCTGCACGAAGTCGGCCGGTTCAGGCCGCGCGCGACAGCAGCACGTCGTCCACCGCCTTCTGCGCTCCGGCCTCGTCAGTGCCGCTGACGGCTGCAACTTCGCGCGTCAGACGCTCCAGCGCGGCTTCGTAAAGCTGGCGTTCGGAATAGCTTTGTTCGCGCTGATCGTCCGTGCGGTGCAGGTCGCGCACCACTTCGGCGATCGACAGAAGATCGCCCGAGTTGATCTTCTGTTCATATTCCTGCGCGCGGCGCGACCACATCGCCCGCTTGACCCGGGCCTTGCCCTTGAGCGTCTCAAGGGCCTTGGTCACCACATCCGGGCTCGAGAGCGAACGCATGCCGATCTCGGTCGCCTTGTGCGTGGGCACGCGCAAGGTCATCTTGTCCTTCTCGAACGAGATCACGAAAAGCTCGAGGTGGAGGCCGGCGATTTCCTGCTCTTCGATCGACATGATCTTCCCCACGCCATGCGCCGGGTAGACCACGAAGTCATTGGGACGGAACTCGGCTTTCTTCGTCTTGGTCATGCAGTCGCTTCCTCACAAGGCACCAACCACCGCGACAAAAAGAACCGCGCGGGGAACGGATTTTCCCCGAACTCGGCTCTATTTGCACCAGAAGTATTCCCGCAGGCATCGTCTGCGGGGCGCGGCAGCAGGTTCCGATTTATCTTTGTGACAAGTGTATATCATAAATTAAGGCCGAATCAAAGCGCCGCGAAATGGCTCTGACGGCTTTAACCGGCCTTTCCGGCCTCTGGACACTGCATGACGGTCATGCAGCGAGATCAGGTCTGCTGGCCGCCTCAGCCACCTTCGCCGGCCGCTTCCGAGAAATAGCGGCTCAACTTGTCGGTTTCCCCGTCGCGCTCCTTGGCCTCGGGCAGCGGATCCTTGCGGGTAACGATCACGGGCCACAGCTCTGAATACTTGCGGTTGAACTCGACCCAGCTTTCCATGTCGGGTTCGGTATCGGGGCGGATCGCATCGGCGGGGCATTCCGGCTCGCAGACACCGCAGTCGATGCACTCGTCCGGGTGGATGACAAGCATGTTCTCGCCTTCATAGAAGCAATCCACGGGACAGACCTCGACGCAATCGGTGTATTTGCAGGCGATGCAATTGTCGGTGACGACGTAGGTCATGCGGAGCCTCTCTGACTGGAACCCGGGGCGTTAGCTAGACCAGCCGCCGGGATCATTCAAGCGCCAACGCACCGGAAAGTCAGCGCGTCCGGACAGGCGGCACAAGACGGAACGCTATTCGTCCCGCGCCGCAAGCGGCGGAACATCCGCAGCCGGAACGGCGGTGAGATCAAGATAAAGCGTCTGCGCCTCGGACGCGGGGCCGCGGCGCGTACCCAGCGCGACAACCTGCACCACATGCACACGTGGCCCGAGCGCAAAGGTCAGAACGTCCCCTTCCGCCACGCGGACGGATGTCTTGGCCACCGGCATACGGTTGATGCGGACGGTTCCCGCCTCGATGAAGCGGCAGGCGAGGCCGCGCGTCTTGAAGAAACGCGCGAACCAGAGCCATTTGTCCAACCGGATGCTGGCACGCGCAGCGGCCGGGCCTCCGGGTCCGGCCACCTATTTCCGATCCTTCAGGGCTGCAAGCACCGCGAAGGGATTGTCCGGATCGATCCGGTCCTGACGCGGCGGCTTGGCGGAATAGGTCCGTGCCTCGTTCTGCGGTGCGCGCGGCTTGCCGTCCTTGCCCTTCGGCTTGCCGCCGAAACGATCGTTCTTGCCGCCCCCATCCCGGCGCGGCTTGCCGCCCTGGCGGGCGTGTTGGGCCTGCCCCTCGCCGCCCGGACCGGCAGCCGGCTGTTCGCCGCCCGGCTGTTGTGCGCTTCCGGCGCGCGCCTGGCGCCCGCCCCCGCTGCGGCCTGCCCCGCGGTCACCGCGCTGCCCGGCATTGCGCGGACGCGGCGCCCAGGTGAAGCTGTAGAAGACCTCGAGCTCGGCAGCTTCGGCCGGGGCACCCTCGGCATCATCCGACGAGGCGTCGGCTTGCACGGACGCAACCGCTTCCTCTTCGGCAGCGGCGGGTTGCGGGATCGTCTCGGCAGACGCAGTTTCGGCGGGCGCGGCGTCTTCAGAACCAGCTTCGGAAGGCGTTTCGGGATCTGCCGCAGGATCTGCCGGCGCGGACACCGCCGTTTCGGTAGGTTGTCCATCCACGACAGGCGCAACCTCTGCCACGGCGGCCGCCGGCTTCTGTTTCGCCCGCTCGCCTTTCTCGGCCTTGTAGCCCAGGCCCTGCATGAGGTCGGCAAATTGCTCCAGCGTCATCCCGGTGATCGAGAGCATGTCGGGCGTCGCCTCGAATCCGGCGCGGCTGTCCTTGGCACGCAGCAGGTCGGCCAGACGTTCCAGCATGTCGATGCGGATCGCGCGCGCGCCGGCGGGGCGATAGCCCGCCAACAGGTAGTGTTCGCGCGGGACCTCGCGCAGGTTCGGGATCGTCACAAGGCCGGGCGGAGGGCTTTCGGGGAATTCCTGCAACCCCTGCGCCAATGACCAGAGCACAAGCCGCAGCCGAGTCGGCGCGGGCTTCAGCAGCAGCGGCAGGAAGATGGTGAACTGGCCAAAGCGCAGCCCGTGCTTGCGCAGGACGCTCCGCGCCTCCTGATCAAGATCCTTGACCTCTTGCGCGACCTGTTCGCGCGGCAGGATGCCGAGAGATTCCACCATGCGGAAGGCGAAGCCGCGCGCAAGGCCGGTCATCGTTTCGTCGCGCTGCAGGTTCAGCAGCGGCTCGAACAGCGCGTTCACCTTGCGGTCGATGAAATGCTGCAACCTGCGGCGGACCTTCTCGGCAACCTCGGGTCCGGCTTCCTCATCGACGAACGCCTCGACCTGCGGGCGCATGGCCTCGGGGCCGGCAACCAGCTTGCCCACCGCCTGCGTGCCCCACATGAGACCGCCCTGCTCGGTATAGTCGATCTCGGTGTCCGGCGCATTGTAGAAGCGGTCGGCACGCAGATGGAATTCGGGCCGCAGAACCTGAAGGCTTGCCTGCCGCAGGGTTCGTGCCTCGTCGGGGCTCGTGCTGGCATCCTGTCGGAAGCGGAACCCCTCAAGACGGCCGATGAACTCGCCCTCTACCGTCACTTCGCCCTTGTCGTTCACCTCGGCCACGAGGGTCTCCTTCTGCTTCAACCGCCGCAACAGAACGCTTGTCCGCCGGTCAACAAACCGCTGCGTCAGACGGGCGTGAAGCGCATCCGACAAACGGTCTTCTACAGCGCGAGTCTCGTTCCGCCAATGGCTTTCATCACCCGTCCACCCCCGGCGTTGCGCGACATAGGTCCAGGTGCGGATATATGCCAATCGTTTGGACAGCGCGTCGATATCGCCATCGGTCCGATCGATCCGTGCGATGTTGCGGCCCAACCAGTCGTCGGGGATGGGCGCACCGGCACGCAGAAAGCCGAAGATCCGCTCCAGAAGGCCCGCGTGTTCATTGCCGGAGATGCCGCGGAAATCCGGAATCCGGCAGACATCCCACAGAAGCCGCACCTCCTGCCCTGCCGCGACCGTGCCGCGAATTCCCGGCATTTCCGCCAGGGTCTTGAGCGCAAGAAGGTCGTCCGCATCGCGCACGCGGGTCAGCCAGTCGTGCTGGGTCTGCTGTTCAAGCGAGCCGATCAGCCGTTCGACCGAGCCGAACGCGAGATTTGCATTGCGCCACTGCAGCTTGCGCACCGGCTCGAACCGGTGGTTCTCGATCGCGTCGATCACTTCTTCCGGGAGGGGGCGCGCTTCGCCGGTCACGCCGAAGGTCCCGTTGTTCATGTGCCGCCCGGCGCGGCCCGCGATCTGGGCCAACTCGTTCGGGATCAGCGGCCGCATCCGCCGCCCGTCGAACTTGACGGTCGAGGAAAACGCAACATGGTTGATATCGAGGTTGAGCCCCATGCCGATGGCATCGGTTGCAACCAGATAATCCACGTCACCATTCTGATAAAGCGCGACCTGCGCATTCCGGGTGCGGGGGGAAAGCGCGCCCATGACCACGGCGCAGCCTCCCTTCTGCCGGCGAATCAGTTCCGCAATCGCATAGACGCTTTCAACCGAAAACCCGACGATGGCCGATCGGGGGGGCATCCGGCTGATCTTTTTCGATCCGGCCCAGGCCAGTTGCGACAGGCGCGGGCGGCTGATGAACTGGGCGCGCGGCTCAAGCGCCGCGATGGCCCCGCGCATCGTGTCGGATCCAAGGAGCAGCGTTTCCTGAAGGCCGCGCGCATTCAGAAGCCGGTCGGTAAAGACATGGCCGCGTTCGGGATCGGCACAAAGCTGGATCTCGTCGATGGCAACGAAATCGGCGCCGATCTCCAATGGCATCGCCTCGACGGTGCAGACCCAGTATTGGGTGCGCTCGGGCACGATCCGTTCCTCGCCCGTGACCAGCGCCACAACCGAGGGGCCGCGTTTCTCCACGATCCGGTCATAGACCTCGCGCGCCAGAAGCCGCAGCGGCAGGCCGATGACGCCGGTCCGGTGCGCCAGCATCCGCTCGATGGCATAATGGGTCTTGCCGGTGTTCGTCGGCCCGAGGACCGCGGTGATCCTCGACTGCGCGCGCATCACGTTTCTCTTACACTCTCTGTCCGGCCACCCGTCGTTCCAGGTCGGCAATGGCCGCTTTTACGTCGGGTTGGTGGGGATGTATAGCACGGGCCTGACGATAGGCGGCAAGCGCGGGTTCGTACTGGCCCAGATCCTCGAGAATGGTGCCAAGGCCCGAAAGCGCGATGAAGTGGCGCGGGTTAAGTTCCAGCGCCCGGGCGATATCGGCCAGCGCCGCACCGTAAAGGCCCTGCCGGAAAAACGCCTCGGCGCGCGCATTCCAGCCCTCCGCGAAATCGGGCGCATGATCGGTCAGCGCGGTCAGATGTTCGATGGCCTCCAGCGGATCATTTCGCGACAGCGCTGCACGTCCCCGCTGCAGCAACAGATCGGCCGCGGCCGAACCGGATTTCGACCATTCGGCAATGAGTGCGCGCTCGATCCGCTGCCAGCCGGGCTGATCCTCGCGCTGAAGCTGTTCGTAAAGCTCCTCGACGCGATCGGCCTGCGCGGGTGCCGGCCCGCCCGTCCACAGCAGGATCGCGACGAGTGCCGCAACGGTACGATTGAGAAAGCGTGCGTGACATCCCATAACGGAAAGGAATGTAGCGCAGCCGCGCGGAAATACGAGAGCCCGCGCGCGCAGAACCGAAGGGAAGAGACATGAGCGATGTAATCAACGGAGCCGTCGAGGCACTGAACGCCAAGATGGGCGGCCGCGGATTTGACGGGCTTGCGAAATTCGTCATCAAGGGTGAAGGCGCGATCATGATCGATCAGGACGGTGCACGCGCCGGCGATGACGAGGCCGACGTCACCCTGACCGCCAGTACCGAAACGTTTCGTGGTATCCTTGACGGCGAAATCAACCCGACGACGGCCTTCATGACGGGCAAGCTGAAGGTCGATGGGTCGATGGGGCTGGCGATGAAACTGGGGTCGGTTCTCGGCTGACGATGCCGCCTGCCCCTTTCCATGCCGATCTGGCGCAGGGTCCTGAAGGGGGGCGGGCAACTTGGCTGCAGGCCGACGATGGCCTGCGGCTGCGGATGCTTCTGTGGCCCGCCCAATCCAAGGGACGGGTTCTGGTGCTGCCCGGGCGCGGGGAATACGGCGAGAAATACGGCCCTGTCGCCTCCGAGCTTGCACGCCGCGGCTATGGCACCGTCACGCTTGACTGGCGTGGCCAAGGGCTTTCGGATCGGCTGCTGACCGATGTGCAGGCGGGTCATGTCGGTGATTTTTACGACTATCAGCGGGATCTTGCCGCAGTTCTTGCGGCGCTGGAGGCGGCGGGCGAGCCTGCACCCATGTTCATGATCGCCCATTCGATGGGCGGCTGCATCGCCCTGAGGGCGCTGATGAACGGGCTGCAGATGAGGGCCGTGGCCTTCAGCGCGCCGATGTGGGGGATCGACATGTCGATCCGGCTCCGTTCGGCCGCCTGGGGGCTGTGCACCGCCGCCTGGCTGGGCCGGTTCAGCCACAGCTATGTTCCCGGATCGGGGCCGGGCAGCTGGGTGCTGACACAGCCCTTCGACACCAACAGCCTTACCTCTGACCCCGAAGCCTACAGATGGATGGTGGCGCAACTGGTGGCGCGGCCCGAGCTGGGCATAGGCGGCCCGACGCTTGGGTGGCTGAATGCGGCGCTGCGGGAAACCGCACTGCTTTCGCTGCGACCCTCGCCCCCCATCCCCGCCTTCACGGCGGTCGGCACGCAAGAGACGATCGTTTCCGTCGCGGCCATCCACAGACGCATGACGCAGTGGCCCGGCGGCAGGCTCGAGGAGCTTCCCGGGGCGCGCCACGAGATCCTGATGGAGCGCCCGATGGTGCGACAGGCATTCTACGACGCGGCCACCACTCTTTTTGATGCAGGACGTCCCGGGGCCGCACCCAGCGGCTGACACCAGCACGGCGGGCAGCCCGGAGGGCCGCGCCGCATCCCGCTGGCCGCAGCCTGGCTGCGCGCTATAGTGCAGATCATGGCGGTTCTGACCTTCACCGACAGGGGCATCTACTGCCCTGCAGGCGATTTCCACATCGACCCCTGGCGCCCCGTGGACCGGGCGCTGATTACCCATGGCCATTCGGATCACGCCCGTCCCGGGCATCAGCGCTATCTCGCGACCGAAGCCGCAGCGCCGGTCATCCGGCACCGGCTGGGCGCGATCCGGATCGAGACCATCCGCTATGGCGAGGCACGGCGGATCGGAGATGCGACGGTATCGTTCCATCCCGCAGGCCATGTTCCGGGCTCGGCGCAGATCCGGGTCGAGGTCGCGGGCGAAGTCTGGGTCGTGTCGGGTGACTACAAGCTGCAGCGCGATGCGCTGTCGGAACCGTTCGAGCCGGTGCCCTGCCACGCCTTCATCAGCGAATGCACCTTCGGCCTGCCGGTCTTTCGCTGGCAGGATCCGGCCATCGTCACGGAAGCGATCGGCGCCTGGTGGGCTTCGAACCGGGCCGAGGGGCGGTTTTCCGTCATCGGCGCCTATGCCTTCGGCAAGGCACAGCGGCTGCTGGCCGGGGTGGCGCCGGCGGGGCCGATTCTGACACATGGCGCGGTCGAGGCCACGAACCAAGTGCTGCGCGATCAGGGCATTGCCTTGCCCGAGACGGTGCAGGTGACCCCGGATCTCGACATCAAGGCCTTCCCGGGCGCGTTGGTCATTGCGCCGCCCTCGGCGCTTGGCGGACCGTGGATGCGGCGTTTCGGCCCGGCGTCGACCGCCTTTGCCAGCGGCTGGATGGCCCTGCGCGGTGTGCGGCGCAGGCGGGCGGCCGACCGGGGATTCGTGATCTCGGACCACGCCGACTGGCCTGGGCTGAACGCCGCGATCCGCGCCACGGGGGCCGAACGGATCTTTGTCACCCATGGCTATACGGCGCAGTTCCGCCGCTGGCTGGTGGATCAGGGCTTTGACGCGGAGGTTGTCGCCACGGAATATGAAGGCGAGATGCTTGAGACCTCCAGCGCACCCGCAACACCCGAGGTCGAGGAATGAAGCGCTTTGCCCGGCTGTTCAACGCGCTCGACCGCACCACGCGCACGAACGCCAAGGTCGCGGCCCTTGCTGCCTACTTCCGCGAAGCGCCCGAGGATGACCGGCTCTGGACCATCGCGCTTCTTTCGGGGCGGCGCCCGCGGCGCGCGGTGAATGCCACACAGCTTCGGCTTTGGGCGGCGGATCGGGCGGGCATCCCGCTCTGGCTGTTCGAGGAAGCCTATCCCGTCGTCGGCGATCTGGCCGAGACGATCGCCCTTGTCCTGCCGCCCCCTGCCCGCGAAAGTGACCTGCCCCTGTCGCACTGGACGCGGCTTCTGCTGGATCTTGGCCCGGCGCGCGAGGCCGAGAAGAAGACAGCGATTCTGGACGCCTGGGACCAGCTGGACGAGACCGAACGGTTTCTGTTCAACAAGCTGGTCACCGGCGGGTTTCGCATCGGCGTCAGCCAGAAGCTGATGACCCGGGCGCTGGCCGAGGCGACGGGCCAGGATGAGGCCGTTCTCGCCCATCGGCTCATGGGCGACTGGGCCCCGCAATCGACAAGCTTCGCCGCGCTGGTATTGAGCAATGATCCGGCGGCCGACCTGTCCCGCCCTTATCCCTTCTGCCTTGCCCATGCGGTCGAGGGCGATCCGGCGGCGCTGGGGCCGGAGGCTGACTGGCTCGCGGAATGGAAATGGGACGGCATCCGGGCGCAGCTGATCCGGCGCGGAGGTGAACATTACCTCTGGTCGCGGGGTGAGGAACTGATGACCGACCGCTTTCCGGAATTCGCGGCCCTGCGCGATTTCCTGCCCGACGGCACCGTGATCGACGGCGAGGTTCTGGCCTGGGGACAGGACATCCCCCTGCCCTTTGCCGCCCTGCAGAAACGGATCGGGCGCAAGACCGTGCCGAAAAAGTTGCTGGCCGAGGCGCCGGCGATGATGCTCGCCTACGACCTGCTGGAATGGGAGGGACGGGACATCCGCATGCAGCCCTTCTGTGAACGCCGGCGGCTGCTGGAGGGGGCGCTGGCATCGCTGCCGCCCGCGCTGCCGCTTCGCCCCTCGCCGCTGGTCGAGATCGCCGATTGGCAGGCACTGGCCGAGCGGCGGGCCGCGGCGCGTACCGAGCTGGCCGAGGGGCTGATGCTCAAGCGCCGCAACGCCCCCTATCATGCGGGGCGCAAGCGCGGCGACTGGTGGAAATGGAAGCTCGACCCGCTGACCATCGACGCGGTGATGATCTATGCGCAGGCGGGCCATGGGCGACGCGCGACCCTTTACACCGACTTCACCTTTGCCGTGTGGGACGGCCCCGACCTCGTGCCTTTTACCAAGGCCTATTCGGGGCTCACCGATGCCGAGTTCAACCAGATCACGAATTGGGTCCGTCGCAACACGCTGGAACGGTTCGGCCCCGTCCGCCGGGTGAACCCCGAACTGGTGTTCGAGATCGCCTTCGAGGGCATTCAGGAAAGCACGCGCCATAAATCGGGGGTGGCGCTGCGGTTCCCGCGCATGGCGCGCTGGCGGCTCGACAAGCCCGCGTCCGAGGCCAACACCCTTGCCGATCTGCGCGAGATGCTGGCGACTTACGGCTAGGTGCCTTGCAGCCGGGCGGCCCAAGGACATATGTTCAGGCGAACGCAAGAATGAGGTTTCCTGATGTTGTCCCACCTGCCCCGCCCCGTCTTTGACGCCAATGCCAGCGCCGGTGGGGGTCTGGGGCAACTGCCCGAGTGGGACCTGACCGACCTCTATCCCGCCCCCGACGCGCCCGAAGTCACCCGAGACATGGACTGGCTGGAACAGGCCTGCGCCGATTTCGCGGCGGATTACGAAGGCAAGCTGGCGACGCTTGACGCGGCGGGGATGCTGGATTGCGTCGAGCGCTATGAGGAAATCGACATCATCGCCGGACGGCTGATGTCCTATGCGGGCCTGCGCTATTACCAGAACACGATGGACAGCGAGCGTGCCAAGTTCATGGCCGATGCGCAGGATCGCATTACAGCCTTCACCACGCCGCTGGTCTTCTTCAGCCTGGAATTCAACCGGCTGGAGGATGCGCATCTGGAACGGCTGCTGGAAGCGAATGCCGACCTCGCCCGCTATCGCCCGGTGTTCGAGCGGATGCGCGCCATGCGCCCGCACCAGTTGTCGGACGAACTTGAACGCTTCCTCCACGACCAGTCCACAGTGGGCGCGGCGGCATGGAACCGCCTGTTCGATGAAACGATGGCCGGGCTGACCTTTCAGGTCGTGGGCGAAACGCGGAACCTTGAGGAAACGCTGAACCTGCTGACGGACCCCGACCGTTCGCGGCGCGAGGATGCGGCAAAGGCACTGGCCGAAGTCTTCCAGAAGAACGTCCGGCTGTTCGCCCGCGTCCACAACACGCTGGCCAAGGAAAAGGAAATCAGCGACCGCTGGCGCAAGATGCCGACGCCGCAGACCGGCCGACACCTGTCGAACCACGTCGAACCCGAGGTGGTCGAGGCGCTGCGCAATGCCGTCGTCGCGGCCTACCCGAAGCTCTCGCATCGCTACTACGCGTTGAAGGCCAAATGGATGGGTCTGGACAAGCTGGAGGTCTGGGACCGGAACGCCCCCCTCCCGATCGAGACGCCCAGGACCGTTGGCTGGGATGAGGCCCGCAAGCTGGTGAGCGACGCCTATGAAGGCTTCGATCCGCGCATGGCCGAACTGGCCGCGCCGTTCTTTACGAAGGGTTGGATCGATGCGGGCGTGAAGCCGGGCAAGGCGCCGGGGGCCTTTGCCCACCCGACGGTGACGACTGTTCATCCCTATGTGATGCTCAACTACATGGGCAAGCCGCGGGACGTGATGACGCTGGCGCATGAACTTGGGCACGGCGTCCATCAGGTGCTGGCGGCAGGTCAGGGTGAGCTTCTGTCATCCACCCCCCTGACACTGGCGGAAACCGCAAGCGTCTTTGGCGAGATGCTGACCTTCAAGACGCTGCTGTCCCGCGCCAAGACCGAAGGCGAACGGAAGACCCTGCTCGCCGGCAAGGTCGAGGATATGATCAACACGGTCGTGCGCCAGATCGCCTTCTACGACTTTGAATGCAAGCTGCACGCCGCACGGCGCGAGGGCGAACTGACCCCCGACGACATCAACGCCCTGTGGATGAGCGTGCAGGCCGAAAGCCTCGGCGACGCGTTCAACTTCATGGACGGGTATGAGACGTTCTGGACCTATGTGCCGCATTTCGTGCACTCGCCCTTCTACGTCTATGCCTACGCGTTCGGCGACGGGCTGGTGAACGCGCTCTACGCCGCTTATGAGGAAGGTCTGCCCGATTTTCAGGAGAAGTATTTCGAGATGCTGAAGGCCGGCGGGTCGAAGCACCACAAGGAGCTTCTGGCCCCCTTTGGCCTCGACGCGAGCGATCCGAAATTCTGGGACAAGGGCCTCAGCATGATCGCCGGCATGATCGACGAACTGGAAGCCATGGGCTGACGAAAGGGCCGCCACCCGAAGGTGGCGGCCCTGAACTTCCGATCCGGATGCCGTGTCAGAAGCTGAAGTTCACGCCCACGCGCAGCGAATGGAAGTCCGGCGTGGCGCTGGTGCCGCGGCCAAGATCATCATTGATGCGGTACTTGCCGAGGTTGGTGTAGTTGTATTCACCACGGATCGACCAGGACTGATCCCAGGCCCATTCCACGCCTGCACCCACCACATAGCCGGTGCGGTTGGTCGTATCGTTGATCGAGGCGACGCCGTCACCGTTCACCGCGTAGTCGACTTCGCCATGGGCCACGCCGCCCGTGACGTAAAGCAGCGTGTCGTTGGTTGCCTGGACGCCGGCCTGAGCCTTTGCGGTCAGCAGGTAGTTGATGCTCATGCTGGAGTCGACGCCATCGACCGAAGCACTCGAGCCCACGTCCGAACCGTCAAGCCCGATCTCGCCACCGAACACGAAGTTGTTGTAGCCCCAGCGGTAGCCGGCATGGACGCCGCCAATGACGCCGTCATTCTCAAGAACACCATAGTCCGTCACCGGGCCGCCTTCGATGCCGACGCCAACGGTGTCATCGCCGCTGAAGCCCCAGCCAAGCGAAGCACCGACATAGGGGCCGACAAAGCGGTTCAGAGGTGCTGCGACCGGCGCCGGGGCGGCCGGGATGATGGTCGGCTCGGCGATCGGCGCCGTGGGGCCGCCGGCAATCGCCGACAGCGGGAAAAGGGCGGCGGCGCCCAGAATGCCAGCCGTGAGGGAGAGGTGGGGAAAACGTTGTGCCATACTAAGTACTCCATATGAACCCCGCAGCTTCTGGCGAAGCCCGCGGCGTGATACCCGAAAGATGGCATTGCCATACTTACGCGGCAAGGACAGAGCCCCGAATAGCAAAATGACCCGCGCAGAAAATCTGCCACGCGGGTATTTTTAACACAGTTTTAACCTTCCTCTGTCGCGTACAGCGCGCTACAGAAAACATGTGCTGCCGAAAGTGGCAGCGAACATCTTTCGGTCATCCCCCCGATCTTCTTCTTCATCTTCCCTGCCCTGCAGTCAGGATTCGGTCAAGTGCTCTCTGATTGCCCTGTGAAAACTCCAGCGGGCAGGCGAAGGGCAGCCCCTGCTGCACGCTTGCGCAGAAGGCTTCGACCATCAGCCGGTAATGATCGACGCCGGAATAATCCTCGATCATCAGGGTTCCGTCCGGTCGCGCCCAGTGCAACTGCGTCGGACCATAGACATTGGCATTGAAGGGCGCGGTCAGTCGCAGCCATCCCTCTTCGCCGTGAAACACCATTTCCTGACGCGGGTGCAACCGCATCCCGCAGGAAAAGGACAACGAGACATCGCCGAATTCGGCCCAGACCCGCGCAAAGGTGTCCACGCCGCTTTCAAGCTCGAACCTGGCAACGACATCATCGGGTTCGCGCCCCGTGACGAAGCGGGTGCCGATCAGCGGATAGACCCCGATGTCATAGATGCCGCCGCCGCCCATCTCGGCGCGGTTACGGATATTGCCGGCGTCGGTGTTGCGATAGGTGAAGACCCCATCGACATGGCGCAGGCGCCCGATCGCGCCATCCTTCAGCAGGTCGCGCGCGCGCTGCCATTGCGGGTGGTGCAGGATCATGAAGGCTTCGGCCGCCATCAACCCCGTTTCGTCACGGGCCGCGATCAGTCGGTCGATCTCGGACGCGGCTAGCGCGATGGGCTTTTCGCACAGCACATGCTTGCCCGCCCGCAACGCGCGTTCCGTCCATTCGACATGCAGGTGGTTGGGCAGCGGAACATAGACTGCGTCGATATCCGGATCCTGCAGCAGCGCCTCATAGCTGTCGTGGATGCGCAACCCGGGATAGCGCGCCAGGAAGGGCTGCGCCTTTTCGGCGGATTGTGTTGCCAGCGCGACCAGCGCGGCGCCTTCGGCCTGATGGATGGCGGGACAGACGAAATTGCGGGCGATCTTGGCCGCACCAAGAACGCCCCAGCGCAGATGGGTCATGCAATCCTCCTCGTGGTTGCGCCGATGTTAGCGCAACCAGATGCCGAGCGGAAGCATCACGCCGGGGTGAGCATGCCCTTTTCCCGCGCGAGGTCGCGCATGCGTTTCTGCAATTTCTCGAAGGCACGGACCTCGATCTGGCGGATACGCTCGCGGCTGACTTCGTATTGCGCCGACAGATCCTCGAGCGTGACCGGCTGGTCCTGCAACCGCCGCTGCATCAGGATATCCTTTTCGCGGTCATTGAGCACATCCATCGCCTGCATCAGCAGCGCCCGCCGGGCCTCAAGCTCGTCGCGTTCGGCATAATCGCCGGCCTGGTCGGCATCTTCGTCTTCAAGCCAGTCCTGCCACTGTGTCGCCCCTTCGCCATCCATGCCGACAGTCGCATTCAGCGACGCATCGCCGCCCGACATGCGCCGGTTCATGGCGATCACCTCATCTTCGGTGACCGAGAGATCCTTGGCGATCTGGGCCACGTTCTCGGGGCGCAGATCGCCTTCCTCCAGCGCGCCGATGCGGGATTTCGCCTTGCGCAGGTTGAAGAACAGTTTTTTCTGCGCGCTGGTGGTGCCGAGCTTCACGAGGCTCCAGGACCGCAGGATGTATTCCTGGATGCTCGCCCGGATCCACCACATCGCATAGGTCGCAAGGCGGAAGCCTTTTTCGGGGTCAAAGCGCTTGACGGCCTGCATCAGGCCGACGTTCGCCTCGGAGATCACCTCGGCCTGCGGCAGGCCATAGCCGCGATAGCCCATGGCGATCTTCGCCGCGAGCCGCAGATGCGAGGTGACCAGCTTGTGCGCTGCCTGCGCATCCTGGTGATCCACCCAGCGTTTGGCCAGCATGTATTCTTCCTCGGGCTCCAGCATCGGGAACTTGCGGATTTCCTGAAGATAGCGGTTCAGGCCCTGTTCCGGGCTGGGGGCGGGAAGATTGGTATAGCTGCTCATGTCGATGTCCCCCTTGCGAGACGATGCCACGGCCCCTGCCGCAGCTCCGCGGTTTTCCTTTCAGATGCACGTCCAACGGATCGCGCGCCATATTTGTGTCAGCGCTTCACGCTGATGTGTCCTCCCGTGACGCGGCCCTTTCCGACAACGTATCAAGCAGCGCCTGCATATCGGGTGGAATCGGGCTGTGAAATTCAAGCCATTCCTGCGTCACCGGATGGGAAAACCCCAGCGTGGCGGCGTGAAGCGCCTGCCGTGGGAAGGCCTCGACCGCGGCCGCAGCCGCAGCGCCCAGCGCCTTGGCCGCCGGCTTGCGGCGCCCGCCATAGGTCGGATCGCCCACCAGCCCATGTCCGGCATGGGCAAGGTGCACCCGGATCTGATGGGTGCGCCCGGTTTCCAGCCAGCATTCCAGCAGGGCGACCGAGGGCGGCGTTCCGAAGCTTTCCAGCACCCGCGCCCGCGTGACAGCATGGCGTCCCCCCTGAAACAACACGGCCTGACGCTGGCGATCGGTCTTGTGCCGGGCGAGGTGCGTGGTGATCTTGAGGATGTTTCCCGGCTCGAAGCTGGCGCCGCGCACCCCGCGCAGGCGCGGATCCGCGGCGTCGGGCACCCCGTGACACAGGGCAAGATAGCGGCGATGGGCGCTGTGGCTTTCGAACTGGGCCGCCAGCCCGTGGTGCGCCCGGTCCGATTTGGCCACGACCAGCAGCCCCGAGGTATCCTTGTCGATCCGGTGCACGATGCCGGGCCGCCGCTCACCGCCGATGCCGGAAAGCGTATCGCCGCAATGGTGCAGCAGCGCGTTGACCAGGGTGCGGTCGGGTGAACCGGGCGCGGGATGCACGACCATCCCCGCCGGCTTGTCGATCACGATCAGATCGCCGTCCTCCCAGACCACGTTCAGCGGGATGTCCTGCGCCAGGGTCTCGACCGGCTCGGGCGCGTCAAGGCGGATCGTCAGCACCTCGCCCTCGGACACGCGGGCCTTGGCCTCGGTCAACACCTCGTTCCCGCGCGATACGGCCCCTTCGGCAATCAGCCGCGCAAGGCGCGAACGTGACAGCGCGGCCGCCTCTGGCACATCGCGGGCAAGCGCCTTATCAAGGCGGTCGGGCGGGTTGGCGGCGATCGTCACCTGAAGCGACTGCATGGGATACCCCGATGACTGACAAGGATGCCCCCGGGCCGGTGCCCCGCGAGCTTCGGTTTCTGAAACGGCTGGTCACGGTGCTGACCGTCGTGATGATTGCAGGGCTTGTAATCATCATCGCGCTGCTTGTCACCCGGCTGACCCTGATCCCGCCCAAGTCTGCGCTGCCGGCGCTCCCCGAGGCGATTTCCCTGCCCGAGGGCAGCAGCGCCCACGCCTTCACCCAAGGCACCGGCTGGTTCGCGGTGGTGACCGATGGCGACGAAATCCTGATCTTCGACAGCACTGACGGCGCCCTGCGCCAGCGCATCCGGATCGACTAGGCGATCAGCATCTCGGCCAGATCGAAAAGCTGGTCGAAATGATCCAGAAGCGCCTCGGGCTGCAGGGCCGCCACCTCGCGCCCCGAAGGTCCGAAGGTGATCAGCGCCACCGGCACACCTGCAGCGCGCGCGGTTTCGCGGTCGGTCGCCGTATCCCCCACCAGCATCGAGCGCCCCACCACGCCCCCGGCCCGCTCGACCGCAGCGCGGTAAGGCAACGGATCGGGCTTGCGCACGGGCAGCGTGTCGGCCCCGACAAGCGAAGCAAAGACATCGCGAAAACCCAGCTGGCGCAACAGCGTCTCGGCCAGGCCCTCGGGCTTGTTGGTGCAGATGCCAAGGCGATAGCCCGCGCCGGCAAGCCGCGCCACGGCATCCTCGACGCCGGGATAAAGCCGCGTGTGCGTGGCGATTTCATCGGCATAGGCCTGCAGAAGCAGCGGATACTGTTCATCCACCAGTGCCTCGGTCCAATCCCGCGACACGCGCCCGAGGCCCAGCCGCAGCATCGCCCGCCCACCGTGAAAGGCGGTCAGCGCATCCTGTTCGGGATGCAACAGATCGCCGTGGCCCAGCCCGCGGAAACAGACGTTGGCCGCGGCGATCAGATCGGCGCTGGTATCGGCGATGGTGCCGTCAAGGTCGAAAATTACCGTCCGCGTCATCCAAACCCCCGAAGCCCGCGCCTGTAATGCGTGGTAAAGAGAAGTGATCCCGCCACCCTTGCGGCGACACTGCCCATCGGTAAAACGGGCACAAGCGAAAGAAAAGGCCCGACGGGGCGCAGCAAAGGCAGACCATGGCAGTTTCCTTCATCATCCTCGCCGCCGGACAGGGCACGCGCATGAACTCCGAACGGCCGAAGGTGCTGCACGCGCTGGCCGGGGCGCCGCTGCTGGCCCATGCCATGGCCACCGCCGACCGGCAGGGCCCGGACCGCGTGGTGGTTG
Source organism: Halodurantibacterium daqingense (assembly GCF_042666235.1). Classification (NCBI taxonomy): domain Bacteria; kingdom Pseudomonadati; phylum Pseudomonadota; class Alphaproteobacteria; order Rhodobacterales; family Paracoccaceae; genus Halodurantibacterium; species Halodurantibacterium daqingense. Next base: position 80,416 of record NZ_JBHTFQ010000002.1, on the reverse strand, counting down.
TCACCGGTCATGGCGGGACCGAGGTGGCGCGCACGGCGCGCGGCCTCAACCCCGATGTGCAGGTGGTTGAACAGGCCGAACAGCTTGGCACTGCCCATGCCGTCCTGCAGGCCGCCCCGGCGCTGAAGGGCGCAGGGGGCGATGCGGTGGTGCTTTATGGCGACACGCCCTTCATCAGCGACGCGACGATCGAGGCGATGCTGCGCGCCCGGGCCGATCATCATGTGGTGGTCCTGGGCTTCAAGGCGCGCGATCCGGGCCGCTATGGACGGCTGGTGATGGAGGGGTCGGAACTGGCCCGCATCGTCGAATGGAAGGACGCCACCGAGGAAGAGCGCGCGCTCACCCTGTGCAACTCCGGCGTCGTTTGCGCCGATGCCGCGCTGCTGATGGCGCTTGTGGCCGAGGTTGGCAACGACAATGCCGCCGGGGAATACTACCTGCCCGATATCGTGGCCCTGGCGCGGGCGCGCGGGCTTTCAGCCGGCGTCGTGACCTGCGACGAAGCCGAGACGCTGGGCATCAACACCCGTGCAGAACTTGCCGCAGCCGAAGCCGCCTTCCAGGCCCGCGCCCGCGCCGAGGCGCTGGAAAACGGTGTAAGCCTGATCGCCCCGGAAACGATCCATTTCGCCTTCGATACGGTCGTGGGCCGCGATGCGGTGGTCGGGCCGAACGTGGTCTTCGGCCCCGGCGTCACGGTTGAATCGGGCGCCGAGATCCGCGCCTTCTGCCATCTCGAGGGTTGCCATGTCAGCCAGGGCGCACAGGTCGGGCCCTTTGCGCGGCTGCGTCCCGGCGCCGAACTGTCCGAAGGCGCACGGGTCGGAAACTTTGTCGAGATCAAGAACGCCGTGCTGGACGCGGGCGCGAAGGTCAACCACCTCAGCTATGTCGGGGATGCCCATGTCGGCGAAGGTGCCAACATCGGCGCGGGCACTGTCACCTGCAACTATGACGGCGTCTCCAAGCACCGGACCGAGATCGGCGCCCGCGCCTTCATCGGATCGGACACGATGCTTGTTGCGCCGGTGCGGATCGGTGCGGGGGCGATGACGGCAAGCGGTTCGGTCATCACCGCCGATGTTCCCGCCGATGCGTTGGCGGTGGGCCGCGCGCGGCAGGTCACCAAGGAGGGATTTGCGCGGCGCCTGTTCGAAAAACTGCGCGCCGCCAAGGGGGGCCACTGACATGTGCGGGATCATCGGCGTTCTGGGCAGCCACGAGGCTGCCCCCCTCATGGTCGAGGCGCTCAAGCGGCTCGAGTATCGCGGCTATGACAGCGCGGGCATCGCGACCGTGCATCAGGGGCGGCTGGACCGCCGGCGTGCGGTGGGCAAGCTTGTGAACCTCTCGGACCTTCTGGTTCACGAACCGCTGGCGGGCAAGGCGGGGATCGGCCACACCCGCTGGGCCACCCATGGCGCGCCCAGCGTCACCAATGCCCATCCTCACCGCGCCGGCGGCGTGGCGGTGGTTCATAACGGCATCATCGAGAACTTCCGCGAACTTCGCGAAGAGCTTTCGGCCGCCGGAGCCCAGTTCCAGACCGAGACCGACACCGAAACCATCGTGCTGCTGGCCGAGCGTCACATGGCCGAAGGCATGAGCCCCGCCGAGGCCGCCGAGGCCACGATCCGCCGCCTGACCGGGGCCTTCGCCCTGTGCTTCCTGTTCGACGGCGAGGACGACCTGCTGATCTGCGCGCGGCAGGGGTCGCCCCTTGCCATCGGCCATGGCGAGGGCGAAATGTTCGTCGGCTCGGACGCGATCGCGCTGGCGCCGCTGACCGACCGGATCACCTATCTGGAAGAGGGCGACTGGGCCGTCATCACCCGCAAGGGCGCCGAGATCTTCGACGCCGCCGGCCGGCGCGCCAATCGCGCGGTCACGCAGATCCAGATCGGCGCCGCCCGGATCGACAAGGGTGGCTACAAGCACTTCATGGCGAAGGAAATCGCCGAACAGCCCGGCGTGATCGGCTCGGCGCTGGATCATTATCTGAGTGACGCCGGGATCGAGATGCCGGGCCTCGATTTCGCCGTCTGCGACCGGCTGGTGATGGTGGCCTGCGGCACGGCCTCTTATGCCTGCATGGTGGCGAAATACTGGTTCGAGCAGCTTGCCGGCCTGCCCGTCGAGGTGGATATCGCAAGCGAGTTCCGCTATCGCGAACCGCCGCTGTCGCCGGCCTCCTGGTCGGTTTTCGTCAGCCAGTCTGGCGAGACAGCCGATACGCTCGCCGCCCTGCGCTACACGAAAGAGAAGGTCGCCAAGGTCGTCTCGGTCGTCAATGTCTCGACCAGCTCCATCGCGCGGGAAAGCGACGTGGCGCTGCCGATCCTTGCGGGGGTCGAGGTGTCGGTCGCCTCGACCAAGGGGTTCACCTGCCAGCTGACGGTTCTGGCACTGATGGCGCTGAAGGCCGCGGTGGATCGGGGGCGCATGGATGCGGATCAGCTTGCCGCCCATCTTGCGCATCTGCGCAACCTGCCGGGGCTGATGAACCACGCGCTGCTGCTGGGCAATGACGTGGCCCGCATCGCCGCCGATCTCGCCGAAGCGCAGGACATCCTGTTCCTGGGGCGCGGGCCGATGTATCCGCTGGCGCTGGAAGGCGCGCTGAAGCTGAAGGAAATCAGCTATATCCACGCCGAAGGCTATGCATCTGGCGAACTGAAGCACGGGCCGATCGCCTTGATCGACCAGCATGTGCCGGTGGTGGTTCTGGCCCCGCGTGACGCGCTTTATGAAAAGACGGTCTCGAACATGCAGGAGGTGATGGCCCGGCATGGCAAGGTGCTGCTGATCTCGGATGCCGAAGGCGTGCACGAGGCCGGCGCGGGCGTCTGGCGCAGCCTTACCCTGCCCCGGATCGAACCCTGGCTGGCGCCGGTGCTTTACGCTCTGCCCGCGCAGATGCTGGCCTATCACACCGCAATCGCCAAGGGGACGGATGTGGACCAGCCGCGCAACCTTGCGAAATCGGTGACGGTGGAATGACCCCCGAGGATGCGATCACGGCCCTGCGCGCCGAAGGTAATCCGCAGAAGGCCGCCGAAATGGCCGCCTACCACAAGACCGGACGCGAGGTTCTGGGGGTGGCGGCGCCGGCCATCGACCGCCTTGCCCGCAGCTGGCGCGAGAGCATGGCGCTTGAGGATCGGCTGGCACTGGCGGCAGGCCTCTGGGACGGCGGCATCTTCGAGGGCAGGATCGCGGCGGCCAAGCTGCTGACCCAGGCGCGCATCCGCCCCGATGATGCCGGGGCCTGGACGCTGATCCTTGCCTGGGCGCCCGAATTCGACGGTTGGGCCATTGCCGATGCCGCCTGCATCGCCGGGCAGAAGCGTCTTCTGGCCGATCCAGGGCGGCTTGCCGCGGTCGAGGAATGGACGCGGCACGAAAACCTCTGGACCCGCCGCGCGGCGCTGGTAATCACGCTGCCCTGGGCCAAGATGAACTTCCCCAAACCCGAGGATCTGGAGATCCGCGAACAGGTGCTGGGCTGGGCGGCGCGCTATGTCGCGGATCGCGACTGGTTCATCCAGAAGGCCATCGCCTGGTGGATCCGGGACCTGTCCAAGCACGACGCAGCCCGCGCCCGCGCCTTTCTGGAAGCCGAGGGCGCCAGGCTCAAATCCTTTGCCCGGCGCGAGGCGGCGCGTTATCTCAATCTCAGCGCGTAAAGACCTGAACGGTCGGCAACGCGGTCAGCGGAAGGCCCAGCGCCTGATAGGCCGAAAGCGACAGCCGCCCGCCGGTATCGCTTGCCGGGATCAGCGTCACGTTTACCGCCTGCCCATTGGCCGCGACCACCCGCCCCGGGGTTTCGGTGCTGACCAGCGGCGTGCGCAGCCAGAAGCCCGTTTCCGCCGGATTGCCCAGCGACACGGTGTTGCGCCCAAGTTCCTGCCCCCCGGTGGCCGGCGCCCTTGCAGCGGCACGTTCTTCGGCGCTGGCGGTATCGAAATCGGCCGCGCTTCGGGCCGTCGCCCCGGGGCGCGGCGCGGGCGAAGCGCTTGCAGGCGCAGCCGCGGGTTGCGCAGTCTGGGGCGGGCTGTGCGCGGTGTCGGCACAGGCGGCAAGACCAAGGGCCAGCGCCAGCGCGGCGGGCAGCCGCAGATGACCACCGGCCAACGTGGCAGGCGAAGCGGGGATATGGGGGGCGCGATCTCTCATCGCTCAAGGGTAGTTCGGCAGGGACAGTCTTTCAACCGGCACCTGAACCGACAATAAAGCTGGCTGCGCGGCTTTCCGCCGCTTGCCCCCGAACGGCTGCGCGCCTACCTTGGTGCCATGAACGCGCCGCTCATCGACCCATTCGCCCGCCCCATCAGCTATCTGCGAGTCTCGGTGACGGACCGCTGCGATTTCCGCTGTGTCTATTGCATGGCCGAGAACATGACCTTCCTGCCGAAGAAAGAGCTTCTGACGCTGGAAGAGCTTGACCGGCTGTGTTCGGCCTTCATCACCCTCGGGGTCGAGAAGCTGCGCATCACCGGGGGCGAGCCCCTGGTGCGCCGCGACATCATGACCTTCTTCCGCGCCATGTCACGCCACCTTGACAGCGGCGCGTTGCGCGAACTGACCGTGACAACCAACGGATCGCAGCTGCGCCGGTTTGCGGCCGAACTTGCAGCCTGCGGGGTGCGGCGGATCAACGTATCGCTTGATACGCTGGTGCCCGAGAAATTCGCGGCCATCACCCGCTGGGGCCGGCTCGAGCAGGTGCTTGACGGTATTGACGCCGCGCGCGGGGCCGGGCTCCGGGTCAAGATCAACACGGTCGCGCTCAAGGGCTTCAACGAGGACGAGCTGTTCGCCCTCGCCGACTGGTGCGCGCGCGAGGACATGGACCTCACCTTCATCGAGGTGATGCCCATGGGCGATCTTGGCAACGAGGACCGGCTTGACCAGTACTGGCCGCTGCGTGATCTGCGCGCACGCCTCGCTGACCGGTTCACGCTGACCGATCTTGCGGAACGGTCCGGCGGGCCGGCGCGCTATGTGCGCCTTGAGGAAACCGGCCAGAAGATCGGTTTCATAACGCCGCTGACCCATAATTTCTGTGAAAGCTGCAACCGCGTGCGCCTGACCTGCACGGGCGAGCTTTACATGTGCCTGGGCCAGGAAGACCGCGCCGATCTGCGCCTGCCCCTGCGTGCCTCGGCCGATGACGCGCTTCTGCACGAGGCGATCCGCACTGCCATCGCGCGCAAGCCCAAGGGCCATGATTTCGACTATTCGCGCCAGCAGGTCTCGGGGCAGATGACCCGCCACATGAGCCATACCGGCGGCTAGGAGACGATCTTCAGGCCCACCAGGCCTGCCACGATCATGCCGATACAGACCAGCCGCGCCGTGTGCACCGGATCCCCGAACAGCACGATGCCCAGCACCGCCGTGCCCACGGCGCCGATGCCCGTCCAGATCGCATAAGCCGTCCCCACGGGCAGATCCCGCAGCGCAAGGCCCAGAAGCGCAAGGCTGACGGCCATCGCGCCCAAGGTAAGAACCGTCGGCAGCGGACGGCTGAAGCCTTCGGTATATTTCAGCCCGATCGCCCATCCGATCTCGAACAGGCCCGCAAGTGTCAGGATGATCCAGGGCATGGTGTCCCCTCACGTTGTCGGCACGGGTCGTCCCGGCAATGTCAGGAATGCTGCGGGCCGTCCCGCACCCCGGAAAGGTGGTCGGCCCTGCGCGCAAAGTCAAGCCGGCGCCGGCAGGCTTGCGACCGGGGCGCCACGGGTCTAGAAGCGGCGCATCCCGCCCCCGCCGCCAACCGAAAGGCCCGAGATGATCCCCCGCTATTCCCGCCCCGAAATGGTCGCCGTCTGGTCCCCCGAAAGCCGCTTTCGCATCTGGTTCGAGATCGAGGCCCATGCCTGCGACGCCATGGCGGATCTGGGTGTGATCCCGAAGGCCAATGCCGAGGCTGTCTGGAAGGCAAAGGATGCCCAGTTCGATGTGGCCCGCATCGACGAGATCGAGGCCGTGACCAAGCATGACGTGATCGCCTTCCTCACCCATCTTGGCGAGATCGTCGGCCCGGACGAGGCACGCTTTGTCCACCAGGGCATGACCAGCTCGGACGTGCTCGACACCTGTTTCAACATCCAGCTGGTGCGCGCGGCCGATATCCTGCTGGCTGACATGGACCGGCTGCTCGCCGCACTCAAGCGCCGGGCGATGGAGCACAAGGACACGATCCGCATCGGGCGCAGCCACGGCATCCATGCCGAACCGACGACGATGGGCCTGACCTTTGCCCGCTTCTACGCGGAAATGGACCGCAACCGCCGCCGGCTTCAGGCGGCGCGCGCCGAGGTGGCGACCGGGGCCATTTCCGGCGCGGTCGGAACCTTTGCCAATGTCGATCCCCGCGTCGAGGAACATGTCTGCAAGATGCTTGGCCTCACGCCCGAGCCGATCTCGACCCAGGTGATCCCGCGTGACCGTCATGCGGCCTTCTTCACCACGCTTGCCGTCATCGCCTCCTCGATCGAAAACGTCGCCATCGAGGTGCGCCACATGCAGCGCACCGAGGTGCTTGAGGCCGAGGAGTTCTTCTCGAAGGGCCAGAAGGGCTCAAGCGCGATGCCGCACAAGCGCAACCCGGTACTGACCGAGAACCTGACCGGCCTCGCCCGCATGGTGCGCTCGATGGCGATCCCCGCGCTTGAGAATGTGGCGCTGTGGCACGAGCGCGACATCTCGCATTCCTCGGTCGAGCGCAACATCGGCCCCGATGCGACCGTGACGCTGGATTTTGCCCTTGCCCGGCTGACCAGCGTGGTCGAAAACCTCGTCGTCTATCCCGACAACATGCTGAAGAACCTGAACAAGTTCCGCGGCCTGGTTCATTCGCAGCGTGTGATGCTGGCCCTGACCCAGAAGGGTGTCAGCCGCGAGGACAGCTATCGCCTCGTGCAGCGCAATGCGATGAAGGTCTGGGAACAGGACGCCGATTTCATGACCGAGCTCAAGGCCGATCCGGAAGTGCGGGCGGCGCTGAGTGATGCAGAGATCGAGGAGAAATTCGACCTCGGCTACCACACGAAACATGTGGATACGATCTTTGCCCGAGTGTTCGGCACCGAATAACGGCGCAATGGCGGCGCTTCTCTGATATGATCGGGGTTCCTCAACCCTGAAACAGGAGAAGCGCCGTGATGAAATCTCTCCTCTTCGCCGTGGTCGCGCTGATGCTCGTGCCGGGCTTTGCCTTGGCCATGTGCAGCGATCGCAAGATCCCGTCCTCGGCCTCGGGCTGTGCCGAAGGTCAGATCTGGGATGCCGAAACCCTGCGCTGCACCAGTGCCGTCACCGGCTGACCTCCGGCGCTAACCGCAGCTTAAGGCTTTGCTGCGACAGTGCCTTCGGTGAACTTCGGAGGTGCAGGTGTCGACAGCTTTGGCATTGGGAAAACTGGGTTTCGGATCGCAGGGCTTTGGTGCGGCCGAGGTCGTTGAAGATGCGCGCCCCAAGCGGATGCCGCCGCGACTCAGCCAGCGACAGAAGGCGGCCGTGATCGTCCGCCTCCTCCTGGCCGAGGGTGCACCGCTGCCGCTTCAGGCCCTCCCGGAAGAGCTTCAGGCCGAACTGACGCGGCAGCTGACCGAATTGCGCCTGATCGATCGCGATACGCTTTCCGCGGTGATCGAGGAATTCTCTGCCGAGCTGGACTCGGTAGGCCTGTCCTTCCCTGGCGGAATCGACAGCGCGCTGTCGCTTCTGAACGGCCATATCAGCAGTGGCGCCGCCAACCGGCTGCGGCGCATGGCGGCCGCTGCGGGCGAAGGCGATGCCTGGGACCGGATCATCGCTCAGGATACGAAGGAACTGCTGCCGCTTCTTGAACAGGAAAGCGTCGAGGTCGGCGCGGTCCTGTTGTCCAAGCTGGGGGTCACCAAGGCCGCCGAATTGCTGGGCAAGCTGCCGGGCGACAAGGCACGCCGCATCGCCTATGCCGTGTCCCTGACCAGCGATGTCGATCCGGAAACCGTGCGCCGCATCGGCCTGTCGCTTGCCTCGCAGATCGAGGCCAAGCCGCCCCGCGCCTTCCCCAAGACTCCGGTGGAACGTGTCGGTGCCATCCTGAACTTTGCCGCAGACGAAAAGCGCGAAGAGGTTCTGCAGGGGCTCGAGGAGACCGACAGCGACTTTGCCGAGCGGGTGCGTCGGGCGATCTTCACCTTCCGCAACATCCCCGAACGCGTCGAACAGCGCGATATCGCCAAGGTCGTGCGGGCCGTGGAACAACGACTCCTGATCCTGGCCCTGGCAAGCGCGCAGGGCGAGGATCGGATCGTGGCCGATTTCATCCTTGACAACATGTCGCAACGCCTTGCGGCGACGCTGAGGGACGAGATGGCGGAACTCAGGTCCTGGCGCGACAAGGATGCCGAAGCAGCCCGCAATGCGGTCGTCGCAGCGATCCGGACGCTGGAGGCGGATGGCGACATCATCCTGATCCAGCCCGAGGAGGAGTGATCCGGCGGGCACGGAACATCCCGCGTTACCCTGCGTTTCGGTGTCGGACGGGGCGTTCTGAGCGCCCCCTGACGAAGGAGAACGCAGCATGAGCGACGCGGACAGACCCGGCACCTCCGGCGCGAAGCGGGATTCGGACGGCAGGACGGCAGGTTCGGTGGCGCCTGAAACCGGAACCCATGACCGGGACGAGCGGCAGGACAAGGCCGGTTTCGACACCAGCCCGCCCCCGACGGACCCCGGCCAGAGCCATCGCAATCCTGGTCTGCATGACGGCCCGCCCCCTGAACAGGAGGGTTGGCGCGAATTCGACGTCGACAGCCCCAGCGGCACATGGGTCGGAGACGCGCCCTATCCCGGCCCGCCACCGACGACCGACGAAGAAGCCGCGATACCCGAGGATGACGTGCCGCAGCGGGATGCGGGTGCGGATATCCTGCTCACGCTGACCGCGGTTCTTGAAGAAGATGTGACGCTTGAGATCGACGACCTTTCGGTCGAGGTGCGCGGAACAACCGTGATCCTGCGCGGCAGTGCCGCGCGCCCCGAGGATCGCGAGCGCGCGGCCGATCTGGCCGGGAATATCGGCGCGGTGGAGAGGGTCGAGAACCTGATCGCGGTGAACAACTAGGGCGTGCTGCCACTCAGGCGAACCGGATGCGCAGCAGTGCGGCGCGCCCGAGTGCCCGCCAGTCTCTGCCACGCGCCGGTCAGCCCCGCGCGCATGGCGGGTCGCGCCCACGGGTGATGCCGGGCGCAGGACGGCGACGGCCAGATTGATGGTCTTGGGCATCAGCCGCCGGAAGCGATCCGCCCCTTCGGCTGCGGCACTCAGTAAAGCCGCGGCGATCCTTTCCCGACCCGGCATGGCGCCGCCACCCGGGCGCAAGCTTTTTCGCCGCGCCTGTACAGGACCCATCTAGGGGTTATCGCCCACCCCAACCTTGAAGACCGGGGCACATCTCTGTCCGAGGGCAGACGGGCTCGCGTCGCTTGACGGGCGGCGCGTGGGCGTCAGAGGCTTGTTATCATCGGGCATGCTTGTCCGGAAGCGCAGCGCAGGGCCGCTGGTTTGACCAGCAGCACTCCCCGCACAGCTTGCACGGATGCTCCGCCCAGGCGCAGACCCCGGAGGCTCTGCCCGACGGGGATTGAAGCAGATGCCGCTCGACGAACCGGAGCGTCCGAGGCGCCGGCCGGCTGGCTGCGGCGCTGCCCTCGGTGAAAGACAGGGCCGCGACAACGGACGTCGTTCCGCGGTGTGACTTCGCGCGCTGCGGCACAACGCGTGATCCCGCAGCCTAGACCTTGGCTGCCACTGCCCTGTCGCGTAGCGACTTCCAATGCGCCGCCGCGCGTTTGTCCAGCTCGAGCACGAGCAAGAGCAGCACGCCCGCGCCGGCACACTCCAGAAGCTGGAGCGGCGACAGCGCCACGGTGCCGAACAGGCGCTGCATCGGCGGCAGATAGGTAAAGATCGCCTGCAGCATCACCACGAGCCCCACCGCCATCAGAACGGCGCGCGTTCCCTTTGCCCCCTGCCAGGTCAGCGAGGCCCCGTGCCGGTAGCGGACCGAGAACAGATAGAACACCTCCATCGCGACCAGGGTGTTGACGGCCATGGTCCGCGCTGCCTCGACCGTGCCGCCCAGCCACAGTTCCAGGGCGAACTGGCCAAAGACGCCGATCGTGAACAGGATCGACACCAACAGCACGCGCCACAGAATGAAGCGCGAAACGATCGGCGCGTCGGGGCGGCGGGGCGGCCTGCGCATCACCTGGTTTTCGGCCGGCTCGAAGGCCAGGGCCATCGCCAGCGCGACCGAGGAGATCATGTTCACCCACAGGATCTGCAGCGGCGTGATCGGCAGGACCAGACCAAGCATCAGCGCCAGCACGAGGCTGAGGCTCTCGCCTCCATTGACGGGAAGAAGAAAGGTGATGACCTTCTTGAGATTGCCGTAGACCGTGCGACCCTGACGCACCGCCTCGGCGATCGATGCAAAATTGTCGTCGGTCAGCACCAGATCCGCGGCCTGGCGCGCCGCCTCGGATCCCTTCTGACCCATGGCAATCCCGGCATCGGCACGCTTGAGCGCGGGCGCGTCGTTGACGCCGTCGCCGGTCATGGCCACCACCGCCCCCTGCGCCTGCAGGGCGCTGACCAGCCGCAGCTTGTGTTCGGGACTGGTGCGGGCAAAGACATCGGTCGCGACAACGGCACCCTGCAGGGACAGATCGTCGAGCCTGTCCAGGTCAGCGCCGGTCAGAACCGTGTCCGTCCGCTTCAAGCCGATCTGCCGGCCAATTGCTGCCGCAGTCCCGGCATGGTCGCCCGTGATCATCTTGACCGCGATCCCCGCCTCATGACACTCGCGCACGGCCACGATCGCTTCGTCGCGTGGCGGGTCGATCAGGCCGGTCAGCCCCAGCAGCACCAGCCCCTGATCCAGGTCATCATGCCCAAGCCGGTCGCCGTCATGCGGCTTGAGCGCCAGAGCAAGAACCCGCATGCCCTGGGCTGCGGTTTCCTCGGCAGCATCAAGCCAGAACTGACGATCCAGCGGTTGCGATCCATCCGCGGTGGCCTGCAGGGATGCGCGGTCCAGCAACTGTTCGGGCGCGCCCTTGATCAACGCGAACCGGCCTTCGGGAAGGTCATGCAGCACCGCCATGTAGCGGTAGCGCGCATCGAAGGGGATCACGGACAGCGCCGCATCGCCGGGGCTTGCGCCGAGCTTGCCAGCCAGCGCCAGCAGCGCGCCCTCCATCGGATCGCCCTCGACGCGCCACTGCGGCGCTTCGTGCAATTGCGCGGTGTTGCACAGCGCAGCGACCCGGCCCAGATCGCGCAGGACGCGGCCGGGCTGCACCTTCGCACCATCGCGCAGCAGGTCGCCTTCGGGCGCATAGCCGGTTCCGGTGACCTCATGGCGCCCCTCGGCTGTGACCAGATGCGTGACCGTCATCTCGTTCCGGGTCAGGGTTCCCGTCTTGTCCGAGCAGATGACCGACACCGCGCCCAGCGTTTCGATCGACGGAAGCCTGCGCACGATCGCATGGCGGCGCGCCATGGTCTGCACCCCGATGGCAAGCGTCACGGTAAGAACGGCAGGCAAGCCTTCGGGGATGGCAGCGACGAACAGGCCGACGACGACCATGAACGCCTCGGGGAAGGCCATGCCGCGCAGGAATACAGCGAAAGCGAGGATGAGGCCCGAAAGCGCGATGATGATTCCGGTAAGGTAGCGCGCAAAGACCGCCATCTGCCGGATGAGCGGCGTGGTCAGTTCCTGCACCTCCCCCATCATGGTGCTGATGCGCCCGATCTCCGAGTCCGCCCCGGTTGCCGTTACCACGCCCGTACCGCTACCTTCGGCAACCATCGTGCCACTGAACAGCATCGGCAGCCGGTCGCCCAGCGCCGCGTCGGGCGCAACGGGAGCAAGCTGCTTGCGCACCGGCACCGATTCCCCGGTCAGGATCGCTTCTTCCACGGTCAGCCCCTGGACTGCGATCAGCCGCAGATCCGCCGGCACCCGATCCCCCGCCTCGAGCCAGACGACATCCCCCACGACCAGATCAGCCGCAGGCACCGTCACGCGCACGCCGTCCCGCCAGAGGCTCGCCTTCGGGGCCAGCATGTCGCGCAGCGCCTCGAGCGCCTGTTCCGCGCGCCCCTCCTGCACAAAGCCGATGACGGTGTTCGCCAGCACGACCGCCAGAATGACGCCCGTATCCAGCCAGTGGCCCAGAAGAGCCGTGATCCCTGCCGCCGCGATCAGCACCAGAATCAGCAGATTGTTGAACTGGCGCATGAACCGCGCAAGCGCCGTCTGGCGGGGAGGTTCGGGCAGACGATTGGGTCCATTCTGCGCCAGACGCCGGAGCGCTTCATCGTTGCTCAGCCCGCGGGGACGACTTGCGACGGCGGCAAGGACGGCTTCTGCCGGCTTGGCCCACGGCGCTGCGGTGGGCGTGTCTGCGGGCGCTTCTGGCGCGGACGTTGCTGTTTTCATGCTGGTCTTCACCGTCTGTTGCGCGCTAACGGACTATTGTGCGGTATAGGCTCCATCGACAAGGTGGTAGCTTCCGTTGATGAAGCTCGCGCGATCGGACAGAAGGAAACAGGTCAGGGCCGAAACCTCCTCGGACGTGCCCAGCCGCCCGATCGGATGCAGCGAGGCCAGCTGGCCCAGCACCTCGGACGACAGGTTCTTTTCCAGAAGCGGCGTGTTGATGAAGGCCGGCCCGACCGAGTTGATGCGGATGCCCTTGGCGGCATATTCCATCGCCGCCGTGCGCGTCAGGCCCAGCACCGCATGCTTGGCCGCCACATAGGCCGAGGCGTTGGCAAAACCGACCGTGCCAAGGATCGAGGCCATGTTCACGATCGCCCCGCCCCCCGCACGTTCAAGCGCCGGGATCTGGGCACGCATCCCGTAGAACACGCCGTTGAGATTGACGTCGATCACCTTCTTCCAGCCTTCAAGCGGGTATTCCCCCACCCGAGCCGAGGGGCCGCCGATGCCGGCATTGTTCACCGCCAGATGCAGCGCGCCGGTCTGCTGTTCGGCAAAGCCAACAAGGCGTTCGTTCGCCTCTGCATCAGCCACATCGGCCACGAAGACATCGGCCGCCCCACCCTTGGCGCGGATCGCTTCCGCGACACGGGTCGCAGCCGCTTCGTCAAGGTCGCTGACGATGACATGGGCACCCCCGGCAGCCAATTCGGCCGCGATTGCAGCGCCGATCCCCGATCCCGCGCCCGTGACGACTGCGGTCTTGCCCTGGAACTGGTCATTCATCGATCCGATCCTTCTCTTGCGGTTCAACCCGAGGCTAGGGATCCAGGAGCACAACTGCAAGTATCGGCCCCGCGTCACGTGATCGCGCGCGTGGATGCGGCATCTGCGGACTTGTCACGGCCTTGGCCAAAAACCATATTCTGCCATGCCTCGGGATGGTTCAGGTCCGATGGTTCAGTCAGGAGGTTCGGCATGGGGTACACCCGCACAGCGATACTGATGGCCGCGATGACCGCGCTGTTCATGGGCGTCGGGCTTCTGATCGCCGGGGAAAGCGGCTTGATCATCGCCCTGGTGGTCGCGGGCGGGATGAACCTTTACGCGCTTTACAACTCGGACAAGGCCGTGTTGCGCATGCACAACGCGCGCGAGGTGGATGAACGCAGCGCCCCCGATCTATGGCGTATGGTCCGCGATCTGGCCCGGAACGCCGAAATGCCGATGCCGAAGGTCTTCATCATCGATACGCCACAACCCAATGCCTTTGCCACCGGTCGAAACCCGGAGAATGCCGCCGTGGCAGCGACCACGGGGCTCCTGCAAAGCCTCAGCCGCGAAGAGATCGCGGGTGTGATGGCACATGAGCTGGCCCATATCCGCAACCGTGACACGCTGATCATGACGATCACCGCGACCTTTGCCGGTGCGATCTCGATGCTGGCCAACTTCGCTCTGTTCTTCGGCGGGAGCCGCGACCGGCCGATGGGGCTTGCGGGGACGCTTGCCGTGATGATCCTTGCCCCGCTGGCGGCGGCCCTGGTTCAGATGGCGATCAGCCGCTCGCGCGAATACGAGGCTGACAGGGTCGGTGCCGAAATATGCCGGCAGCCGCTCTGGCTGGCTTCCGCGCTGGGCAAGATCGATGCCATGGCCCAGCGCATCGACAACAACAGCGCCGAACGCAATCCCGCCACCGCGCATATGTTCATCATCAACCCGCTGCACGCCCATGCGCATGACAAGCTGTTTTCGACGCATCCGAACACCGCGAACCGGATCGCGGCCCTGCGGCAGCTTGCTGGGGGCGCGAGGCCGCGGGTTCAGCCCTCCCCTGCTCCCGAGAGGACAAGCGGCTTCCCGCGGTCCGGCCGCCGCACCGGCCCCTGGACCTGACAGGCCGCAGCCCCGCACCCGCGCACGAAAGCTGTTCTGCCGCGCCTTTCCTATCGCGCCAGCACCAGTTCGGCGCGCAGCCCTCCGAGGTCGCTTTCGCCCAGACGGAGGGTGCCGCCATGACCACGCGCAATATCCAGCGCGATCGACAGGCCGAGTCCCACCCCCGAGCCCCGGTTCTGGTTTCGGGCCTCATCCAGCCGGGTGAAGGGGCGCAGGGCGAGCGGGCGCTGATCGGGGGGAATACCCGGCCCGTCGTCATCGACCGTGAAACGCAGCGCCCGATCGGTGACGGTCAGGCTCAGCTCTGCCCGGTTGCCATAGCGCACCGCATTTCCGATCAGGTTCTCGAGCGCCCGCTCCACGGCCTTGGGGCGCAGGACGACCCGCCCCGTCGGATCAAGCGCCCGCAGATGCACGTTCTGACCACTGCGCTGCGCCTTGTCGACCACGCGCTGCAGCAGTTCTGCCGGATCAATCTGTTCGGGGTCGTCCAGCGCATCGCCGCGCGAAAAGGCCAGAAACGCATCCAGCAGATGCTCCATGTCGGCGACATCCTCAAGCAGGGCATCCGTCTCCTCGCTGGGTTCCAGCATCGACAGCCCCAGCTTCAGCCGCGTGAGCGGGGTGCGCAGATCGTGGCTGACACCCGAAAGCATCAGCGTGCGCTGTTCGATCGCACGCTCGATCCGCGCGCGCATGTCCAGGAACGCATGACCGGCCGCGCGCACTTCGGTCGCTCCGCGCGGCCGGTACGGCACCGACCGCCCCTTCCCGAAGGCGGCAGCCGCTTCGGCCAGCTGGCGGATCGGGCGCAGCTGGTTTCGCAGGAACAGATAGGCGATCAGCGTCATCAGGATGCCGGTGCCGATCATCAGAACCAAAAGCTGATGCGGGTTAGATGCCGAAACCCGGTTGCGCGACAAGGCGACCTGCATCGGCCCATGCCGGGTGTTCATCAGCAGCTCCACCCGCCGGATGTCAGTGCCAAGATCGACCGCTAGCACCTCGGGCAACCAGAAGTGCAAGGTGGCCGACACCTGGCGGCCAGAGAAGTCATAGAAACGTCTGGATTCGATGATGCCCTCGCCGCTGGGAAGCGCAACCTGAAGCGCAAGCGGTCCGGTCACCGGCATCAGTCGCGCCTGTGCCGTGGCAAGATCCGGCGCGGTGTTGACCAGTTCCAGCAGATAGTCCACCTCCAGCACGATATTGCCGGTCATCTGCTGGGTGACGCGTTCGAAATGCCGTTGAATGAAGGTCACGGACACGACAAGCTGGATCGTGACGATGGGCACGATCAGGATAAGCGCGGCGCGGCCGTAAAGCCCGCGTGGCAAAGGACGTTTGAGCCAGGCAAGGTTCATGCCGGCACCCTAGCCGCGCCCAGACAGCGAAGGAAGAGCCAGATGCAGCCCCGTCCGGGTTTTCATCCCCTCCCCGATCCAGTTCCCGGCCTGCGCGCCCTTGTTGCGCCCAACCCCTCGCCCATGACCGGGCCGGGCACCAACACGTGGCTACTGGGCGAGGGCGAGGTCGCGGTGATCGATCCCGGCCCGGATGAACCCGCACATCTTGACGCGATCCTGCGGACGTTGAAGCCGGGCGAACGGATCACGAAGATCCTCGTGACCCATGCACATCTTGATCACTCCCCGCTCGCCCGCGCGCTGGCCGAAACGACGGGCGCGCCGGTTCTGGCCTATGGTCCCTGGGATGCAGGCCGCAGCGCACGCATGGCGGCGCTGGCCGAGGCCGGCATCGGCGGCGGCGAAGGGGTCGATCACGGCTTCATACCGGATGAGGCACTGCGCGACGGGGCGCAGGTCGGCTTTGGCCGCGAACAGCTCACCGCCTTCTGGACGCCGGGGCATTTCGGCAATCACATGTGTTTCGAATGGCGCGGGATGATCTTCAGCGGCGATCTGGTGCTGGGCTGGACCAGTTCGCTCGTCTCCCCGCCCGATGGCGACATGGGCGCCTATATGGCCTCGCTCGGCCAGCTTTCGATGCGTCCGGCAGCTCGGCTGCTGGCTGGTCATGGCGCCGCAATCGACGCACCCCAGGCACGTATTTCCGAGTTGATCGCACATCGCCGCGGTCGCGAAGCCGCGATCCTTGCCGCTCTTGCCTACGCGGCACATACGCCCCGCGCCATCGCCGAGCGGCTTTATACAGATATCCCGCCCGTGATGATGCCCGCCGCCGAGCGAAACGTGCTTGCGCATCTCCTTGATCTGGAGGAACGCGGCCTTGTCCACCACACAGCCCCCTTGCCGGGCCCCATGGTCCCCTTTTCTCGCGCCCGATGAAGCCTCACCCGCCACGTTGCGCTGCCTCCCGCGCGACGGCTTTTCCAGTGATCGAAAAACTTCACAATCCCTCTGGACGCCCCCGGAATCGCTTGCTATATCGCCCCCGTGTTCCGGCGTAGCTCAGCGGTAGAGCAGTTGACTGTTAATCAATTGGTCGTAGGTTCGATCCCTACCGCCGGAGCCAAAAATCTCTGAGAGGCCCGCGATTTAAGAGCAAGCCCCCTCGCGGGGGCTTTTCTCGTTCCAGCATTGGGGAACACGGGGGGGGGGGGAACAGGTCGAAGGCGGGGGAACGCGCCCAACGCCGCTGATGAATCAGGCTGCTCGGCCCGCTTCAGGGCCGCATATGCGCGCCCAAGGTGTTGCCGGGCGAAAGCGCCCGCTCTGCCGCCTGGAAGGGGTTAGGGCCGGGAACATTGCCGCCCTCGGTCGGTGCCCATCCTGCGACGGCGCCCGAGGTTGCAACCGGCCATTCGACCAAAGCTTGCGAGATGTTGACCGTCTGCACGCCGAGCTGCGATGCCACCGAGGCCGGGAACAGCCGGTCAATGATCGGGCGGGTTTCTACCGGGTTCGGCACCAGCGCGGGGACCGTGTCGCGTTGTTCCAGCGCCTCGAAGGGAACCGGGATGCCACGGAAGCCGCCTTGCGCGCGCATTTCCCGGACAACCTCGGCCGTCTTGCCCGTCAGCGCCCGGCCCTCGTCCAGGGCCAGCACAACCTGCCGCAGCTCGAAGCCCGCGACCAGATCCGCGAACTGGCGGTCAGAGCGGGTTTCCGGATCGGCCCCGGCCTCGCGCCGTTTGGTGTCCTCGGCAGTGAGAGCCGCGCGATAGCGGGATGCGTTCGACCATCCTTGATGAAAGCGCCAACGTAACGTCGCTCATCCGATGCCGATGCCGATGCCGATGCCGATGCCGATGCCGATGCCGATGCCGAGACGATTGCGCCGAACCGCGTGCCTAAATCGACGGCCTTTCTCCCACAGCCCCCGCGATCTGCGAAAAGCTCCGCGTCGCCGACCATACCGGAAGCTGGACGACAGCAACCGCCTGTTCAGCATCGCTCAGCAAATGGGACCGTGCTCCAGCACCCGAACGATGTGGACAGCCGCCAGACGGTCTACCTGTTCGCCCTGGCGAGAAGCGCCACTGCGGCAAAGCCTACGGCGATGATGAGCACTGCGGCCGGGGCGGCTTCGGTCAGGGCTTCGGTGCTGGCGCGTCCGTGCACAAGGGTCGCCAGCGTGTTGTAGTTGAACGGGCGCAGCAACAGCGTTGCCGGAAGCTCTTTCACGCAATCGACAAAGACCAGAAGAAGAGCCGTTCCGACCGAGCCCCGCATCAGCGGCAGGTAGACGCTGCGCAAAACCCCCGCCCGGCTTTCGCCAAGCGACCGGGCTGCCATCGGCAGACTCGGCGAAATGCGCCCGAAGGCCGCGTCCGTGGCGCCCTGTGCAATGGCAAAGAAGCGGACCGAATAAGCCAGCACCACCGCAAATGCCGACCCCGTCAGCATCAGGCCCGGGTCGCGCCCGGTGATCCAGGCCACCGCATCCGCAAGACGATGATCCAGCGCGGCGAGGGGGATGAGGATACCCACCGCCAGCACGGCGCCCGGAGCCGCGTAGCCGATGGTCGTCAGCGGCAACAGGAACCTTGGCAACCTTCGGCCCGTCATCCGCACGCCATAGACCAGGAACAGGGCCGCAACCACCGACAGAACCGCCGCCGCGCCGCCCACGATCAGCGTGTTGTTCAGCGCCCGCAGAAGGCCCGGCGCCAGCCAGAGATCGGGTCGTTGCAGCGCGTGCCACAGGATCACGGCAAGTGGCAGCACGAAGCCCAGCAGCACCGGAAGAGCGCAGACAAGCGTTGCTGCCCAGGCCGCCGCGCCGGCGAGCGGGCGCCTCTCGACCGGGCGGCTTTGGCGGGCGCTTTGAAAAAAGCGCTGGCGGCGCCGGCTCAGCCGCTCGATCCCGACCAGAAGCAGGACCAGCCCCAGAATGACGGTGGCAAGCTGGGCCGCACCGCCGGGATTACCCGCGGAAAGCCAGACGCTGAAGATCCCGGTGGTCAGCGTCTGGACGCCGAAATAGCTGACAACCCCATAGTCATTGACCGTCTCCATCATCGCCAGCGCCACACCAACGGCTATGGCCGGGCGCGCAAGCGGCAGACCTACCTTCAGGAACAGCCGCCAGGGGCCGGTGCCCAAGGCGCGCGCAACTTCGTAAGAAGCACCCGATTGTTCGCGATAGGCCGCACGGGCAAGCAGATAGACATAGGGATAAAGCGCCGCAGACAGCACCAGAATGGCAAAGCCACGGGTGCGGATTCGCGGAAACCAGTAGTCCCGCGCCGATGTCCAGCCAAAGGCCTCGCGCAGCGCAACCTGAACGGGCCCCGAATATTCCAGCAGATCGACCAGCGCATAGGCCCCGACATAGGCTGGCACCGCAAGCGGAAGAAGCAGCGCATATTCAAGCAGCCGTGCCCCCGGAAAGCGGTACATCGACACAAGCCAGGCTGTCACAGCCCCGACCACTGCGGTTGTCACCCCGACCCCGGCCATGAGCACGAGCGTGTTGGTCATGTAGCGCGGCAGCGTGGTCCGCATCATGTGCGGCCAGATGTTCTCGACCGGGTTGAGCGCAAGCCAGACCACCGTGAAGATGGGCGCCAGAACGAAGGCCGCAATCACCAGCGCCCCGACCGACCAGGGGTTCAGCGCCTCGGCCGACAGGAAACGGCGCAAGGCCGAGCGGGAAGCGGGAATGTCGGATGATGCAGCCATGTAACGCGCGTTACATGAAAGCGGTTTTCCTGTCCACAAAAGCGATTATAACGGGGCACTCGGATCGCGGGAACGTCAGGAAATCGTTTTGATGCAAGTTGTTTACCATCTGGGCGCCCATTGCACCGACGCCGAGCGGCTGATGAAGTGGCTTCTCAAGAGCAGGGGCGCGGTGGCACGGGCCGGCACGGTGATCCCCGGCCCCTACCGCTGCCGCCCGGTGCTGCGCGATGCCCTGGAAACGCTCAAGGGCGCGCCAGCCAGCGCCGAGGCGCAGGAGGTCCTGCTGGACACGATCATGGATGAGGATCACGCGAGAAGGCTGGTCTTTTCCAACGAGAATTTTCTCGCGCTTGCGGCCAATGCCCTGAAGCCTACACAGATCTATCCGCGCGCCGAGGAGAAATGCGCGGCCCTTCGGGCGCTGTTTCCGCAAGAACCGACCCAATTCTTCCTTGCGATCCGCAATCCCGCCACATTTCTTCCGATGCTTTTCGCCAAGGAACGGGGGCCGGATCAGGCACTGGCGCTGTCGATGACCGATCCGCGCGACCTGCGTTGGTCCGATACCGTGCGCGCGATCCGACGCGCCTGCCCGGATGCGCCAGTGACAGTGTGGTGTGATGAGGACAGCCCGCTGGTCATGCAGGATGTGCTTGCGGCGATGACCGGCATCGACGACGACACGTTGTTCGATGGATGTTTCGAAGTGCTCGAGGGGCTGATGACGACGGCGGGGCTCTTGTCGCTGCGCGCGGCGCTGACGCCGGGCCTGGCCGCCGCAGAACGGCACCGCATCATCGCGGCGCATCTCGCCGATCACGGCCAGCCCGAGGCTTTCGAGATCGAGATCGACCTGCCGGACTGGAACGCCGACCTGATCGCACAGCTGACGCGCGGATATGACGAGGATGTGGAGCGGATAGCCGCGCTTTCGGACGTGACCCTGATCCGTCCCTGACCGGACAGCCGGATTTCGCCCGCCACAGGGCGAGACGGATGCCCGTTCCCGCGCCCGCACGTCCGCTCCCGCCGATGTTG
The DNA here is from genome assembly GCF_042666235.1 of Halodurantibacterium daqingense. Lineage (NCBI taxonomy): Bacteria > Pseudomonadati > Pseudomonadota > Alphaproteobacteria > Rhodobacterales > Paracoccaceae > Halodurantibacterium > Halodurantibacterium daqingense. The sequence goes on along the minus strand of NZ_JBHTFQ010000002.1, from coordinate 59,844 downwards.
GGACCGACGTAAGCAGCTGGAACCCATTGCGCAAGATTCTGCGCGCGACGGGATCGGGCCCTTCCCGGTTTCAGGCGCAGGTGGCCGCGCTGTCCGCAACGCCCCCCAGCCGCATCATGTCCTGTTGTCCCGACAGATCATGGCCAGGCGCCGGCAGCAGGCGGGCTTCAGCTTGGGGATGCCGTCAGGACATGCCCAAGGCGGCCTTGTAGAGTTCGAGAACCGCTTCTTCCTCGGCGATGTCATCGGGCTGGCGCTTGCGCAGCGCGACGATCTTGCGCAGGACCTTCGTGTCATAGCCACGGCCCTTGGCTTCGGCCATCACTTCTTTCTGCTGTTCGGCGATGTCCTTCTTCTCGGCCTCAAGATGTTCATACCGTTCGATGAACTGGCGCAGTTCCTCGGCGGTGACGTTATAGGCTTCGTCGCTGATCACGTCGCTCATCGCGGGTCTCCTGATAATCCGCGCCGTTCCTAGCCTTGCCCGAGCCCGCCTTCAAGGGGCGGCAGGCCTTGTCAGCCTGCCATGCCTGAGCTACGCCCTTGACCCTGGGCGGGAACCCGCGCCCTGCGGCAGAAAGGAACGGGGATGGAATGGCTTATCTGGACAGGCGCCGCTGCGGCGCTTCTGGGGGTGGCAGGGCTGATCTGGTGTGTCGTGCTGGCGCTGGGGCTTCGCAAATCCAGCCTGCCGGAAGACGAACAGCGCCGGCGGCTGCAACGGGTGGTAATCATCAACATGTCGGCCCTGGGACTGTCGGCCCTGGGACTGGTCCTGGTGGTGGCCGGCATCATCCTGGGCTGATACGGGCGGCAGGGGGCGCCGCCACGGGTCGAAGCGCCGGCGCCCGGTCCAGCGCGTCGAATCCGCTGCCACTCCTTGCAAGGTCGGCAAGAAGCGGCACCGGCCGCTGCCCCATTGCCTGGATACGGGCGATGATGCGCTTCAACCCGTGATGATCGGCCGCAGCCAGAGGGCCGCCGCGCCAGCGCGGAAAGCCTGCAGCATGCACAAGCGCATGGTCGATCATCCAGGGCTGCACAGCCGGATCGGCCTGAAGAAGCCGCGCCGCCCCCTGCGCGGCCGCAGCCAGAACCGCTTCCCAGACGGGCATGCCTGACGCGGCATCCGGCCATGGCTCGGCGGCCGCAACGGCCCGGGCTACCGCCGATTGTTCCAGATGCCGCAGCGGCGAGGGGCTCCACCCCTCGACCCCGAGCCTTGCGTCGATTGTTGCCGGTTCGAGCCCGTCGTCCCTCATCGTCACGAGCACGCGCAGAACCTCCGCAAGCACCAGCAACACCGGTGAACCGACGGCGCTGCCAGGCAAAGCCGGCCAGCCCAGCGCACGCATCAGGCCGTAAGCCGCAGCGGTGGCGCGAGGTGGAGCGCCCTCGCTGCGGATCTCCCACAGGCGCGGCTGGCAGGCGCCAGGCACAGGGGTCATCGTCACGGCGCCAGCGACGGGTTCGGTCACGCATAGCGGAAGGCTGGCTGGCAGATGCGGGCGCAACCGTCGTGCAATATCGGCATCGCCCAGAAGCGCAAGCTCGGCCTGCCCGGCCCTGGCACTCTCGGTCGTGGCGACAAGCCGGGACCAGCTGTCCTCGATTTCGGAACCTGTGAGCCGCCCCTCCGCCTCGGCGGCATCAAGCAGTTCCGCAAGTCCATGGAGTGCTGCAAGCGCACCATCCTTCTCCGGATGATACAGGACCACACGCATTCCCGCAGCAAGCGCCGCTTGGGCCAGGTTTGCGGGCATCGCGGAAAGCAGCAACGTCTCGGGAAGATCCGCGCCCTGGGCGGCGGCATCCTGCAGCCGCGCGACGCGCTGGTCGCAAAGGGCAGCATGGCGCAGGCCGCGTGCTGCTTCCGATCGCAGGCAATCCTCGTACTGCACCCGTTCATAGGCGAGGCCCGCCTCCCATGGCAGCAGCAGCGCTGCCTCGACCGAATCGACAACCGCCCTGAGCGCCGGAAGGGCCGGCGCCCGCAATACCGCACGCGCAGCATTGACCGCGGCATGTCCCGCACGCAGATCCAGCCGATCAAGGCGCGTCGGCGCCGGGCGCGGCTGACCGACAAGCGACAGCGCGAACGCCCGGGCCGCAGCTTCATCCGGAACGACCGCATCCAGAAGGCCCAGATCCTGCGCCGCGGGCAGATCGACCGCAGGCGCCGAGAGCAGCACCCGCACAGCCGCCTCGGCACCGATGATGCGCGGCAAGCGCTGCGTCGCTCCGGCCCCCGGCGGAAGGCCAAGCATGATGTCGGGAAAGCCGAGCCGCGCATCCGCAAGGGCAACCCGATAATGCGCCGCAAGCGCCAGTTCGAAGCCTGCGCCAAGCGCCGCACCCTGCAGCAACGCTACCACCGGAACCGGCATGCGGTCGATCCTGTCGCAGAGTCGCGCAAGGGCTTCAGCCTCGGACGCATCAGGAAGCCGGTCGGGCTCGGGCCCCCAGCCAAAGCCGGGACCGCCCGATACCAGCAGAACCGCCGCATCATCAGGCGCAAGCGTCGCAAGCGCCTCGGTCAGCGCGTTGCAGCGCGCCGCGTCCAGCAGGGGCCCGATTCGCCTGGCCTGCCCTGCCCGCTCGATGAAGCGCAAAACGACCAGCGCGCCATCGCGCCCGATCCAGACCTGATCCGACATGCCTCACCCTGCTCTCGAGGACCGGAAGCCTGTTTCTGGTCAGGCCTATCCCGGTGCCCGATATAGACCGGGAAACGCGGACGGACGCAACGGGGGGCCGGCCTCAGCCTCCGCACCTTTGCGTCAGATCGGCACGTTGTTGAACATCTCTTCCAGATCGTCTTCCTGTTCGCTCTCGTGCCCGGCAACCAGGGTAGGCCTGGCCGGAAGAACCACCGCAAGCTGACGCATTTCGTCCAGAAGCGCGCGCAGCCTGTCATCTTTCGGCGCAAGGGTCTCGGCATGGTCGGCAATTTCGTTCGCCAGGCGGGCGATCCGTGCAGGTGCCTTGGTCATGTCTTCTCCTCCTTGGTTCGGGGCGCGCGTTCTGGCGCCCAGTGTCGGCAAAGCCCGGTCAGGGCGCGCAGGTCCGGCAAAAGGGTGTCCAGGGCAGCAGATCAAGCCGTTCCTCGGCGATGGCAGTGCCGCATTTGGTGCAGAACCCATATTCACCCTCGGCGATACGGGCGAGGGCTGCCTTGATCATCCGGATTTCCTGCAGGCCGGCAGAGCCCATGGTTTCCAGCACCTCATCGCCCTCGCGTTCGGCGGCTAGGTCGCTCCAGTCGCGGCTTTCGTGGCTGTCGAGTTCCTCTTCGATATGCACAAGCCGGCTGGTGAGTTCGTCAAGCCGCACCTCGAGCTGCCGCTGGCGTTCTGCGGTAGTGACGGGCATGGTATCTCCTTCGGCGTGTGCGTGACCTGTTTCGACATCCGGAAGGGTAACCGATTCTCGACGCTGCGCATATTGATTCAGGTCAAGCTATCGGACGTTTTCATATTCATATGTTGAAATATGAAAACGGCGCCGCTATATGCCCCCTGTCGCTCAACCACCACCAGAGGAGACAACATGGAACAGGCGTGGATCATGGGATTTGCGGGCGGGCTGATGATCGGGCTTGCTGCCGCGGTTTACCTGCTGGTCAACGGCAGGATCATGGGGGCAAGCGGGATCCTCGGCGGGCTCGTTGATGGCTCGGGCCGCAGCACGGCGGCGGAACGGATCGCCTTCATCCTGGGGCTGGTCGTGGTGCCTGCCCTTCTTCAGCGCACCATCTGGCCGGCGGAGACGCATATCACCGGGAACCTTGCCGCGATCATCGCCGCGGGGCTTCTGGTGGGCGTGGGGACACGGCTTGCGAATGGCTGCACCTCGGGCCACGGCGTCTGCGGGATTTCCCGCCTTTCCCTGCGCGGGATCGTCGCCACCGTCTTCTACCTGATCGCGGGCGGGGTATCCGTCCTGATCTTCAAGCATCTGCTGGGAGTCGTCTGATGCGCAATCTCTTTGCACTCCTTTCCGGAGGCCTGTTCGGAGCGGGGCTTCTGGTTTCCGACATGATAAATACCGATCGGGTTCAGGGCTGGCTGGATATCTTTGGCGATTGGGATCCGACGCTTGCCTTCGTGCTCGGGGGGGCGATCCTGCCGATGGCGATTGCCTGGCGCATTGCGGCGCGACTGCGGGCGCCGGCTCTGGGTGGGGCGTTGCCGCCGCCACCCGAACCGCGGCTTGGACGGGATCTCGTGATCGGCTCGACGCTGTTCGGTGCCGGCTGGGGCCTTGTCGGCCTCTGCCCCGGCCCGGCAATGGCGTCGATCAGCTTTGGCGGCACGGGTGGCCTTGTGTTCCTTGTCGCAATGGTGGCAGGAATGATCGTCACCCCGCCTGTCCGCCGCGCCATCGACCGCGCCGCGACGGCCTAAGGAGAACCAGATGGATATTCGCCCCCTGACGCCCGCCTATGCCGTTTCGCCCCAGATCGAGCCCGATGACATCGCGGCGATCAAGGCGGCTGGCTATACGACTGTGATCTGCAACCGCCCGGACTCCGAGATCCCGCCCGAACTGCATGCCGACGCGATCCGCGCGGCCGCCGAGGCCGCCGGGCTCACCTTCGTCGAAAACCCCGTCGTGGGCGGCGCGCTGACGATGGAAAACGTGATCGCGCAGGGCGCGGCTCTCGACCAAGCACAGGGGCCTGTGCTGGCCTATTGCGCCTCGGGCAATCGGTCGTCCATCGTCTGGGCCTTGTCACGAGCCGGGATGATGAGAACGGATGACCTGATAGGCCTGCCCGCGCGCCACGGCTACGAACTTGAGGGCCTCCGCCCGCAGATCGAGGCACTGGCCGCGCAAAGGCGCTGACAGCAGCAAAGCGCGGGCGGGACGCGCCCGGTTACAGCGTCTGTCGAACCAGCGCGGTAAAATGCTCGCCGCGCTTTTCGAAATTCGGATACTGGTCGAAGCTGGCCGCCGCAGGCGCCAGGAGCACCACATCACCGGGCTCGGCTTCGGCTGCGGCGCTGGTCACGGCGCGTTCCATTGTCTCGCAGATCTCGTGCGGCGTGCCGCCGAGCTGCAGCGCGAAATCCCGTGCCGAATGCCCGATCAGATAGGCCTTGACCACCGGGCCCAGATGCGGGGCCAGGGCGGCAATCCCGCCGTCCTTGCCCAGCCCGCCCGCGATCCAGCGGATGCGCCCGAAGGCCTGCAGCGCCTTGGCCGCGCTGTCGACATTGGTGGCCTTGCTGTCATTGACGAAGATCACGCCGTTCTTCTCGCCCACGATCTGACTGCGATGCGGCAGCCCTTCAAAGCTGTGGAAAGCCTGCTCGATCAGCTTGGGCCCGATGCCAAGGGCACGCGCGGCCGCATAGGCAGCGCAGGCATTCTGATGATTATGCGCGCCCGGAAGGCCACGGATCGCCCGAAGATCGATGGCCGCAACCTGCCGCCCCTTGCGCCATTCTGCAAGAAAGCCCTTGCGTGCGAAAACCGTCCAGCCAAAGCCCTCGAGCTTCTGCCCCGAGGAGATGCGGATCAGGCGGTCATCCTCGGGCGCCTCGGCAAGCTGATTGGCCAGAAACCGGCCCTCGGGCTCATCCACACCTACCACGGCGCGATCCGGCCCACCTTCTGCGAAAAGCCGACGTTTCGCGGCGAAATAGCCGCCCATTCCGGCATGGCGGTCCAGATGGTCCGGCGACAGATTGGTGAAGACGGCGATGTCGGGCGTCAGCGCGCGGGCAAGCTCGGTCTGGTAGCTTGAAAGCTCCAGCACCACCACCTCGCCGTCCACGGGCGGCTCGAGGTCAAGCACACCACGTCCTATGTTGCCGGCCATCTGCGTGGGACGACCCGCGACCTCGAGGATGTGATGGACAAGCGCGGTGGTGGTGGATTTTCCGTTCGAACCGGTCACGGCCACGACGCGAGGCGTCTGGTCGAACGCCTCCCAGCCGCCCATCGCCCAGGACCGGAAGAAAAGCCCGATGTCATTGTCCACCGGAACCCCGGCCATCAGTGCCTGCGCGATGATCGGATTGGGCTGGGGGTAAAGATGCGGGATCCCGGGGCTGACGATCAGGGCCGCGACATTGCGGAACGCATCTGCGCGCGACAGATCGACGGGCATGAAGCCTTCCGCCTCGGCCTTGTCACGCGCCTCGGGGCTGTCGTCCCAGACCAGCGGTTCGGCCCCGCCTGCGCGAAGGGCCCGTGCGGTGGCCAGACCTGACCGCCCCAGTCCCAGCACCGCGACGCGGCGCCCCTCATAGCCCTGAACCGGTATCATCTGTTCCCCTTGCCGATCACGACCGGACCTTGCCCCAAGCCCGGCGCCGCTTCAAGCGGTCAGCGGACCTTCAGCGTCGCCAGGCCGATCAGCGCAAGGATCAGCGAGATGATCCAGAAGCGGATCACGATCTGCGGTTCGGCCCAGCCCTTCTTTTCGAAATGGTGGTGGATGGGCGCCATCAGGAACACCCGCCGCCCCGTGCGCTTGAAGTAAAGCACCTGGATGATGACGCTCAGCGCCTCGACGACGAAAAGCCCGCCGACGATGGCAAGAACGATCTCATGCTTGGTGCAGACGGCGATCGCCCCCAGGGCACCCCCAAGCGCAAGGCTGCCGGTATCGCCCATGAAGACCGCGGCCGGCGGGGCGTTGTACCACAGGAAGCCAAGCCCGCCCCCGATCAGCCCCGCGGTGAAGATCAGAAGTTCGCCCGTGCCGGGAACATAATGCACATCAAGATACTGGGTAAAATCGGCCCGTCCGACGGCATAGGCGATCACCCCCAGCGCGCCCGCGGCGATCATTACCGGCATGATGGCCAGGCCGTCCAATCCATCGGTCAGGTTCACGGCATTGGCCGCCCCCACGATGACGATCATCGAGAATGGCACGAAGAAGATGCCCATGTTCAGAAGCACGCTCTTGAACACCGGAAAGGCAAGCTGGTTCGTCAACCCTTCGGGGTGGAAGGCCGCGGCAGCAATCCCCGCAAGCGCGGCGATCACCAGCCCCAGCGCCATCCGGACGCGGCCGGGCACGCCCTTGCTGTTGTTCTTGCTGACCTTGGCATAATCGTCGGCGAAACCGATCAGCCCGAAGCTGATCGTCACCAGCAGCACGATCCAGATATAGGGGTTGTCAAGCCGCGCCCACAGAAGCGTCGAGCAGACCAGCGCGCCCAGGATCAGCACGCCACCCATCGTGGGGGTGCCGGCCTTGCTCAGATGCGTCTGCGGGCCGTCGTCGCGGATCGGCTGGCCGTTGCGTTGCCGCCGCCGCAGCAGATCGATCAGCGGGCGGCCGAACAGGAATCCGAACACAAGTGCGGTAAAGAAGGCCGCGCCGGCACGGAAGGTGATATAGCGGAACAGGTTGAACACCCCGGTGCCATCCCCGAGTTCCGTTAGCCAGTAAAGCATCTATGCCATCCCCCGGGTCTGATCCGCGTCCGCTTGACCCAAATTGCGCAGCGCGTCAACAACAAGACTGACGTGGCTGCTTTTGGACCCTTTGACCAGCACGATATCGCCGGCATCGACCAGATGGCGCGCCCGCGCGGCCAGATCCTGCGCGCGTTCGACCCATTCGCCGCGCTGTGTCAGTGGCAGCGCCTCCCACAGGTGGCGCATTCTCGGGCCGACGCAATGAACGCGGTCCACCTTTTTCAACGCCGGATGCGCGGCAACCGCGACATGCAGCGCGCGTTCCTCCACCCCAAGTTCCAGCATATCGCCCAGCACCGCGATGCGCCGCCCCCCCGAAACGCGCCCGATCCCGTCGGCGGGCTCGGCCGCCGCCAGCACCTCGAGCGCGGCATCCAGCGATGCGGGATTGGCGTTGAAGGCATCGTCAATCAGTTCAAAGCGCAGATGGTCATCAACCTGGTCCAGCACCACGACTTCGCGCAGCCCCCGCCCCGCCGGCGGTTGCCAGAGGCCGATATCAAGTGCAGCGACCGTCAGATCGGCGCCCAGCGCCTCGGCCACGGCGAGGCAGCCCAGCGCGTTCTCGGCAAAGTGCCGCCCGGCGCTGGCCACCTTGAACAGAAGTTTGCGGCTGCCCGAGCGGGCCGCAACGACCGTGGCGTCGCGGGCAAGCGTGACCTCGCCCAGACGGAAATCGGCAGTGACTGCGCGCCCGAACAGGATCTTCTGCGCCCCGCAGGCATCGGCCTTGGCAATCAGGATCGGGCTGACCTCCAGATCGGCCGGCAGAACGGCGGTGCCCCCCGGCACCAACCCCTCGAGGATCGCGGCCTTTTCATGAGCGATGCCCTCAAGGCTCTCGAAGGCTTCCAGATGCGCCGGCGCGACCGTGGTGATCAGCGCAACATGCGGCCGCGCGAGGCGGGAGAGCGGCGCGATTTCTCCGGGGCGATTCATGCCGATCTCGATCACTGCATAATCGGCATCGGCTGGCATCCGCGCCAGGGTAAGCGGCACGCCCCAGTGGTTGTTGAAGCTCGCCTCGGCCGCATGAACCCGGCCCTGACGCCCGAGGATGGTGCGCAGCATCTCCTTGCTCGAGGTCTTTCCCACCGAACCGGTCACGCCGACGATCCGCGCCCGCGTACGTTCCCGCGCCGCGCGCGCCAGGGCTTCAAGTGCGGGCAGGACATCGTCCACGATGATCAGCGGCGCATCCGCGGCAAGGCCGGCCGGACGGCGCGAGACCAGCGCACCGGCAGCCCCCGCCGCAAGGGCCTGGGCCACAAAATCATGCCCGTCGCGCGCAGCCGTCAGGGCAATGAACAGGTCACCCGGCGCAAGGGCGCGGCTGTCGATCGACAGCCCGGTGATATCGAAATGCGCGGTGCATTCGCCACCGCAGACGGCCGCGACGTCCTGCGCAGTCCAGAGAGATGTCATCAGTAGCTTCCATCCAGGGCGGCAACGGCAACGCTGGCCTGTTCCGCATCGTCGAAGGGGAAAACGTCGGTGCCGACGGTCTGTCCGGTTTCGTGACCCTTGCCCGCGATCAGCAGTGCATCGCCCGGGCCAAGCGCATCGACCCCGCGCAGGATCGCTTCGGCCCGGTCGCCCACCTCATTCGCCTCGGGGCAGGATGCGAGGATCGCAGCGCGGATGCTCGCGGGATCCTCGGTCCGGGGATTGTCATCGGTGACAAAGACGACATCGGCATGGGCCGCTGCCGCCGCACCCATCAGCGGCCGCTTGCCGCGATCGCGATCGCCCCCCGCGCCGAATACCACCACAAGGCGGCCAAGCACATGCGGGCGCAGGCCCCGCAGCGCCGTGGCCAGCGCATCGGGCGTGTGGGCGTAATCGACAAAGACCGGGGCGCCGTTGCGGCGGGTCGCGACATGCTGCATCCGCCCGCGGACGGTCTGCAGCTGCGGCAGCACTTCGAACACCCGCTCGGGGCCCGACCCCGAGGCAATCGCAAGCCCTGCTGCCAGAAGGACGTTTTCCGCCTGAAACCCGCCGATCAGGCCCAGATGCACCTGATGAGGCGTGCCAAGCCAACCGAACCGCAGCACCTGCCCCGTCGCCTCGTGCTGCCGCGCAAGGATCCTCAGATCACAATCGACGTCCGAGCCCACGGTGATCACCTGCTGCCCCCGTCCCCGCGCGATCGCCGCCATGTCGGGTCCGCGCGGATCGTCCAGATTGATGACGGCCGTGCCGTCGTCGGGCAGGACCCGGGCAAACAGCGCTGCCTTTGCCTGGAAATAGGCGTCGAAGCTTTCGTGATAATCCAGATGGTCCTGAGTGAAGTTGCTGAACGCCGCCGCACGCAGCACCACCCCATCCAGCCTGCGCTGGTCCAGACCGTGCGAAGAGGCCTCCATCGCCGCATGGGTCACACCCGCCGCCGCCATCTCGGCCAGCAGCCGGTGCAGGGTGATCGGTTCTGGCGTGGTGTGGTTCAGCGAGGCACTGAAGGCGCCTTCAACGCCGGTCGTGCCGAAATTCGCCGCCTCATGTCCCAGCGCCGCCCATATCTGGCGGGTAAAGCTTGCGACCGAGGTCTTGCCGTTGGTCCCGGTGACTGCGACCATCACCCCCGGCTGCGCCCCGAACCACAGCGCCGCCGCATAGGCCAGGGCACCCCGGGGGTCCTCGGCCACCACCACAGGCACCCCGGCCGCGGACAGTTCCTGCCGTGCCGTCGCCGCGCCTGCCGCGTCGGTCAACACCGCCGCCGCGCCCATGCGCAAGGCATATTGAATGAACTCGCCCCCATGCAGCCGGGTGCCGGGAAGGGCCACGAACAGATGGCCGTCGCGCACGTCGCGACTGTCCACGGCAAGGCCGGTTATCCGGGCTTCCTGCCCGCCCTGTGCGCGCAGACCCAGCTCTGCCAGCGATTTGACCCGTTCCGCCATCTTGCCCGCCTTTCAGTTGCGGACGAGTGTTATCCCATCAGGTGCGACGGGTTCAATGGTCGGCCGCAAGCCCAGAAGCGGTGCCGTGCGGCGGATCATCTCGGCCGCCACGGGCACAGCCGTCCAGCCCGCCGTCCGCCGCGGCTCGGGCCCCGAGGTTTCGACGCCCTCATCCAGCGTCAGGATCAGCACATAGCGGGGATCATGCGCCGGAAAGAAGGCCGCGAAGGTCGCCATCACCCGATCCTTGTAATACCCGCCTTCGGGACGGGGCTTATCGGCCGAACCGGTCTTGCCACCCACGGCATAGCCGGGCACGTCGCCAAAGCTCGCCGTGCCGCGTGTCACCACCTGGCGCAGCATGTCGCGCATGATGGCCGATGTCTGTTCGGAGATCACCCGTTCGCCCTGTTGCGGCTGATCCTGGCGCAGCAGCGTCGGGCGGACCAGCGTGCCGCCATTGACCATTGCGGCATAGCCGGCGGCAAGGTGCAGCGGGCTTGCGGACAGCCCGTGGCCATAGGAAATCGTCATGGTCGATATGTCGGACCACTGGCGGGGCAGAAGCGGCCGGGCGCCGGGCGCCTCGCTGAGTTCGACGCCCAGGGGGTCAAGAAAACCAAGCCGGCGCAGAAACTCCTGCTGGCGCTTGCCACCCAGCATCATCGCGATACGCGCCGTGCCGATGTTGGAGCTTTTGACCATCACGTCAGTGACGCTCAATTCGGGGCCATAGTTGCGAAAATCGCGGATACGGAAGCGCCCCCAGGTCATCGGGCCGCGCGTATCGATGCGGGTAGAGGCGCTGATCAGGCCCTCGTCAATCGCCTGCGCCGTGGCAAACACCTTGAAGGTGGAGCCGAGTTCATAAACCCCCTGCACTGCGCGGTTGAACAGCGGGCTGTCCGAGGGATCGCCCTCGACAAGGGGCTGCGGCCGCGTGTTGGGGTCAAAATCGGGCAACGACACCATCGACACCACCTCGCCCGTGCGCACATCCATCAGGATCGAGGTTGCGCCCTTGGCATTCATCAACCGCATGCCGCCGTCCAGCACCTCGCGCGCGGCGGCCTGCACCGTCAGATCGATCGAAAGCTCCAGCGGGTTGGCGGCATTGTTGGGATCGCGCAGGTAGTCATCGAATTGCCGCTCGATTCCCGCAACGCCGATCACTTCGGCCGAATGCACACCCTCGCGGCCAAAGCCCGCCCCGCCAAGGATATGCGCGGCCAGCCGGCCGTTCGGATAAAGCCGCATTTCCCGCGGGCCGAACAGCAGCCCCGGATCGCCGATATCGTGCACCGCTTGCATCTGTTCGGGCGAAAGGCGCCGCTTGACCCAGACGAAGCGACGTTCGGGATCGGTGAACTGGCGCAGCAGGGTGTCGCGGTTCAGGTCGGGAAACAGTTCGGCCAGGCGCATCGCCGCGCGGGCCGGATCCACCATCTGATGCGGCTGGGCATAAAGCGAATGGGTGATGAGATTGGTGGCCAGGATCCGGCCGTTCCGGTCAACGATATCGGCGCGCTGCGCCACGATATCGGCCCCGGACGACGCCGCGCGCGGTTCTTGCGGTTCGGACGCCGCCATCAGCCCCATCCGGCCGCCGATCACGGCAAAGGCAAAGAAGAAACAGACGCCGAGCAGCAAAAGCCGGCTTTCCGCCCGGAGGCGGGCCTTGTCGCGCAGCGCCTCGTGCCGCAGGCGGAGGTTCTCGCGTTCGATCGCATCGGGATTCTCGCCGCGTTGACGGGCAAGAAGAATGCGGGCCAGCGGGCGCAGGGGCGTGCGGATCATATCTCGCTCTCCAACTCGTTGGACATCTCGTCAGGCTCGATCACGATGTCGGGCGGAAGGGGAAAGGCCACGCCCTCGACGGTGCCGAATTGCTCGGGCGTCAGAGGCAGCAGACCCAGGCGATCAAAGTTGAGATCGGCAAGCTCGCGCAGCCGCTCGGGCCGGTTCAGATAGGCCCATTCGGCGCGCTGCACGCTCAGCGCCTCGTTCAGGGCGCGGATCTGGCGGTTGAGCGCGCTGATCTCGCGCAGGGCCTGCTGGGTGCGATAGTTTTCATGATAGGCCCAATAGGCCAGCCCCATCACTCCTAGCGCCGTCAGGACGTAAAGCACCGAACGCATCAAGCACCTCCCGTCACTAGCCGCGGCAAACCCAGGGCGCGGCGGTCCGCGCGCCCCGCCGGGGCCGTGGTCCGCTCGCCCACCCGCAAGAGCGCCGAACGTGCGCGCGGGTTCTCGGCAAGCTCCTCGTCATCCGGACCGACGGCGCGTCGCGTCAGAAGGCGGAAGCGCGGCGCATCGGCGGCCTGCTCGGGGGCATAGCGGTTGGCATTGCCCCCCTGCCCCGACCGCTGCTGCAGGAACCGCTTGACGATCCGGTCCTCAAGCGAATGAAACGTCACGACGGCAAGCCGCCCGCCGGGTTTCAGTGCCCGTTCGGCCGCCTCGAGCCCTGCGACGAGTTCATCGAATTCGGCATTCACCGCGATGCGAATGGCCTGAAAGCTGCGGGTCGCCGGATGGCTCTGGCCCGGCTTGGGGCGGGGAAGACATTTTTCGACGATCCGCGCCAGTTCCAGCGTCGTCTCGAGCGGCTTTTCCGCCCGTGCAGCCACAATGGCCCGCGCGATCCGGCGCGAGGCACGTTCCTCGCCGAAATGATAAAGAATGTCGGCAAGCTCGCCTTCCGCAGCGGAATTGACCAGATCGGCCGCGCTTGGGCCGTCCTGGCTCATCCGCATGTCCAGCGGGCCGTCCTTGGCGAAGGAAAAGCCCCGCTCGGCCTGATCAAGCTGCATCGAGGATACGCCGAGATCCAGCACGACGCCATCAAGCGGCGCATCGGCATGCTGGTCCAGCTCGCTGAACCGGCCCTGAACCAGGGTCAGGCGGGGGCCGAACTCATCGGCCCAGTCGGCTGCCATCCGGAGCGCCAGGGGATCGCGGTCAATGCCGATGACCCGGTCTGCCCCCGCGGCAAGCAGGCCGCGGGCATAGCCGCCGGCCCCGAAGGTTCCGTCCAGCCAGAGGCCGTGGACGGGTGCCACCGCGTCAAGAAGCGGGCGCAGCAGAACCGGAACATGGGGGGGATGGGCGGGCCCGGCCATGGGTCAGGCCCCCGGCAGGTCGCCCAGCAGCGACAGGATGTCCGCGCCCTCGGGCAGGGCTTCAAGCTCTGCCTGCGCCTCCTGCACGAGATCGGCCTCATAGGCCGCGGGTTGCCAGATCTGGAAGGTGTCCAAGGCGCCGGCAAAGACGGCCTCGGCCGAGAGGGCGATCTTGTCGCGCAGCTTCTGTGGCAGAACGATCCGCCCGTCCTCATCCACCTCGCAGGTGTGCGACAGGGTGATCATCACGCGCTCCAGCAGACGACGGCGCGGCGTGCCGCGCGGAAGCCGGGCAATCTGCGCCTCGACCTCGCGCATGGCGGAAATGGTATAGCATTCAAGAAACTTGCGCCGCTCATCGCCATAGACGATCACGAAGCGCGGGCGCTGGCCTTCGGCCCAGTCGGGATCGCCAGCCTCCAGAACGCGCCGAAAGGGCGCGGGGATCGAAACCCGGCCCTTCGTGTCAACCTTCTGGTTGAACTCGCCTCTGAACGTTTGCGCCACGGCCTGCGGCCCTCTCGACTGTCCCGTTTCTGATCCGGGTTGATCCCGGTTTTCGATCTCGCGCCCCTGAAACGAAACGGCGGACCGGGCTGCTGCCACTGCCCGATCCGCCGCCCTCGTCCCGTTTGTCGGGGTTGCCCAGCTACGCTTGCCACCTTGGGGGGATGCTGCTCGCGCGCGCCGGATCTTCTCGTTGTGATGATGAAGCGGGTGCCTGTATGAAACCTGCTCTGGTCGCCTTGGGGTTCTTTTTTCCGCCCCTTGAGACCCGTTCACCGTCTGACATCGAGATGCCATGGGATTTCATGGGAGGCAACGGTTATTTTCGGGAAAGCGCGGCCCATGAGTCTGTAGAAGAAGATCAACTTCTGGAACAGAAGGGGATCTTAGGGCCACACATTGTGGTCGCCGCAGCCGCGAACACCAGATGTGTCTCTTGCGCCACGTTGAGAAAAATACCGTAAAATCCCACCGAATGATGGTCCCTTGGCGACGGACTGATGCAGATCGGCTACAGTCTGGCTGCTCTTCCCGTGCTCGGATGCCGCCATCCCCGCCCAGGCGGCCCAGAATCACGGGCTGAAAACGATTTTGTGATTCGGATGCCGGAACCGCGCCAGAGCCATCTCGCAAGATGCCGAGGGCCGCCCACCGGCGGCCCCTGTCGTTCCCATGAATTCCCGGATCCTGTCCGCGGGGGACGGTCGGACTGTGTGCCGCCGCCGCTCAGGCCATGCCACCCTGCACAAGCCGCGCCGCCAAGGCGCCATAGGCGTCGGCGATCGGCCCATCACCCGCCGCCACCGGCGTGCCCGCATCGCCTGCAAGGCGGACATCAAGGCTGAGCGGGATGGCTCCAAGAAACGGAAGCCCAAGCTTGCGCGCCTCTTCCTCGACACCGCCATGCCCGAAGATATGCGCCTCGTGCCCGCAGTTGGGGCAGATATAGGTGGACATGTTCTCGATCAGCCCCAGAACCGGCGTCTTGAGCGTCTCGAACATCTTCAGCGCCTTCCGCGCATCCAGAAGCGCCACATCCTGCGGCGTCGAGACGACGATCGCGCCGCTCAGACTGGTGCGCTGGCACAGCGTCAACTGCACATCGCCGGTTCCCGGCGGCAGATCAACAACAAGAACGTCCAGTTCCCCCCAGGCCACCTGCCCGAGCATCTGCTGCAGCGCCCCCATCAGCATCGGTCCGCGCCAGATCACGGCCTCGTCCTCCTTCAGCATCAAGCCGATCGACATCATGGTCACGCCATGCGCCTGCAAGGGGATGATCGTCTTGCCATCGGGCGAGGCGGGACGCTTGTTCACCCCCATCATCCGCGGCTGCGAAGGTCCATAGATATCGGCATCCAGAAGCCCGACGCGCCGCCCTTGCCGGGCAAGCGCCACCGCGAGATTGCTTGAAACGGTCGATTTGCCCACGCCGCCCTTGCCCGAGGCAATGGCCAGGATGCGCTTCACGCCTGCGACCGGCTGCGGCCCCGCCTGCCCCGTAGGGTGCCGCCCGATCTTGAGTGCCGGTGGTTCGCCCGCCGGCGCGGCTTGCGCAGGCCGGGCCTGAGCACCACCCGGGGCATGGGCCGTAAGCACCGCCGAGACCGACCGCACCCCCGGAAGCCCCCGCAGGATCTGCTCCGCCGCGGCCCGCACCGAAGACAGCGCACGCGCTTCATCAGGCGAAGATGCCTCGATCACGAAGCGAATCGCGCCATCCTCGAGCGACAGCGCACGCACGAGGTCACGGGATCCAAGCGTGCCCCCGCCGGGCAGTTCCAGTTGCTCCAGCGCCTGCAGAACCATGTCGCGCGTGGGGGTCATCGTATTCTCCTTGCCTAGACTCGGACCATAGCTTGTTGCTTATCGGGCAAAGGACAAGGGCTCATCCGAAGTTCGCCCAAGCTTCGGGCAATGGCCTGGGCAAGTGATGAAAATAGGTCAGCGTCGGTTATGCATTTGCCGCATGGCAGCATTGACGCTTTGCCGCATTGTGCACGCGCAGCATTGCGTTATGTTTGCCCTAACAGCGCAGGACACAGTCACAGCGCAACGATACAGACGACGGAGCCAAACATGGCCTATGCACATAATACTCAGGCTGGCCACGCCAGCATTCTTGACCGCGCAGCAACTCTCGTTGCCGCGGTACGGGATGCGATCGAGCGTCGCCGGGTCTATCGGCAAACTCTGCGCGAACTTAACGCGCTGTCAACCCGCGAACTGAATGATCTGGGCATCAACCGCTCGATGGTCACGCGGATCGCCCTCGAAGCGGCGATGCAGAAGTAGGTTTCCTACAGAGAACCCTAACTCCTCCCAGGGTTTTCTACTTAAACGGCGATGCGAGCTCCTCCCTGTGTCGCCGTCTTTTATTCGGGCCGAATGGCCCAAAACGGTTGCGACGGCCCCCTCCTCCTCCCTGGGGCCACGCAAATCAGGCGGTGGCCTCCCTCCTCCTCCCTGGAGGTCACCGCACCTGGAATTCGGGCCGAATGGCCCAAAACGGTTGCGACGACCCCCTCCTCCTCCCTGGGGTCACGCAAATCAGGCGGTGGCCTCCCTCCTCCTCCCTGGAGGTCACCGCACCTGGAATTCGGGCCGCATGGCCCAAAACGGTTGCGACGGCCCCCTCCTCCTCCCTGGGGCCACGCAAATCAGGCGGTGGCCTCCCTCCTCCTCCCTGGAGGTCACCGCACCTGGAATTCGGGCCGCATGATGGCCCCGATCAGTTCGACGGCCCCCTCCTCCTCCCTGGGGCCACGCAAATCAGGCGGTGGCCTCCCTCCTCCTCCCTGGAGGTCACCGCACCTGGAATTCGGGCCGAATGGCCCAAAACGGTTGCGACGGCCCCCTCCTCCTCCCTGGGGTCACGCAAATCAGGCGGTGGCCTCCCTCCTCCTCCCTGGAGGTCACCGCACCTGGAATTCGGGCCGAATGATGGCCCCGATCAGTTCGAAGGCCCCCTCCTCCTCCCTGGGGCCCTCGTTGTCGGAACGGCGGCGCCCTCCTCCCGGGTTGCCGCCGTTTCTCGTTCCAGAATGCAAAAAGCCCGGCACGAGCCGGGCTTCCTTCATGTGCAGCAGTGGCGTTCTTGTCAGAACGGGACGTCGTCGGCCTGTTCCGCCGCGACCACGAACCGCGCAACAAGCTTTTTCGGGCCCGCCTTGTCAAAGGCCACGTCAAGCTTGTCGCCCTCGATCCCCTGCACGGTGCCATAGCCGAATTTCTGGTGAAAAACCCGGTCGCCGATGCTGAAGCTGGAAACCGCATCAAGGTCGATCACCACATTGCGGCTTTCGCGCGGCTGCGCCATCGGCCGAGTGGCAGAGCGTTCCTGAAGCCGCTTCCACCCCGGAGAGTTGTAGACATTGGCCGAAGCCGCGCGTTGCTCGACCGTGGAAGGCGCCGCCGCGCCATAGCCCCCGCCATAAAGGCCCGGGGGCGTCAGCACATCCACATGCTCTTCCGGCAGTTCGTCGATGAAACGCGAGGGTAGCGCCGATTGCCATTGCCCATAGACCCGCCGGTTCGCGGCAAAGGAAATCGTGCAGATCCGCTCGGCCCGGGTGATGCCGACATAGGCCAGCCGGCGCTCTTCCTCGAGCCCCTTGATCCCGCTTTCATCCATTGATCGCTGACTTGGGAACAGCCCATCCTCCCAGCCTGGGAGGAATACCGCCTGAAACTCGAGGCCCTTTGCGGCATGAAGGGTCATGATGCTGACCTTTTCCGCCGCATCCTCGGTTTCATTGTCCATGATCAGCGCGACATGTTCCAGGAAGCCCTGAAGGTTCTCGAACTGCTCCAGCGCCTTCACAAGCTCTTTCAGGTTCTCCAGCCGGCCCGGGGCTTCCGGCGTCTTGTCGTTCTGCCACATCGCCGTATAGCCGGATTCGTCCAGAATCTGTTCCGCCAGTTCGATATGGCTTTGCCCGGGCGCCAGGGCGCGTGCGTGCCATTGATCAACCGCAGTGACGAGACGGCGCAGTTCCGCAAGCCCCTTGCCGCCGATCTGGGCGTCAGACACCACCCGCCGCGCCCCTTCCAGAAGCGTGACCCCCGCGTCCCGTGCCGCGCGCTGGATGATCTGCTGCGCCTTGTCGCCCAATCCGCGTTTGGGGGTGTTCACGATCCGCTCGAAGGCGAGATCGTCGTCGGGGCTGACCACGATGCGGAAATACGCCATCGCATCGCGAATCTCGAGCCGTTCGTAGAACCTCGGGCCACCGATCACGCGATATGGCAGGCCGATGGTCAGAAACCGGTCCTCGAAGGCCCGCATCTGGTGGCTGGCTCGGACCAGAATCGCCATGTGATCGGGGCTGATCGGGTCGTTGCCGCGGGTGCCGCGCTGCATCGCCTCGATTTCCTCGCCGATCCAGCGCGCCTCTTCCTCGCCGTCCCAATGGCCGATCAGCCGGACCTTCTCGCCCTCCTGGGCATCGGTCCAGAGCGTCTTGCCCAGACGCCCCTGATTCGCTGCGATGACGCCAGAGGCCGCGCCAAGAATATGTGGCGTCGAGCGGTAATTCTGTTCAAGCCGGATCACCTGCGCGCCAGGAAAATCCTTTTCGAATCGCAGGATATTGCCCACCTCGGCGCCACGCCAGCCATAGATTGACTGATCGTCATCGCCCACGCAACAGATGTTGCGATGGCCTTGGGCCAGCAGGCGCAGCCACATGTACTGCGCGACATTGGTATCCTGGTATTCGTCCACCAGAATATAGCGGAACCAGCGTTGATACTGTTCCAGAACATCGGGATGGGCCTGAAAGATCGTGACGACATGCAGCAGAAGATCACCGAAATCCACGGCATTGAGCGTGCGCAGACGGTCCTGATACGCATCGTAAAGGTCAAGGCCGCGGTTATTGAAAGCTGCCGCCTCGGCCGCGGGAACGTTGCGCGGCGTCCAGGCGCGGTTCTTCCAGTGATCGATGATCCCCGCCAGCTGACGCGCCGGCCAGCGCTTTTCGTCGATGTTCTCGGCAGAAATCAGCTGTTTCAGCAGCCGGATCTGATCGTCGGTGTCAAGGATCGTGAAATTGCTTTTCAGGCCCGCCAGTTCGGCGTGGCGGCGCAGCAGCTTGACGCTGATCGAATGGAACGTGCCAATCCATGCCATGCCCTCCGCGCCGTGGCCAAGCATGCGGCCCACCCGGTCCTTCATCTCGCGCGCGGCCTTGTTGGTGAAGGTCACGGCCAGGATCTCGTTCGGGCGGGCACGGCCCGTATTCAGCAGATGCACGATTCGCGCGGTCAGCGCCTTGGTCTTGCCGGTGCCTGCCCCTGCGAGCATCAGAACCGGGCCGTCCAGCGCTTCGACCGCGGCGCGCTGCGCCGGGTTAAGCTCGTCAAGATAGGGACTTGGCCGGGCCGCCATCGCACGTGCGGACAGGGACTGGCGGGCACCGGCCTCGAAGGCGTCGAATTCGTCAAAATCGCTCATGGTGACAGTCTAGCCAATGCCCGCGCCAAGGGAAAGGTTTGTTCTTATTCTGTTCGCGGGCTTTGATCGACCATCCCCGCCGGCCGGCTTCGGCGGCCATCCTGATGCGGCTGCAGCATCATCCTATTCCGCAGTTGCAAAACGGCGGGGCTCTGATGCAACGTGTCGGGATTGCCGGACCGGCAGCCTGAGCGAGGAACAGCCCGAATGAAGACTTTCCGCAAGATCCTGATCGCCAACCGCGGCGAGATTGCGATCCGCGTGATGCGTGCCGCAAACGAGATGGGCAAGCGCACCGTCGCCGTCTATGCCGAAGAAGACAAGCTGGGATTGCATCGCTTCAAGGCGGACGAAGCCTATCTGATCGGTCAGGGGCTGTCGCCGGTCGGCGCTTATCTGAGCATCCCGGAAATCATCCGTGTCGCGAAGATGTCGGGCGCGGATGCCATTCACCCCGGCTACGGCCTTCTGTCGGAAAACCCGGAATTCGTCGAGGCCTGCGACGCGGCCGGGATCACCTTCATCGGACCCCGCGCCGAGACGATGCGCGCCCTTGGCGACAAGGCCAGCGCGCGCCGTGTCGCAATCGAGGCGGGGGTGCCGGTTATTCCGGCGACGGAGGTGCTTGGCGATGATTTCGACGCGATCCGTGTTCAGGCCGAGGCGATCGGCTATCCGCTGATGCTGAAAGCCAGCTGGGGCGGGGGTGGGCGCGGAATGCGGCCGATCCTCGGCCCGGACGAACTTGCCGACAAGGTCCGCGAGGGCCGGCGCGAGGCCGAGGCCGCCTTTGGCAATGGCGAGGGCTATCTGGAAAAGATGATCCAGCGCGCGCGCCATGTCGAGGTGCAGATCCTCGGCGATACGCATGGGCAGATCTATCACCTTTACGAACGTGACTGCACCGTGCAGCGCCGGAACCAGAAGGTGGTGGAACGCGCCCCCGCCCCCTATCTGACCGACGCGCAGCGCGCCGAGATCTGCGAACTGGGCCTGAAGATCGCACGCCAGGTCGGCTATCAGAACGCAGGAACCGTCGAATTCCTCATGGATATGGATGAGGAGAAATTCTACTTCATCGAGGTCAATCCGCGCATCCAGGTGGAACACACGGTCACCGAGGAAGTGACCGGTATCGACATCGTGCGCGCCCAGATCCTGATCGCCGAAGGAGCCACCCTTGCCGAGGCGACCGGCGCCGCCAGCCAGTCCGACATCACCCTCTCGGGCCATGCGCTGCAATGCCGGGTCACCACCGAAGATCCCCAGAACAACTTCATTCCCGATTATGGCCGCATCACCGCCTACCGCTCGGCCACCGGCATGGGGATCCGGCTGGATGGGGGCACCGCCTATTCCGGAGGAGTCATCACACGATATTATGACTCGCTTCTGGTCAAGGTCACCGCCTGGGCGCCCACGCCGGAAATGGCCATCGCACGGATGGACCGGGCGCTGCGTGAGTTCCGCATCCGCGGCGTCTCCACGAACATCGCCTTCGTCGAGAACCTTCTCAAGCATCCGACCTTTCTTGCGAACGAATGCACGACCAAGTTCATTGACACCACGCCCGAGCTTTTCACCTTCAAGAAGCGCCGCGACCGCGCGACCCGCATCCTGACCTATATCGCCGACATCACCGTCAACGGTCACCCGGAAACCGCCGGCCGCCCACGGCCTGCCGCCGACATCAAGCAGCCAAGGCCGCCGGCTGCTCTGACGGAACACCCCGCCCCCGGCACCCGCACTCTGCTGGAACAGAAGGGCCCGCAAGCCGTCGCCGACTGGATGGCGGCGCAGAAGCACCTGCTCATCACCGATACGACCATGCGGGACGGGCATCAGTCGCTGCTGGCCACCCGGATGCGCTCGATCGACATGATCCGCGTCGCACCGGCCTATGCGGCCAACCTGCCGCAGCTGTTCAGCGTCGAGTGCTGGGGTGGCGCGACCTTCGATGTCGCCTACCGGTTCCTTCAGGAATGTCCCTGGCAGCGCCTGCGCGACATTCGCGCCGCGATGCCGAACCTGATGACGCAGATGCTGCTGCGGGCCTCGAACGGCGTCGGCTATACGAATTATCCTGACAATGTGGTGCAGTCGTTCGTGGCCCAGGCCGCAAGGACGGGCGTCGATGTGTTCCGGGTCTTCGACAGTCTCAACTGGGTTGAAAACATGCGCGTCGCCATGGATGCGGTGCTCGAGTCCGGCAAGGTCTGCGAAGGCACGATCTGCTATACCGGCGACCTGCTGGACCCGGCGCGTTCAAAATACGACCTGCAGTATTATGTCACCCTGGGCAAGGCACTGCGCGAGGGCGGTGCCCATGTGCTGGGGCTCAAGGACATGGCGGGCCTGTTGAAGCCCGCCGGCGCCCGCGTGTTGATCCGCGCCCTGAAGGAAGAAGTTGGCCTGCCGATCCACTTCCATACCCATGACACCTCGGGCCTTGGCGGGGCCACGATCCTTGCCGCGGCCGAAGCAGGTGTGGATGCCGTCGATTGCGCGATGGACGCCTTGTCGGGCAACACCTCCCAGCCCACCCTTGGTTCGATTGTCGAGGCCCTGAAGGGCACCGACCGCGATACCGGGCTTGATATTGCCGCGATCCGCGCGATCTCGAACTACTGGGAGGCGGTGCGTGGGCATTACACGGCCTTTGAATCCGGCCTTCAGGCCCCCGCGTCCGAAGTTTATCTGCACGAAATGCCGGGCGGGCAGTTCACCAACCTCAAGGCACAGGCACGCAGCCTCGGGCTCGAGGAACGCTGGCACGAAGTGGCGCAGGCCTATGCCGATGTGAATCAGATGTTCGGCGACATCGTCAAGGTCACGCCCAGTTCCAAGGTCGTGGGCGACATGGCGCTGATGATGGTGGCGCAGGGGCTGACCCGGGCGCAGGTCGAAGATCCGGACACCGATGTGTCCTTCCCCGACAGCGTGATAGACATGCTGCGCGGGAACCTGGGGCAGCCGCATGGTGGATGGCCGGAACCCATCCTGAAGAAAGTGCTGAAGGGCGAACAACCCCTCACCGACCGCCCGGGCGCCCACCTGCCGGCCGTGGATCTGGAGGCCACGCGCGCCCGGATCTCGGCCGAGCTGGCGGCTGATTCAGAAGACAGCGCAGAAGCCGAGATCGATGACGAGGATCTGAACGGCTATCTGATGTATCCCAAGGTGTTCATGGATTACCGGGCCCGTCATGCGACCTATGGTCCGGTGCGCGCACTACCCACCCGCACCTTCTTCTATGGCATGGAACCAGGCGAAGAAATCACCGCCGAGATCGACCCGGGCAAGACGCTCGAGATTCGCCTGCAGACCGTGGGGGAAACCGGCGATGACGGCGAAGTGCGGGTGTTCTTCGAACTCAACGGCCAGCCGCGCGTCGTGCGGGTGCCGAACCGGCAGGTCAAGGCCAAGACCGCCGCGCGCCCCAAGGCCGCCGAGGGCAACCCGGCGCATATCGGCGCGCCGATGCCCGGATCCATCGCCTCGGTCGGGATCAGTGCCGGGCAGAAGGTCAAGCCGGGCGATCTGTTGCTGACGATCGAGGCCATGAAGATGGAAACCGGCATCCACGCCGACCGCGACGGAATCGTCAAGGCGGTTCACGTGACGGCCGGTGCCCAGATCGACGCGAAAGATCTGCTGGTCGAGTTCGAGACCTGATCCGGGCGCAAAAAAATCCGCCCGGGCGTGCTTTACCCCTTGCAGCGCCCGGGCCGAGTTTGTAAATCACCGCTCACCCAAGGATGCGGGCGTAGCTCAGGGGTAGAGCATAACCTTGCCAAGGTTAGGGTCGTGAGTTCGAATCTCATCGCCCGCTCCAGATACCGGATATCAGTGCAGTCTGTCGGAAGCGACAGCGCCGCACTGGGCCCGGAAAACCGTCTTGAACATCTTGACAAGAGTGCTTCGGCGACCGGCTGAGGCCGGCGGATCACGACGGCGGCGCTGCCCTGCCTGATGGTTCACGGCAAAGCCGCTGCATGCCGCTGGCTCACATCGCCTGGTCGCAACACGTCTCTTTCCCGTCTTCGCGGTCCGGGGGCGTCGGGCTGGCCCGGATGCGGGTCGGCTTCGCCCGCCACACCTCCCGCATCGTCAGACCGCCCGACACAGACGACGGCGCGCCGCGACCACCGATCACGAGCGGCCGGAACAGCGGCAACGGTGCCGGCGTGATCGGCGCCATGACCATCGGTAACGCCCGCCCGGCCCGCCCTTCAAGCGCGACCCTTCTTGTCGTCCTCCAAGAACCGGCGGGGCGCTTTCCACGGCGCCCGCGGACATGCCGTCTCTGCGGCTGTCCGGTGAAGGCCGCTTTCGGCCCGAGGGCAGGATCACCCTTCAGGCGGATATGTGCATCAGGCCGACGCAGGTGCGCCAGGCCCATGCGGATGCAGAGCCCGCAGGCCAGTATGCCACGCCACATGCCTTACCGGCACGAAGCCACCGGCCCGGCAGACCATCAGCGATCTGCGCTGCCGGCGGGTTCAGGGCATGGCCGGGCAAGTGCCCCGGATCTCACGCCCATTCCCAGGGCCGGGTGAACTCGCCCAGGGTCTTGCTCAGTGCTGCCTCGTCAACCGGGCCGGTGCGACGCAGGCGCGCGACCAGTCCGCGCTTCTTGTCTTCAAAGACGTCCACCACCTCGGCAGCATGGCCCGCCTCGGATAATGCTGCGTTATACACCCGGGCGATTGCACGCTTGCGCAGATCGGGCTTGAACACCTTGCCAACCGCTGTCTTGGGCAGTTCGGCCAGAACCTCGATATGCTTGGGGATCGCCGCACGTTCGCTGATATGATGGGATACATGTTCCAGCAGCTCGGCCTCGCTGACCTCGGCCCCTGCGACAAGTTCCACATAGACGCAGGGCAGTTCGCCGGCGAAGGCGTCGGGTTGGCCGATCGCCCCGGCAAAGGCCACCGCCGGATGGCTCAACAGCCCTTCCTCGATCACGGCAGGATCTATGTTGTGCCCACCGCGAATGATCAGATCCTTGGCGCGCCCGGTGATGTAGAGATAGCCATCCGCATCCAGCCGCCCCAGATCGCCGGTGCGCAGATACCGCCCCTCGGCAAAAAGCCCGCGGTTCTTGTCGATCTCGGTATAGGTCGATCCCTCGAACACGCCCGGATTGGCAATGCAGATCTCGCCCACCTCGTCCACGCCGCATTCCCGGCGCACGCTGCCGTCGCCATTGGTGTCAAGGATCCGCACATGGGTGTAGGGGAAGGGAATTCCGACCGACCCGATCTTCTTCACCCCTTCGGGCGGGTTGACCGAAACAAGACAGGTCGCTTCGGTCAGGCCATAGCCCTCGACGATGGTCAGGCCCGTGGCCTTCTCGAAGCGATTGTAAAGTTCGACCGGAAGCGGCGCCGAGCCCGAGAAGGCATAGCGCAGCGAAGATACATCCGCATCGACCGGGCGCTGCATCAGCGCGGCGATAGCAGTGGGCACGGTGATGATGAAAGATACCTTCCAGCGCTCGACCAGCTTCCAGAAATTGTCGAACACGCCCTCGCCCCGGTATCCCGCCGGCGTCGGCAGCACGACATGCGCGCCCGAGGCGATCATCGACATCATGATCGGATAGGCCGCAAAGACGTGAAACAGCGGCAGCGGACAGATCACCGTGTCCTGCTCGGTGAACAGGAGCCGGTGTCCAAGCCAGCCGTTATAGATCATGCCCGAGGCCTTGTGCTGCGCCACCTTTGGCATGCCTGTCGTGCCCCCGGTATGAAAATAGGCGCAGACGCGATCCTTGTCGGTTTCGCGGAAGGTCAGCCGGTCACCCGGCTGCGCGGCACAGCTGCGGGTGAAATCAAGCACGCGCGCCTTGTGGGTGACGGGGTTCTTCGGGCGCAGCAGCGGAACGATCCAGCTTCTGGGTGGCGTGAGATACCGGTTGAGATCCACCTCGACCACTGCCGTCACATTGGGGGCCTCGGCCACCGCCTGCGCAACCTTCTGCGCCACGTCGGTTTTCGGGAAGGCCTTGAGCGTGACCACCACCTTGGCGCGGGTTTCCCGCAGGATGGCCGCGATCTGTTCATGTTCCAGCAGCGGATTGATCGGGTTGACGATCCCGGCAGTCGCACCCGCCACAAGCGTTACCGCCGTCTCCATGGAGTTCGGCAGGATGAAGGCCACCACATCGCCCTCGCCCACGCCAAGGCTGCGGAACAGGTTGGCGGCCTGCGTTACCCTTTTCTGAAACTCGGCCCAGGTGACGGTTTCGGCCTTGTCCTTCGGCCCTGACAGCAGCTGGAATGACACCGCGGGCCGATCCCCATGCGCCTGCCGCGTGCGATCCAGAAGCTGATAAAGCGTCACGGGCAGGCCGCGATCTTCCCAGGGCATCTCGGCCTCGATCGCATCGCGGTCCGCAACGGTAACATAGGGTGCCATTCGTTTCTCCTCCCGTCAGCGCGCCTTTGGCCCCGGCGCGGCAGTGCGGAAAGGATGCGGGCTTGCACCGGATGGCGCAAGCGTGACGCTGCGAAGCTTTGACCGGAACCTGCGCCTCAGGCCGCCTGACTGCCATCGGTGAACTGCAGCCGGGCCAGCCGGGCATAAAGCCCGCCGGCAGCAACCAGTTCGTCGTGGGTGCCGCTGGCGACGATCCGGCCCTGATCGAACACAAGGATCCGGTCGGCCTTCTTCACCGTGGCCAGGCGATGCGCGACGATCAATGTGGTGCGGCCGTGTGCAAGCTGTTCGACCGCCGTCTGCACCGCCCGCTCGGATTCGGCGTCCAGTGCCGAGGTCGCTTCGTCCAGCAGAAGGATCGGCGCGTCGCGCAGGATCGCGCGGGCGATCGCAATACGTTGGCGCTGGCCGCCCGACAGCATGATCCCGCGTTCGCCCAGTTGAGTGTCATAGCCTTCGGGCAACGCGACAAGGAAGGGATGGGCGGCGGCGGCACGGGCGGCGGCTTCGACTTCCGCGTCACTGGCCTCCGGGCGACCAAAGCGGATGTTCTCGCGCGCCGTGGTGGCGAAGATCACGGCATCCTGCGGCACCATGGCGATCGCACGGCGGAAATCCGACCGCTCCATTGCCCGCAGGTCCACGCCGTCGATCGTGACTGTTCCGCTGGTCGGATCATAGAAACGCTGCAGAAGCTGGATGATGGTTGTCTTGCCGGCCCCCGACGGGCCCACCAGTGCCACGGTTTCGCCCGGTTCGACGACAAGCGAAACGCCGTTCAGCGCCGCCATCTCGGGACGGGCCGGATAGTGAAAGGTCACATTGTCAAAGCCGATCCGCCCCGCAACCGGGCGGGGCAGCGCGACAGGTGCGATCGGATCCTGCACGGCATCGGTCGCCTCCAGAAGCTCGACCAGCCGCTCGGTCGCGCCGGCGGCACGTTGCAACTCGCCCCAGATTTCGGACAGGGCGCCGACGGATCCCGCCACCATCACCGCGTAGATCACGAACTGGATCAGCTCGCCCGGCGTCATGTTTCCCGCGCGCACGTCATTCGCGCCGATCCAGAGCACGCCAACGATACCCGAGAAAACCAGAAAGATCACGATCACCGTCATGACGGCGCGGGTGCCGATCCGTTTGCGGGCCGCCTCGAAGGAGCGTTCCGTCACGCTGCCGAAGGTGCTGCGGCTGATCAGTTCGTGGGTGAAGGCCTGAACCGTCTGTGCCGCGCCCAGCGCCTCGGAGGCATTGCCCGAGCTTTGCGCGATCCAGTCCTGGTTTTCGCGGCTGAGGCCACGCAGCTTTCGGCCCAGCGTGATGATCGGCACGATCACCACCGGCACGATCAGCAGGACCAGCCCGGTCAGCTTGGCGCTGGTCAGCAGCATCAGCGCCAGCCCGCCGAACAGCAGAAGCAGGTTGCGCAGCGCGATCGAGACGCTGGAGCCGATCACCGACAGGATCAGGGTGGTATCAGTGGTCAGGCGCGACAACACCTCGCCCGTCATGATCCGCTCGAAGAACGAAGGGCTCATGCCGATCATGCGGTCGAACAGCGCGCGCCGGATATCTGCCACGACCCGCTCGCCCAGCCGCGTCACCAGATAATAGCGCAACCCGGTTCCGAGCGCGAGCAGCGCCGCAATCCCCATCGCGCCGGCAAAATACTGGTTCAGAAGCGCCGCTTCATCGGCATTGAACGTATCCACCACGCGGCGCACTGCAAGCGGCAGCGCCAGCGACACCATCGCCGTCAGGATAAGCGCCGCGACAGCCCCGGCAACCAGCCGGCGATACGGCAGGACGAAGGGCACAAGCCCGCGCAACGCCCCGATCCGCCGCGAGGATTGCCGCTCTTCCAGAGCCGTTGCACCGTTTTTCGCCATGACCTGTCCCTTTTTTGCCGTTCCGGTTTAAGCGACACCCCCTTCTGGGGCAAGCGTCCGAGGGGCGACGCGTGGACGCGGCTGCGTTTCTGCCTCCGGTTGATCTGCCGCTTTGCTGCGCCATGTTGCAGAACGACGGGCCAGTTGACGCAAGAACCGGGTTTTCACCGGAAAACAACCGTGCCATTGACCCGCGCCATCGAAACAGGTGAGGTAACCCATGTTGAAACGTGATAATCCAAGAAGGATTGCGGCACTTGCGCTTGTGGCGGCAACGGCCCCGGCCGCCGCGATGGCGCAGGGGATTGACGAAACCATCAACAGCTTTTTCGCACAGACCACCGGCTGGTTCGTGTCGATCATCTTCTCGAACCTGCCGGGGACCGAGTTTCCCTGGATCGTGATGTGGTTGGTGGTGGCCGCGGCGGTGCTGACATTTTACTTCGGCTTCATCCAGTTGCGCATGGCCGGTCATGCGGTGGCCATCGTGCGCGGACGCTATGCCGATCCGCGCGATCCGGGCGAGGTGAGCCACTTTCAGGCGCTTGCCACCGCGCTGTCGGGAACCGTCGGGCTGGGCAACATCGCGGGCGTCGCCGTTGCGGTCAGCATCGGCGGGCCGGGCGCGACTTTCTGGATGATCGTGGCGGGCCTTCTGGGCATGGCCACCAAGTTCACCGAATGCACCCTGGGCGTCAAATATCGCAACGAATATGCCGACGGGACAGTCTCGGGCGGGCCGATGTATTACCTCACCAAGGGTTTTGCGGAACGCGGTCTGCCCGGCGGGCGCATTCTCGCTGTGCTTTTTGCGGTGTTCTGTGTGCTGGGTGCGCTTGGCGCCGGCAACATGTTTCAGGCAAATCAGGCCCATCAGCAGATCGCCGGGGTGGTTGGCGCCTATCCCGGCTGGGTGACGGGCGTGGTCTTTGCAGGCCTTGTCTTTGCGGTCATCATCGGCGGGCTGCAATCGATAGCCCGCGTCACATCACGGGTCGTGCCGTTCATGGGCATCCTTTACGTCGGTGCCGCGGTGGTCATCCTGATCATCTACAACGACCAGATCATCTGGGCGCTGGGGCAGATCCTGGCCGGCGCCTTTACCGGGCTGGGTGTGGCCGGAGGCATGGTCGGCGCATTGATTCAGGACTTCCGCCGCGCTGCCTTCTCGAACGAGGCCGGCGTGGGCTCTGCCGCGATCGCCCATTCGGCGGTCCGCACCAAAGAACCGGTCACGGAAGGCTTTGTCGCACTGCTGGAACCCTTCATCGACACGGTGGTGATCTGCACCATGACGGCGCTGGTCATCATCATCACCGGCCAGCTTCTGCAGGATCCCGAGACCGGCCTCTATATCGTCGAGGGCGGACGTGTCGCCACCGTCGGCGACCAGACCGGAGTCAGCCTGACGTCGGCCGCTTTTGGCGCCGCGATCTGGTGGTTTCCCTATGTGCTGGTGGTCGCGGTGGTTCTTTTCGCCTTTTCCACCATGATTTCCTGGTCCTACTACGGGCTCAAGGCCTGGACTTATCTGTTCGGCGAATCCCCGCGTCAGGAACTGATATTCAAGCTGCTGTTCTGCCTGTTCGTGATCATCGGCGCGGCGGCAAGCCTTGATCCGGTGATCGATTTTTCGGACGCGGCGATCTTTGCGATGGCGGTGGTCAACATCATCGGGCTCTACGCCCTGATGCCGGTGGTGAAGGCCGAGGTGACCCAGTACATCGAGCGGCTGAAAGCAGGCGAAATCCGCCGCCACCGCTGAACACGGCGGGCGCCCTGCCCCCGACATGTTGCCCGGGCCGCTGGTCCGGGCAACACGGCGGACAGCGTCACGGCAGCACGCAACCCCGGACGGTGCCGGTGGCATACTATAGCAGGCCCCCGCAACGGTAGGGCCTGTTTCGACAGATCAGGTAAAAACTGGAGCGGGTAGCGGGAATCGAACCCGCACCATCAGCTTGGAAGGCTGAGGCGCTACCATTACACCATACCCGCGCGCCTGACGCTTGGTATAGGCGGGCGGCGGGGCCTGTGCAAGACCCCGCCTGCCCTTTTGCGTTACTTCCGGGTGATGCGACCGTCGGTATAGGGCTCATATCCATCGGCGGCGGCCAGATGCTCGGCAAGGACATCCGCCAGATCGGGGCCATAGTCATAGACGTTTTCGGCATGGGCGGCGAACATCCGGAAGCCATCGCCCCCCTGCCGCACGTAATCGTTTGTCACGACGCCATAGGTCGCCTCGGGGTCGATCGGCACCCAGTCCTGTCCGTCGCGCACCATGACCTCGCTGATCCGCTGACCGGGCGCGGCCGCCGGATCCACGGTATAGGTGAGCCCCGCGACCTGCGCGAAACGTCCCGCCCCGCTTTCCAGCTGGCTTGCACCGTTCTCAAGCGCGTCGATGATGACCGCGCCCGTGGTCTGGAAGGTGGCAAGCGTGTTCTGGAACGGCAGGACGGTGTAAACGTCGCCCATGGTCACCTCGCCCGCCTGGATGCTGGCGCGAATCCCGCCGCCGTTCTGGATGGCGATGCTGACGCCCTGATCCGCCACCCGCGCCAGCATCGCATCGGCAATCGCATTGCCCATGCTGCATTCGACCTGCCGGCAACTGTCGCGGTCCCCGTCCAGCGGGCCATCAAGCTGCGCAACGACCTGCGCCTTCAGGTCGGCGATCGGCTCGCCAAGTTCCGCCACACGTGCGGCGATCGCGGCGTCAGGTTCGACCGAGGCATCGATCAGCAGCGAATCGCCATGTGCATGGATCAGCCTGCCCTCTGCATCGAATTCGAGCACGAGATGGCCAAGATATTTGCCATAGCCATAGGATTGCACTACCGGAACGGCGGTGCCGTCTTCCTGGCTGACCCAGGTGGGATAGGCGCCGTGCCGGTCACGGGCGCTGGAGGACAGGAGCGTATGCGAATGCCCACCGATGACGGCATCAATGCCCGGAACCTCTGCGGCAATCTCCTGATCACGGACAAAGCCCACATGGGTCAGTGCGATGACCTTGTTGATCCCCTCGGCCTGAAGGGCGTCGACCTCGGCCGCGAGAGCCTCGACCTCATCCTGAAACAGCACGTCCGGGCCTGGCGCGGCCGTATCGACCGTATCGGTCGCAAGCGCCGAAACGATCCCGATCCGTTCGCCGCCCACCTCAAGCACCAGGCTCTTCTCGATCCGCCCGTTCAGAAGGTTGGAGCGGCTGAGGTCAAGGTTGCTCGAGATTACCGGGAAGCTCACCAGATCGAGGAAATCGGCAAGGCCCTGCGGGCCGTCATCGAATTCGTGATTGCCAACCGCCATGGCGTCAAAGCCGATCGCCTCCATGAACTCGGCCTCGGCCGCGCCCTTGTAGGTCGTGTAGAACAGCGAGCCCTGGAACTGGTCACCGGCATCCAGAACAAGAACGTTCTGACCATCCTGAACCAGACTGTCGCGCAAGGCATTGATCTTGGTGTAAAGCCGGGCAACACCCCCAAAGCAATCGCCTGCCGCATCCTCTTCGGCGCTGCAGGTCGAATCGAAGGCGTTGATGGGCTCGATCCGGCTGTGGAAGTCGTTGACATGCAGGATGTGGAGCGTGAACTCGGCCTGCGCCGCACCTGCCGTGAGGGCAAGAACGGCGGCAGATGCCAGAAACCGGGCAACCATCTGAAATCTCCGCGTTGTTGATGGGGCCAGACTGGCCTGTGCCGCGCGGCCTGTCAAAGGGTGATACGACTTTGGGTAGCGCCGGCGTTCGATGCGCCCGCGAAGCGTGCAGCGCACGACCATTGACCGCGCTTCGTCAAGCAGGCATGAGGCAGGAATGCTGATCTACAAGATTTTCCGCCGCTCCGAATGGGATGCTTTCCGCGCCGCGGGCGAAACGCCGGGCGCGCCCGTCGATATCGCGGACGGCTTCATCCACTTCTCCACCGCCGCGCAGGTGGCCGAAACCGCGGCCAGGCACTTCGGACAGGAAAGCGATCTGGTGCTGCTGGCGCTGCGGGCGGACGATCTCGGCCCCGCGCTCAGGTGGGAACCCTCGCGCGGCGGGCAGCTTTTCCCGCACCTTTACCGCCCCCTTCGGCTTGACGACGTGCTGTGGGACAAATCGCTGCCGCTGGGCGCAACCGGCCATATCTTCCCGGAGGGCATGTGGTGAGTCTGTTCGAAAAGGCCGGGCTTGCCGCTCTGCGCTGCCTTGACCCCGAGGCCGCCCATGCCGCGGCGCTGCGCGCATTGCGCCTTGGTCTGGCCCCGCTGCCGCAACCCTTTGTTTCGGATCGTTTGCGCTGTAACCTTGCCGGGCTTGCGCTTGATAATCCGCTGGGCCTTGCCGCGGGTTTTGACAAGAACGCGCAGGCGCTTGGGCCGCTCGTCCGCGCGGGCTTTGGCTTTGTCGAGGTTGGTGCCGCCACGCCGCGCCCGCAGCCGGGAAACCCCCGTCCAAGGCTGTTTCGCCTGCCCGAAGACAGCGCCGTCATCAATCGTTTCGGCTTCAACAATGAAGGTGCCGATGTCATTACCAGCAGGCTGGCCCGGCGTCCGCAGGCCGGCGTGATCGGGCTGAACCTTGGCGCGAACAAGGACAGCAGCGACCGAGCCGCCGATTTCGCACAGGTGCTGGAGCGCTGCGCCGCCCATCTCGATTTCGCCACGGTCAATGTATCCTCTCCCAACACCGAACGGCTGCGCGATCTTCAGGGTCCGGCGGCGCTGACGGCGCTGCTGGACCGGGTGATGACCGTGCGTTCGGGCCTTGTCCGTCCGCTGCCGATCTTTCTCAAGATCGCGCCCGACCTCTCGGATGACGATCTTGCTGCGATTGCCGAGGTCGCGCAGGCGGCCGGGGTGGATGCGATCGTGGCCACCAACACCACCTTGTCACGCGAGGGGCTGCACAGCCCCCGTGCGGCCGAGGCGGGAGGATTGTCGGGGGCGCCGCTTTTCGAGCGCTCGACGAGGGTGCTTGCCCGCCTTTCGCAGCTGACCGACGGAGCACTGCCGCTGGTCGGGGTCGGCGGTGTTGCGACGGCAGAACAGGCCTATGCCAAGATCCGGGCCGGCGCATCGGCGGTGCAACTTTACACCGCGCTGGTCTATGGCGGGCTGTCGCTGGTGCCCGAAGTCCTGTCGGGGCTGGACGCGCTACTGGCCCGGGATGGATTCGCCACCGTGGCCGAGGCTGTAGGCAGCGACCGGGGCGCCTGGCTTTAGCCCAGGCGCCGCTCGATCCGCGGATAAAGCGCCCAGAGTGTCAGCCCGCGCATGACGTTCAGCACCAACAGCGCTGCCCAAAGACCGTGGTTGTCCCAGTGCGGCACCAGAAGCAGCACCATCCCCACATAGATCGCCACCGACAGCAGCGTCGCGTTGCGCATTTCGCGCGTCGCGGTCGCGCCGATGAAGATCCCGTCGAACATATAGGCGGCAAGGCTCAGCAACGCGCCGGCGGCGATCCAGGGCAAATAGCTGCGCGCGGCGGCCTGCACTTCGGGGTCGCGGGCCATCACGTCGATCACCGCAGGCCCCGCCAGCAGGAATCCCGCCGCAAGAAGAACCGCCGCTACCGCCCCCCAAAGGCTTGTCATCCGTGCCGCCCGCCGCACCGCCGCCACCGATCGCGCACCCACCGCCTGCCCGACCAGCGCCTCGGCAGCGAAGGCAAACCCGTCCAGCGCATAGGCGATGATTTCGAGAAACTGCAGCAGAACCTGGTTGGCGGCCAGGGTCACATCGCCAAAGCCGGCGCCCAGAAAGACAAAGGTGGTAAAACTGCCTTGCAGCACCACCGACCGGATCATGATATCGGTGTTCACCGCAATCATCCGCCGCAACCGCAGCGGATCGAAAAGCCGTGCCGGTTCGCGCCATATGCGCAGCCCCAGTGCCTCGCGGCACAGCCAGAGCCCGAAGGCAAGCCCGGTCCATTCGGCGATGAGCGTGGCAATCGCGACGCCCTCGACCCCCCAGCCAAGCCCGAGCACGAACCACAGATCCAGAACGATGTTCAGCCCGTTCATCCACAGTTGCAACACCAGCACGCCGCGCGTCCGTTCCAGCGCGATCAGCCACCCGGTCACGGCATAAAGAGCGATGGTGGCCGGTGCCCCCCAGATCCGGATGCCAAGATAGGCGCGGGCCAGCGCCTCTACCTCGTCACTGGCGGGGGCAAGGCGGAAGGCTCCGGCCATGAGCGGCCCTTGCAACAGAACGAAAATCAGCCCTGCCGCCGCCGCGATCAGAAGCGCACGCAGCAGCACCGCGGCAGTTTCGGGGCGATCGCCGGCACCGGCCGCCTGCGCGACAAGGCCCGAGGTGCCCATGCGCAGAAAACCGAAAACCCAGTAGATCGAGGCAAGGATCACCGCACCGACGCCAACGGCACCGATGGGCGCCGCAGCCCCCATCTGCCCCACCACGCCGGTATCCACCGCCCCAAGGATCGGCACCGTGATATTGGCAAGAACGATAGGAAGCGCGATCCTGAGAACGCGGCGATGGGTGATCGGCCCGATCCCCTCGGAAGGCGCTGTGGCAATCATGCAGCGAACGGGCGATCAGTCAGGCGTGGGCATCAGGAAATGCCCTGTCGCCTGGGCAAAGAGCCGGGCGCGGTTGTCCTGCCAGGCCTCGACATGCACCGAGGCATAGCGCCGCCCGGACCGGTTGACGCGCGCGCGCGCATAGGCATCACGGGGCAGGCCGGAACGCAGGTAATCCACCGTGAAATCAATCGTCTTGGGCAGGCGGGGCAGAGTTTCGGGCGTCAGAAGCCGCGGATCAAGCGTTCCGCCCTCCATCTGTTCCCACAGAAGCGACCAGGACAGTTCGATGATCGCCGCCACCTCGAGGAAGGCCGCCGTGA
This sequence comes from Halodurantibacterium daqingense, assembly GCF_042666235.1. Taxonomy (NCBI): domain Bacteria; kingdom Pseudomonadati; phylum Pseudomonadota; class Alphaproteobacteria; order Rhodobacterales; family Paracoccaceae; genus Halodurantibacterium; species Halodurantibacterium daqingense. The sequence continues at coordinate 25,205 of NZ_JBHTFQ010000002.1, read as the reverse complement.
CGCCGCCGTGGATGGCGGGGATCATCGGGTTGCCGATCAGCTTCTGGTCGAAGGGCAGGATCGCGGTCAGTTCATCGCCACGTCGGTCAAACTGAATGCCCAGGAACTGGATATAGGGCACGCCATGCACCAGCGCGCCCAGGGCAGCATCGCGCCGCTCCTTGATGACCTGGACCGGCTCGACCGGGCGCCGCGGACTCATGGCTCCACCATTTCGGCGGGCGCGCGCGGAGATTCGATCGTGAAGGCGCCGGTGGCCGTGGCGACGGGGCGGGCCTCGTCCTCGTCGGTCGCGGTGGCGCGCACGAAGGCCACCGAGCGGGTGACGTGATAACACTCGGCCCGCGCGCGGATGCGCTGCCCGGGTGTTGCGGCCCGCATGTAGTCGATGCGCAGATCGATCGTGGCAGTGCCGACGGGTGCGCTGGGATGGCTCATGACGGCGGCACCCCCACAGGTGTCCATCAGGGCCGACACTGCACCCCCATGGATGACGCCGGTCATCGGATCGCCCACGAAACGGCGGTCATAGGGCATGGAAATGACCGCGACGCCGTCACCCAGTTCCTCGACCTCCATCCCCAGCGCGACCGAGTGGGGAATAGCCTCGATGAACTGCCGCGCGATCCTGAGTTTGTCGTCCATCCTGTCCCCTTGCCAGCCTGCAAACCCGCGAGCGCCGGGCCATACCCCTGTTATGGACCAGCGGCGCCGCACCGCAAGACCAAATTCGCGCTGCGCAGCGTTGCGTCTGTCCGACCTTGGGTCTAGCTTCACTTGCAACGCCGGAGGAAGCGATGAGCGACAACACCCTCAGTTTCAAAGAGATGTGCGCCCGATTCGAGGTGACGCCACGCACCTTGCGCTACTACGAATACATCGAATTGCTTCAACCCCAGCGCGAGGGCCGCGCGCGGTTCTATGGCCCGCGCGAGGTGGCGCGCATGACGTTGATCCTGCGCGGCCGCCGCTTTGGCTTCAGCCTTGAGGAAATTCGTCAGTGGCTTCTGATCTACCAGACCGAAGGCACGGTTCCGCAGCTTGAAGCCTGGATCGAGATGGCCGACCGCCAGCTGGGCGCTTTGGATCGGCAGCAGCAGGAACTTGCGCATACGATCGATGACCTGCGCGCCCTGCGCCAGGAAGCTGCGGCGCTTCTGTCCCAGCAGAAGTCCTGACGCCGCCCGTCCGGCTCGCTCAGGTTCACCCCGGATCCAGCGCCATGCCGCGGCCGAAGGCGCGGCCGTCAGATGCTGGCCGTGCCGCGCCCCACCGCTTCGGTCGCTGCCCGACGCCACCCGCCGCGGGGGCGTATTCCGAAGGCAGGGCGTGACACCACGTCAAAGCCGCAATGACGCGACGTTACGTTTACGTCAACGTAAGCCTGTATTGTATCGTCGGCATGTGAACCGCATCTTTCCACAACCGGGACCCGCGGATCGCGGGAGGAGCCAGGGGAGGACCAGCCCATGACCGATGATGTGATGACCATCCGCGAGATGTGCGACACCTTTGGCGTTACCCCGCGAACGCTGCGGTTCTATGAATCGAAGGAGCTTCTGTTTCCGATCCGCGACGGCGCGCGGCGCCTGTTCACCAAACGGGACCGGGCGCGGCTCAAGCTGATCCTGCGCGGCAAGCGCTTCGGCTTCAGCCTAGAGCATATCCGCCAGCTTCTGGACCTTTACGACCGTGACCGCACGCAGGTCATGCAGTTGCAACGCACCTACGAGATTGCGCGGGAACGGTTGGCGCAGATGGAAGCACAGCGCGAGGAACTGGACGAGGCGATCGCGGAACTGCGCGAACAGCTTGAATGGGGCGAGGGCGTGATTGCCTCGCTCACCGGCCGCCCGGCGGCGGAATGATCTAGGGAGAGACCGATAATGCCGACATACACGCCCCCCACCCGGGACATGCAGTTCCTTCTGCACGAGGTGATGAAGGCCTCCGAGACCGGCGTGCCCGGATACGAGGAGATGGACCGTGACTTCACCGCCGCCGTGCTGGAAGAGGCCGGCAAGGTTTCGTCCGAAGTTCTTGCCCCGCTGAACGTGGTAGGCGACACGCAGGGCTGCCGGCTTGAAAACGGCGTGGTGCGCACCCCCGAAGGCTTTGACCGCGCCTTTGCGGCGATGAAGGAAGGCGGCTGGACCGCTCTGGACTGCGACCCGGAATATGGCGGCCAGGGGCTTCCCTATCTTCTGAACTCGGCCGTAGGCGAGATGTTCGTCTCCGCCAACATGGCCTTCAACATGTATCAGGGCCTCACGCACGGCGCCTATTCGGCGATTCATGCCCATGGCACCGCGGAACAGAAGGCAACCTACCTGCCCAAGCTGGTCAGCTGCGACTGGACCGGGACGATGAACCTGACCGAGCCGCATTGCGGAACTGATCTGGGTCTGATGCGCACCAGGGCCGAACCGCAGGAGGACGGCAGCTATCTCATCACCGGGCAGAAAATCTTCATTTCCGCTGGCGAACACGATCTGGCTGAAAACATCATCCATCTGGTGCTGGCCAAGGCACCGGGGGGCGGCGCCGGCACCAAGGGGATCAGCCTGTTCATCGTGCCCAAGTTCCTTGTGAACCCCGATGGCAGCCTTGGCGACCGCAACGCGGTGACCTGCGGCAAGATCGAGGAGAAGATGGGCATCCACGGCAACTCGACCTGCGTCATGAACTATGACGGCGCAAAGGGCTGGTTGCTGGGCGATCTTCACAAGGGGATGCGCGCCATGTTCACCATGATGAACGAGGCGCGGCTGGGCGTGGGCCTGCAGGGCTATGCCCAGGCGGCCGTGGCCTACGAGAACGCCGTGGCCTATGCCAAGGACCGGCTTCAGGGCCGCGCGGTGACGGGTGCGGAAAACCCGGATGGGCCGGCAGACCCGCTGATCGTCCACCCCGATATCCGCCGCAACCTGATGGACCAGAAGAGCTTTGTGGAAGGGGCGCGCGCCCTCACCTTCTGGGGCGCCCATCTGATTGACCGCAGCCACCGGATGGACGACGCCGAGGCCGAGGGGCTTGTCAGCCTGCTGACGCCTGTTCTCAAGGGCTTCCTGACCGACAAGGGCTTTGAAATGGCCGTGGCGGCGCAACAGGTCTATGGCGGCCATGGCTATATCGAGGAATGGGGCATGTCTCAATTCGCCCGCGATGCCCGGATCGCCATGATCTATGAAGGCGCGAACGGCATCCAGGCGCTGGACCTCGTGGGCCGCAAGCTTGCGCAGGATGGCGGCAAGCATGTCATGGGCTTTTTCGACCTGGTGAAGGGCTTTGCCCGGGAGAATGCGGACAACCCGGCGCTTGAAGGCTTCATCGAGCCGTTGAAGAAGGGCTCGAAGGATCTGCAGGCGGCGGCGATGTATTTCATGCAGAACGGCATGAAGAACCCGAACCACGCACTGGCCGGTTCCTATGATTTCATGCACCTTTTCGGCCATGTCTGCCTTGGCCTGATGTGGGCGCGCATGGCCAAGGCCGCGCAAGAGGCACTGGATGCGGGCCAGGGCGATGCCGACTTCTACAAGGCCAAGATCGCCACCGGGCGCTACTACATGGCGCGGCACATGCCGGCGACCGGCGCGCATCTGGCCCGCATCGAAAGCGGCGCCGACACAGTGATGGCGCTGGCGGCCAACGACTTCTGATGCCACGACTGGTGCCGGCCCCACCGCGGGCCGGTGCCAAGCAGAGGAGGGCGCAGAATGCAGCTTTATTGTTTCGGGGAATCCGGCAATGCCTACAAGGCGGCGCTGACCATGACGCTTGCCGATGTGGAGTGGGAGCCGGTCTTTGTCGATTTCTTCAACGGCGAAACCCGCAGACCCGAGTTTCTGGCCCTCAACCCGATGGGCGAGGTGCCGGTTCTGGTCGACGGCGACACGGTTCTGTCGCAATCGGGCGTCATCCAGGACTACATCAGCTCCAAGACCGGGCGCCTGGGCGGGCGCAGCGCCGCCGAAAGGCGCGAGGTTCTGCGCTGGGTGTTCTGGGACAACCACAAGATGTCCAGCCAGTGCGGAACGGCGCGCTTCCTGCAGAACTTCCTGCCCGAGGACAAGCGCCCATCCGAGGTGATCGAGTGGCTGCAAGGCCGCCTGTGCGCCGCCTTCCGCACGCTCGATACACAGCTGGACGGACGCAGCTGGTTGGTGGGCGATGGGCCGACGATCGCCGATCTCGCCTGCTGCGGCTACCTTTTCTACCCGGAGCCCTTCGGGTTCGACCGGGCCGACTGGCCAAGGATAGACGCCTGGCTGGACCGCATCAGCGCCCTGCCCGGCTGGAAACATCCCTACGACATGATGCCGGGCAGCCCCGCTGACCGCGCCTAAGGAGGAAACGATGACCGACGCCTATATCTATGACGCCTGCCGCACGCCGCGTGGCAAGGGGCGCGCCGATGGCAGCCTGCATGAGGTGACGAGCCTGCGGCTTTCCGCCCTGACGCTGAATGCGATCAAGGACCGCAACGATCTCGACACCACCGCCGTCGAGGACGTGATCTGGGGCAATGTCACCCAGGTCGGCGAACAGGGCGGCTGCCTTGCCCGCAGCGCGGTCATCGCCTCGGACTTTGCCGAGAGTGTGCCGGGCCTGTCGATCAACCGCTTTTGCGCCAGCGGGATGGAGGCCGTGAACCTTGCCGCCAATCAGGTGCGCGCAGGCGCAGGGATGGCCTATGTCGCGGGCGGGGTCGAGATGATGAGCCGCGTTCCCATGGGGTCGGACGGGGCGGCGATTGCGGTCGATCCATCGGTGGCCATGCAGCACTATTTCGTGCCGCAGGGCATTTCGGCCGACATCATCGCAACCGAACACGGGTTCAGCCGCGACGACGCCGACCTTCTGGCCGTCGAAAGCCAGAAGCGCGCGGCGGCGGCATGGGAAGAAGGGCGTTTCGACCGCTCGATCATCACGGTGCGTGACGTGAACGGCCTGCCGATCCTTGCGCGCGACGAATACATGCGCCCTGACACGAACATGCAAAGCCTTGGCAGCCTCAAGCCCGCCTTCAAGGAAATGGGCGAGCTGATGCCGGGCTTTGACAAGATCGCGATGATGAAATACCCGCATCTGGAGCGGATCGAGCATATCCATCACGCCGGGAATTCATCGGGGATCGTGGACGGGGCCGCCGCCGTGCTGATCGGCAACAAGGAGTTCGGCGAGAAATACGGGCTGAAGCCCCGCGCCCGCATCCGTGCCACCGCCAAGATCGGATCGGACCCGACCATCATGCTGACCGGCCCCGTGCCGGTGACGGAAAAGGTGCTGCGCGACGCCGGCATGTCGCTGTCCGACATCGACCTTTTCGAGGTGAACGAGGCCTTCGCCGCCGTCGTGCTGCGCTTCATGCAGGCCTTTGACGTCGATGCTGACCGCGTGAACGTGAACGGCGGTGCCATCGCGATGGGGCACCCGCTTGGCGCCACGGGCGCGATCATCATCGGGACGCTGCTCGACGAACTGGAACGGTCCGGCAAGGGCGTCGGGCTTGCCACGCTGTGCATCGCGTCCGGCATGGGCGCGGCAACCGTCATCGAGCGGGTGTAAGGAGGACATCATGACCGAGTTTCACTACAATCTGGACGCCGACGGCGTGGCCATCATCACCTGGGACGTGCCCGGAAAGTCGATGAACGTCATGTCGATGGAGGGCTTCCGCGAGCTTGACGCCCATATCGACACGGCCCTCGCCGATGAGGCCGTCAAGGGCATCATCGTCACCAGCGGCAAGAAGGATTTCGCCGGGGGCATGGACCTGAACGTGCTCGCCGGGATGCGGCAGGGTGAAAACCCGGCCCAAGGCATCTTTGACGGCATCATGCAGATCCACCGTATCCTGCGGAAGATCGAGCGCGCGGGCATGGACCCCAAGACGCTGAAGGGCGGCAAACCAATTGCCGCTGCCCTGCCCGGCACAGCGGCGGGCATCGGGCTGGAAATACCGCTCGCCTGTCATCGCATCTTCGCCGCCGACAACCCCAAGGCACGCATCGGCCTGCCGGAAATCATGGTCGGCATCTTTCCGGGCGCGGGTGGCACCACCCGGCTGGTGCGCAAGCTTGGCGCGATGGGCGCCGCGTCCTTCCTTCTGGAAGGCAAGATGCAAGAGCCAAAGAAGATGCGCGCCGCAGGCGTGATCGACGAGGTCGTCCCGCCCTCGGAGTTGCTGCAGCGCGCCCGCGACTGGGTTCTGGGGGCCAAGGACGCCGATATCGTCAAACCCTGGGACCAGAAGGGGTTCAAGCTGCCCGGCGGCGCGCCCTACCACCCGGCCGGGTTCATGACCTTTGTCGGCGCCAGCGCGATGGTGAACGGCAAGACGATGGGTGTCTATCCGGCGGCCAAGGCACTGCTGTCCGCGGTTTATGAAGGGGCGATGGTGCCCTTTGACACCGCGCTGAAGATCGAGGCGCGCTGGTTCACCAACGTGCTCATGAACCCGTCGTCCAGCGCCATGATCCGCAGCCTCTTCCTGAACAAGGAGGCGCTGGAAAAAGGCGCGGTGCGTCCTGACCAGCCTGACCAGTCGGTCCGCAAGGTGGGTATCCTTGGCGCCGGCATGATGGGCGCGGGCATCGCCTATGTCTCGGCCAATGCGGGGATCGAGGTGGTGCTGATCGACGCTGCGCAAGAGGCGGCGGACAAGGGCAAGGCCCATTCCGCCGCGCTGCTCGACAAGGGGATCAGCCGCAAGAAGGTCACACCCGAAAAGAAGGACGAGGTGCTGGCCCGCATCACTGCCACGACCGATTACGCGGCCCTTGCCGGTTGCGACCTGATCGTCGAGGCCGTGTTCGAGGACCCGAAGGTCAAGGCCGAGGTGACTGCCCGGGCCGAAGCCGCCGCGGGCGAGGATTGCATCTTTGCGACCAATACCTCGACCCTGCCGATCAGCGATCTGGCGAAGGCGTCGCAGCGCCCCGCCCAGTTCATCGGCATCCACTTCTTCAGCCCGGTGGACAAGATGATGCTGGTCGAGATCATCCGGGGCCGCGAAACCGGCGACCGCGCCGTGGCCAAGGCGCTCGATTTCGTGCGCCAGATCCGCAAGACCCCGATCGTGGTGAACGACGCCCGCTTCTTCTATGCCAACCGTTGCATCATCCCCTATATCAACGAGGGTGTGCGGATGGTGAAAGAAGGCGTCAGCCCGGTTCTGGTCGAAAACGCGGCCAAGCTGGTGGGCATGCCGCTGGGGCCGCTGCAGCTTGTCGATGAAACCTCGATCGACCTTGGCGTCAAGATCGCCAAGGCCACCCGTGCGGCTATGGGTGATGCCTATCCCGATGGGGCGGTGGATGAGGTGCTGTTCTGGATGGCGGATCAGGGGCGGCTGGGCCGCAAGGCCAAGGCCGGCTTCTATGCCTATGATGCCGATGGCAAGCGTGAAGGGCTCTGGCCCGGGCTGGCCGAGAAATACCCCGCCGCCGATCAGCCCGAGTTGACCGAGGTCCAGCATCGTCTGCTGTTCGCACAAGTACTGGAGGCCGTGCGTGCACTTGAGGATGGCGTGCTCATGGACATCCGCGAAGGCGATGTGGGGGCAATCCTTGGCTGGGGATTTGCGCCGTGGTCCGGGGGCCCGTTCTCCTGGCTGGACATGATCGGTGCTGCCCGCGCGGTCGACATCTGCGAGACGTTGGAGGCACGCTATGGCAGCCGGTTCAGCGCCCCGGCGCTGCTGCGCGACATGGCCGGAAAGGGCGAAAGCTTCTATGCCCGCTTTGGCCAGCCGGCCAAGGCCGCCTGAACCTGATGCACGATCTGCGGCCACCCATCCGGTGGCCGCAGGCTCATGGATGTCCTTCGGCCCGGCCCCGGAGCGCAATGATCACCCCGGACACCGCGATCAGGGCCATGCCCCCCACTGCGGCCGGGTCCGGCACCTCTCCCCACAGGACGATCGCCCACAGCACTGCAAAGACCAGCAGCGCATATTCGAAAACCGCGACATAGGACGCGTCGGCAAGCTGATAGCCCCGGATGATCAGCCCCACTCCGACAAGCGATCCCACAGCCTGCACTGCCGTCCAGAACAGGAAATGGCCCGTCGGCGCGATCCAGCCGCGCATCAGGAAGCCCGCCGCACCCTCGGGTGCCTCCAGTGGCATCAGCGACAGCGACAAGGTGCCGATCAGCCCCCCTATTCCCATGAACAGGAAGAACCCGGCATTCAGCGTCAGCGCCCCCTCGCCCGCGCACCAGCGCCGGGTCGCGATGTTTCCGACTGCATAAAGCAGACCCGCAAGAACGGGCATCAGCGACAGAAGCGTGATCCGAAGCTGCCAGACCTGCAGGATGAGCAGAAGGCCCCCAAACCCCAGCGCAACCGCCCCCATGCGCCAGGGGCCGACCGGCTCGTGATAGACAAGGCGGGCGATCAACAGAACGAAGATGGGCGCGGTATAAAGACCGGCAATGACCTCTCCGATCGGCAGAAAAGCCAGGCAGCCGAAATAGATGAACATGGCGCCGGCGTTGAACAGGCTGCGTGCAAGCACCGGACCTGGCCGGCGCGGCCACAGGCGCTGGCCGAATGCACCGGCCAGCCCCGCCATCAGCGCCAGCGCCATGAGCGTGCGGATCAGATGGAACTGCCAGATGCCGGCCTCGGCGGCGATGACCCTGACATAGTTGTCGGTAAATCCCAGGATCACGCCCCCGAGGCAGGCCGATCCGGCTGCCGCCAGCACTCTGTTCTCCATCTTGCCCTGCCTCTGTTCGTGATTCCCCGGGGGTCCTGCGACGCAGGCAATTCCCCATTTCCCGAGAAGATAATCAGCACCGGCCACCCGGCTGCAACCGTTCTTCGTCACATGCACGATCGGCAGATGCAGCCGATTGTGGCCCCCGCCGGGCTGGGCTATCGTGCGGCATGAAGAAAAAGGCAGGCACAATATCCGGCCGCGCAATGACGGCACTCAGGCAGTACCAACGGCTCGAGACATCGGGGCTCTGGCGCGAAACGCCCGACGACCAGCGCAAGGACGTCATCGTCTCGTTCGGAGAGGCGAGCCTCGTCATATCCGACATTCGGACCGAACGCGCGCTCTCGCATTGGTCCCTGCCCGCGGTCGAACGCCTCAACCCCGATGAGACACCTGCGCTTTACGCGCCGGGCGTCGATGCAGGCGAGACGCTTGAGATTGACGACGAGACGATGATCGCGGCCCTGGAAAAGGTGCGTGGCGTGGTCGCGCAGCGCCAAAGGCGCCCGGGGCGGCTGCGCCTCTGGTCGTTCGCGGCGACGGCCGCAGCGCTGCTGGGGTTGGCGGTGTTCTGGCTGCCCGCGGCGCTGGTGAGCCACACGGCCTCCGTGGTGCCCTATGCCAAGCGGGTCGAGATCGGGCAGCGGATCCTGCAGGACATGGCGCGCGACGGCATGCTCAGCTGCCGCGCGCCGCTGGGACTGCGCGCTGCCGCGCGCCTGCGCGACCGGCTGCTGGGCCCGGACGGTGGTGAGATCGTGGTGATCGACGAAGGGCTTGCGGCAACCGCACACCTGCCTGGACGCCACGTTCTCGTGGGGCGGGGCCTGGTGGAAGGGCATGATGCGCCGGAAATCCTCGCGGGGCATATTCTCGCTGAACGGTTGCGCGCCGATGCGGAGGATCCGCTGCTGCTGCTGCTTCGGACGGCGGGCCTGCGCGCAACCTTCCAGTTGCTGACCACCGGTAACCTGCCTGCTGCGGCGCTTGACGGCTATGGCGCGGCGGTTGTTGCCCATCCTGCGGCGCCGGTGCCCGAAGCGGACTTTCTGGCGCGGATGCAGGCGGCCGGCGTGCCGACGACCCCATATGCCTATTCGCTGGATCCGTCAGGCAGAACGACGCTGGGCCTGATCGAGGGCGATCCGTTCCGCACCGTCCCGCCACGCCCGGTCCTTGCCGATGGCGACTGGGTAAGCCTGCAACAGATCTGCAACGGCTGAGGAACCGCCGCCTATGGTCGCGTGTAGGCGTCCGGGAACCCCGCATTGCGCAGCAGCCAGCGGGCGCGGGCCAGTGCCGCGGGTTCCTCGAAAGGGCCTGCAGCCACGACGGTCAAGGTGGCGCCGCCTCGATCGAACCGGCCGATCCCGGCAGGCAGGCCCAGGGCGATGATCGTGGCGATTGCCTGTTCGGCATTGGCAGGATCGGCAAAGACACCCACCTGCACATGGCGATGCGGCCCCTGGACCGACGCGGCCGCCTTTCGACCGGACGCAGCCGCACCTGGCGGCCTGCGCCCGGTGGCGCGGGATGTGGTGGCGGCGCAAAGCTGTTCGCCGTTTTCATCCACCCGGGGCGCCCAGATCAGGTCGGAGCCGTGATCCGCACGCATGAAGCTGCAGCCGCGGCTGTCCTGCCATTCCCGCACCGCATGTCCTTCGGGCGGGAACTCCGAAGGGGCCAGAAGCGGATCGGCCTGCGCCGGCAGCGCCAGCGCCAGACACACCGCCGCCAGTGACCCCCGCGCCCGCATCATTTCGTTCCGAACATCCGGTCGCCGGCATCGCCCAGGCCGGGGACGATATAGCCCTTGTCGTTCAGACGCTCATCCAGGGCGGCGGTGATGACCGGAACGTCAGGATGCGCCTCGCGCATGCGTGCCACGCCTTCGGGCGCGGCCAGCAGACAGAGGAAGCGAATGTTGCGCGCACCAGATTTCTTGAGCAGGTCAATCGCCGCGACCGAAGAATTGCCGGTTGCCAGCATCGGATCGAGGGCGATGACCAGCCGGTCGCCCAGTTCGTCGGGAACCTTGTAGTAGTATTGCACCGGCTGAAGGGTCTTTTCATCACGATAAAGCCCGATATAGCCGACCCGCGCCGAGGGAATAAGCTCCAGCACCCCATCCAGAAGCCCGTTACCTGCCCGCAGGATCGAGATCAGCGCCAGCTTTTTGCCCTTGAGCGTCGGCGCCTCCATCTCGCAGACCGGCGTGTCAATCAGCCGGGTGGAAAGCTCCAGATCGCGCGTCACCTCATAGGCCAGAAGCTGGCTGATCTCGCGCAGAAGCTGGCGGAAACCGGCAGTCGAGGTCGCCTTGTCGCGCATGATCGTCAGCTTGTGCTGTACCAGCGGATGGCGGACGATTGTCAGGTGCTCTTGCATCAGGCGGTCTCCAGTCGTTTGAGAATCTGCGCCCGTGTTTCGGGGGCGCAGAAGGCGGCCTCGGCCGCGGTGCGGTTCAGCGTTGCAAAGACGCCGTCATCCCAGTCGAACGCCTCGGAGAGGCGGTCGTATTCATGCGTCATGGTCGTGTGAAAGAAAGGCGGATCATCGGTCGAGACTGTCACCTTCACCCCACGGTCGTAAAGCTGCCCGATCGGATGGGCGCGCCAGCCGGGATAGACGCCCAGCGCAACGTTCGAGCCCGGGCAGACCTCGAGCACGATGCCCGCCTCGGCCAGTTCGTCGACAAGGGCCAGATCCTCGATCGCTCGCACACCATGGCCGATCCGCTCCACCCGCAGGTCGCGGAGCGTGTCGCGGATGCCTTGTGGCCCCGCCCATTCCCCCGCATGGGCGGTCAGCCGCAGGCCGGCCTCGCGCGCCATGTCGAACGACCAGGCAAAATCGCGCGGCTTGCCCGCCGTCTCATCCCCCGCGATGCCAAAGCCCACTACCCAGTCGCCCGCCGTTTCGGCAGCACAAAGCGCCACTTCGCGGGCGGCGTCAGGGCCGAAGTGCCGGATGCAGGTGACGATGCCGCGCAAGATGATCCCGTCCTGCGCCTCGGCGGCCTCTGCCGCTTCGCGGATCGCATGAAGGTATTCGCGCCAGGCGCCCAGATCGCGCGCGCCGCAGAAATCGGGCGACAGGAAGGTCTCGGAATAGATCACCCCATGCGCGGCGCTTTCCGCCAGGACGGCGCGGGTCAGGCTATGGTAATCCTCGGGCGAGGTCAGCGGCGCGGTAGCCGCTTCATAGACCTTCAGGAATTCGGCAAAGTCGCGGTAGCGATAGTTGCCGCCTTCGTCAAAGATGCCCGAAATGTCGATGGACTTCTGCCGCGCGAGGCCGCGAACAAAGGAGGGCGGCACGGCGCCTTCCAGATGCAGATGCAGTTCGACCTTCGGACTGTCGCGCAGGGTCACAGAAAGCTCCTTCCCGGCGGCTGGGCCGGAATCTCGAGATGTGCCGCAACCGAGGCCGCGACATCGGCAAAGGCCACCAGCCCGATCGTCCCCGCGCCGCGCCCATGCACCAGGACCGGCACACGTTCGCGGGTGTGATCGGTGCCCCGCCAGGTGGGGTCGTTGCCATGATCGGCGGTCAGGATCAACAGATCATCGGCGCGCAGGCGTGGCAAAAGCATCCCCAGCCGGGTATCGAACCATTCCAGTGCCCGCGCATAGCCTGCCACATCGCGGCGATGGCCATAAAGACTGTCGAATTCCACGAAATTCGCAAAGACAAGCGCGCCATCCTCGGCCGCGTCGGCCAGATCGAGAAGCGCATCGAACAGGGCCGCATCGTCTGGCCCCTTGCGCTGCTGCGAGATCCCCTGCCCCGAGAAGATGTCGCCGATCTTGCCAACGCCATAGGTCATGCGGCCCGCAGTCTGCGCCCAGTCCAGCAGCGTGGGCGACGGCGGGGCGATCGCATAGTCGCGCCGGTTGCCGGTGCGGCGGAACGCGCCGGGCGCGCCGGTGAAAGGCCGCGCGATGACCCGGCCTACCTTCATCGCGTGCAGGCGGGGCGCGACTGCCTCGCACAGCGCCAGAAGACGCGCGAGGCCGAAGTGTTCTTCATGGGCGGCGATCTGGAACACGCTGTCGGCCGAGGTATAGCAGATCGGCCAGCCGCTGCGGATATGCTCGGCGCCCAGCGCCTCGATGATCGGCACGCCCGAGGCATGGCAATTGCCCAGTATTCCCTCGGTTCCCGCCGCAGCGGCGACCGCATCAGCAAGATCGGGCGGGAAGGCGGGCGGTGTGGTCGGGAAGTAGTGCCAGTCCCACGGAACAGGCACGCCGGCCAATTCCCAATGCCCCGAGGGCGTATCCTTGCCGCGCGATACTTCGGTCGCCGCCCCCCATATCCCGGCCGGCGCGGCCTCCAACCCCGGTGTTGCCGCACCGGAGGCCAGCCGGATCGCTGCACCAAGGCCCAACACATCCAGATGCGGCAAGGCAAGGGGGCCTTGGCGGCCCACTTCGGCACAGCCTGCGGCACAGGCCTGCGCGATATGGGCGAGCGTATTCGCACCCGAGTCTCCGAACACATCCGCGTCAGGTGCGCCCCCGCAGCCGACGCTGTCCATCACGATCAGAAACGCGCGTCCCATCAGCCGATCCTTCGGTGGACAAGCGGCGGCTCGGGTGGTTCTTCGGGGCCGAAGTGATAGGCGGCCTGCACGGCTGCAATGGCACGCTCGGCATCGGCTTCGGTCGCCGCGTGGACAAGGGCAAGCGGCATGTCGGGCTGCAACTCTTCCCCCAGCGCCGCGATTTCCGACAGCCCGACCGACGGGTTGATACGGTCGCCATCCCGCAGACGGCCCCCGCCCAGCGCGACCACCGCCAATCCCAATGCCTCGCCATTGATGGCGCGCACATAGCCTTCGGCCGGGCAAGGCACTTCACGCACGACAGGCGCCGAGGGCAGCCGGTCGGGCCAGCGGTCGATGAAGTCCGACGGCCCGCCCATCGCGGCAACCATTGCCCCGAACCGTTCCGCGGCAAGGCCGGATTCCAGAACCATCGCAATGCGCCCGGCGCCATCTTCGGCATCGGCGACAAGCCCCCCCAGCGCCAGCAACTCGCCGCCCAGATCCGTCGTCAGATCCCACAGATCATGGTTGACCGAGGTACCGGTGAGGGTTTCCATCACCTCGATCACTTCAAGCGCATTGCCCACCGCTGTGGCCAGCGGCTGGCTCATGTCGGTAATCAGCGCGCGCGTCATGCAGCCTGCGCCTTGCGCCGTTTCAACCAGAACGGCGGCCAGGCGCTCGGCCTCCTCCATGGTCTTCATGAAGGCGCCGGCGCCGACCTTGACGTCCAGCACCAGCCCTTCGAGGCCCGCGGCAAGCTTCTTGGACAGGATCGAGGCTGTGATCAGATCGACACTTTCCACCGTTGCCGTCACATCGCGCACTGCATAAAGCCGCCGATCCGCAGGGGCGATATCGCCCGTCGCCCCGACGATGGCGCAGCCGTATTCAGCCACGACCTGCCGCAGCTTTTCGACACTCACATCGGCGCGATAGCCGGGGATCGCCTCGAGCTTGTCAAGCGTGCCGCCGGAATGGCCCAGGCCGCGACCCGAGATCATCGGCACATAGGCGCCGCAGGCCGCAAGCGCCGGCGCCAGCAGCAGCGAGATGCAGTCCCCCACCCCGCCGGTGGAATGCTTGTCCAGAACCGGCCCCGGCAGATCCCAATCCAGAAGCTGGCCGCTGTCGCGCATCGCGCGGGTCAGCGTCACCCGCGCCTCGGGTGACAGACCCTTCAGAAGCACGGCCATGGCGAAGGCCCCAGCCTGCGCATCGCTGACCGCGCCACTGGCAAGACCCTGGGCAAAGGCGGTCAGCGCGGGCCGGCCGGGCTCGCGTCCATCCCGGATCGCGGCAATCGTTGCACGGATGTCCATTCAGGCCCGTTCCATATGGGCCTGGGTGAAAACCCCCGGCAAAAGCTCGGCCACCGTCAGGCTGCGCGCATTCCCCTCCAGCGTGGTCATCGTCACCTTCACCCCGGGCGCGGCAAATTCGGCAATCTTCTGGCGACAACCGCCGCAGGGCGTCACCGGCAGCGGGCTGTCGGCGATGACCAGGACTTCCTCGATCCGGGTTTCACCGGCGGCGACCATGGCCGCAATGGCTCCGGCTTCGGCACAGGTGCCCTCCGGATAGGCAACATTCTCCACGTTGCACCCGGCATAGATCGCGCCCGAAGCGGCGCGGATTGCAGCCCCCACCTTGAAGCGGGAATAGGGAACATAGGCGTTTTCACGCACGGCAGTGGCAGCTTCTAGAAGGCGCATCCGGGTCTCCTGCTGAATGGGCGAAGTCTGGAGCCTTGCAAGCCCCGATGCAAGCCCGCAAGGCCCATGCTGCGCCCCCTCGGCCGACCAAGTTTCCCTTGAACCACGCGGCGCTTTACCGATACTCGGGCACAGATGGTTTAGCGTTAAACAAATCGGAGGCGCAGATGGAAGAGGCCCGGCAAGACAACGCAAGGCAAGCGGCGCTGGATTACCACGAGTTTCCCAAGCCCGGAAAACTTGAAGTGCGCGCCACGAAACCGCTCGCCAACGGCCGCGACCTGTCGCGCGCCTATTCGCCCGGCGTGGCCGAAGCCTGCCTGGAGATCAAGGCAGACCCAGGCACCGCGAGCCGCTTCACCGCGCGGGGCAATCTGGTGGCTGTCGTGTCAAACGGAACGGCCGTCCTGGGGCTTGGCAACATCGGCGCACTGGCCTCGAAACCGGTGATGGAGGGCAAGGCCGTCCTGTTCAAGAAGTTCGCCAATATCGACTGTTTCGACATCGAGGTGAACGAGGCCGATCCCGTGCGCCTGGCCGAGATTGTCTGCGCCCTCGAACCCACCTTCGGCGCCATCAACCTCGAGGATATCAAGGCGCCCGAATGCTTCATCGTGGAACGCATCTGCCGCGAACGGATGAACATCCCCGTATTCCATGACGACCAGCACGGCACCGCCATCGTGGTGGGTGCCGCCGCGACCAATGCGCTGCATGTGGCGAGCAAGCGGTTCGAGGATATCAAGGTCGTCTCGACCGGAGGCGGCGCTGCGGGGATCGCCTGCCTGAACATGCTGCTGAAACTTGGCGTGCGGCGCGAAAACGTCTGGCTGTGCGACATTCACGGTCTGGTCCACGAGGGCCGGGTCGAGGATATGAACCCGCAGAAGGCGGCCTTTGCGCAGGCCAGCGACAAGCGCACCCTTTCCGAGGTGATTGACGGGGCGGATCTGTTCCTGGGGCTTTCCGGCCCCGGCGTGCTGACCCCCGAGATGGTGACCCGCATGGCTGCGCGTCCGATCATCTTCGCGCTTGCCAACCCCACGCCGGAAATCACCCCGGAAGCGGTCCGTAGCGTTACACCCGATGCGATCATGGCGACGGGGCGGTCGGACTACCCCAACCAGGTGAACAACGTCCTGTGCTTTCCGTTCATCTTCCGCGGCGCGCTGGACGTGGGCGCGACCACCATCAACGACGCGATGGAGCTTGCCTGTATCGAAGGCATCGCCCGGCTTGCGCGTGCGACCACCAGCGCCGAGGCGGCAGCGGCCTATCAGGGCGAACAGCTGACCTTCGGAGCCGACTATCTGATCCCGAAACCCTTCGATCCGCGGCTGATGGGCGTGGTCGCAAGCGCGGTTGCCCGCGCGGCGATGGAGTCGGGCGTCGCCACCCGCCCGATCGAGGACCTATCCGCCTACAAGCAGAAGCTTGACAGCTCCGTCTTTCGTTCGGCGCTGATCATGCGGCCAGTATTCGAGGCGGCGCGCTCGGCCTCACGCAGGATCGTGTTTGCGGAAGGCGAGGATGAGCGCGTGCTGCGGGCCGCCCACGCGCTGATGGAGGAAACCACCGAGGTGCCGATCCTGATCGGCCGCCCCGAGGTGATCGCACGGCGCTGTGAACGGGCCGGCCTGCCGATCCGGCCGGATCGCGATTTCCAGATCGTGAACCCGGAAAACGATCCCCGCTATCGCGACTACTGGGAAACCTATCACGCGTTGATGGAGCGCCGCGGCGTCACGCCCGACATTGCGCGGGCCGTGCTGCGCACCAATACCACTGCCATCGCCGCCGTCATGGTGCACCGTGACGAGGCCGACAGCATGATCTGCGGCACCTTCGGCCAGTTCCTGTGGCATCTCAAATATGTGTCCGAAGTTCTCGGCCGCGACAACCTCAAGCCGGTGGGCGCGCTCAGCCTGATCATTCAGGAAGAAGGGCCGCTGTTCATCGCCGATACGCAGGTTCACCCGGAGCCCACGCCCGAACAGATCCGCGACACGGTGATCGGTGCGGCGCGGCATGTGCGCCGCTTCGGGATCGAGCCGAAGATCGCGCTGTGTTCGCAGTCGCAGTTCGGGAACCTCGCGACGGAATCAGCCCATCGCATGCGTCAGGCGCTTGGACTGCTAGATGCCCTTCGCCCCGATTTTGCCTATGAAGGCGAAATGTCGCTCGATCTGGCGCTGGACGCCGATCTGCGGGCACGGATCTTCCCCAACGCCCGGTTTGAAGGCGCAGCCAATGTGCTGGTCTTTGCCAGCACCGATGCCGCAGGGGCCACGCGAAACATCCTGAAGATGCGGGCAGCAGGACTTGAGGTAGGACCGATCCTCATGGGCATGGGAAACCGCGCCCATATCGTCACGCCGTCAATCACCGTCCGCGGCCTTCTGAACATGTCGGCGCTCGCGGGCACACCCGTCGCGCATTACGGTTAGGCAGCTTCCGCTGCCGCCAGGATGCGGATGCGCTCGACCATCGCGCGCACCCCGTTCGAGCGTTGCGAGGACAGATGCTCGGTCAGCCCCAGCCGTGCAAGTGCGGAGGGGGCATCGACCTTCACAACTTCAGAGACCGTAAGGCCATCGTAAAGGGCATGAAGGATCGCAATAAGCCCCCGCACGATCAGTGCATCGCTTTCCCCCTGGAAGTGGAAGATGGCATTCGCCCCCGCGCCCTCGATCCGGGGCACGATCCAGACCTGGCTGGCACAGCCCTCGACCTTGGTTGCCGGGACACGCAGTGCCTCGGGCAGCGGCGGCATTGCCTTGCCCATCTCGATCACGTGTCGGTAACGATCTTCCCAATCGTCCAGAAACTCGAAGGTTTCGGCGATTTCCTCGAATGCAGGGCTGGCCATGGCGTCCTCCGTTTCCTGCCCATGACCTAAGCCCGCTGTGTCCAAAGGTCCAGCCGCGGGAAGCGGCTTTTCAAGCGCGTGGCTTTCCGCTACCCAGAGGGCAGTGAATTGGGCAGGGGGTTCGGGATGAACAAGCCGCTTATTGCTGCGCTTTCGGCGCTGCTTCTGATCAGCGCCTGCAGCACGGTCCGCGAGTCGCGCGCCAATCCGCTCAACTGGTTCGGCCGGTCGACACCGGTGACGACACTTGAGCCTGCAGGCGGGTTGCGCAGCATCGCCGACGATCCCCGTCCCCTGGTTGCCGAAATCGTCGACATGCGGGTCGAATCCATCCCCGGCGGCGCCATTGTCCGCGCAACCGCGCGGCAACCGGTGCAAGGCTGGTGGAATGCGGCACTTCTTGCCGAAAACGAGGGCCGCGCCGTTGACGGGGCAATCCGCTTCCGCTTTGTCGCGGCACCGCCCCCGGCGCCGCAGCGCGTTTCAACACCACAATCGCGTGAATTGACCGCGGCGATCTTTGTGCCCGCTGTTCGCTTGGCGAATGCGCGTCAGATCACCGTCAGCGGTGCCCAGAATGCGCGCAGCAGCAGCCGTTAGCGCAGCGCCACCACCTTGACCGCGCTCCCTTTGGCCGAGAGGGCAATTTCACCCCGGCACAGACGCAGCGCATCGCGACCGAAGACTTCCTCGCGCCAGCCGCGCAGCGCCGGCAGATCACGTTCACCCGCCGCAATCGCATCAAGATCGGCGGACGAGGCGATCAGCTTGGCTGCAACGCCCGACTGCTCGGATTTTGCCTTGAGGAGCACGCGCAGCAGATCC
This sequence comes from Halodurantibacterium daqingense, assembly GCF_042666235.1. Classification (NCBI taxonomy): domain Bacteria; kingdom Pseudomonadati; phylum Pseudomonadota; class Alphaproteobacteria; order Rhodobacterales; family Paracoccaceae; genus Halodurantibacterium; species Halodurantibacterium daqingense. The sequence goes on along the minus strand of NZ_JBHTFQ010000002.1, from coordinate 6,512 downwards.
GCGAGGGCCGGATTCACCTGAAGCTGTTCGCGCGCCAGATCGGGCTTTGGAAAGCTCTCGGGCGGCGCCTCCATCCCGGCCTTGATCGCGTCAAGAATCCCCTCGGCGATGTCACCGCGGCGGGCTTCGCGCAACAGCAGCCGCGAGCGGCCGAGTTCCTCGTGATTGGTGGGCCGGGTCGAGGCAAGCTCGATCAGCGCGTCATCCTTGTACACCCGGCTGCGCGGCACATTGTTGCTTTGGGCATAATTCTCGCGGAACCGGGCGAGCTCACGCACCACTGCCAGGAAGCGGCCCGAGGTGGTCCGCGTCTTGACGCGCGTCCAGGCATCCGCAGGGTTGAGGATATAGGTCGCGGGTTCGGTCAGTACCGCCAGCTCCTCTTCCACCCATTTCTGACGCCCGGTCTTTTCAATCTCGGCGGCAAGGTGTTCGTAGATGTCGCGCAGATGCGTGACATCGGCCAGCGCATAGGATTTCTGCGCATCCGACAGCGGCCGCCGCGACCAGTCGGTGAAGCGCGAGGTCTTGTCCACCGGCGCGCGGGCGATCTTTTTCACCAGCGTCTCGTATCCGACCTGCTCGCCAAAGCCGCAAACCATTGCCGCAACCTGGGTATCAAACAGAGGCTTGGGGAAAACCCCGCCTTCGATGAAGAAGATCTCCAGATCCTGACGCGCCGCATGGAACACCTTGACCGTCGCCTCGTGGCGAAACAGGTCGTAGAGCGGCTCGAGCGACAGCCCTTCCACCAGCGGATCCACAAGGACCGCCTCGCCCTTGCGCCCGGGAAGCGCCATCTGCACCAGGCACAGCTTGGAATAATAGGTACGTTCGCGCAGGAATTCGGTGTCGAGCGTGACGTAGGGTTCAGATTTGGCCGCTTCGCAGAAACGCGCCAGATCTTCGGTGGTGGTGATGGTCTTCATTCAGGCCCGTTCTTCTGGGATCGCAGGATCGTGGCTGCCGGCGCCTGCCCTGCTTAGGATGTTCCTGCCGCAAAGAAAAGCCCCGGAACGATCAGAGATCAAGCCGCCCCCGGTCACCCGATGCCACGCGCCGCAGCACCGCCGGATAAAGTCTGTGTTCAAGCGGCAGCACCCGTGCCGCAAGCGTTTCGGCCGTGTCACCCGGCAGGATCGGCAGCCGCGCCTGGCCCAGGATCGGCCCTTCGTCCAGTGCCGCCGTCACTTCGTGCACGGTGCAGCCGGCCTCGGCATCGCCCGCCGCGATTGCGCGGGCATGGGTGTGCAGCCCGGTATATTTCGGCAGAAGCGACGGATGGATGTTCAGCATCCGCCCCTCGAACCGGCTGACAAAGGCAGGCGTCAGAACCCGCATGAACCCGGCCAGGCAGACGATGTCGGGCTCGGCGGCTAGAAGCGGTTTCAGCAGTTCCTGCTCGAAGGCCGCGCGATCCTTGCCGAAGGGCCGGTGATCCACTGCCGCCGCAGGAATGCCCATGCGCGCCGCGCGCGACAAACCCGCTGCCGTCGGCTCGTTCGAGACGACAAGAACCGGCCGGGCAGGATGATCGCCCACCATGCTTTCCGCCAGCGCGATCATGTTCGAACCGCCGCCGGAAATCAGGATCGCGACGCGTTTCACAGAAGGCTGCCGCGATAGCGGACGCCCTGCCCCGGCGCGATCCGTCCGATCCGATGGACAGTTTCCCCCGCCTCGGCCAGCAGCGCCTCGGCTGCCGCGGCCTGCTCTTCTGCCACGACAAGCACCATGCCGATGCCCGCGTTGAACGTCTTGAGCAGTTCGGCCTCCGCCATCGCGGCCGTTCCCGCCAGCCAGCGGAATACAGGCGGCAGGGGCCAGGCGCCCAGATCGATCTCGGCACCCAGATCTTCGGGCAGCACGCGCGGCAGGTTTTCGGTCAGACCGCCGCCGGTGATATGGGCAAGCGCATGCACGCCGCCCGCCCGGATCGCCGCCAGAACGGGCTTGACGTAAAGGCGCGTCGGCGCAAGCAGAGCCGCACCAAGGGCGCCCTCCGCAAACGGTGCCGGCGCATCCCAGCCAAGGCCCGAACGTTCGACGATCTTGCGCACCAGCGAATAGCCGTTGGAATGGACTCCGTCAGAAGCCAGCCCGAGCAGCACATCGCCATCCGCGACGCCTGCGGGCAGGTCAGCCCCCCGCTCGAGCGCGCCAACCGCAAAGCCCGCCAGGTCGAAGTCGCCGCCGTGATACATGCCCGGCATCTCGGCCGTTTCCCCGCCCACCAGCGCGCAGCCCGAGGCGGCGCAGCCTTCGGCGATACCGTTGATGATCCGCGTCGCCTGATCGATGTCGAGCTTGCCGGTAGCAAAGTAGTCGAGGAAGAACAGCGGCTCGGCCCCCTGGCAGACAAGATCGTTGACGCACATCGCCACCAGATCGATTCCGATCGTATCCACATTTCCGGTGTCGATCGCGATGCGCAGCTTGGTCCCCACGCCATCCGTCGCCGCCACCAGGATCGGATCCTGATAGCCTGCGGCGCGCAGATCGAACAGCGCGCCGAAGCCGCCAAGCCCCGCCATCACTCCCGGACGCGCGGAGCGTCTGGCCGCGGGCTTGATCCGCTCCACAAGCGCATTGCCCGCATCGATATCGACGCCGGCATCGGCATATGTCAGCCCGTTCTTCCCGGTGGTCATGGCGCGCGCCCCTTCGCTGCGGAAATCCTGCTGCCCCATAGACGATCCGCCCGGCCCGGGCAATCCGCTCTGGTCATTCGCCTGCAAAGGATGACCGGACTTGACCACGCCGCCCGATCTGCTAGGCAAAATGGGCTGGGCCTGTAGCTCAATGGTTAGAGCAGGGCGCTCATAACGCCTTGGTTGGGGGTTCGAGTCCCTCCGGGCCTACCAAACCCCATGATCTGAAGATTTCCTACTAGAAGAAAGACAGCGGCAGTTCGCGATAAAAGTGGCCGAAGAAGCTGCGCAGCGGCTTTTCGCCCGTCTTATTGCGGCAGGAGTCGTGCCTTGGAACGGACGTTTACACCTGTATCGCCCCAGTGAAGGTCTGCTCATGCTACAAGCGAGACCGCAGCGATGCGTTTGGCGATGGACGAGAGCATCCAACCGGTGGACGGCGAAGCGGAAACGGCGCTGGTGATCGAGATCATCCAAGGCAAGACAACGGTGGCCGAGGCGAGTCGTCCGTTTGACCTTCCGCCCTCCGAGATCGAGGGTTGGGTCGAGGGCGCGAAGCGGGGGATGGAGAACTCGCTTCGGGCCAATCCGCTCGATATTCGCGAGCAATACGAGAAGCAGCCAAAGGATCTGCAGGAGGCCTGCGGCGAAGCCATGCTGGAGCTGCGTGCCCGACAAAAGCTGCTGGCCTTCATGGAGCGGAAGGACGGCAAATGATCCGGACGCTCCATGAAGACCTGTTGCGCAGCCCGCCGCCCTTCGCAGCAGGCACAGCCGAGTGCCTCTCTTCAGAATGCTCTCAAACTCGGCAAATGCGAAGGACTGAGGATTTCTTGAAGGCGCGAAGCAGGCGCGATCGTGCTGGCCCGCCGCGCTTTCGAGTAAAGTAACTTGACTCCTCTTCGATAATGCGCAAGCTGCATGTGAGACTTTTGACACGTGCCAATGGCCGTGAGCCCTAGCGAACGGAGACAGCAATGGCTGCAAGAAACACCCAGAAGGACACAATCATGTCAGAACCTGCACCTGAAGAAACCGTAGTGAAAACCGCTGACGACGCGAAAGAGCTGATCAAGCTCGCCGATCGCGTCTCGCGCGCCTTCGAAACAACCCTGCAGGCCGACGAAAGCCGGCTTGCCGTCACTCACTGGGCATTCCTCGATCTGGTTGCCACCACCGAGCCAATTCGACCGTTCTCCGTCGCCAAGAAGTTGGGGATCAGCCGCCAGAACGCCAACAACGCGATAAAGAAGCTCAGCGCTCAGGGCTTGGTGACGGTCATCAAGGACGACGAAGCCGCCCGCGCCAGCTACGTGTCGATCACTGAGGAAGGCACGGCGACTCTGGAACGCATCGCCGCAAGTCTCCAGACCATTGCTGAGGGGCTGAACCAGGAACTGCCCAAGTACCGCACGAGCAGAACAAGCAAGACGCTGCGTGCCCTCACCAAAGTCTTGAAACCGAAAAAGGCCCCAGAAACTGAAACAGTGCCAGAATAAAAAAGGCATCACGCGCGAGGCTGCAGGAACCAGTTCCTGCAGCGCTCTTTTTGGCTCTGCGTTATTTATGAGTAATTTCCCGGCGGCGCCTCAAGAGCGCGTTCAATAACTGTAAGCTTATTCATGACTTGCTTGTATATTTCCAAATCGAGATAGTTTTTTCGTTCTATTTGCGCCCTAATCGACTCAGAAAGCTCGACGCGGTTGTGCTCGGTCGCGTGAGTTACGCGCACACGCACCTCTGGGTCCGAGCGACGCCAGAGCATTGAAGAAAGCGCTCGAAAACTGGCCGGGTACTTCTCTAAACACCCGATAAAATTGAATCTTTCAAGCGCGGCACTCGCGACCTCCTGCGCGTTTCCTGTTCTAACTCCTAGCATAAAGAACGCTGTTTCATTCCGGGCAATCGGCGAGCGATCGATGAAGGTTTCGATATCGGGATAATCGAGCAACATTTTCTCCCACTGGGGGTGATCGGGCGTTCTGGAGTAGCGGTAACTCGAAACAACGCGCTCGATTGGATCGCGGACGAATGTGAACAGCCGCGCGTCCGGGTACCTCTTAAGTAGCACATCCATCTCACTGGCAAAGAAATGTCCAGATGCAGAGCGGAGAGGCTTTTTGCTCGGCGCCAGATCAGCTGTCTCGGCCAAGGCCCGCATCTGATCTCGAGGACCAACCGAGCTTGAAAAATCGGCGAAGAAGTTTCGGTACGGTGGCCGATTTTTTCGAAGTTCGACTGTAAGAGATGACCCAGCCGTCTTGGGGATGTGCTGAAATATCCACAGAGCAGAGGGATCTCCGTTCGCCCACAGATACTGCTGAACATTGTCCCTGTTGAGCTGGCTAAACTTCATCTTGCACTCCCACACACATACGCAAACACAACACGGGATCCCCGCTTAGACAACGAACTACACCATCACAGCTGCGCGCCACAAGAAGCTCCCCGATTTCGATCAGAAGCGCGCTGCAGAAGCGGAGCAGACAACACACCTCCGTGCGTTTCTTGTGCACATCCGGACCCTATGCTCAGAAACCTACGTCAAGCGACCGGACGGATTTGTATCGCAAACTATGGGATAGCCCATCTGGCACAAAGATGGTTTAGTGAAAGCCTGTAATGCGCCCGATAGCGATTCCTTAAGAGTAGAGTGAGCGATGAGGATACTGTTTACCCCCGCCTACAGCGGTTCTGCCATGTGCCAGAGCCGCTACCTGAACCGTAGCAGCATGCCTCTTGACACGTTCAACACGCTCGCGGGCCTGGAGCTCGACAACGATTGGGTCACGCCCAATAACGGGAACATCATCCATGCCGAGTCGGCCGCCAAGATCTTTGAGTGTGACCGATCTCTCTCGACGATCGGGCGCCTCCCCGGTATCCGCCCAGAGGATTCCGAGGAAACGATCGCGAGGAAACTCATGCCGGTCGAGAAGAACTTTGACGGGGTCGTTCTTAACTTCGCAAACATCATACATGCGAAGGAAAAGCTCGCGGAAGGTCTATTCGAGATACTGGAGGTCGGCTTTGCCTCGACTGCGGCACTCGTCGAGAAGCTGAACGACGTCAAGATCTTTGCGTTCGGCGTCGGGCTTCAGGATGAGATGCCTGCGGTACCGGAATCGATCGGACCCAGCCTCTTCAGGCTGCTCACCGCGCTGAACGACAAGGCCGCGATCTTCGGCACGCGGGGCTTCAGGACCGAGAGATTTCTCCATGATCTTGGCCTGACGAATGCTGTCGCACTTGGGTGCCCCAGCCTTTACGTGAACCCCTTCAGCACCAGTCAGTTGGAGTTCCGCCCGTTGTCAAAAGACTACCGCATGACCGCTGCCGGACGTCTTTCAATTTCCGGATTGAAGACCGGCCGCATTCAGCCTCTCCTCGATGTCACCCGCGAGTTTGACACGGATTACGCCTTTCAGAACGACCTGTTCAACCTGTTCCGCAAAGATGACCTCGGCGAAATCGGCTATAACTCGGAATCCCATGAGGTCAGCAAGTCGGCCTGCGACAGTTACGTCAAGAAAAAGCTGAAGACCGACGACCACTTCTCAAGATACTACTATTTCCGTTCCCCCCAGGCATGGCGCGCCTACGCCACCACACGCGATGCATATATCGGTGATCGCTTCCATGGAGGGGTTGCGTTCCTTCAGGTCGGTCGCCCTGCGGGATTTATCTATGATGACGTCAGGGTTTTGGAGCTGACCGGTTATTATGGCCTCAAGGCTTTCACCCCACAGGAGGTCAAGGATCTGGGTAAGCGAGATTTTGGACCATTGCTCAGGGGGCTTGACGTCGGCTTGACGTCGCCGCTGTCGTCTCGCCCGGAAGGCTTGGACTGCAATAAAGTTT